>DATGEI010000019.1:0-108958 GCA_035310365.1 Candidatus Acidiferrum sp.
GGCGAGCTGCCGACGACGGCGACATCGTTCATCTGCAAAAAGAAAAGATAGGGAGAAGGATTGAGCGCGCGAAGCTGGCGGTAGATTTCGAACGGAGACGCTTTCGTTTTCGCGGAAAAGCGCTGGCTGATGACAACCTGAAAAATGTCGCCGGCGCGAATGTATTCCTTGGCTTTGCGGACGGCGGCGAGGTAAGCGGGCTTTGCGAAGTTCGAGGAAATTTTGAGTTTCCCGGCTTTCGACGACCTGGAAGCCTTCTTCGGTGTTTCTTCGGCCACGGGCTCGGCGAGCAATTTTCGCGTTCGTTGGATCTCTTTGACCGCCGCTTCATATTTCGATCGCAACGTGCCCGGACCTTCGGTGAAAACGTTGCGGACGACCCAGAGGCGATGCTGCACGTGATCGAACGCGATGAGGCCGTGAAAGAACATGAGCATGGCGTCAAAGAGGCCGATTTCGTCGCGCAGGCGCTTGGGCAGGCGCTCGATGAGGCGCACCATGTCGTAACTGAAATAGCCGATGGCGCCGGCAACGAGCGGCGGCAAACCCGGAAGGCGAACGGGGCGAAAGCGCTCAATGCGCGCGCGCAGAAACGAGACTGGATCTTTTTCTTCCCACACGATGCGATCGCGGCTCTCCAAAACGCATGCGCCATTGGCGTAACGAAAAACTTCTTCGGGATTTGCACCGGCGAAGGTGTAGCGCGCGATTTTTTCGCCGCCTTCGACGCTTTCGAGAAGGAAAGAATGCCTGGCGCCTTGCGCGATGCGGAGATACGCGCTGACGGGTGTGAGCAAGTCGGCGGAAAAAACGTCGTACACGGGGATGAGGTTGCCCTGTTTGGCGAGGCGCTTGAATTCGGCGAAGGAAGGCTGAATCATCGGACGCGGGACCCTTTGCGAAAGATGACAGTTTACACGAGAACGGAACGGGCGGTCTGCGAGCCGGGCTTACGGAACTTTTTTCTCGGTTCGCAATGCGGCCAAAACGGCCTGACGGATGGCGGATTCGGGCGGCCGCGTTTTGATCCAGATTTCCCACTGCGCGAATCCTTGCGCGAGAAACATGTCGAGACCGGAAACGGCGGCGATTCCTTTTTTTCGCGCGAGCGCAAGCAACTTCGTTTCAAGGGGCCGGTAGATGAGATCCATCACGAGATTACAGCGGAGTTCGGGAGGCGTGAGCGGCGAGGCATCTTCGTGGGGATGCATACCGACGGGGGTGGTGTTCAGAATGGCGTCGAAATTCCGCGAACGCAACGCGCGGCGCGGAACGATTTCGCCGCCTACGGCGCGAGCGAGCTCTTTTGCGGCAGAATCACGACGCGCGCAAACCGAGACGTGCGCGCCGGATTGCGCGAGCGCAAAGGCCGCCGCGCGCGCCGAACCCCCGGCGCCGAACACGAGCACGCTGCTTTTTCGAAGCGTCAATCTGCTTTCGAGCGCGCGCAAAACGCCGACATAGTCCGTATTGCAACCATAGAGCGACCCATCATGCCGCACGACCACGGTATTCACCGCTCCGATTTTCGCGGCGAGCGGCTCGCAATCATTCAGATACTTGAGGACGCTTTGTTTGTGCGGAATCGTGACGCTGAATCCGCGAACGCCGAATGCCGGAATTGCGCGGAGGAAATCTTTCAAGTCGCGCACGAGGAACGGCAAATAGACCGCGTCACGCTTCCGCGCAACGTAACCGGTGTTGTGAAGCAAGGGCGAAAGCGAATGGCGAATCGGATCGCCGATGACGCCATAGACGTCCGTGCGATGGGTGAGCAAATGCGCGCGATAAAGATGCTTCAAATCGTGCAGGCTGACTTGCCCCGGCGCGGTGGCGGGGCCGATGGGCGAATAAGCAAGCGCACTGCCTTCGCGCAGCGCAAGCAGGCGACCGGGAAGGCCGACTTCTCCCATTGGCACGGCGACGAAACACCGCGAATCCCGCGCGAGATGAAGCAAACGCACACTGTCGCCGATTGTGTTTGACGCGGCGGCAATTTTTACGGCATCGACTTCGCCGTGAGGCGGGCAAGAAACGGTTCGCGGCATTTTTGGCGTGCGCTTGAAATCATGCATCGAGAGGAGGATGCGAGGCGGCACAGCGTACTCGCGAATCGATTGGTCGGGAAGCTCGCGTTCGGTTTCCACTTCCACGTCGCACCAGGCGCACCCCGCGCGCCGCGCTTCCATCAACCAAAACAGTTCGGCCCGGATATCGCCGCCAAATTCGCCACCGGCAACTTTTCGGCGGCACGTTGCGAGGAACGTGGCGGAACGAAAGTTCCGTTTTGCAAGCCAGGCGAGCAGCTTGCGCCGTTCGGAATCGCTTTTGAGCCAGTCCAGTCGAAGCTCAACCGTGTGCGTTTCGCGGAGGCCGGCGCGAATCTGACTGGCCATTTCCGTGGCCGTGTGGGCGGCGGCCACGGCACAGATGCGGTCTTCGCGAGCCCCGAACGGGCTGTGGTTATGTCGGGTTGGCGGCATTTTATTGAAAACACGAGATGTAGCATGCCGTATCAAAAGTGTAAAGCACCCTTGCCCAATTTCTTGACCGCGCCCGCCCGGCATTGCTAACTTCGCTCAGTGGAGTCCCCACATGCCCCAGAGGGCGTGTCCGAAGGAGTTTGCGATGCTCGCAAAGTCAGCGAAATTGTGCCTCGTCCTGCTCTTGGGAGCGGGAATCAGCGCCGCGCAGCGTTCCGAAGCGATGCATGCGGCGAATCAGCCGAATGCCACGCAGATTAACTGCTCCGGCTTCTTTACCGACCAAAAGGTCGGTGGAGACACGTATTTGATCACCGGCGAAGAATCCAGCACGAAGCTGACCTGGACAACCGGTGAGTACGTACACATCAACCGCGGAATGAACCAAGGCGTCAAGGAAGGCGACCTGTACAGCGTCACGCGGATGGAGAGCGATCCGAACAAAGTGTCGTGGTTCAAATGGCAGCCCAAGCTATTGAAGGCGATGGGTTCGCCGTACATCGATCTCGGACAAATACGGATCGTTAGCGTGCAACCAAAAGTTTCCGTCGGGCAGGTTACGTTTGCATGTGGACCGATGCAGCGTGGCGACATCCTGCTCCCCTACCAGCCGCGACCGGTTGGACCGTTCAAAGATGCCGCCAAGTTCAACGTCTTCGCTCCCTTCAGTGGTAAGCAGGTGGCAATGGTCGTCGTGGGCAAGGAATGGGCGCAGGCGGTCGGCCAGGGGGACACGATTTACGTGAACCTCGGCACGGCGCAGGGCGTCAAGCTGGGCGACTACTTCCGCATCTTCCGGTATGAAGGTTCGCGCTCGGAAACGCCGCCAACCGAAAAGGATTATCAGTACAAGCTTTACGGCTACGGCAGCACACCGCAGCGCTACGAATGGAACGACCTGCCACGCGAGGTCCTCGGCGAAGGCATCGTCCTGTCGGTAACGAAGAACTCGTCGAGCGTGCTCATCACGTTTACGCGCACCGAAGTCTTTGCCGGGGATTACATCGAAATCGAATAATCACGTTTTCTTGCGATTGTGCAAAGCCCGCTTCGGCAACGCCCGAAGCGGGCTTTGTCTTTATTGTGCTATTGCATGGAGCTGCGGAATCTATGACCTCAGGAAGGGACGGCGTCCTTGGTTTTTTCAGGCACCGGATCGACCGGCTGGTTCATACGAAGCTTTCGGCGCTGCTTAATGCGATCGTCCAACTGTCCCCAGAAGCGGAGAAAATACTGCGCGGCGGAAACAAGAGCGCTGATCACGACGAGCCAAACCAAGATTTGCCCCAGTAGTTTGAGCCACGGGCGCCCCACTCCCGCTCCCGCGATCAGCACTGCCACAGCGCACACCTGAAGAACCATCTTGGTTTTTCCCAATGCCGAAGCTTCAATGGTGAAGCCTTCCGCCGACGCGATGTTTCGCAGACCGAGGACCGTGAATTCTCTTCCAATGATAATCACCACCATCCACGCCGAGACCAACCCATGTCCACTGGCATCTCGCATATCCACCAACGAAATGAATGCGGCGGAAATGAGCAATTTATCCGCGATTGGATCGAGCAGTATTCCCAGCGTCGTTACCTGCCGGCGCCGCCTTGCAAAATAGCCGTCGGCCCAATCCGTTGCTGCCGCCGTCAGAAGAATCAACACGCCCCAAAACTCAAAATGCATCGGGACGCCCCAGGGTTCCACGTTCGGGCTGCGCGTAAGCAGCACGACAATGAGAAGCGGCACAAAAAAGATTCGCAAAACGGTGAGTGAATTGGGAAGGTTCATAAAGGGGGCTACGGACGCCGCAAGAGCGTCGCTGCTGCCACCGGAAATCACTATAGACGCCGAGCAGAGGGGCGTCAACGGTCAGCCGTCCGGGAAAAGGGCGGTGAAAGCGGATTCGGCGTTCGGTACTTAGGCGTTAACAGGCCGGCGTTCGAATCCGGGGATTCGGGAATACTGATTCGTAACGCAACAAACCCAATCTGTGCAAAAGGTTGCGGCACTAATTGGGCGGCTATTCGCGATGGACGGATATGTTACTAAGCATATATACGCCGTACCGCACTGATTCTATTGGACTTATGTGGCGACAAGGCGATCGGGCGCGGAGAGCGCCGGGGGCAGGGCGGTTTACGATCGCTCGGCCGGATTGCGACTTTCCACAGTGTTTTCCACAGGTTGCGGGCACTTGGTGGCGAATCGAGATAGCCCGGCAGGAGCCTTAAGTGGCGCAGTTTTAATGCATTAACCCGATCATAACGCGCATCATTTGCAAGAAGTTATATGGTGCGGGGTCCGCGTAGCAGGCGGACCGGCAAATAAAAAATCGCGCTCAAAAGACGGAATACGCCGTTCACGGTGATGCCAACGATGCGAAACGGAATGGAAAGCAGCCACACGACCGGATAAAGCACCAGGGCCAAGAGCGCCAAGGGCCAGCACAGGACGAACAGAATGCACCACAAAAGGAACCCAACCATGGTTCCACCTCCACTGTTGATTACGTCGATTTTCGGCGAAAAGTTCCCCGCGCGGCGAAATTCTGCAGACGCAATTTTTGCGCCACCGACGCGGGCACTTCCGCCTCAAGCTGCATGTGGGAATCGTCCACGCGGGAGTGAAGCACTTTGCCGAGCGCATGCACAAGCGCGAGCGTTTTCCCTTCCGCGAGCGGGAGACGGAGCGAAAGCGTGACGGTCGGATCGACCGGCAGCGCGGCGTCCATTTTGCGAATCAATTCATCCAGCCCTTCGCCGGTGAGGGCGGAAACGAGCGCCACGCCGCCGTCCGCGCTTCCATGCAACGATTGCGCGATCGCGCGCTTTTCTTCCGGTGCGAGCCGGTCCACTTTGTTGAGAACGCGAATTGTGGGGCGATCCGACACGCCGAGTTCCGCGAGGATTTTTTTTACTTCGGCGTCGAGTTGTTCGTGCTGTGGATTGGAAACGTCGCTGACGTGCAGAATGAGCGCCGATTCCTGGACTTCTTCGAGCGTCGCGCGGAAAGCCGTCAGAAGGGGCTTTGGCAGATCGCGAATAAAACCAACCGTGTCCGAGAGCAGCGCGCGGCGCCCGGAAGGCAATCGAAGGGCGCGAATGGTGGGGTCAAGCGTCGCAAACATACGGGACGAGACGAGGACTTCGGCCTTGCTAAGGGCATTGAAAAGCGTGGACTTGCCGGCGTTGGTGTAACCAACCAGCGCAATCGTGCCGAGCGGAACCGCGTTGCGCGCTTCGCGCCGAAGCGCGCGCTGCTTGCGCACCTCTTCGATTCCGGCTTGAATTTTTCGTACGCGGTCGCGGATGCGCCGGCGATCGGTTTCCAATTTTTTTTCGCCCGGCCCGCGGACGCCGATACGGCCGGCGCCTCCGCCCGCGCCGCCCGATCCGCCTCCGCCGCTCTTGCCGCCGAGGCGCGACATCGAAGTGCCTTTGCCGGTGAGCCGCGGCAGCATGTAATTGAGTTGCGCGAGTTCGACTTGCAGCTGGCCTTCGCGGCTGCGCGCGTGCTTGGCAAAAATGTCGAGGATGAGCTGCGTACGGTCAATGACGCGGCGTTCGGTTACCTCTTCGATGTTGCGTTGCTGTACGGGCGAAAGATTCGAATCGAAGATGATGAGCGGGGCCTTGCGCGCGTTGGCTTCGGCGGTAATTTCCTCGAGTTTTCCGCGGCCGATGAGAGTGGCGGGATCGGGCTTGTCTCGAAGCTGAAACACCGTTCCCGCAATATCGGCACCGGCACTGCGTGCAAGTTCGACAAGTTCCAAAAGCGATTCGCGCTCTGGCGCGCCGGCGGGCTGGCCGGGAAATCGCGGCGAACGTTTCCAGGCGACGCCAACCAGCAACGCGCGTTCGGTGACGGTAATTTGTTGGCTGGATTTCATTGGGAAGGCGGAACAACCCTTGTTCCGAAAATGCCGGCGACCGGCTGGATGTCCCCCATCGCCCCGATTATACGCCTGCGGGAAGTCCGCCGCGAGCTTCGGTAAATCCGCAGCCGGCGAGGTACGCGCACGCGGCATTCTGAATTTTCGCGTCGTCGCCAAATCCAGCGAGCCAATGAACGTTTTGTTCCCGGCGAAACCATGTTTGCTGCCGCTTCGCGTATTGCCGGGTGGCCTGCTGAATGGCCGCGCGCGCCGCGGCGAGCGTCATTTTGCCACGCTGAACTTGGCGCAGTTCACGGTAGCCGATAAAGTCGAATGGCTTCGCGTCCTCCGCGTAATTCCGGGAAAGCAATTCGCGCACTTCTTCGAGCCAGCCGCCCGCAAGCATGGCGTCGGTTCGCGCATGAATCCGATCCACGAGCGCTTGCCGCGCGGGCTGCAATCCGATTTTGAGGGCGTGCCAACCAGGCAATGGTTTTCTTGCCGTGCGATGAATTTCGGTGAGCGGCTTGTTCGTGAGGAGACAAACCTCGATCGCGCGAATGATCTTTTGTTCATCGGCGGGCGCAATTTTGGCGGCGGTTTCAGAGTCGAGCTTTTGCAAAACGGCGTGCAGATGACCGGGCCCGTGCCTCTCCGCGCTTTCCCTGAGCCGCTCGCGCAACTCTTCCGAGCGCTGCGGCAGCTCCGCCAGGCCTTCGAGCAGGGCGCGAAGATAGAGCCCCGTGCCGGCCGTTACGATTGGCAGCTTTGCGCGGGCTTTAAGGTCCGCCAAGGCAAGTTCGGCGCGCTCGCGGTAATCTCCCGCGGTCGAAGGCTCGCCCGGATTCAACACGTCCAACAAATGATGCGGAATTTCCGCGCGTTCGGCGCGCGTTGGCTTTGCCGTGCCGATGTCGAACCCGCGATAGAGCTGCGTGGAATCGCACGCGACGATTTCGCCGCCGAACTTTTTTGCGATGGCGATGCCGAGCGCGGATTTGCCGGATGCCGTCGGGCCGACGATGACGATAAGCCGAGAATCCGTATTGGCGGCGCTCATCGAAACAGAATATGCCATCCGCGCACGAGAAGGATAACGAGCACGACGGCAGCAAGAAGTATGCTGCCGATTACTTGCTGGCGCGATGGCTTCACTGCTGGTTCAAGATCTCCGGTGGAAGATTGTAGAGATAAATGGCGCGGATTTCGATGAACGGCCCGGTAAAGGCGGATGGCAGCGGTTCAAAAGGATTGGAAGCGCGAATGGAAGAGATGGCCGCGCGATCGAGCGGCTCCTTGCTCGAAGAACGGATCAAAATCGGGTAGCCTGGGGGGACACTGCCATCCCTCATGATTTTGAATTGCAATTCGACCCAGCCTCTTTCGCCAAGCAAAACGGATTCCGGAATGACCGCTTGCCAGTTGCGGTCGACGCTGGTCTGCACGCGCGCGAGATAGGCGCTAAAGTCCACACCCTGATCGGGCGTGAGCATCGCCATGCCGCCGTACGCACGGCCGGATTGGCCGCCACCGCCGCCGGCTGAGCGTGGCACGGGAACGCTCTGAATCGTTGCGCGCGGGCCGGAAATTCCGGAAGAGTCGCGGTGAGGCGCGGCGTCGGTTGGGCGCGTGTTCCCATACTTTGGCAAGACCAAACCGGGCTGCGGCTTCGGCGTATCGGGAATTTCAAGCTTCAAGGGATTGTTGGAGGCAACTTCCGTCTTCGGCTGCGGCGCGGGAGGAGTTGCATTGGTTTGCGGCGCCGGTGCGCTCGGCAAATCTTGCTTGGGCTGTGGCTGCACTTCCGGTTGCGGGATCGGCGCGGGAAGCGCCGGCGGCGCGATCTTTCTGAGCACGTTTGGATTCACTTGAATGCGCGGCTGCGGCGGACGCGGCGGCGCGGGAATATCCAGCGGGCCGGGCGGCAGCAACAACGTTACGTTCTTGCGCGCGAGCTCGTCGCTATTGGCGCGAACTTTCTGCCGGTGAAATCCCGGCGTAATGCGCAGCGCAATGAGAATCAAGACGTACACGACCGCGGTGGTGACACGGTTGGTTAATTCTTCGCGCGCCTTCGCGGCCCGGTCCACCGGCGTAACAAGGAGCTGCACTTCGCCGGTGGTGAAAACGTCGCCTTCGACCAAATTCTCGGGCCGCGCGAATGCATCCGCGAAATTTTCCGGCGGCATCGCTCCCTGCGGGACCGCGATGCGCTCATCCATGGCGCTCGGTTGCGCGGTGACGTCGCCGATCTCCGGTGCAACATAGGGCAAAATCTTGGCGTCGCGCGGCACAACCACGCGCGCGCTGATCGAATCGAGCGGCAAACCGGCGGGGATCTGCGTTTTTTCTTCGAGCGGACCGGCGGTGACCGTTCCGGGAATGAGCGTGCGCTCGTCCAGCGCCGTCGGACGCCCCTTCGTTACAAGTAAATCTGTCGGCCGGGCATCCGGCGGAACCAGGATCCGTGGAATCATTTAGCTTCGTTCTGGAGCGTGGCGGCCGGTCGAGGAGCGCGGCTGCTGTCCGTGAGTTGGACGCGCTCCGCGTGCTTCTGGATGCTTTGCATCACGCGCACGGCCAATTCGAGCGATGCGCGGCCGGAAACGCCGTCCGTTTTGGGTTGTTTGCGCGTGCGAACCGAGTCGAGAAAGGCTTCGAGTTCCGCGCGCAACGGCTCGACGGCGGGGGCTTCGAGCTTTTCGAACGCAAAGTCCGGCTCGGGCCCGGGCCGATTCACGCGCACACGGATCGCATCGCGCCGCGCGTAATCGAGCGAAATGTATTCGTGCTGCTGGAAGAAGCGGACTTTTCGGACGCGTTCGGTGGAAACGCGGCTCGCCGTGACGTTGGCGACCGCACCGCCTGCAAATTCGAGTCGTGCGTGGGCAATATCGACTTTGTCCGTCAACACCGGAATGCCGACCGCCTTCACTTCCGTGACCGGTTCTCCGACCAGCGCGAGCAAGATATCCAGATCGTGAATCATCAAATCGTAGATTACGTCGACATCGAGGCTGCGAGGCGTGAACACGCCGAGGCGGTGCACTTCAAAAAAAAGGGGCCGATTCAGAATGGGCTCGACGGCAAGGACGGCGGGGTTGAAGCGTTCCACGTGGCCGATCTGCAAAATCCGCGAATGGCGATGCGCCGCGTTCACGAGCGCGTCGGCTTCCGCCAGGTTCGCGGCCATGGGCTTTTCCACGAGGACGTCAATTCCCCGCTCCATCAAGCGGCAGCCGACGTCCGCATGCGCAACCGTTGGAACCGCGACGCTGGCCGCATCCACTTCGCCTTGCAACGCATCGAGCGACGAAAACAGGCGCGTGCCGAACTCTTTTGCAAACGCCGCCGCTCGTGAAGCATCCGCGTCAAAAACACCGGCAAGCGCGACACCTTCCATTTCGCGGTACACGCGCGCGTGATTCCGCCCAAACTCGCCGCACCCGACAACGGCCACACGAATAGCATTCTCTTTTGGCGCCGCCGTCATTCTCTATTCATTCCCTTCGCAGCGTTTTTCAGTTCCCCGGCTGCCGGGAAAGCCTGAATGGCGATTCCCGCCTGGTTGGCCAACTCAATGAGTTTTTCGCGATCGAAAAAAAGCGTCCGGCCGGCATCGACGGCGAGCGCCGTCGCGCCACAAGCCCGCATCTGTTGGATGGTGGGCAGGCCAACGATGGGTACATCGAACCGCATGTCCTGATTTGGCTTGCTCACCTTTACGACCACCAGTTGCTTTCCGGCCGCGAGCCGCGAGGCGCGCGCAATCGTTTCGTCCGTTCCTTCCATCGCTTCGACGGCCACGCACGCCTTATCCGAAATGACGACGGTTTGGCCGATATCCATGCCTGCAATCTGCCGCGCCACGCCAAGCCCGTATTCCATGTCCGCTGCTTCGCTTTCGCTTGGCGCGCGCCGCGTCAAAACGCCTGCCTCCGGCAGCAACGGCTTCAGAAAAAACGTCGAATCCACCAAACGAATCCCCTCGTCCTCCAAAACCTTCGCCACCGCGCCGATCAACGCATCGGTGTTTTTTCTTGGCAAGGCAAACAAGAGTTTCGCCAATTTCCAATCCGGCCGAATCGCGCTGAAAATTTTCGTGTGCTTCACTTGCCCGGCCATCACCGCTTGCGTGACGCCTTCCTTGTGCAGCAAATCAATCGTCTTGCTCAGCTCGCCGAGGCTCACCCAGTGCAACCGCTTTGCGTGCGCTTCCAATTCCGGCGCCGCTTCTTCTTTAATCGCAATCACGGCCATTTCAATTCCCTGGCTCCGCGCGCCCTCGAGCACGAGAAACGGGAATCGCCCGTTGCCTGCGATGAGTCCCCATCCTGAAGTGTTTGCCGCATTGGTGGACATGGTTTCGCCGGGCCAGCTACTTCACGATGCCGCGCTCGGCCGTCTCGATGAATTGCACCAGTTCAAGCACGTCGGCGGAATCGCGAAACTCGTCGCGCATTTTCGCGAGCGCCTGCGAAGTATTCAGTTTCGAACGCAACAGCAAACGAAATGCACGTTGCAGCGTCTTGCGCCGCTCCTCGCTGAATCCCTTCCGATCGAGCCCGATGGAATTGATTCCAAAGCTTTTCGTTTCGCGCTCCGTGACCACCCGGGAAAACGGCGGCACATCCTGGGTAATCACCGTGCAGGCCCCGACGTACGCGTACCGCCCGATCCGGCAAAATTGATGCACTGGCGAAAGCGCGCCCACCGTTGCGTGATCTTCAATCACGACGTGGCCCGCGAGCGTCGCCGCGTTCGCAAAAATCGCGTGGCTCCCGATCACACTGTCGTGGCCAATGTGCGTGTACGCCATGAATAAATTGTGATTGCCAATTTTCGTGGTTCCGCCGCCCTTTTTCGTGCCGCGGCTTACCGTCACCGATTCCCGAAAATTATTTCCCTCGCCCACAATCAGTTCCGTGCGCTCGCCCGCAAACGTCAAATCCTGCGGGTCCACGCCAATCGCACTGAAGGGATGAAAAATATTGTTCGGGCCAAATTTCGCGGGCCCGTGGATCACCGCGTGATTATGCACGACGCATCCGTCTCCGAGCGTCACGTGCGCGCCAATCACCGCAAACGCCCCGACGGCGACGCCCGCGCCCAATTTCGCTTGCGCCGAGACCACCGCTTGCGGATGAATCGTGCTCTCGCTCATTTTTCGGATTCTTTGCTCGCCGGCTCGCGGTCAATCATCTTGCACATCAGCGTCGCTTCCGCCGCCAGTTGGCCCTCCACAAATCCTTTGCCTTGGATCTTGCAAAAATCGCCGCGCCAAGCCAGCACGGTCACTTCGAGCCGCAACTGATGTCCCGGCAATACCGGCCGGCGGAACCGCACGTCGTCCACCGCCGCAAGAAACAACAATTTATTTTCACGGTCGGGAATTTCCAGAAGCAGCAGCAATCCGCCGGCCTGCGCCATTCCTTCAATGATCAAAACGCCCGGCATCACCGGACGCCCGGGGAAATGGCCTTGAAAGTGCGCTTCGTTGATCGTGACGTTCTTGATCGCAACGATGCGCTTCAACCGCTCCATTTCGAGGACGCCATCAATCATCAAAAACGGATAGCGATGCGGCAAGTATTTCTGAATTTCCAACACGTCAAAAATCATTCCGTCTCTCCGCGAGGCGGCCGAATCCTGCAGCCTTCGGACGCCCCCGCCAAAACTACCATTATAAAGGAAGCTAGCGCGCCAGGAACGCGCAATCTGCGCGCTCGACTTTCGGCGAAGTTGCCGAAGCCCCGCGCGATTGTTAGCATGGCCGGATGACCGACCAGGCGCACCATCCCCGCCAATTGCTCTCTTATCTTCGCCCCAAGTTACCGCAGATGCTCACCGTCTTGCGCGTTTTCGCGCTGGCGGAGTCTCCCAGCACGGAAAAAAACGCGGCCGACCGCTGCGCGGAAATAATCGCCACGGAATGGCGCAAACGCAATGTCCGCGTCGAATTGCTGCATCAAAAAATCCGCGGCAATCACGTTCGCATCGTCTGGCGCCCTCGCGCCGCAAAAAAAGCCAGTGGCCAGCTTCTCGTTCTCGGTCATTACGACACCGTCTACGCCACCGGAACGCTCGCCAAAATGCCCTTTCGCACCGCCGGCGGCAAAGTATACGGCCCCGGCGTCTTCGACATGAAATCCGGAATCGTTCAGGCGCTCTTCGCGCTGGACGCGTTGCTCGCCACGAACGCGCGCATAGAAAAGCAAATCGTTTTTCTTTGGACCTCCGACGAAGAAATTGGCTCCGGCGCTTCGCGCAAGTTGCTCGAATCGGAAGCGCGTCGCAGCGACGCCGTCTTCGTGCCTGAGCCGTCGCTCGGACCAACGGGCTTGCTCAAGACGGCGCGCAAAGGAGTCGGCGAAGCGGAGCTCGTCGTGCGCGGCAAAGCTTCGCACGCCGGCCTCGCGCCGGAAAAAGGCGTCAACGCCATTCACGAACTGGCTTTGCAGCTGGCAAAAATACTTGCGTGGAACGACATTCGCCGCGGCGTATCCGTGAACGCTGACGTCATGGAAGGTGGCACGCGCATCAACGTCATCGCCGAACAGGCGCGAGCCTCGATCGATCTCCGCGCGCTTCGCAGCGCCGATATGCGCGCCGTCGAAAAAAAGCTGCACGCCCTCAAACCGGTTCTTCGCGGCGCAAAACTCGAAGTCACCGGCGGCTTCACCCGCGCTCCGCTTGAGCGCAGCGTCAGCGCGGGACTTTTTGCACGAGCAAAAAAACTGGCCACGCAAATGGGCATCGCACTTGGTGAAGGCACGGCCGGCGGCGCCTCGGACGGCAATTTCACCGCAGCGCTTGGCGTCCCCACCCTCGACGGCCTCGGCGCCGTCGGCGACGGCGCCCATTCGCGCGACGAACACATTCTTGCGGACGCCATGCCCGAACGCGCCGCGGTTCTAGCCGCTTTGCTTGCCCATTCATAATCTCGGGTCCTTTTCAATCGCCTGACAAACTACTGCCCGTACGTTTTGCGCAAATACTCCGCGGTCATTTCCATCAAGCCGTTGTAATCGCGATTCAAAATTGCGTGCACCGCGGCTTCCGGTTTTTCACCGGTCGCAATGTGCTCCAGGATTCGCACGACGTCGCCCACTCCGGATGACGCGACGATCGCTTCGATCGTGGCCAGCCCCCACGCGTACGCGAACTGCACCGCGACGTCCGTAAAATGGATCCACGATCCCTCCAGCTGCGTCAGCGTTGCCGTTTGCCCGGCGGAAAAACTCTGCAGCAGCACCGCCGCATTTTCGCGGCTGCGTTTGCCTTCCAGCCACTGCGCAAGCCCTTCTTGCACCCATGTCGGCGCCAATCCGTGCGTTTTTTGTTCGATAAAGCTGTGCGCCAATTCATGTTTCAGCACGCGCGAGAGCTCGGGCGTCATGCTCGTCAGGCCTTGCACCGGAATGCGCAACCGTCCGTCATTCAGCGCGCCGACCCAGCTGGGCGCATTCGTAATGTCGATGAACGCCTGCCGCGTGTAGAGAATCACGCCAATCGAATCCGGCGTGGAAAAATTCAATTCGGATTCAATCGCGGTGTAGTGCGCTTCGAGCGTGTGCAGCACTTCCCGCGCAAGGTCGGGTTCCGCCGCGCCGCTGTACTTCAGCGTAAAATGCCGGCTTTCGTTTTCCTTGTAGCCTTCCTCTTCTTCTTTGTCGCGCTCCGCTTTGGCCAAAGCGGCAGCCACTTCCTCGTCCGGCCGGATCGTCAGCGATTTTTTCCACTCCGTTACGGCGAGATCCAGTTTGTTCAATCCGTAGTACGCCCAGCCCGTCAGCTTGCTTACTTCCGAATCGTCGGGCGCAATGCGTCGCGCGCGGTCCAGATATTCGAGCGACTGCTTGAATTCGCTTCGCTTCAGATGAAGATAGCCAAGGTTTAACAGCAAGCTGCTCTCGTTTGGCTGAAAGCCCAGCGCGGCTCGTTCATCGTCTATCGCGCGTTCCATCTCACCGTGCGCGATCTCGAATTGCGCCGCCGTGTGATGAGCCAGCGCGGCAGCCTGCAATGCCTCCTTCGATCCGCCTCGCGCGCCATTTTCCAGATTCGCGATAAATTCGCTGTCCACCGCTCCGTCGCGAATCGTGTTTTGTTCGATGTCGTTTTTTGAGAATGCCAAGGGAGCGAGCGCGGGCGCAGCCATGGCAAAATTCGCCGTCTCCGCCGCAAAGCTGCCCGGCGCTCCTTTGTCGATGTGATCGACGATGGATTTGGGAAGAGTGAGCGTGCCGCTTGGGGTTTCGTAGCGAACCTTGTCGCCTTCGATCACTGCGCTGAGCGCAGCGATCTTGCGCCCGTTTTTCAGAACAATCGTGTCCGCACCGGCGAGCGCCGCGCAGGCAAGAAAAAGCGTGGCGCACAGGCACACACACCGAAGCAAATGCCGTTCGAGCATGAATAATTTTACTTCGGTTGCGCCGGTCAAGCGTTCCGTTGCTTGTCCGAACATGCCGTAAATGACTACACTGCCTGTATGCGGGCTCGCGCCATCTCGGTTTTTCTACTCTCGATTTTGTTTCCCGTTTTTCTTTCGGCCGATTCCCAATCGGTGAAGAAACTCTACGCGTCCCTCAACGAGTTGAAACTGGACCCTTCGGCTGTTTTTTCCCTTCCGCCCGCCAGCCGCATCGAACTGCATCGCGGCGACGTCCAGCTCACCTTCGAGGAAGGCCACATTGCCTTCTTCGCGCCGATTGACGGCCGCATCACCGGCGCCGTGTTCTCCGGCCGCGGCCACATTCTGGCCGCGCCGCGCGATCCCGTCGAAAAACAGCAGCTCGCGCTGTTCACCGGCACTCCGCTGCTCGACCAAACCATTTCGTCGGCCTATATCCGCTTCACGGACGACACCGCCGGCGAGATGCAGAGGCAACTACAGAGCGCGAAAATTTCCGCCGCCGCCGATCTCACTTTCATTTCCCGGTGGGATTCGCTTTTGCCGCCGTTTAACGCGCTTCATTCCTTGCGCATTCTCCTGGACACTTTTACGGAAAATCCCCGCCCCTACTTTTATGCCGGCATCGAAGGCCTTGCCACCGGCCCGTTCGATTTTGTTTTCGACGAGGAACGCGACGAGCCGATGTTTCTCGGCCAGGCGCGCAAGATCGGCGGCGCAAATTACTACGACGTCTGGGCTTCGTACGCCGTCCCGGACGTGCAGCCGCGTTCTGCCGCCTTCCGCGCGCAAAAATACGCGCTCGAAACAAAGATCGACCCCGGCGCGTCTCTGGAAGGATCGGCAACGATTCACCTGCGCGCCGAAAGCGAGGGCGAACGTTTTCTCTCCTTCCAACTTTCGCGCAATTTGCAGGTCAAATCCGTCACGTCCGACACGGGACAGAGTCTCGATTTTTTTCAGAATGAAGGGATGACTCCGCAGCAGCGCGAGACGCATGGCAACGATATGGCATTCGTCATCCTGCCGGCCGCTCCGAAGCGCGGCGATGAATTCTTTCTCACTTTTCATTATGCGGGACGCGTCATCCACGATTCGGGCAACGGAGTTTATTTTGTGGGCGCGCGGGAGAGCTGGTATCCACATCTTGGCGATGCGGCCGATTTCTCCATCTATGAAATGACGATGCGGTGGCCGCGCCGCCTCAAGCTTGCCGCGACAGGCACGAAGCTCGACGAAACGGACGACGGCGATTTTCGCGTCGGCCACTGGAAAACGGATACACCCGCCGCCGTCGCCGGGTTCAACCTGGGCGAATATGCTTTCTCCTCCGTCGCGGCTGCGAACTATTCCGTCGACGTCTACGCCAATCGCCAACTCGAGGCGGCTCTCGAGCAACGCTTGCGGCCGGTGGAAGAAGACATCACTCCGCAGCTCGCTCCGCTTCGCAACGGCGGCGCTTCCGGCCGGCTGCAACTTCCTTCGACAGAACCGAGCCCCGCCGACGCATTGAAGCGGCTGGCAAAGGAAATCGATTCTTCCATTCATTTCTACGAAGGATTCTCCGGACCATTTCCTTTTCATCAGCTGGCCGTTTCGCAAATTCCCGGAACGTTTGGCCAGGGTTGGCCCGGCTTGCTTTATCTTTCCACGTTTTCCTTCTTGCCGAGCGGCGCGCAGGAAAAAGCCGGATTATCGACCGCGGGCCAGGAGCATTTCAGCGAACTCGTGCCGTTCCATGAGGTGGCCCATCAATGGTGGGGCAACGTGGTTGGCTGGTCCAATTATCGCGACCAGTGGATTGACGAAGCGCTCGCCAGTTACTCCGCGTTGCTCTTCGCCGACAGCCAGAAAACTGCCGACCGCCGCATGCACGTGTGGCTCGATCGCTATCGCACGAAGCTCGAAGAGAAACTGCCCAACTCAAACCTGATCGCCGCGGACATTGGATCGCTCACTCTCGGCAGCCGCTTGACTTCGTCCAAAGCGCCCGAAGGCTTTGAAGTGGTCATCTATTCGCGAGGCGCGTGGGTCATTCACATGATTCGCGAAATGCTGCGCCAGCCCGGAACAAAAGATCCCGACGGACGCTTTCGCTCGTTTCTGCAAAAGCTTTATGCGAAGTATCAGCTCCGCGCCCTTTCCACCGCCGACCTGCAGCACGAATTGAACGCCGTCATGACTCCGGCCATGGACCTTGACGGCAATCGCTCGATGGAATGGTTTATTGAAGATTGGGTTCGCGGAACCGGCGTGCCTCATTACCGCATCGAGTACGACACGCGGCGCGGCGAAAAAGGATTTATTGTGAAAGGAAAACTTTTCCAGTCGCGCGTTCCGCGCGGCTTCGTTGCACCCGTGCCTATTTTTTCGGCAAACGGAATTTACCTTGGCCGAGTGATTGCCAGCGGCGAAGAAACGCAATTTCGCTTTGCGACCGCGAATAATCCGGGAAAACTTCAAATCGATCCGAAGATGACGCTGCTTTGCGTCGTCGACCGTTCGCCCGCTTCGAATTCACTGCCCGACTAAAACCTTCGATACAACGGTTCGAGCTGCAAAAGCGGGCTCTTCGGATTCAATTCCGCGTGGCCGGTTTTTCCAACGACATACGGAAAGCCATCCGGATCAACCGGCACGCCGCGCAACATTCCCGCACTCGCCAGGTCGGCGATGGACGCCGCCGAGCGTCCCGATTCTTTTGCAAATTTCGCCAGCAGCCTGTCGAGCTGCTCCTTATCGTCATCGGTCTTCAGCAGAATCAGGTGCGTCTTCGCGTTCTCGCGCACCGTCGCATCTTTCGCCGACTGAAAAATTTCGGTCCAGAGCAGGCGCGAGGTTTGCCGCGTGTCTCCGCGTTCCGCGATCCGCGCCGCCATAATCTTCATCCACGGCGCCGCACCCGCGACTTTGCTTCCCGCGTCGTATGCCTCGGCCGCTTTTGCGTTGTCGCGCAGCGAAAAATAATAAATATTTCCCAAATCCTGGTAGAGCCGCCAGTATTCCGGATTTTCGCGGATTCCCCGTTCAATCAGCGCAATCGCATGGTCGGGGCGCCCCGCTCCGACCGGCCGCGCCTCCGCCAAAAACGTCGAACCGAAACGGTACGCAGGGATCAGATTTGGATCGAGCGTCGTCGACAAATCGAGCAGCGGCCACAATCCATCGAGATTTTGTTCGCGCCGCTCGCTCTTGCTGCCGTAATACTGCACGACCCGCGTCCAGTAAACGTCCGCCATCAGAGGCGCGTATTCGAGGCTCAGCAATTTCATCATTTTGCCCGAGCGAAGCAGCACTTCATCTTGTTCTTCATGCAGCGCGGCGAGCCGCGCGTCTATCGAACGCTGTAGCCGCCAGATTCCGCCGAATCCGGCGGGTAAAATGAGCAGGCACAAGATCGCAATGGATCGTTTCGAATTCATTTCAGGCTCTTGCGCCCGAACACTACCGAAGCGGCGCTCAGCACGATTGCGCAATAGAGCGTCGCGTACAGCGTGTTGTGCAGAATCAACAGCCCTGGCACCGGCCTGCCGTGCGCCGCCGCGGCCATCACGTCGAAATTTTGAAAATTGGGCAGCAAATAGGAAATCGCGGTGAAAAAATGCCGGGCCGCGGGACCGACGCGGGTCGCATCCAGGTTGCGCATCTCGGAGATAAACAGGCCGGCAATGTACAAGCCCGCCGTAAAAAGTATCGCGAGCAATTGCGACGTGAAGCAGGAAAAAAGCAAAGCCAGCGCCACCACGATTGCCAGCTTCAACAAAATGAAATAGACCGCAATAAATGCCGTCGCGTCTCCGCGTTCCAGCGGATGCTTCACGTAGAGAATTGCCAGCAGGAGCCCCGCCGCCATCGCCGCCGTGTTCACCGCCAGGGTCAGCACCAGCCCGCCAAATTTTCCAACCAGAAATTCCCAACGCTGAAGCGGCTTCGAAAGCAGCGCGTAAAGCGTGCGCTTTTCAATCTCTTTCGACACCAACCCCACGCCCGTGAACACCGCGATGAGCAGACCGATCACGGATGTCGCGCTCAACCCAAGACTGACAAGCACGATTGTCTCGATCCCGATCGATATCTGGCCGACTAGAATCGACGCTGCGATGAGCAGCAGCGCAAAAAAAACCAGATTGTACAGCACGCGATCGCGCACCGCTTCGCGAAATGTGTTCCACGCGACTGCGGCAATCCGCGTCATTTCCCGCTCACCTCGATCGCCGACGCCTGCGCCCGGTCTTTCTCGACCAGGTGCAGAAAATATTCTTCGAGTGTCGGCTTGATTGGAGAAACTGCCGCCAGTTTCGCTCCCGCCGCGCGCAATTCCTCCAGCGCCGCGAACACATTTCCTTCCGGCACGCGCATCGCATATCGGCTACCGAATTTGCTCGCTTTCGCCCTGACCGCCGCGCTGCGCGCGTCGTTCGCATCCGCGTCGAACACAATTTCCATTTCGTGCGATTTCATTCCGACAATCTCGTCGGGCCGCCCGACGCCCTGCAATTTTCCGCCGACGATCACGCCCACTTTGTCGCAAAGCATTTCCGCGTCCGTCAAAATGTGCGTCGAAAAGAGCACCGTCTTGCCCTCGCTCTTTAATTCCAGAATAATGTCGCGCACTTCGCGCCGACCGATGGGATCGAGGCCGGACATCGGCTCGTCCAGAATCACGACTTTCGGATCGTGCAAAATCGCCTGCGCCAATCCCACGCGCTGCAACATGCCTTTTGAATATTTTCGCAGCTGAATTTTTCCGGCGGTTTCGAGGCCGACTTTTTTCAACATTTTCGCGACGCGCTCTTTCCGCTCCGCCGCGTTCATTCCGAAAAATCGCGCGAAGTAATCGAGCAGCTCCGCCGCCGTCAAATAGTCGTAAAAATAGGGCTGCTCGGGGAGGTAGCCAATGTCCTTATGCATTTCCACGTCGGTGATGGGACGGCCGAGAATCTTCGCGCTGCCGGATGTCGGGAAAATGATCCCCATCAATAATTTGATGGTCGTGGACTTTCCGGCTCCATTGGGACCGAGGAAACCGAACGCTTCGCCTTCCCCCACCTGCATGGACAAATTTTCCAGCGAGCGTTTCGTTTTCAGATGGAGAAAGCCGGTGGGGTAATCCTTCGTCAGGCTTTCTATTTCGATTGCAGGTCCGGGCATGCATTCATTTTTGTTGAGGCAGAAGGAAGCGTCAATCACGCGGTGCGAGGATGGTGCGCCAGATGAAACCGCTGCAAGCTACTGCGGGTTGCGGCCGGTGCCGATTTGCACGAGATCGCCCGACGCGGGAGACGGCGGCATGGGCATGGGCTTTCTGGTTTGCGGATCGCGCCAATTGTCGAGCATGGCGACTTGCTGCACGCAGGAAACGGTGCAGCGCGGTCCGCAGAATTTGTCGGTCAAATATTCGTGATGGCGCATTTCGGGCGTGTACTGCGCGAGCGGAATTCCGGGATAGCCGCGCTGCTGCGAACACCAGTGCACGAGGCCGTCTTCGCAAATGTAGAGATAACGCGAACCGGAGCGGCAGCGCCAGGTATGTTCTTTCGCGCGCGCGACGTTGTGCTGAAAATCGTTGAAGCGCGAGTACGACCGCTTGCCGAGCGTCATGATTTCTTCGAAGATTTTGATTTGTTTATCGTCGAGCGGCTTGAGCTGGCCGTTGTGGTCGTGAATGATTCCGACCGTGCTGGTGAAGCCGAGTTCGACGGCGCGATGCGCAATCGTCAACGCGTCGTCAGGATTTTTTACGCCGCTGCCAAGCACGGAATTGATGTTCACCTGAAACACGGCGAATTCCGCGAGCCATTCGAGCCGCGTATCGAGCGTCTTCAAACTTTTTTTCGACACTTCATCCGGCGTTACGTTGTCGATGGAAATCTGCAGGTGCTCGAGGCCCGCCTCGTTCAAAGTTCCGATGCGGGCTTTACTCAGCAAAAATCCGTTGGTGATCATGCCGGCGATCATGCCGCGTTTGCGGATGTGCCGAATCACTTCTTCGAGTTCGGGATGAAGGAGCGGTTCGCCGCCGCTGATGGTGACGATCGACGTGCCCATGTCGGCGAGCAGGTCGAGGCGGCGCTTCATTTCTTCGATCGGCACGGGCTTCGAGACGTCGTCGTATTCGTTGCAATAGCCGCAATCGAGATTGCACCGCCGCATCGGGATGATATGCACGAGGACGGGATGTTTGGTCGAGACGAGCGCCTTCGTGATCATGCGCAGCTCGCGCGCGCGGGTCCGCGCAAAACGTAGACGCTTGCGCCAGCGCACGCCAGCACTCGCCCGAGCGACTTTTCCCTTTTCTGCCATGAATTGCGCGAAATCCCCTGCCTTTAATTATACATGTTACCTAGCGTTAGGCCGATTTGGCCTGCCGCTGCTTCGTGCCTCGTTCGCGATTCTCACCTGTCCGGTAGAACAGTTTATCGTCAAGTGCCCATCCGCTCTCACCAAACTCCCCTTGCTCACCACGAATGTTACGGTGTGATTAAACTCAGAGGAATAAGGACAACGCCCATGAACAATTACTATCGCCACTCCGGAAAATTCGGCGCTGACGGAATCCTGTTTGGGCTTCTTGCCGGAATGCTGCTGGCTATTCCCGCCGCCTTTCTCTACGACTACGCAATCTTTGAAATTGACGCCGTCAAGCTGCGCATTCTGTGTCCCATGGGTTTCGGCGCGCTGATTGGCGCCGCCAGTGGTGGTGTCATGTACTGGGGCAAGGTGCGCAATGCAACAGCGGCCGGGATTGTCGGAGGCGTCGCATCTTTTTTTGCTCTCTACATAAGTTGGGTCGCTTGGACATTGCATCTTCTGTATCCAGCGAAATGGGTTTTCAACTTGACGCGGCCTGCCATCCATCCTCACAGCCTTTGGCAGCTCATGGTTGTGGTAAATGCAAAAGGAACTTGGGGCTATGAACGCGGCCAACCGACAGTGGGCACTTCGCTCTGGCTGACATGGACGGCGGAGGCGCTGTTTGTTGTTGGCTTCGGCACGCTTGTAGCTGTTGCCCTGATAAAGCGACTCCCGTTTTGTGAACGTTGCAACGCCTGGTGTACGAAACGCCTCGCCGTATATTTTGCTCCGTCGCTCCAGCCTGCGCAGATTAAAGCGCTGGTGGAATCGCAAGATATCGGTTCGCTGGAAAAGCTCCCAATGGGAAACAAAAAGCAGGCAAACTTTCGAGCGGACCTGCATACTTGTGGCGTTTGCCATTCGCTGACCACGCTCAGCCTCGTGCAGAACCTACCGCGTAACAACAAGACGCTGGTAGACAAACTTCTGGTTACACCGGAACAGGCCAGCGCGTTTCGGAATCTGGAAATGACGCGCACCGCGGCCGTCGCCGCTCCAGCTGCCTCGCCCGCCAAATAATTCTACGGCCGGCTCAAACGGGGCAATTCGCGCCCAAGTTTCCCCGTCGCCTGTTTCAACAACCTCAGTCACATGCGTTCTAGTGTGCGTGATGGTCCCCTGCTAACATTTCGCCAACTTCTCTCCCGAAAGGGGTTGCCGATGAAATTTTTCGCACTGACGGCCATACTCGCGCTTGCGCTCTATCCTGCGCCCGCGGCGCAGGACAAATCCGGCTCGGCCGATGAAATCCAGGTGCGCCAGCTGGAGCGCGCGTGGAATCAAGCGGAAATGAAGCAGGAGGTCGGCGCGGTGGACAATCTTGTCGCCGATTCACTCGTTTATACCGATTACGACGGCACGTTCAGGAACAAGAAAGAGTACATGAAGTGGGTCGTCGATCCGGACCAAAAGGCCGACCATCTTTACGACGAAGGGATGAACGTGCAAATTTACGGCAATGCGGCGGTCGTGACGGGCATTTATCGCGAAACCGGAACGAACAAAGGCAAGCCATACGTCGTCCGTTCGCGGTACACGGATACCTGGATCAAGCGAAACGGACTGTGGCAGTGCGTGGCGAGCCATAGCACGTTGCTGCCGGGGAAGTGAGTTGTAGGCTGTACGTCATAGGTTAAAAGTTTTCAATCCTCAGTCGTCAGTGTTCCGTTTGTTTTTCTTCGCGCTTCACTGCGAAATCCGCGTTTCTGCGCTATCCTCTGTCGCTCGGACGGGAGGAGCGGATGAGATTCGCGAAATATCTTTTCTACATTGCGGGCGTTTGGGGAATTCTGGTGCTGACGCCGCTGTTTTTTATATTCAACCAAATTGCCGAAAAAGATCCGCCTCCGGTTACGCACCCTCTGTTTTATTACGGATTTGCCGGTGTGGCGCTGGCGTGGCAGTTTGTGTTTCTCGCGATTGGATCGAATCCGGTGCGATTCCGGCCGTTGATGCCGGTCAGCATCCTGGAGAAGCTTGGCTACTTTCTTCCGGCGCTGATTCTTTTTCTGCAACACCGAATCCATCCGGTCGACCTGCTCATCTCGTGCGGCGACGCGGTGCTGGCAATTCTTTTCTTCGTCGCGTACCTCAAGACGCCTTCCTCGAACAATTGAATTTGTGGCGCCTCCGCCAGGGTGGTTGGTGCATTGTCTTGTGATCCATTGCGATTCACGGCCTGGCCCGCTTGCCGCTTGCTTGCCGGGACTTTGCCTTCGGCTTGGTTTTGCTCTTGAGATTGAGCGCGACGGCGGCGCGGATGAGATCCTTTAAAGCCGCTTCGTTGATCTTTTCGCCTTCGTGGATGTCGATCGCTCGGCGGACATTCCCGTCGAGGCTGGAATTGAAGAGGCGTGCAGGGTCCTTCAACGCAGCCCCCTTGGCGAACGTCATTTTGACGACGCTCTTGTACGTCTCACCGGTGCAGACGATGCCGCCGTGGGAAAAGACGGGAGTGCCCATCCACTTCCACTCTTCAACGATCTCCGGATCAGCCTGGTGAAGGAGATCGCGAACTTTTGCGAGCGTTTTGCCGCGCCAGTCGCCAAGTTCAGCGATCCGCTGGTCGATTAAGGCGGAAGCGGATTCGGCCGAGACGGTCTTTCTCATACAGAGCTCCCCTTCTCGCGCCTATTTTAGCTGCGCGGTGAGCAATTGTTCAGACGAACTTTTCGAAACGATGCGTCGAACCCAGTGACCTTTCCACATCCACAATCCCGAAAGAACAACGATGGGAACAAAGATAAAACGAGTCGGAAAGGCGTAATTGGGAATTTGATCAAACGGGCTGTAAATATAGCCGAGAATTGGAATGGCCAAGACGAGATGAATCCAGCGAAAGATGGATCGTTTGGTGGTTTCTTTCATGTTTACCCGTTCCTCCTTTATCTGCGGCCGAGGACGCGCAAGCCAGGATCGTTCTCGTTAGACACTAAGGGAGCCTCGAAATCCCCTGGCGGCGTAGTACGATTCGGCGCCGTTGTGATACGTAAAGACAGTGTTGAAGCGGCGGTCACAAAAGAGGGCGCCGCCGAGTTTTCTGATGTCGGCCGGCGTTTTCACCCAACTCGACGTTTTCGTGTCGAACTGTCCAAGTTTCTGCAACTCGCGATATTGCTCTTCGGTTAAAAGCTCAATGCCGATGGCAGATGCCATATCCGCGGCGCTATCTTTTGGCTTATTTTCTTTCCGTAGCTCGATCGCTTCGCGGTCGTAACAAAGACTTCGCCGGCCTACCGGGCTTTCGGCGGAACAGTCGTAAAAAATGTATTCGCCCGTCTGTTTGTCGTGGCCGACAACGTCCGGTTCACCGCCGGTCCGTTCCATTTCGTGGAGCGACCACATTTTTTCGACATTCGCTTCGAGCTTTGCTTGTACATTCGCCCAGTCAAGACCTGGATGGCGATTCTTGTTTTTTTCGAAACGGGCCTGCAACGCTTGAAGCAGTTTTTTGCGCTGTTCCGCCGACAAGTCCTTCTTGTTGCTCTTACGCGATTGGCGCATTGTTTTGCGACGCTCCTTTTTGCCTCAGTGTCCGCAAGTACAAACCCGGAAACACAGATTCACGATTTTTGTGACGGCTGAGGCGGCCAGTTGGGCGCTTTCACGCCGAATTGTTCGGCGTACTCCGCGTTCAATCGCTGCCAGCCGGCAAACTTCATTGCGTCGCCACCGGCGATGCGGCCGATGGGTTTTCCGCTGAGAAGGTAATCCAGCGCATCGAATGCGATGTGCCATCCGGCCGCGCCCATGGAAACGAAGCGGCGGTCGATGTTGGTCCAAAGGGTAAGTCGCGTGCCGTCGAGAGTGGCTTCGAGTTCCCACCGGATATCGCCGTATTCCAGCACATTGGGCGCTTCGACTCGCGTCACTTTTGTTTCGATTGGTGCGGGTGCGCCGAGCCAAGCGAGCTTCACCGTTCGAGCCGTCGCCAGGTTCGCATCGACGTCAAACGGAGCCCACTCGCGCAGATGCGAAGGGTCGGTAAGCGCCTGCCAGACTTTTTCGGGCGCGTGACGCAATTCCTTGACGAGGATGAGCGTCCACTTCTCCCCTGCTTTTTCTACTCGCGCCATGTTGGCGGGTCCCGGTGTGTACTGTTCGCGATCGGTCATCTTCTTCTCCTTTTCTTCCCTTTCGTGGGAGTGGGTTGATCCATGCGGTCGAGGTGGCGCTCGAGGGCATCGACGTGAGCGGACCAGAACCGGCGGAATTGAGCGAGCCAGGCATCGACCTCTTGCAGCGATTCAGGTTTCAGACGGTAAAGGCGGCGTTGTGCGTCCACGATGGACTCCACGAAACCGGCGTCGCGCAGCACGCGCAGATGCTTTGACACGGCCGGCTGCGACATACGAAGTTGACGCTCGATCTGGCCGACCGACTGTTGGGACGAGACGAGGAGGCTGAGAATCGCGCGGCGGTTCGGCTCGGCAATGATATCGAACGCGGATTGCATGTTTTTTATATACCCCTACGAGCATATACGTGTCAAGGGATATTAACGCAAGGGCGCAGGCAACGGTTGCCACCGGTGTGCGGGGAAGGACGGCGAGGCGGGGTACGCGCGCTCTCGCGGCGTTTGCGTACGAATAAAAAAGTGGTTGCGGAACGAGGATTGCCGCGACGCATTCGAAGGAGCGATGGCAGAGCGATACAGGCAACTTCAACCGCAAGACCCAGGCTCCGGAAATCGAGCCGTTTGGCACCTTCCGTGTATTTGCGAGTTGAGTGGACGGGTACGGTTGCGTTGCAAGCGTCAGTGGTTACGAAGGATCCTGAGGATTTCGACTACTCTACCCGCCAGGATCAGAAGATAGAAGAAGAACCTGCGCTTGGGTCTAACGCCTTTTCTTTCGGCTACTTTTTCTTTGCGACAAATCGGAACCCGCTACGCTTTTGGTCTTCTTGGGGGTTCGTTTGCCCCGCAACAGTTGTGCAGCGTATCTTGCGTCTTTCTTAGAAGTAGTCATTTTGAGAGCCTGTCCTTTAATTGAGATTCTTACAGAAAGGCATTCCCTCCCCGCGATACGTCAGAGTCCAATCAAAGTCCATGATAACAATTTCATCCTCTACCGTTTGCTTGTGTGATGCGAGCCATTCTTTCGTTTCACCTTCCGTGGGCTTGTAGTCTGATAGGTTGGTGTTTGGGTGACGATTCTTCAGAAATAAGCCCCACTCATTCTCTCTCTGCTCTTGTACCTTTTGTCTCGCCTCTTCGGCCGTAATCACTGGAACTGGACCTCCCCAACAGGTCTCGCCCGTTCGGTTATTCATCATAATGAAGCCCTGTATTTGCTTGAAACTTTTCCTCGGGATGAAGAGGTACGAGACGAGCAAAACTATGATAAGGCCTTCAACAATCGCCGCTATTTGCCACTTGGCGTGCATTATCTGCGTTAATATCCTTAGGTCGTAGTGGCGCCAATATAAACAGGGGCGACTTCGATGTCAAAGGAAACGTGCGGAAGGCGACGGACAGCACTGAAATGCCTTTCTATATTCTTGATTCGAACATTTGGATCGATCTCAGCCAGGGAAAGATCGCGTGTAGTGATATAACGGGACGAACCACAGTCAAGGTTGCGCTTGCACCATTTACGCTCACGGAGCTGATGCGTGGGATTGTGAAGGGAGGCGAGACTTATTTTCAACGAAATCGGTCAATGGTTAAATGCATGGCGTCTTGCGACATATTGGAGCTGCCCAAAGTTTTTATATATAAGACGCTGTGGAACGTCGCGGGCGGTGTATCCAAAGTTCAACCGGGACACTACAAGACGCTGCTAGAAATGGTGACGAGTTCTGGATCGCATAAACAGTTTCTGCGACTAGCAGAGGCCCCTCGAAGCGTTTGGAAGAGGATGTCTGAGCTCGACTCAATTCATGAAGGAGTACTTGATAAGGAACTTCGATCGCTCGTCAAGCTGGCCAAGGGCGCGAGCGTAAAGACCCTTCACGTGAATATGGCGCGTACTAACTCACTTTCGGGAATAATCCCGGAACCAGACAGTTTTCAAGAAAAATTCTCTGCGGCGATAGAGTTTCTTAGATCTTGTGTCATCCAAGTGAGGCGGGGGGCAAATGCGTTGAAGAATAATAGGGGGCTCTATGTAGACAACCAACTGTTCTTTTACCTCGCCGCCCCGGACGCAGTCATCGTTTCCAACGAGGATTTCTCTGGCGAAATTAAAGTGTCTCCTCAAAAAAACCGCATAATCAAGTTCAGCGATTTTTTGTTGCTGTAGCCCACTGCTACACTGAGACTTCGGATCTGAGGAGGGCGCGATGAGCGAAGCGGTGATTGTGAGCGCGGTGCGGACGGCGGTGGGACGGGCTTATAAAGGGTCGCTGCGGGCGACGAGGCCGGATGATTTGGCGGCTCTGGTGATTAAAGAGGCGCTGGCGCGGGTGCCGGGGCTGGATGCGAAAGAGATTGACGACGTGATTCTGGGTTGCGCGATGCCCGAAGGCGAACAAGGGATGAATGTGGCGCGGATTGCGGCGCTGCGCGCGGGGCTTCCGGTCGAGACGAGCGCGATGACGATCAACCGGTTTTGTTCTTCGGGATTGCAGGCGATTGCGCTGGCGGCGGAGCGGATCCGCGCAGGCGGAGCGGAAGTGATTGTGGCGGGCGGGACGGAGAGCATGTCCATGGTGCCGATGGGCGGAAACAAGATTTCGCCGAATCCGTGGCTGGTGGACAATTATCCGGACGCGTACATCAACATGGGACTGGGGACGGAAAATATCGCACGGAAATTTGGGATTACGCGCGAGGCGGCGGATGCGTTTGCGGCGAATTCGCACAAGAAAGCGGTGGCGGCAATTGCGGCGGGCGCGTTTGCGGACGAGACGGTTGCGGTGGAAGTGAAGAACGTTTCCGTGGCGACGAACGGAAACGGATCTTCTTCAAAAGGAAAACAAATTAAGGCGACGACGCAGACTTTTACGTTTGACAAGGATGAATTGCCGCGGGCGGATACTTCCGTCGAAGTTTTGGCGGGGCTAAAGCCGGCGTTTCATGTGAAAGGTTCGGTGACGGCGGGAAACAGTTCGCCGATGAGCGATGGAGCGGCGGCGGCAGTGGTGATGAGCGATACGCGCGCGAAGGCGCTGGGATTGAAGCCGCTGGGACGATTTGTGGCGTATGCGACGGCGGGATGTCCGCCGGAGGAGTTTGGCATTGGGCCGGTGTACGCGATTCCGAAGGCGCTTAAATTGGCGGGGCTGCGGCTCGAAGACATTGCGGTGATTGAATTGAATGAAGCGTTTGCGGCGCAGTCGCTGGCGGTGATTCAGCAAGCGGGTTTGGACCCGGCGAAAGTGAATCCGAACGGGGGCGCGATTGCGCTGGGGCATCCGCTGGGGTGCACGGGCGCGAAATTGACGGCGACGATTTTGCGCGATTTGGCACGAAAGAATGCGCGGTATGGAATGGTGACGATGTGCATTGGCGGCGGAATGGGCGCGGCGGGGATTATTGAGCGACTCTAAGAGGGGACTGCCACAGAGTCACAGAGAACAAAGAGACAAGAAAGAAGAAGAGAGGTCTCTCCGCTACGCAGCCCGGCACGCAAACACCGCGTGCAAGAGAAAACCGGGCTGCTTCGGTCGAGATGACAAGTGAAGAGAGTGGGCTCGAGTCCCGCCGCTACACGGAAAGGGCAAACGCGACCATTCAATTTAGCTAGAGCGGCTGCCAGAGTTCGATTTTGTTGCCGTCGAGATCGTAGATCCAGGCGAAGCGGCCGTAGCTTTCGTCCTGGCGCTTGGGATCGATCTGGACGCCTGCTTTGGTCAGGCGGTCGAGCAGCGCGTCGAGGTCGTCGACGATGTAATTCACCATGAACGAGGCTTGGCCTGGCTCAAAGTATTTGGTGTCGCCCGGGAAGACGCTCCAGATGGTCATCTGCTCTTTTTCAGGATTATCTTTTTCACGCCACGGCAGCGTGACGCCATAGCCGCTATCCGCAAAGCCGAGATGCTGCGCGTACCACTCTTTCATTTGTTTCTGATTTGCGGACTTGAAGAAGATTCCGCCGATGCCAATTATCCGGCCTTTCTCGCTCATGGTTGTTTTCCTTTCGTGTGATTGTACATAGCTAAGGCGAGCCGACACTAGACGGCGACGGCGGGTGGCGATGGAGCTTTCTTCCGAAGGAAGGCGGCGGAGACAAAGGCGATGACGAGGCCGACGGGAAAAGGTTCGATGAAGGTGTACGCCATGTTGTAGAAGGGATTTTTGTACTGCACCTTCAGTTTGTTGAATTTTTCAACTTGAACCTGAATCTCCGCCGCGGATTTTCCGGAGGCTTGCATCTTTTGGATCATGCTGTCGCCGTATTTGTCCATGAAGTCGGGCATGAAATTGAAATAGACGACTTCCCAGGTGGCGACATAAAGGAGGCAAGAGATCACCGTGATGGCGAGGCCGACGGCGAAGGCTTTGCCAAAGGTGATCACGCCTTTTGCCACGTTGTCGCGATAGGAGCGGACGCCAAAGAAAACGAGCAGCAAGGAGAGGACGATCGTCGTATAGCCGAGGATATAGCTGTGGCCGATGCGGTCCGCGAACGGGACCGTGGCGATCATCATGACCGAGGAAATGGCGCCGGAAATGAGGCCGAAGACGAGAATGGTCTTTTTCATTCGTCACTCCTGAAGGTTCGAACTTGGTTGCGGGCGAACTTTAACGCAAATGCGGGGGGAGTTGTCGTCATTCTTTTGGGTGATTTTGCTCCGTGGGCGAAGAAATCATCGGTTTGGGTGACGAATTCAGGGGAGCAAGCCGAATGCCTTGCCCAACTGGACGGCCTGGGTGCGGCGCTTTGCGCCCAATTTATCAAAAACGCGGCTGGAATGGGTCTTGACGGTGTTTTCGCTGACGAACAGTTTTCCGGCGATCTCGCGGTTGCTCAACCCCTGGGAGATGAGTTCCAGGATTTCCTGCTCGCGTGGGGTGATGCCGAGGGCTTCCCGTTTGGTATCGTTTGGGACGAAGGACCCGCCGGTGGGTACGGGGACTTCTTTGATGACGACGCGCTCTTGCCTATTTGTCAGCTTGAGCCCGAGCCAGATGCCGAGGACGGCGAAGGTGGCGGCGATGAGGCCGCCATAGATTTCAATGGAATGTTCGATGACGAGGAAGCGGTATTCCGTCCATTTGAGGACGGCAATGAGGATGCCGCCGATTAAACCGTAGAGGAGGACGTGGCGCTTCATAGTTCCAGCTGGATCTGTCGCTCGAAGGAATTCTACTAGAGCGCAGCCCGATGCGCTCGCGCAGCAAGCGCCGACAATAAAGGTCGCGCCAGGGATCGCGGTGAGGTTGGAACAGGACGGAAGTCACATTGGCGACGGTTCCACCGCAGGAGTACAATTTGGGCGTAACAGCGTTCAGTGGAGTTTCCGGCTTTCGCTTGCCGGGTAGGGTAGGCGAGTTCCCTTTCGAAGTGAAACATTTTTGAAGAATTCCGGTGGAGGCACGAATGGCCACGAGCGTCGCAACGAAAACGGCAGCGAAGGGCGGGAGCTTTTTGCTGGAGTCCCCTGCCCCGCAGGACGTGTTTACGCCGGCGGATTTGACGGACGATCAAAAATTGATCGGGCAGACGGCGGAAGAGTTTGTGACAAAGGAAGTGCTGCCGCTGGTGAAGGATTTGGAAAACAAAAAGGCCGGGCTGATGGCGGAATTGGTGCGCAAGGGAGGCGAAGTGGGATTGATGGGCGGCGGCGTGCCGGAGGAGTACGGCGGCGCAGGGCTGGACAAAATTGCGACGACCGTGCTCACGGAAAAACTTTCGATTTATGGCGGATTTGCGGTGACGCATGGCGCGCACGCGGGAATCGGAACGCTGCCGATCGTTTATTTCGGAACGCCCGAGCAAAAGAAAAAATATTTGCCGAAGCTGGCGACGGGCGAATTGATCGGCGCGTATTGCTTGAGCGAGCCGCAAGCCGGGTCGGATGCGCAGAATTCGCTGACGCGCGCGGAATTGAACGCCGAGGGAACGCACTACGTTTTGAACGGGCAAAAGATGTGGATTACGAACGGCGGGTTCGCGGATTTGTACATTGTGTTCGCGAAAATCGACGGCGAAAAGTTTTCGGCGTTCATCGTCGAGCGGAACTATCCCGGATGCAAGCCGGGGAACGAAGAACACAAGATGGGAATTCACGGAAGTTCGACGACACCGGTGTTTTTGGAAAACTGCAAGGTGCCGAAGGAGAATTTGCTGCACGAGATCGGGCGCGGGCACATTGTGGCGTTCAATATTTTGAACGCGGGGCGGTTCACGCTGGGCGCGTCGTGCGTCGGCGGATCGAAGCACGTGCTGACGACTTCGTCGAAATACGCGAAGGAGCGGAAAGCGTTTGGAAAGCAGATCGGCGAATTTGGATTGATGAAGGAAAAATTGGCGGAGATGGCGATTCAGATTTTTGCGGTGGAATCGATGGTCTATCGCAGCGCGGGAAATATTGATGCGGCGATGGCGGCGGGCACGGGCGACAAGATCGCGCATCAGATGAAGGTGCTGGAGGAATACGCGATCGAGAGCTCGATTGCGAAAGTGTACGGCAGCGAGATGCTGGATTTCGTGGTGGACGAAGCGGTGCAGATTTTCGGCGGGTACGGATTCCACGAAGAATATCCGGTGTGCCGCGCGTACCGCGATTCGCGGATCAACCGGATTTTCGAAGGCACGAACGAAATCAACCGCATGCTGATTATTCAGATGTTGATGAAGCGCGCGATGGGCGGGCAGTTGCCGTTGATTCCGGCGGCGATGAAACTGGCGGATGAGATTTTGGCCGGGCCGTCGTTTGAGGAAGCGCCGGAAGGAGTGCTCGCGGAAGAGACGCGCGTGGTGGCGAACGCGAAGAAGATGTTTTTGCAGGCGGCGGGCGGCGCGGTGCAGAAATTCCGCGAAAAGCTGGCGGACGAACAGGAATTGATCGGCGCGCTTTCGAACATGGTGATGGAGATTTACGCGATGGAATCGTGCTTATTGCGCGCGCAAAAAGCGGCGGCGGCGCGGGGCGAATCCGCGACGGCGTTGATGCAGGACGCGGCGCGGGCATTCATTGCGGATGCGATGGAGCGAGTGGAGCACGAAGCGAAGCGCGCGATTGCCGCGGTGAACGACGGCGACATGCTGACGACGCAGATGGCCGTGCTAAAGAGGTTTGGGAAACGCGCGACGGCAAATACGATTGCCATGCGGCGGAATATTGCCGCGGCGGTGCAGGCGCAAGACCGGTATCCGTTCGAATCGAAGTAACACTTTTTTAAAACTACACGTCACAGTTGCGAGTCGCCGCAGGAATGCGGGCGTGGTATTCTCCTGCGCGATATAGGAGAACCATGCGCATTCGAATCGGAAAACTGGCGGTGCTATTTTGCGCGAGCGTTGCGATGGCCGCCGCGCAGCAATCTTCGTGGCTTCAGGTAAAGACCGAGGCAGGAATTGTGCAAGGCAAGATGCAGGGTTCTTCCCGGGCGTTTCTGGGAATTCCGTACGCGGCGCCGCCGGTCGGCGAGTTGCGGTGGAAAGCCCCCGCGCCGCCGGTTCCGTGGAACGGGGCGCGCGACGCGACGAAATTTGGCGCGGAGTGCATGCAGGCGAGAATTTTTGACGATATGGTGTTTCGCGATCCGGGGCCGAGCGAAGATTGTCTGACGCTGAACGTATGGACTCCCGCAAATGCGACGAAGAAAAAGTTGCCGGTGATGGTGTGGGTTCACGGCGGAGGATTTGTTGCGGGCGCATCGTCGGAACCGCGGCAGGATGGAGCGACGCTGGCAACCGAAGGCGTGATTGTTGTTTCGATGAATTACCGGCTGGGAATTTTTGGATTCTTTGAATTGCCGGAGTTGATTGCGGATTCGGGAAAGAACGCGGCGGGAAATTACGGGCTGCTAGACCAAGTGGCGGCGCTCGAGTGGGTAAAGAAGAATATAGCGGCGTTTGGCGGCGATCCGGGAAATGTGACGATTTTCGGGGAGAGCGCGGGATCGTTTTCGGTGAGCGAACTGATGGCGTCGCCGGTGGCGAAAGGATTGTTTCAGCGAGCGATTGGCGAAAGCGGAGCGGATTTTCCGACGCGGACGACGCCGAAGATGTCATTGGAGCAGAGCGCGAAGGACGGCGCCGAGTACGCAAAGAAAGTGCTGGGTACGGATTCATTGAAAGAATTGCGCGCGATACCGGCGGACAAGCTGCTGGAAACGGTGAGCAAACCGGGTTCAGAACGGCGCGGGGCAAGCATGGTTGTGGTGGATGGATATTTTTTGCCGAAGCCCGTGAGGGAGATTTTTGCGGCGGGAGAACAAAATGACGTGCCGCTGCTGGCGGGGTGGAATCGCGACGAAGGCAGCGGCGCGGTGCTTTCCGCGAAGCCGCCACTGACCGCCGCCAGCGTGAAGGAGTTGGGTGAAAAGGAGTTCAAGGAAAAGGCGGCGGAGTTTTTTAAGAACTATCCGGCGACGGATGACGCAACGGCCGTCCGATCGTGGGAGGATTTTGCGGGCGACCGATTTATCGCGTTTGGAACATGGAAATGGCTGGTGGCGGCCGCGACGACGGGGAAAAGTCCAGTCTATCGGTACCAGTTTGACGAAGCGCCGCCGGACGATCCGTCAAGGGAACAAGGGATGGGTGCGTTCCATTCAGGCGAGATTGAATACGTTTTCGGGACGCTGGAATGGAGAATCCCGACGCTTTGGAAAAGCGAAGACAAGGCACTGAGCGAATTAATGCGCAAATATTGGAGCAATTTTGCGCGAACGGGAAATCCGAACGGACCGGGATTGCCCCGGTGGCCGGGGTATAAGCCGGGCGGGAATGCCCAAGTGATGCACTTGAGCGGGCAATCGAAGGCAAGCGAGGACAGGAATTGGGAGCGGTACAAATTCCTAAAGAAAGTCTGGGATAACTGAGGCGATTGTTGCGAAACGGATGTTCTCTCTTTCGCCGCAGGTGGTCGCTAATCGCTTCGTGCTTGGGTATTCTAGGGGAAGACACCTAGTTCTAGTACTTGTTATCGCCGGCTGGAGGCATCCGTTTGGCTCGCAAATTCTTGATCCTTTCGGGCGTATTCGTGGCACTCCACGTCGCAATACGGCTGATGCTGGGCCCAAGCATGCTTGGTTCGTTTTTGGGCAATGTGCTGCAGGTGGCGGGAAGCGGAATCGCCACGGCAATGGCGATCGGCGCCGCGAGGCGCGGGAAGGGGCTGAACAGGTCCCTGTGGCTGTTGATTGGCTTTGGCTGGGCAACGTGGGGCATTGCGAACGTCGGGTGGACGTTTCAGGAATTAGCGCTGGGCACCGAACCACCACCGCTTTCCTTTATCCGGTTTCTGTTCGATATCCGCGGCGCATTTTTCGCGATGGCGCTTTTTCTGGACGACGAGCGGGATTCGACGAAACTGGATTTTGCGACGGTATTGGATTTCCTGCAAATCGGGATCATTTATTTTCTAATCTATGTTGGCGCGTATTTTGTGCCGTCTCTGGCGCTGGATCACAAAGGCACGTTACTGCGGGAGCAGGAACTTATGCTCTTTCAGAACGGGACGCTGATCGTGCTGGCGTTCTTGCGGGCCGGAATTGCGCGCTCTCCCGAGACAAAGTCGCTATACCGGCAATTCGCGATATTTCTTGCGGTTTATTACGCGGCGGCGCAGCTCGCGGAGTATTTGCAGTACCTGCATGAAAGCCCGGCGGGCACATTTCTGGATCTGGCGTGGACGTTGCCGTTACTCGGCGGAGCGTATTGGGCGGCGACATGGCAAACAACGGATAGCAAAGCAGTGGCGTCAGCGCTGCGGGCAAAATCGACGGCTGGAATGCTTTTCCGAAATGCGATGTTCGCGCTCGGGCCGCTCGTCGTGCTTTTTCTGTCGTCGCAACTGGGCGCGGGGTGGAAGCCGGTCCGGCTGATCGTGCTGGGAATTTCGATCGTTTGCTATGCGGCGCGGATGGCATTGAACGAGCACCGGCAAACGAAAAACGCGGAGATTGTGAAAAGGCAGATGCAGGCGATGGATTCTTCGGTGGATGGCATGGCGATCGTCGATGCGCAGGGAATGTATGTGTATGTAAATTCAGAATATGCGCGGATGTGTGGACTTGCGAGCGCGGCAGAGATGCTGGGAAAGCCGTGGACGGAAGTATCCGTGCGCGCCGAAAAGGGACAGACGGAAGAAGCGATTCGAGAAGGCTTGGCGAAGCGCGGAAAGTGGTTTGGAGAGCTGACGCTGCGGGACAAGGACGGAAGTGCGCTGCCGGTGGAAATGGCGGTCACGGCGATGAGCGAGGGCGGAGTGGTCTGCGTGAGCCGCGACTTGACTGAACGCGTACGCGCACAAAAGGCGCAGGAAGAGGCGGAATCGAAATACCAGATGATCGTCGAGAAAGTGGCGGCGATCAGTTATATCGCGGAATTGGGAGTGAGAGGGCGCTGGCGGTATGTCAGTCCGCAGATTGAAAGCATCCTGGGATTTTCGCAGGAGGAATGGCTGAGGGATTCCGAAAATTGGGTGCGGCACGTGCACCCGGATGATCATGCGACGGTCCATGACGCGGAGCATGCATGCCAACAAGGGCGTGCGTTCCAAGCGGAATATCGCATGGCGCGGAAGGACGGAAAAATTGTTTGGGTGAGTGACAGCGCGGTCGTGGTGAAAGGAGGGGACGGGATACCGTTGATGGAAGGAATCATCGTCGACATCACGGAGAGGAAGCAGCTCGAGGGGCAGCTGCAGCAATCGCGACGGATGGAGGCGGTTGGCCGGTTGGCGGGCGGCATCGCGCACGACTTCAATAACTTGCTGACGATCATCAAGGGATATACGGAATTAGCCACGCAGCGCCCGGAAGTGCCGAGCACGGTGCGCGCGGATATCGAGCACATCGATGATGCGTCGGAACGCGCGGCGGCGCTGGTGCGGCAGCTGCTTGCCTTCAGCCGGAAGCAGGTGCTACAGCCGAAGAATCTTGACTTGAACGCAAGCGTGTTGGGGCTGGAGAAATTGTTGAGGCGTCTGATTGGCGAAGACATTGAGATGAAGACGATCGTCGCCGCGGGACTGGGAACGATCAAAGCGGACCCGGCGCAAGTGGAACAGGTGTTGATGAATCTTGTGGTGAACGCGCGGGATGCGATGCCGAAGGGCGGCCGAATCATTGTGGAAACGAGCAACGTCGACCTGGACCGCGCGTATGCGAGCGAACATGTGACGGTGAAGCCGGGGCGATACATAATGCTGGCGGTATCCGACACAGGCACGGGGATGAGCTCGGAAACAGCGGCACACATTTTCGAACCGTTTTTTACGACGAAGGGCGGAACGAAGGGCACCGGACTAGGGCTGGCGACCGTATATGGCATTGTGAAGCAGAGCGGCGGATACATCTGGGTGTACAGCGAACCGGGGAAAGGCGCGACGTTCAAGGTTTATTTTCCGCGGGTGGATGAGCCGGCGCAACGCGATCTCCGCGCCAAGATCGAGAACGGCGCGAAGGGTGGTACGGAAACAGTATTGCTGGTCGAAGATGACGACACGGTGCGAGAGCTGGCCGAAGTGATCTTGACGGGACAAGGTTATCGAGTACTTGGGACCGATTGTCCGAAGAAAGCGGAAGAAATCGCGCTGAAGCACGCGAAGGAGATCGATCTGGTGCTGACGGACGTAATCATGCCATCGATGAGCGGACGAGAGCTCGTGAAGAAATTGCTGGTGCAAAACGCGAAGGTGCGCGTGCTTTACATGTCCGGGTATACGGACAACGTGATTGCGGAAGGCGGCGTGCTGGAAGAGGGTCTGGCGTTTCTGCAGAAGCCTTTTTCGCCGCGGGCCTTGGTGCAAAAAGTGAGAGAAGTGCTGGACGCGGGAGTTGCGGCGCGCTGACTTCCACGCGGCGGCACGAAACAGTGTTGAGCAAAACAGGAACCGGCGAGCGAGAACAAGCAAGATTGGCAACGCGAGGTGCAAGGATGCTGGGACAGTCTGAACACGAAGAAGGGTCCGACCGGGAGTGTCAGGCGAAATCCCCAAATGAATTGCCGTGCAATCTGGCGGCGACGGTGCACTGTATCCAGTGCGATTTGTGGTTTTGCGATATTCACGCGGAAGATGAAGAATCGCACGCGTGCATGAAGGCGATGAATTAACCACGGCACGCAAGAAACGGCGTGCGCACAAACGCGAAATCCCTCCGCTACGGCAACTTTTCCAAACGACGCAACTACTGTGGGTTTGCCGGCTGGCCGGCTTCTTTCGGCTTTGAAATGGTATTGAGCGTCTCGACGTTGAAGCGTTTGTAATCGGAATAGCGCGTCACTTCGTTGACTTTGATGCCCTTGACGAGCAGGAATCGCGCACCGATATGGGCTTCTTCGTAAGTGGGAAGCCAGACTTCATTATTGATGAAGGCCTGTTCGTCGATGAAGCTGGAGCCTTTTTGGAGATTCGCGAGCAGCCCGCCGCCGATTTTCGCGTCGCCCACAAAATAGGCTTCGATGCGCGCGACCTGATGGGCTTTTTCATCCACCCAGACGACACCGGCCAGTTTCTGTACGATGCTCTCAACGAGCGAGCGCGATTTATACTCGGGATTTGGCTCGAAATCGAAGACGAGAACGTCTTCTCCGCGGAAACGCTCGCGGCGAGGATTGACGAACTGGCAGACGCGAAGAAAGATTTCGATTCCCGGGTCGTCCTTGTCTTTATCCTTTTTCTCCGCGCCTTCCTCTTTCCGTTTTTCTTCCTTGGCTTCCTTTTTGGATTGCTGCTTTTGAATTTCCTCAATGCGTTTTCTCGTGCGCTGGTTTTCTTTTTCCTGTTCTTGCGGATCGAGAGGTTTGCCATCCTTGGCGACGAGCGTGGAGACTTCCTGGCCGTCGAGATAGAAAAAAGTGTAATCGTGGATTTCGTGCTTGGTGATTTTGCCGTTCTTGTCCATCTCCGTTTCGTCTTCGGCGCGCCGGCCGGAATAGTTCTCGCGGATCTTGTCGATGTCTTTTTGGTTGGCGTCCAGTTCTTCGAAAAGTTTTTTCAAGTCGGGCAATTGAACCTGAGATTTTTTGGGAAAGTCGAAAACGCGTTCGCCGATGGTTTGATTGACCGAAATGTTTGAGATTTCCACGAGATAGCGTTCCGAGCCGCGTCGCAACTGCAGTTTATGGGCAAACTGGACACCGGCCTCCGGACGATAGTCGTCGTAGCCGATCTCCTCGAGCTGACCCGCAACGGGAAAAGATTCCTTAAGAAGAAGATGCGACTGCGCGTCGAAAAAGAGCTGGTGTTTCACACCGGATTGCGATGTGAGCTCGACATGAAATGCATTGCGGCCGTTTACGACCTCCGTGCCCGCGAAGAGCGCGGCCGTCTTCGATTTGTTGCGATTGAGAAAATGGGAATTGGCGAGCTGAGCGACGGCTTCGAGTTCGACGGCTTCGGGGCCGGTCAAAGTGGCGAGTTCACCCGAGGAAGTTTCGCGCCACGAGGATTTGCCGTTGTAGGCAAGGATTTCGGGCTGACCGTTGAACGTAATCTCCGAATAGTAGCGATTGGGAGACTTTAAATGCAGAGTGTACGTACCGGACTTGGAATCGCTCTGGCGAGTGACGTTGCCTTCGAACGAGGCAGTGAGCAGTTTGCCGAGGGCGCGGCTGCCGCCAGAAGCTTTGATGGAATCGTCGAGGATTTTAGCTGCGTCCTGCGCCGGCGCGGAAACCGCGGCACATGCAAAGGCAGCGAGAGATAGGAAGGTGCGGGAAAGGAGCGTCATGTGCGTTCTCCAGTGGAAACGCACGGGAAGGATAAAAGTTGCAACGATGAACGTAAAATCCACAAAATTCTGACGAAAAAGCAAAGCCGAATCGGCCCGGCCGCGCTCGGGCCAGCCTGCCGAGTTTGGCCGCCGATGCGATTGAGCCTACGGTTTCGGCCGGTTGGCGTATTTTTCGTAGAGTCGCTTGTGGCGGTTGTCCAAAGAGGTCAATTGGCCGCGGATAAAAAGATATTTCACGTCGGTGGTGACTTCGAGCGGGTCGCCGTTGGTGACGATGACGTTTGCGAGCTTTCCGACCTGTAGAGTACCCATTTGATCGGAGAGGCCGAACATCTGGGCGGGATAGAGCGTGACGGCCTTGAGCCCATCTTCGGGTGAGAGGCCGTAAGCGATGGCGTTGGCGGCGTTTTGGCCAAGACGGCGAGCAAAAGAATTGTCAAAGCTGGCGAAGGCGATTTTTACGCCGGCGGCGACGAGTTCGGCGGGCTGGGTGAGAAGGCGATCGTAAGAATCGTCTTCTTTGCGGGGTTCGGTGAGGACCGGGCGAAGAATGACGGGAACATCCTTCGAACGAAGAAGATCCTTCACTTTGTAGGCTTCCGCGCCGCCGGCAAGGATCATGCGCAGCTTTTGCTTTTCGCAAAATTCGACGGCGTTGCGGATGTCGCGAGCCTCGTCGGCGAAAACGAGGACGGGAAGCTGGCCACGAACGACGGGAACGAGTGCTTCGAGTTTGACGTCGCGTTCGAAATCGGAAGGTCCGCCGTGGCCCATGGCCTGTGCATAGTGACGAGCGCTGTCGAGCAGATCGGCGAGTTGCGTGAGCTGCTTTTCGTATTCGGTTTTCGCTTCGGCGAACGGCTTGTGCTTTCGCGAAAAAGTGGCGAAATCGAACGACTCGGTGATAATGACGGGCCAATTGATCACCATGGCCGCGCTTTTCTTGATCTGCATGTCTTCCATGGTCCAGCCGGCCATGTGAATCGCCGAAGCCTGGCCCGCAAGCATGCCGCGATTGCCGAAGGAATCGAAACCGCCGCTGCCGGGAACGCTGAGAACTTCGGTGATGCCGGCGGCGCGCGTGACGGGAATGTGTTCGCTCGATGGGAAAACAGCGGTCGCCGCGACAACGTCCGGATTGAAGGCACCGGTTTCGGCGGAATCGACCGTTGATGACACGGCGCCGATTTCGCTGAGCCCCATCTGCGTGACGGCGTCGAACAGGCCCGGCGAAACTTGCAAACCTTTGGCGTCGATCACTTGGGCGCCGGCGGGAATTTCCACGGCGGCGCCGATGGCGGCGATTTTGCCGTCTTTGATGACGAGCGTGCCATCTTCGATGGGAGCGCCGGCGAGGGTGACGAGTTTCGCGTGCGTGATGGCGTAGGTTGGAGATGCCGAAACCTGCGCGGAGGCGGAAGCCGCGAAAGAAAACGCAGCGACGAGTGACGCGGCCAATTGCAGGGCGAAAGATTGACGGCGATTCACTTCACACCTCCAAAGGAGTCAGCCGAAGGCATTTTGGGCATGTCTTCCGGTTTCTTCTTTTCTTCCGGTTTCTTGTCGCCGGGCTTTTTTTCGTCTTTCTTTTCGTCAGCCTTTTTGCCGGCTTTCTTTTCTTTCTCGAGGAGTTCCTTCTTTTCTTTTTCGAGGGCGGGGCGTCCGGCGATGTCCTGCTGGCGATCGAAATAGACGCGTCCGTCGATCAAAGTTTTCTGCACGACGGCGTAGGCGCTGAGCGGATCGTGATTGTAGATGACGAGGTCGGCATCCTTGCCGACTTCGATGGAGCCGACGCGTTTATCGATGCCGAGTTGAATCGCGGGATTGATGGTGACGAGTTTCAAGGCTTCGTCGTGCGAGAGGCCGCCGTACTTGATGGTTTTTGCGGCCTCTTGATTGAGGTGAGTGGCTTCTTCCGCGTCGTCGGAATTGATCGAAACGACCACGCCTCGCCTGGTCATCAGCGCGGCGTTGTACGGAATAGCGTCATAAGCTTCGACTTTGTAAGCCCACCAATCGGAGAAAGTGGATGCGCCCACACCGGCGGCGGCGAGTTCGTCGGCGACCTTGTAGCCTTCGAGAACGTGCTGCAAGGTACGGACTTTAAAGCCGAATTCCCTGGCGACCCGGAGCAACATGAGAATTTCGTCTTCGCGGTAACAGTGGGAGTGGACGTAGCGCTTGCCTTCGAGGACTTCGACGAGCGGATCAAGGCGAAGGTCGCGCCGCGGCGGCAGAAGGTTCTTTTCACCCGCCGCAACTTTTTTGTTGTACGCGTCCCAGGCGTTTTTGTAATCGCGGGCTTCGGTGAAGGCGGCGCGAATGGTTTCTTCCACGCCCATGCGCGAAGCGGGATAGCGCCTTTCGCGGCCGGGAATGGAGAAATTCGAACGCTTGGGGTTTTCGCCGAGCGCGAATTTGATTCCGGGCAGAGCGCCTTCGAACGGGAGCTTCGCGGCGGGCTGCCCCCAGCGAAGCTTGATGACGATGGTCTGGCCACCGATGGAATTGGCGCTGCCGTGCAGAATGTTTGCGGTGGTGACGCCGCCCGCGAGGTCGCGGAAGATGGATATGTCGTCCGAGTCGAGAACTTCGGCAATGTTCGCGATGGACGAGACGGAAATGCTGCCTTCGTTGACGCTGCCATCGACCGCGATATGCGAGTGGCAATCGATGATGCCGGGCGTGACGAACATGCCGGTGCCATCAATGATTTGCGCGCCGGAAGGCGCTTTTACGTTCGGGCCGACCTCGGAAATCTTGCCATCTTTGACGAGCACGGAGCCGTGCTCGATGGTGCCTTTCGTGACGGTGAGCACGGTGGCGTTCTGAATAAGGATGACGGAAGGCGAGTCGGGCGGAGTTGCGGCCGCGAGCCATGCGGTTAGAAAAAAAGCCGCGAACGCGATGGTGATTCGAAAAGCAGTAGAGCGATTCACTGGGCACCTCCCAAGGAAGTTGTGGCCGAATTTGTGGAAGCGCCGGGACGAGTGCCGGTGAAATCAATCGAGAACGACATGACGGCGATGGAACCTTTCATTGTGTCTTTTTCGAAGGTGCCGGAAAAACTGACGTCCGTCGGACTGCCTTGAATGGGCATGTTGATCACAAAGTTGAATTTATCGGCGCTGGCGTAGCCGCTGATGATGGTGCCGACGCCGCGCTTGCTCGAAAGAGTTCCCGACAAAGTGCCATCGGCGGACATGGTGAGGTCGGCGGTGCTTTCTTCATCGCCTTCGGGCGTGGTGTATTTCAGCGTCCACTTTCCGGAGAGATCTCCCTTGGGCGGATCTTTTGGCCGGTCGGGCTCGCGGAATTCGAATTTCTTGCCGTCGACAAACGTGAATTTGATTTTCGTTTTCTCGGCGAACAGATCGCCGTCGGTGACGAGCAGATTGGCGATTTTGCCCTTTTCGATAGAGCCGGTGCGATCCGCAACGCCGAAAATTTCCGCCGGCGAAAGCGTGAGGGCGCGAAGGGCTACGTCCGATGCCAGCCCGGCGTCGACCGATTTCTTGACGGCCTTGACGATGTCGGCGGGCGAGGCGATGCCATCGGAGCTGAAAGCAAATTTCACACCCGCTTTGGCCAGCGCGGCAGGAGAAGACGGCGCGCGATCGCGAAAGCGCAAACCACGCAGGCTGGGCACGTCATCCGGGTCCGCGTCCTTGTCCGGTTCGGGCCACTTGAGATTGACGATGACGGGCAGCTTCTTGGCGGCGAGTTCGGGCGCGACCTCGTATGCCATTTGTGCGCCGACGACGACAGCGGGAACTTTCCAGCGATCCACCAAAACGAGCGCACGACGGAGTTCAAGCGAACTGTTTGCGGGAATCAGGACGAGCGCGTGATCTTCCAACGCGTCGGCGATCGCGGCGTTGACGCGGTCATACCGCGGACGCGCCGTGCCGCGGGGATTTTTTTCGTACGCGGCTTCCGCTTTGCCGCTCCAGTCCACATCGAGCCAAACCTGATGGACATAACCGAGCACGCCCATTTTTGAATCGGGAAAACCGCTGCCGAATCCGCCAGTGGGATTTAAAGAAACGGGAATCGCGACGGGAGCTTTAACGACGAGGTCACCGTTTCGTTCGCCCGCGAGATCGAAGACGGCGGCTTGTCCGGGAAAGAACCCGCCCTTTGGCGAGGAAACGACGGTGGTAAAACCCGCGTTGCGCCAGGTTTCGATGCGCTTGTCGGCGAGACTCGCTTCATCGGCGGCATTGCGCCAAGGAGTTGCGCCGGGGCGATCTTCAGGGCCGCGAGCAGATGGCTGGGCATTTCCTCCGCCGCGCGGGCCGCCTTCAGCGGAGCCTGGCGTCGGAGCGCTAACAAGCCCTACGTCCGTTAAGGCGTCAAACAAGCCTGGATAAACGATGAGGCCTTTGCCTTCGATGACGAGAGCATCCGCCGGAATCGGAGTGTCTTTGCCGCCGAGGGCGAGGATGACACCGCGCGCAACGACGACGGTCGCGTCGTCAACCGCGGGGCCGGAGACGGGAACGACCTTTGCGCCGCGAATGGCGAAGTATTGCGGCTCGCCGCCTTGCGCGGAAGCCGGCGGCGCGCCAAAGGATTGCGCGAATAAGAGCACCGCGAAAGCAAGCGCGAGAACACAGCAACGGGATGAATACAATTTCATGGGTTGCACCTCATGTGAAAAAGCGGCAGGACGAATCCGAATGGGAGCCGTAAACATGAACGCACGAGGCTACTGGTAAGTCGAAAAAGAGTCAAGAATTGGGAACGGAAAAAAATCGCGGAACGGCTCGGATGAGCTCCCCTTGTGGAAAACTCATCCGGCGAACCAACTTAGTTATTTCGAAGCGAGATGGTTATGGGTTTTTCTTTTTCCCGAAAAGGCCAGTGATGGTATCGACGGCGTTCGTCGGAGTCTTCGCGCCCTTTTCGCCGGCACCGAGCAGTGTGCCACCCGTGCAGCCGAGTTGCGATTTAAGGAGTCCGGCCGCGACGCCGCCCACATCTGGAATGAACTTCGGGTCGGAAGATGTTCCCTGAATCAGGAAAGGAATCGTGGTGCCGCCTTTGCAGGCGCCGCTCTTCCCTGCTCCAGTTGCCGCACCGAGAAGCGAGCCGATGCCATTGCCGGCGTTGCCCATGGCGCCGATCGCGCCGCCGGTGATGGTCGCGGCCATTTTGAAGTCGAGGACGTTTTTCGAATCGAGCGTGCCCCCGCCGGTAAGCGTGCCGAGCGCCGGCAGAATGGCGTTGAAATTTTCCGCGCGAAGGCCGTTCGGAGCCATGTGAACGTTCGTGGTTAGTTTTTCGATTTCAAGGTCTTTGCCGGTCTTGAGTCCGGTGAGCGCGGTGATGGCAGCCATTTTCGAGCCGAGATCAAATCCTTCCAGCTTGGCCGCGTTCAGGCCGATCGTACCGTCGGTCACGAGCTTGTTGGTAGGACCTTTTATGTCCAGATTTGTGCTGAGCGTTCCGGCGGTGAGCGAGGCGCCCTTCGGAATGTTCACGCCAATCGCCGGCAAAAATGCTTCAAGGTCTTTCGCCGGCATCGCATCGCCGACAAGTTTGACGTCGACGGAAGTTTCTTCGCCGCGCGTTTCGTACGTTCCGCTGAGATGCGCGACGGCGGAACCGATTTTTACCTCGGACGGCGTGATGACGCCGGAATTTTTGCGCAGGTCGTACCTGGTGCCATATTCGATGACGGCGGGAACACCCGCGGGCGAACCGCCCTGCACGAACAGCGCCTTCGAAAGCTTCAGATTGCCCTTGGTTTCGGCGGTTCCGTTTTTGGCGGCGATGGTGCTGTCGAGATCCACCAGGCCACCAAGGCCAAGGTTGGGATCGAGAAAGCCGGTGCGAGCGAGGTCCAACGAACTGACGTGAATTCTTGCCTCGAGCGGCGTGAGCGCCGTATCCAATTTATCGAGCGGGCCGGCGTTGCCGTCCAGCTTGAATTGGCCGCCGCCGGGCAGTTCGGCGGAGACGGTGAGGGGAAATTTCGTGTTCATCGAAACGTCGCTGGCCGTCACCGTGACGTGGTCATAGGTATTGCGCTTTTGTGAACTCGTGGTGCCAACGATGATTTTGCCGTCTCGTAGTTCGAGTTTCTTGACGGAGACTTCCGGCGTGGAGGAAGAAGAAGACGCCGACTCGGGCTTCGCGGCCGCGGACTTGGACGACGCGCCGAGCGAGGAATAGTTCCACTGGCCGGCAGAATTGCGCAGAAGCGTGACCTGCGGTTCGTCGATCGCAATGCCGGTCACGTTTAGCGATTTGGAGAAAATCAGCGGGAAAATTTCGACGCCGACGCTGAGCGACTTTGCGGTGAGAAAGGGCGACGGGCTGAATTTCGGATCATCGCCAACGGAGAGATCCTTGGCGGTGATCGATCCGGAGAGAAGCGAAAGGCTCAGGTCACCGACGGTGACTTTGCGGCCGAGCGCGCTCGAAGCCGTTTGCTCGATCGTGGGACGGAATTTATTGACGGGAATCAGAAAAGGGACGGCGACGAGCAGCACCACGATGACAACCACAGCGATAAGCAGGATGCGAAGCTTTTTGCCCATGTAAACCTCCGGAGCGATTCCGTGCGGCAAGGGATTCAGGCGGCGAGAGGCATACTACCACAACGAGTGAATGACGGCGGGTGACGGAAAGCGCGCCAAGCAATGCGAAAAGCTTTGGCGCAGCGCGCGACGTCCCACGGAAATGTGATGATAAACTGGGTTTGTGGGGCTGTAGCTCAGATGGATAGAGCGTCGGTTTCCTAAACCGCAGGTCGGCGGTTCAACTCCGCCCAGCCCCACCATTCACGTCGGGTCCAGCCCGGAGACATGGGCAACACAACTTACCTAAGACATAGGTAACACTTTTGGGCCGAACGGCACGAATGGGTTTATGATGATTCTTGTGGGCCAAATGAAGCGACTTTCTAAATCGGGCGGTGCGATGGTGGCGTGCCTGATCGCCGTTGCGCTGCTCGCGGGGCCGCTCTGTGCGCCGGCCTGTTCCGGAATGGCGTGTTTCGCGGGGTCCGCGCGGGCCACTGAATCCGGGAATTGTCATGCAATCACCGGCGACGCACGCACCCATTTGAAACTGGGGCCCGCTGCAAGCGCGTGCGGATTTAGGGACGCGGCGCCCGCCGTTTTGAACCGGCCGGTCGCGGATGAATTCACATGGGCCGCACACAGCGGCGGGTTTTCCTTGGCCACTGCGAGTGCAAGTGGGCAACAAGTTGTTGATGCTTGCTCTATATTGAGAGGTTCTTCGTCTGGTCCACCCCTGGCGTCGCAGTGCGTCGTTGCTTCCGCTTTAATTCTGCGTATCTGAATTTCCCGCCAATTGATAAGCGCGCCGTCGCGCGAGCAGCCGCGCCAATCCCTAAAAACACATCGTTCGCCCTTTTTCCCCAGGGCCTTTGAAACGATTTGATCTGCACCCCAATCTTTTTAAGGAAATTCAGGAGATCGATCCATGAGCAGTTCACGCAGAAGTTTTTTTCAGAGTGCGGCATTTTTTGGAGCCGGATTATTCGGACTGAGCGAAAGTTTGCGCGCGCAGTTGCGCGGAGTTCGGCGGGAAAGCGAAGGTGAGCGTTCGAAACGAGGTCCGGCGAAATCGTCGGCGCCGCCCGTTCGCATGATCACGCCCGACGTTGGCGATTTGCCGTTCGAAATGGACGGCAACACGAAAGTGTTCCGGTTGATTGCGGAGCCGGTCAAACGAAGCGTGGTTCCCTGGAAGAAGCTCGACGTTTGGGGCTACAACGGGAGTTGTCCCGGTCCGACGATACAGGTTACACAAGGCGACCGCGTGCGCGTGATCTTCGAGAATCGTCTGCCGGAGAGCACCACGATGCATTGGCACGGACTCGAAGTGCCGATCGAACAGGATGGAGTGCCGTGGATCAGCCAGAAGCCGACGGCGCCGGGCGAGAAGTTCACTTATGAATTTACAGTGCACCAGGAAGGAACTTTTTTTTATCACGCGCACAGCGCGATGCAGGAAATGATGGGGCTGCTGGGATTTTTCGTGTCGCATCCGAAGGAAGCATTTACGCCGCGTGTCGATCATGATTACGGCATCGTGCTGCAAGAGTGGGCGGTATTGCCCTCGAATACGGTGCCGAACAGCGCGTCGATGGAATTTAATTGGCTGACGTTTAATGGCGTCTCCGCTCCGCTGACGACGCCGCTGCTTGCGCGACTCGGCAGCCGCGTGCGATTGCGATTCATCAATCTCGGAATGGATCATCATCCGATTCATTTGCACGGCAATCAGTTCGTCGTGACGGGAACGGAAGGCGGGCGCGCGCCGGAGACGACCTGGTATCCGTCGAACACGGTGCTGGTCGGCGTGGCGCAAGCGCGCGTCGTGGAGTTTGACGCGAAGCATCCGGGCGACTGGATGATTCACTGCCATTTGCCGCATCACATGATGAATTCGATGATGGACCTGCTGCGCGACCGGCAGATTTCGACCGCGGATTTGACGGAAGAGGGCGCGATGCAGCAGATGCAATCGCTTGCGGCAAGCGCGAATTTCATGCACGTGCATCCTTCGCCGATTGCGCCCGACGCGGAAAATACGGCGGGATTTCCGCAAGACGCGTTCATGGAGATGGGCATGGATGAATTGGTGGAGAAACCCGAGACGTATGGTCTGCCGAAAAATTGGAGCGCGGGAATGATGGGAATGATGACGATGGTGCGCGTGCTGCCGGACGAAAAGTACGACGAGATTGTGAAGCGCAAGGGAAATTCGTCCGCAACGGAAAGGGAGCGCCACCATGAATCGTAGACTGCGCGGCTCGCGAGGAGACTTAACGACTAATTGGATCGGACTTCTTTTGAAGGCCGCACCGCTCATGGTTGTTTGTGCGGCTGCGACTTCCGTTTGCGCGCATGTGCAAGCGCAATCCTTGCCAGGGATGCAGATGCCGGCTGGCGATCGCGCCGAGCAACATCATGAAGGGACGCAGCCGAAATTGGACGCGCTGCCGCGGTTTGGGCAAGCGCAGCGAGATTCGCACACGAAATTGTTTGCGCTCGAAGAGGCGCAGCAAATCGCGCGGCAGAAAAATCCAACCTTGCGGCAAGCCGAAGCGGGAATTAGGGCGGCACGAGCGCGTGAACAGCAGGCGGGACTTTTGCCGAATCCAATCGTCGGATATTCCGGTGACGAAATTCGCGGCGGAGAAACGGGCGGCGGCAAGCAGGGATTCTTCGTCGAACAACGAATCGTGACCGCGGGAAAACTGGGGAAGGCGCGCGCCGCGTTTGCAAAGGATACCTCCCTTGCGGAGATCGAAGCGGAAGAACAAAAGATTCGCGTCGAGACGGCTGTAAAGATGGCGTTTTATCGCGTGCTTGCGGCGCAAGAATTGGCGGACGCGCGAACGCAGCTTGCGCGGATCGCAAACGAAAACGCGATTGCCGCGAAGCGATTGGGAAATGCGGGACAGGAAGACGAAACGGAGATTCTGGAAACGGAGTTGCTGGCGCACCGGCTGATGCTCGCGCAGCGCATGCAGGAAAATACGTTGCGCGAAGAATGGCGTTCGCTCGCCGCTGCAATGGGCGATCCGGCGATGGAACGGATGACGGTTGCAGGCGATCTGGAGCATGGCTGGCCGGCATTGGCAGACGAGGAAGTTCTGGACGCGATTTCGAGGAATAGTCCGGCGGTGCGAATCGCCGATGCGGCGGCCGCGCGAAGCTCCGCGGAAATCGTTCGCGCAAACCATGAGGCAATCCCGGATCTTCGTGTACGCGGCGGATTGCTTTACAACAACGAGTTGATCGGTGCGGTGCCGCGCGCGACGGGTTGGGAAGGAATCGCGGAAGTAGGCGTCGAAATCCCAATTTTCAATCGCAACCAGGGAAATGCCGCGGCGGCCCGTGCGGAAGGCGATCGCGCCGAGGAAGAAAAGCGCCGCATCGCGCTTACGCTGCGCGAACGGGCCTCGAGTGTGCTCGATCAATATTCGAATGCGCGTTTGATGGTGGAACAATACGAACAAGAAATCTTGCCTCGCGCGCGGAAAGCCTACGCGTTGATGGAACAACGGCACGGCGAAATGCTGGCTTCATTGCCGCGCGTGTTGGAAATGCAAAAGCGGCTGTTCGAATTGCAGACGGAATACGTCGCGGCACTCGAAAGCGTCTGGACGAACGGAATCGCGCTGCAAGGATTCCTGCTGACGGACGGACTCGAGGCGCCCGCGCGGCCCGGCGAAATGGACCGGCCGATCCGCGAAACGAATATGCCGATGCCGGAGCGAACCATGGCGCCGGAACCGGGTATGCCACGGCCCTGAGCATAAATAGCTACGAAACGATCATTCGGTCGAGTTGCTCGCCGATGTCCGGCGCATTGCGATCCCAATAATGAGTGTGCGCGCCGAGGCCGATGCAGGCGTCTACGCGCGTCGCGCGGAGGTGGTCGTTATTGTCGTAAAAAATTAGTTGCTCCGCGGCGTTGGAATGCAGATCGTGCAATTCGCTCGTCGTTGGCCGAACGTAAACGTCGTTGATCCAAACCGACCGGCCAACATAGTCGCCGCTGCGATAAAAATTGACCCATTGCTCCAATCCCAAATCCGCTGGACAGGGCGGCTCCGCAACCGGAATCAATTCTTTTGGATCGCTCGGAGCAGATGGCTTGCTCGTGTCTTCCGGAATAGGCCGAACCCATTCGTACAGATGCGGAAAGAAGCGGCTGAGGAGCTGGCGCAGCGGGCAGCCCATGGAAAAGAAGTAGACGGGGATTGTGTCCGACTCCGATCCGGCGAACGCGAAGTTCGTCAAATCCGGTTCGCCTTGGCGGCGGAGAAACCGAAACAGATCGGCGGTGATGAGTGAGCCCAGGCTGTGCGCGACGATGACGATGCGGTCATAAGATCGGCGGCCGTCGTTGTCGTGGCAAGAATAAAGATGATGAAGCAGCGCGGTGTAGCGCTCCACGATCTTCGCGCGAGGCGTAGCGCCCGCCGGAGAAGTGCGAAGGTAGTTGTCCACGTCGAGAATCGTATCGAGGACTGCGCTCAAGTATTTCACGAGCAGTCCGGCAAGAACGGCAGCGGACCCGGCAAGAATTCCGCCAAAGGACAATAGTTGCCCGCCACCCTTGGCCATGAGCGGCAACTTGTAGAGATACAGCAAGAATGCATCGCTACTTTCGTGCGACCAGTAATACTTCCCAATGCCATAGCCCAGTGACGCGAGCGGCACGACGAACGCCGCGATCCACAGGAAAACGATCGTCCAACGAAAGTGGCGGAACCCGGATGAGAGCCAGTCGCCCAAGAGAATCGAACGGACGTTGCTGGCGGCGCGAGCGGGAGCGATTTCGTAATAAATCGAAGGAAGCACGATGAGAATCAGAAGAAAAAAACCGATGCCGGCGAGACCGACGGATAGAATCATCCCGGGCGGTGCGGATTGAACGATCAAACCCTCGAGGAAGACGCTGGCACTTTGCACTGCGTTGGGCGCGGCGGAAGCGGCGACAGAACCGCCGGTCGAATTCGCAGGCCTCGGCGAAGGACTCGACGGTTTCTTCACGGCGGCGAGCAGGCGATCCGTTTGTTCGGGCGTAAGCGCCATCCATTGCACGGATTTCGGAAGCCAAATCGTTCGAGGCTTGATGCCGCTATAAAGATCCGCCCGGACGGAAACAAAGTTATACGTGGCGCTTCCGGCAAATACGGCCAACATCAGGATCAACAAAGCTGGAATTGCCACCGCGAAGCGAGCGGTACGCCCCGCGGCACGCGCGCGCGCAAGCGGCGCACCGTTCTCCGCCTTCAGACCGAGGCGCCACGAACAGATCCCCTCCATCAAAAAAGTCAGACAGGCGAGCAGCAGAAAGAACAAAACAAGTATCCGAAGAAAAAGAAAAACGTACTGCACGAGAAGCAAGGAAGTCATTCGTAGCGCGGCTTCGTCGTAAGCGCCTTGCCGCCAGAGCAGCCCGAGAAAGGCGAAAGTGACCAAGAAAATAAAGATTGCACCCAGCTGGCGCGCGCCAATGCGAACTTGGTCGTACTGGATGAAGATGATGTAAGAAATCGCCCCGCCGAGAATCCACCACTCCACGACCAGCGCGAGAGCGGTAAATTGCTGGTTAAAGTGCAGAAAGATGCTGACGATAATTCCTGAAAAAATGCCGGGGACAAGCCAGAACCACCAACTGCGCACGCCGAGAAATGGCTCTCTGCGCAGACTGAGGAAAAGGGTTCCGAGCAACGCACAAACGGAAAGAAACGCGCCCGCCACGATCGCTCGCCGGGAATCCGCGGGAAGCAACAACGGCAAAGGCGCAAGCACGACGCCGTAGATCAGCACCATGAGCGGCAGAATGGCCAGGGTGAGCAAGCGCGTGGCGTAGGTGTAAGCGCGAAAATAAAGAAACCAATCTGGTTTGCCGATGTGTTCCAAAGCCGCCTGGTCCAGTGCAATGCGACCGAGGCTCGTGAGATGCAATAAAAGCTGATAAAAAGAAAAAAAGAATCGCAAAAGTGAATTGTTCGGGCGCGCGAGGTCGGCCCAATACATTTCGTAAACGTGGACGTCTTTTTCGGAATTACCGGAAGAGCCGCGTCGCCGGCCATCATGCCGCCACGTGGAAAAACTATTTTGCACGGGGTCGCCTGCGAATTGATCCATCTGAATGCGCATGAATTCCGTGGCGATATCAATATCGCGCACACTCGATTGACGTTCTTTCCGATGTTCGCCGGACTCTCCGTTTCCCCCGAACCAGGCCGCCCAGCAATAAAGATTGCGAAAAACGCCGCGTCGCTCTTCAAAGGTGGACGCGATGCCGCCTTGGTTGGCTTCTTCGATCAAGCGGATGCGTTCGGGGCTTTGCGGCGCGCGAAGCGGAATCTGCACTTGTCGAAGGGCGAACTGCGAATAGCGATTGTGTCCGTCGCGGTCGGCATCGGTTTCAAGGCCCGTCAGCAGGTCGGTGACAGCTTGCGCCGTTGCACCCGATTCATGGTGACCGACGCCGTGAATGGCGATGACGGCGAGGCGTTTTGCTTCGTTTGGCACAGGCCCCTCCGGGGACTTCTGGATCCACGGGCTCTGCGTAGGGGAGAACTACGGTGCGGGTACGTTACCAAAGCGTATCGAAAATGGCAACGAAGATCTCAACGCAATCGTTCCTAACCGGCCTGTTCCCCTTGGGTTGCGCGGGGGCTTGGCGAGTGCGAAACACTGGTACTCCGGACGGATTGACCCCCGGAAAAATCACTCAGTACTGTCAAAGATAAGGCGTGGTGTGGCAAAGCCTTCTGCAGTCCGGAACGGCAACGCCAAACGGTCAGTTTCTTTGATCGCTTAAGCCCTTGAAGACAGCGCCGATACTGTAACGATGGTTACGCTGACCAAAGCCGGACGCTACGAAATCCAAGGCGAACTTGGACGCGGCGCGATGGGTGTCGTTTACAAGGCCGTCGATCCCGTCATTGGGCGGACGGTTGCCGTCAAAACGTTGCGCCTTTCCGAAGAAGGTACCGGCCTTTCTCGACCCGAACTTTTGAACCGATTTCAAACCGAAGCGCGCGCGGCCGGTTTGCTCACGCATCCAAACATCGTCGTGGTTTTCGACGCGGGCGAAGAAGAAGGCCTCTACTACATCACGATGGAATTGGTGGAAGGCAAGAGCCTTCAGGCGCTGCTCGATGCGGGGCAAGCGTTTCCGCTGCCGCGCGTGCTGCGCATCATGGAGCAGACTTGCAGCGCCCTGCACTTCGCGCACGAGCGCAACATCGTTCACCGCGACATCAAGCCCGCGAACCTGATGCTCACTGCCGACGACACAGTAAAAGTGACGGACTTCGGCACGGCAAAGATCCTGCAGTTCGGCACCGTGCAACAGACCGCGCACGTGATGGGCACACCGAGTTACATGTCGCCGGAACAGGTCAAGGGCCGCGTCGTCGATGGCCGCAGCGATATTTTTTCGCTCGGTGTATTGCTCTACGAAATGATCACCGGCGAAAAACCGTTTCCCGGACAAAACATCACGACGGTGATTTACAAAATTGTGAACGAGGAGCCGGTTCCGCCGCGGCAAATCGATCCTTCGATTCACTCGGGATTGAGCGCGGTGGTGATGAAAGCGTTGGCGAAGGAGCCGGCGGCTCGTTACCAAACTTGCCGCGACATGCTGGAAGACTTGAAGAACTATCGTTCGCTCGCGACAGTCGATAGTCCCTCGTCAACGGTCATGTTGACCGGCTCGCCCGAGGCAACGGTGGTCACACCCGCGTACCGGCTCGGCCGCAGCGAAGAATTGCAAACGGCGCACACCGCGCGTTCGCTGCAAGCACGAGCGGCAAGTCCATCCCAAACGCCTGCCATTCGCCGTACTGCTGCGCTGCCGCCCGCCGCGGAAGTGCCGCGCAAAAACAGTCCATTTTTGACCATATTTCTTGGCTTGATCTTGATTGGCGTCATCTTCTTCGGATACCGGAAAATCAAACCGGTTTTTGACGATGCGCGGCAACAAAATCAAATTCAGAACGCCTCACCAGTCGAAAAAGGTGCCGCAACGGCACCGGACGGCGATTCCGCAGCGGCGGCGGACGGCGAAAAGCCGTCGGTTGCCTCCGACACCGCGACGGCGAACGAGAATTCGCAGCCGGCCGAATCGGCGGTTCCGCAACCAATGAAGAAGACAAATCCACCGGCCTTGAAGGGCGCGCCGAATCCCGCGGCGCCCGGCGCGAGCGGATTTTCGGCAGCCGCAGCGGAATACAAGGGACGCATCGAAGAGGCCGCCTCGGAAAAAGGCATCGCGGCGAAGTTAAAGATCCACGGAACCGGAAATACGTTGACGTTATCGGGCAAATTGCGTCCGGCGGAACATGCCGACATCCTCAAATTCCTGAAAGGCGCTCCCGCGAGCCTCCAGGTGGTCGACGACATTCAGTACGACGACACACCGGTCAGCAGCGGCGGTAGCGTGGAGCCATCGTCGCATCCGGTGCCGCAGGCGGGGCGCGGCGCGATTCATGTGATTACAAATGTGGTCGGTGCAACGGCGGTCGTAACCGGCGCTTACAACTTTTCTTCGCGATGCGAAACGCCTTGCAGCTTTTCGAACCTTGAGCCGGGCGGTTACAACCTTGAAGTCAGAAAAACCGGATTTCAACCGACGCAGACCGCTTTGCAGATTCGCGCCGGGCAATCGCTCGACCAGAAAATCAATCTCGAACAGACCGCCCTCGGTTTGTACATCGTCACTCGTCCTGCCGGCGCCGACGTGTTTATTAACGGAGACAAGCAATCCGGCCAGACTCCGCTGACGATTCCCCTCGCCCCCAACACCTACAACCTTGTGCTTCGCCTGCAAGGCCACGAAGCATACTCGCAAAGCGTCACCGTCAAAGAGAATGTCCAGGCACAACTGGATATCGAGCTGAAGGAAAAAGGCGCGCACGTGGCGTGGGCGCAGGTGGATTCAAATCCTCCCGGTGCGGATATTTCCGTCGACGGCATTCCGACCGGCAAACAAACCCCTGCACGGGTCGAAATTAGCGCCGGCATCCATTCGATCGTTCTAAAGAAAGACGGCTACCAGGTATCGCGACGCCCGGTGGAGCTTACCGAAGGCGGAACAGTCTCCGTTAACGAAAAAATGCGGCCGAAATAGCGTGAAAAGCGAAATGGGAGGAACGCGCACCGACTCCCGAAGTTGTAACTTTTTGTTACATTCCATCGCCCGTAGTTCTAGAACTACATAAAATTCGTATTGTAAATAAAGGGCTTGCGGGGCACAGACCTCGGCAGGCATCGTGCTCGATACTTCGAAGGGTTTCTCTAACCGCAGGGTCGCGGGCAAAGAGCCTGCTTGGGCACGCCGAAAACGCACTCAATGCGTGAGGTGAATACCGAAACCGAGGAACGTTGTGGCTTTCAGGGCGATTGTAAATCGGGATGATGCAAAGGACGGCTCGAAGAAGAGCGCCGAAACACCGTCAAACAATACTTCGGCATGGTCCAGCCCGGTCGCGCCCACAATTGTCTCGCCGTACTCGCCCGCCGAGCCAACCGCTTTGGACGTCCAGCGCTGCTTGAAAGACCTTCACATCCTGTTCCGCTCGGAACGCTTGTACCAACGGAATCATCCTCGCGTCCTCGAAAGCCTCGAGTCGGCTTACGAACAACTGCGGTCGTTCGCGTTTGCGATGAACGGCATCGCGCTTCGCGTGGAGCGTAGCGCGATCGTCATCCCGAAGCTCAGCGAAGCTCCTTTGCCGGATGTGCGCGGCGAACTGCAGGCGCTCGCGGTCGAATTGCAAAGAGCCGGCATTCAAACACTGATCTTCCAACGACGATTCCATGTAGGCGAACTCGACACGCTAGCACAGCTCTTGAAGACGGCCTTGCTAAAATCGGAAGAGTCGTCAAAGAAGAATCGCGCGTCCTGGTGGACGGCCAAACTCCTGGAGAATGGCGTGGAAGGAATTCAAGTCAACACGCAGACGGATCGAAAAGTGGACACGATGCTGGCGAGCCTGATTGCAGCGCTCGTCGCTTTCGGCGGAAACGCACCACGCGAAAATGCCGATGCGCCCCTCTCGTTGCCGAGTCTGGATGATTTGAGCGCGGCACTGCGATTGCTCGCGCGCCTGACTCCGCCTTTGGAAGCCGCACGCGGAATTTCGCCGGAAGAAGCGGCGCGCGCCATTCACGGGGCGCTGGAAGAAGCGAGCCGTGAAACCGTGCACCTTCTGCTCAGCGCGATTTCTCAAAACGGTCCGCGCGACGCGGAAAAACCGCAGCCTTATCTCTTGCGTCTCTCCGAAACTCTTGTTCTGGAATTTATTGGCGCCGAATTCTTTCTCGGTCAGATTCCTCCGCAGTCGGTGCGCTCTTCCATCTTCAAGCTGGCGGATGTGCTCGTTACCGCCGGATCGTACAGCGGCCCGCACGCTTCGCAACATTTTTCCACGCTCTCAACAGCGTGGGCTTCGGAAAAGCACCGCGAAAAACTGCTTGAACGCTTCTGGGTAGAGCTTCCGCCGCGCGAAAAATCGGCGGTATTGCGCGGACAAGACGTTTGGTGCGTTCCGGTTTCCGCTTTACGACAATCGCTTTCGCAACTTGCAGAGGCCGGTGTCGATGCGCCGCGGCGCGAGGCACGAAACATTCTGCTGAACTTTGCGCGTCGCCTCGAAATCCAGAACGCCACCGCACGACGCCAGGTTGCCGCCGGGCTCAATGAACTTTCGCCGATCATCGAGTCACTTTGGCCGAACCAATTCCCCGAAGACTTGAGCCGGGGAACGCTTCAAGCGATGGAGACGGAAACGCAGCCAGAAACGGCCGCGCTGCTTGCGGCATTTCTCGAAACGCTTGGCCGCATCGCGGTGACGCGCGGCGATTTCACGGGCCTGGAAAACATTTTGCTTGGTCTCGAACGGGTTCCGCGCGAACCGCAATTCGCGCACATGCAGGCCCTTGCACAACGGCTCATCGCGCAAGACCGCTGGATGCTCTTGATTGACGCAGCGTTGGCGAATCGCGCGCTGGACCCGGCCTTGCCGCGTTTGCTGCAGCGCGATCCGGAGCGTCTGCTCGATCGCCTGACGTTGCTGCTCACCGATCCGCGTGGTTTTGAATACTTGCCGGCAATGGCCCGGCTGCTGCGCACCATCGGCGTGCCCGTTTTGAATTTGCTCGAATCGCGGCTTTACGAAGCGCGCCGCCAACGCGTCACCGCCGCCATAAAGCTTCTCTCCGCCGCCGATCCCGAACGGCTCCTGCGCGGATTGCCGCGCGCCCTCGCCAGCTGGGAATGGAATTTGCAGGACTTGGCGGTGAGCGAGCTTTCGCGCCCAGCCACTGCCGCGTCAATTCAAAGCTCGGCCTTCATTTTTTCCGCAATCCTGGCGGATGCGCACCCGCTCGTCGTTCCGATGATGATTGACCAGATCGGCCTCGCAATGGAGGCGACCGCCGTTCCCCAGATGATGGAGATTGCGGCGGGCGAACACGATATTCTTCGCGATCAATTCGTTCGCATCAAAGCGATTGAGGCGCTTGGGCGAATGCGCGCCACGGAATCGAGCGAACTACTGCGTTCCATTTGTGAAAAGCGCGAAGGTTTGACGCATGTTGAACCGGCCGGTCTACGCGCCGCCGCGGAAGACGCGCTGGCCATGATCGAAAATCGGCCGACTTCCGCGCGCATTCGCGCCGCGTTCGAAGCCACGACGCAAGCCAGCGCCCAGTTCGTCGTTCCGCGCCGTTACACGCGCGTTCCGCTGGAATCGCCGCTGCGCGCGCAGATTGAACAAGGCGCCGCGGGGCTTGCCCGCGTAAAGACCATCAGTCTTGGCGGCGCTTACCTGGAATCGCCTAAGAAATTGACCGTCGGCGACTCCATCAAACTCGAAGTTCGCTCCGGCCTAAAGAAGATTCATTTCACGGCCGTCGTTCGCAATATCGGTCCCGACGGAAACGGCGTGGAATTCGTCCACATGAAAGACGAAGATCGCGAAAAGCTTCGCAAGCTCGTGCAACGCCATCTGCAGTTCTAAGAACTTCGCTCGTCAATCCGTTGCGCATCGCCGTCGCCAGGTTGGCACTTTGGTACGCGGCCGCATTCGAACCCACTCATTCACCCTAAGTCGTGTAATAACTGCCCACAATAGCAAATCAGTTGACGTTGCGTGAGAAGCCGAGTATTCATTCTCTAGACGCAATCGGCGGTCACACCGCCACCGCTAGGGGTAGCGGCCAATTATTCGGCAGTTCCAATTGGAGGCAACTATGTCACGCAGACAGTACGTGTGCGCTTGGATAGTGCTTGTCATTCTGGTGTCGAGCCTCGCCTCGGCGGCAGTGGCGCAAGTCAATACGGCAACTCTGTCGGGAAAAGTGTCGGATCCTCAAGGCTTGCCCGTTAAAGCCGCAACCATCACGGTCACCAATGAAGACAATGGCGCTCAGCGGATCTCCGTGACGGATGATGGTGGTCGCTTCAATCTCGTTGGACTTCCGCCGGGGCAGTACAAAATGACCGTCGATGGCGGCGTCGGCTTCGCCGTTTATAACAACGACGCGATTATTCTTACCGTGGGCGAGGCAGCCACTCTAGATCCGCAGTTGCAGTTGCGCGGCCAGCAGCAGAGCGTCACCGTGAGTTCGGAACCCGTGCTCGTGGAGACACAGAAAACGGACGTCTCCTCGACCATCGACTCGCTTAAAATCACCAATCTCCCGATTAATGGCCGCAACTACATCAACTTTACTCTCTTGAATTCGCAAGCGGCCCGCGATGAAACGCCTTCGATCGGCGCCGCGCCAACGAGCGGCCTGAATTTCGGCGGGCAGAGGGCGCGCTCGAATGAGGTAAGCGTTGACGGTGCCGATGCAGTGGATAATTCCGTGAATGGCGTGCGTGCAACGGTTTCTCAGGAGGCCGTTCAAGAATTTCAAGTCATCACCAGCAATTACATGCCGGAATTCGGCCGTGCCAGCGGCGGCGTAGTCAATATCGTTACCAAATCCGGAGGGAACGACCTTCACGGGAATCTCTTCGGCTTTTTGCGGGATAGTGCGATCCAGGCGCGAAATCCGTTCTCCGTCACGGTTCTCCCGAATTCCCAGACGGGTTTCCAGGCGGTACCGGTGAAACCGCCGTACACGCGCGTGCAAGCCGGCGCCACACTGGGCGGTCCCATCCAGAAAGACAAAACCTTTTTCTTCTTCGCCTACGAAATCACCAAACGGCAGGAGACCGGGTTTTCGAGCATCGGCGCGGATAACTTTGGCCTCGTGAATACCGCTTTCCCGCTTCCCGCAAATTTTCTGCCTCCCGGTGTGCCCGCTTCGGGACTATTGACGCCGGCCCAGGCTGCTTTCGTAAACGATGGGACTCAATCGCCGTCGGACAGGATCACTCTCTATAGTTTGGGGGTCAGCAGTTCGGCGGTGGCACTGTTCGGCAACACGCCACTTCTGCCCGGTGCCGCTTTCCCAACTAGCGGCGCGCCTTTGCCGGCTTCCTATGTTGGGCTCGCTTCCACTATCGGCAACTTCCCCGTCTCCGAGGGCACAAGTTTGTACTCTCTGAAGCTCGACCATATCTGGAATCAAAAAAACAGTTCCTTCGTTCGCGTCAACGTTTCCCCCTCCACGCTCTCCGGCATTCAAGTAAACGCGGAGAATCAAAATTTTGGGCAGAACGCGGGGTCGCGCACCTCGGTCCAGCAAACTCGCGATCTATCCATCGTCGGGCAACACACGACGACAATTGGTAAGTCGCTTTTTAATGAGTTCCGCTTTCAGTTTGCTCGCCGCGGTTTGCACTATGGTTTTTCCAATTTGCCGGGAGGCCAGAACCCGGCCGTGAACATCACCGGTTTTGCCTTTATCGGCCGCGAGCCTTTTTCAACGGAAGACCGCATCGAAAAACGCTTTCAGTGGACCGATAACCTTACTTGGACGAAGGGTTCGCACACTTTCAAATTCGGGGGCGACACAAATTTGATTAAATTGGGGTCGGCCGCGTCGCAAATCTTCACGCTCAATTATGGCGGCGTTTACTCGTTCGGCAGCGTCGGCACCGGCCCGTTCGGAATCACTTCTCCCGCCGCTCCCGCTCTTTCCGCGGTTCAGGCTTACGGGGCCGGTCTCCCACAATCCTTCATTCAAGGCATCGGCCAGTCTAAACGTCCGTTTGACAACAAGACGTTGGGCGTCTTCGCGCAGGATAGCTGGAAGATCAATTCGCGGCTCACCCTGAATTATGGCGCGCGCTACGATATCGAATTTCTTCCACAGTTCACTCCCGGTACAGCTTTAAATGTCAGCGGCGAGAAGGCGTTCAATGTCGTCGAAGGCATTCCCACAGACTCCAACAACATTGCCCCTCGCATCGGACTTGCCTGGGACCCATGGGGCAACGGCAAGACGGTGATTCGTGCAGGGTACGGTTTTTTTTACGACCATCCCGCGCTCGCATTGGCTTTTCTTTCCACCGCCGAAGATGGAGCGCTATCGTCTCTCCTCGAGGTCGGCGGCGGCGCTCCGTCTCCGGCGAACCCCAACGCTGCGTCCATCTTCCAGGGAATCTTGGGCGCTCCGTTCACAAGTTGCGATCCTTCGGTTCCTTCCGCCTGCTATCTCCCCAATCAACAACGATTCAACGCGTTTCAACCCAATTCGATTTTCACCAATCAGAACTTCATCAAAGCTGGGTTCCCTCTCACTCTCTTGCCCTTTACGATTCCAGTCGAAAAACACTTCCAATATGCCCTGTCGCAGCAGTCCAATTTTTCCATTGAACGCCAGCTCACACAGAGTTGGAAGATCAGCCTCGGATACAACTACACTCACGGAACGCATTTAGATCGCACCGTTAATATCAACACCTCAAATCCAGCGTTGCTTGTCAGCAACGATAATATAGCCGTCGCAAGTGGTCTGGTTTCACCCGGAACGAACCCGTTTAGCGTCGCCGTCCCGCAGGCAGGCGGATCTCTTTCGGGCTGTCCCGCCGGCTCTCTCGCGGCAAACACTTCTGGCGGCGGAAGTATTCTGATTTTTCAAGCCGGAACTCCTTTCGTGCCGGGAATTCTCGGAGAGGGTTTTGCAGCCCCGAATTGCGGGGGAGCGCCGGTCGGCTTGATCGGGACACCGGCGGTCTTCAATTTCTTCCGTCCTTCCGGTCCCAATCCATCTTTCGCCAGTCTCGTTCCCGGCGGATACGCTACTTTGCTTCAGCTTGCCGGCGCCGCCGGATTTCCCACCGGCTTTGCCGGCGTGCAAATTCCTTGGAGCGACGTGAACCCTCAAGCCTCCAACGGCAACAGCGTCTACCATGCCTTTACGCTAAGCATGACCAAGCGCTTTTCTCAAAACTTCGAGTTCCTTTCCGGCTGGACCTATTCTCACACCATCGACGACTCCACTGACCTCTCCACCCTGCTCAATCCGCAGGACAACAACTTTCCCAATCTGGAGCGCGCCAATTCCAATTTCGACCAGCGTCACCGCTGGATCACCAGCGCGGTTTTCCTCAGCCCCTATCACCAGAATGACGGAGGTGGCTTCCTGAAGAAGCTGATTGCCGACTTCACCGTCGCTCCAGTCGTTGAAGTAGCCTCGGGCCGGCCGTACAACGTCTTGCTGGGCTTCGATACCAACCTCGATTTTGGAACCGCGACAAATCGGCCTTCGGTTCTGAAGGCAGGCACGCCTTTTCCAGGAGCAGTCACTTCGCCTTTCATCAACGGAGTCGAATTCATCGTTCCAACCCGTTGCGTCGACGCCACGGGAACATCCTTTGGCACGTTCCCCTTGGTCCCCACTCCGCCGACGGGTTGCACCGGAACGCTCGGGCGAAATGCCTTCACTCGACCGGGCTTCTTCCAGATCGATCTGCGCTTATCGCGCAAGTTTGCGATTACCGAGCGTTTGAAGCTCGAGGTTATCGCCGACGGCTTCAACATGTTGAATCGCTTCAATGTGGGCGACGTCAGCCCGCTCTGCGATCCCACTTCCGGCACTTGCACCGCCGGACAGCCGACGGCGGCCCTCGATCCCCGTACTTTCCAGTTCGCGCTGAAGCTCCTCTTTTAGCGCGCATTTACGCTTGCCGCTTCCGGGCTCACGCTCATCGCCGTGAGCCCTTTTTTTTGCCTGCTCGTGTTTTCAGAATCGCCGCATACGAGTAGAGTAGAGAAACATTTTCGTGGATTTGGCTTGGAGACCTCATGACTGGAGTTCTCATTGCAGGCTTGGTTGTCGTCGTAGCCCTGGTATTGTGGCTCGCACGGCAAAGTTCTGAAGCTCAGCGCAAGACGCAGGCCGTTGAAACGCAGATGAACGAACTGCGCCGCGATTTGCAAACCATGGCCACCGCGCAGGCGCAAAGCGCGGGGCAGATCGCCACGATCGGACAGTCCGTTACCCAGCGCCTTGACAGCGTCACCAAGACGCTGCAGGACGGCGTCAGCCAATCCGCACAGATCTCCGCCCAATCGCAAGCGGCAATGGCTACCGAACTCAAGAATTCTCAGCAAACGCTGGGCGAAATCCAGAAGCAATTGGGTGCGGTTCAACTTGCGGGGAGCCAGATGTCGCAAACCGCCCAAACCTTGCAAAACATTCTGGGCGGCGCCAAAACCCGCGGCTCTCTCGGAGAGGTGGCACTCGAGCGGTTGCTCGAAGACTGCCTCCCCAAAGACCGTTACGCGCGCCAACACCGTTTCCGCAGCGGGGAAATTGCCGACGCCGTAATTTTTCTCCGCGACAAGCTCCTTCCGATCGATTCGAAGTTTCCTCTCGATGCGTACCGCCGCATCGCCGAAGAAGGCGACGAAGCGCGTCGCGCGTTTGCAACGGCCGTCAAAAGTCACGCCGACGCCATTTCGAAAAAATATGTCCTGCCCGACGAAGCGACGCTGCCGGTTGCCCTCATGTTTGTGCCAAGCGAAAGCGTTTACTACGAACTTTTGATGACGGCGGACGCCAAGTCCACGCCGCTCGATGAATATTGCCGCAGCAAAAGCGTCGTCGCCGTTTCGCCGAACACGCTTTATGCCAACCTGCAAGTCATTCTGATGGGCTTGCAAGGAATGCAAATCGAGGAAAACGCGAAGCACCTTCGCGCAAATCTCGCGGGTCTGCAGTCAAATCTTCAAAAATTCTCCGACCCGTTTGAAAAACTGGGCACCCACTTGAAGAACGCAGCCCAAAGTTACGCGGAGGCGGATAAACGGTTCGAGAAGGCGGAATCGTCGGTGGAGTCGATGCTGGCGGGAGATTCCGTCCCGCAAATCGCAACTGAACCGCAAGACTCTCTGATTTTGCCGGCGGCAAACAAAAAATCCGCTTAACGAGCGGGCTTCCCCATCACCGGCACCAGTCGGATCGAAATCAAAAATCTTCCGCGCTTCTTGCCGGTCACTTCAAACTCGGCGGCATTTTCCGATTGGCCGGAACTAAAAGCTTTTACCGGATTTCCGCCGGCAAGATCCGCGATTTCCGGTGCCAGATTCCGCGCCTCCAGTTGCAGCTTTTCCTGTGTCCCCTCGACTTTCACGCGCAACGTTCGTTTCTGCCCTGGCTGTAGCGGCGAAGTATCCGCCTCCAGCTTCAGCACGACGAACATAATTTTAAATTGCGCCGGCGCTTGCTTTCCGCACGCCACCGAAACTTCCGCGAGCCCCGTCGGAGGATCGAGCGGAGGCAAGACAACCAGCGAATCAGGCGACGACGCCAGCACCAACGCCGATTGCCCCCCGATTGTCACTTCATTCTTGTCCGCATCGCCGCAAAATCCATTCCCCGTCATTTCAAAGCGATCCAGTGCCGAAGCGATTCGCGGCGCCTGCTCAACTCTCAGTCCATTGCTCGCTTCCCGCGCCGGCAAAACCGCAGTCGCCACTCGGCCCGGCCGCCCTTCGATCGATGCAAACAGCGGCCCCGCGGTCAGTGGCGCGACAAACAGCGCCCGGCCAGTTTCGTCCGTCGTAACTTTGTCGCCATTCGAAAAGTGGATTGTCACGCCCGGCGTCAGCCGTCCATTCACGTCGAGCACCGCCAGCGTCGCGCGCTCGCCGCTCACCATCCGTCGCGGCACAAGCAGTATCCTGGCGTTGGACGCCGCTGGCGCCTGCTGCGCTTTCGCCACCACGCAAAACGCCAGCAGAAAAACGCACGCCGCGCCGCAAACACGATCGCGCATCCGCCGTATCTTCAGGATTTCACCGCCACGCCATATCCTTGCGCTTCCACGAACAGCCGAAAAGATTCGCAATCCACTTCCATCTCGCGCCGTTCTTCCGTCGCAAGGTTGCCTCGCCAAATCGAAAGCACTTGGACTTCCCCCTCCATCAAATACCGCCGCTGCAATTTGCGTGGATCCCCATAAGTCTTCCGCGCCATCGCGCCCATCACCATAAACTCGCTCGAAGCCACGATCGCGGGCTCATTCGCTTTCGCGTTAAATTCGATTCCTCGTTCCAGCTCCGCGAGGAGTGTCGCAGCCTCTTCTCGAACCCGACCATAACCGCCGATTTTTGCGTTTTTCCGCTCATTCTCACGAAAACCACTTCACTTTTCCTTCGATGCCGGTTGGGGCAACTCCCGCCGGGCCAACAGTATAGCCAATCCTCCACGTTGTGTAGTCAATCCGTGAGTAATCAGTAGGGCGCACCGCCTTTCGCACCCCATACTGGTTTGATAGCGTTAAACAAGCGTTGCCCGGTTTGTCTGTGTGTGTCCGGGCGCTCAAGACGGGGAGTCTTTGTGCGTATTGTAAGCGGCGGAGCGACCGACGTGGGGCAACTCCGGTCGAACAACGAAGACTGTTTTCGGCTCGTGCAGTCGCTGAACCTTTTCGTCCTTTCCGACGGAATGGGCGGCGAAGCGCACGGCGAAATTGCCAGCGCCCTTGCGGTGGAAACCGTCGTGAAACACTGCATGGACGCGGAGTCGAATTCCGCGGCGCCCACTTTCGGCATTTCTCCGCCCAATCTGAGCGCTTTCACCAAACGCCTCGTCAGCGCCGTTCACCTCGCCAACAAAAATATTTTCAATTCAGCGGAAGCGCACCCCGAGCAAAGCGGCATGGGCGCCACGCTCTCCGCGCTCTGGATTCACGGCAACGCACTCAGCATCGCACACGTCGGCGACAGCCGCGCCTATCTTCTTCGCACCGGTATGCTGCAGCAGCTCACGAGCGATCATTCCCTCGTCGCGGAACAGGTTCGCCGCGGCATCATCACCCCCAGCGAAGCGGAACAAAGCGAAATGCAAAGTGTCCTGCTCCGCGCGCTCGGCACGCAGCCAGAAGTGGAAGTCGATGCCGAAGAGCAAGCGCTCTTCTCGAACGATGTGCTCCTTCTTTGCTCCGATGGCTTGACGCGCATGGTCACCGACCCGGAAATCGCCGGCACGCTGCAAGCCGAAACCGATCCGCAAAAGGCCTCGCAACGCCTGATCGCCCTGGCGAACGAAAACGGCGGCGCCGACAACATTTCCGTCATCGTGATTCGTCTCGAGAGCGAATCAAAAGGTTGGCTTTCTTGGCTGCGCCCCGGGGGGCGCAAACACGCGGGCTCCAACGGCTCCGCGGGAGGAAACTGAAATGCCCAAACTCAGCCTCATGTTCGAAGGTAAAACCGTAAGAGAGGTGCCCATCGGCAGCCGGCCGATCTCGATTGGCCGCTCGCCCGACAACGATATTCCCGTGGACAATCTTGCCGTCTCCAATCACCACGCTCGTGTCTTTTATGAAGGTGCGCGCCTCGTTGTCGAAGATCTGGACAGCCTCAACGGCACCTTCGTCAACGATCTGCGCATCGAGCGCGCCACGCTGCACAACGGCGATTCGATCCACGTCGGCAAACATTCCATCAAGGTCGATGCCAGCCACGATGCGCCGATGCCGTACGACATGGGCCGCAAAGCCGCCGCTCCTTCGATTAACGAAACGATGGTGCTCGATACCAAAGCGCGCCGCGATATGCTGCAGCAAGCCGCCGCGATGGGCGAGCGCACGCAATTCGCCTCGGGCCGCCTCAAGGTTCCCACCGTCGTCGTCTTGAGCGGAAAAACCGCCAGCAACGAATACGTCCTGACCAACAAGCTCACGACCATCGGCAAATCTTCCATGGCCACCGTGCGCTTCACCGGATGGTTCAAACCGCAAATGGCCGCGCAAATCAGCCAGCGCGACGACGGCTACTACATCGGCCCGGGCGACAAGACGCCGACCGTCAACGGCACTCCCATTCCCGGCCCCACGCGCCTCAACGACGGCGACATCATCGAAGTTTGCGGCGTGCGCATGAATTTTATTTTCAGGGAATAGTATTCGTAATCTTTACCCGAAATATTCTGCCTTTGGTTTTCGCGCACTCTTTTTCGTTTCTGGATTTATCGAACCAGGGTTTCCTTTTCTGATTTTCGTTTTCTTTGCCAGGACTGCCGCCGCCCATGCCCGATTCGTCGCCCAACTGGAGAAAGGGTCGAATCGGCTACGGCATCTACGAACTTCTCCTCTCCTGGTGGCGCCACCGCGTCTCCTTCCTCATCAGCCTTGGCATTACGTTTGCGTCTCTAGCGCTGTATTACTTCACTTTTTTCGGCGAACACGCCACTCCCATTTTCGATTTCCTTCGTCGCATTGAGTACAACGCGCTCGATACCCGGTTTCGCTATCGCCCGCCCAGCGTCACGCCAATCGATCCTCGAATCGTAATCGTGGACATCGACCAGAAATCGCAAGAAGTTCTCGGCAAGTGGCCCTTTTCGCGTTCCCATTTTGCCGAAATGCTCGACGTTCTAAAAGACGACGGCGCACTTGTCGTTGCATTTGACGTAACTTTCGACAAGCCCGACCGGACTGGCGATCCGATTCGCGCACTCTGGGCGAATCTCGAAGCAAAAAAGAAAGCAGGGCGGCCAGTCGACACCAGGCTGGAGTCCGAAGTGCGCCGGCTCGCCGACGAGTTCGATGCCGACGCTCGCTTCTCTCGATCGATCGACCGATTCGGCGCCGTCGTGCTTGGGAATTTCTATCTTCCAAAAGACGAATCAAATGGCATCGACCCGGCGATTCTTGATCGGTACAACGAACTCATCGAATGGTACGCAATCGGACGCCGCGATTTACAGCCCGATTTGGGTAAGCAGGACTTCGCGAACTTGGTGGGCAGTTACGGCCTGGAGCGCCTGATCTATTCGGCAAACGTCGCGAATATTCCGGCAATCGCCAATCCCGACCGCGTTGAGCGCACCACAATGGGATTCTTCAACGCGCCGAGCGACGGAGACGGAATTGTGCGGCGTGGTCAGCTGGTCCTGCCTTTTGGCCGATCCGAAAACGTCTTTGACTGGCAAATGTATGGCTCACTTGAAGTCCAGGCCGTACGTCTGCTTCTCGCGGTTCCTTCCGACAAAGTCACCGCGACTTACAATTCGACGGGCGCCTTCGGCATAAACTGGGGCGACGCGCTTTCCGTCCGCACCGACTTTGTGGGGCGAGGCCAGATTAATTTTCACGGGCCGCAACGCACCTATCCTTACGTTTCGGTGGCCGATGTCGTACAACGAAAAACCCGGCCGGGCACATTCAAAAACAAATTGGTGCTTGTGGGCGCCTCGGCGATCGGCATCGGCGACCTGCGTGCAACTCCATACCGTGGCAACGACTATCCCGGAGTCGAAATCCACGCGAATGTGATCGACAACATCCTTCACAATAATTTCTTGGTCCGTGGTCCAAAACAGCAGATCCTCGATGTCCTGTTGATCTTGGCTTTCGGAATTCCGATGGGGATCGCGCTGGCCCTCGTCTCGCCCCGATGGATGTGGTTTGGAATCGCCTTGCTGCCGCCACTCGTTGCAGCCGACTACTCCGCCTTCCTGCACGGTTGGTGGCTGAACTTCACGATTCCCGCCATGACGCTCACCGGAAACGTCGTCCTCGTCTCTCTCTACCGCGCCCTCATCGAAGAAAAAGAAAAGCGGCGTGTCCGCACGGCCTTCGGCCAGTATCTGAGCCCCGAAGTAATTCGACGGCTGCTTCTGAATCCCGAACTCGTCGAGCCGCGCAAAACCGAAATAAGCGTCATGTTCAGCGATATTCGCGGCTTCACAACGATTTCCGAAAAACTCGACGCGCAGGACCTCGCTCACTTTCTCAATTTTTATCTCTCGGATATGACGCGCATCGTCTTCGATCGCCACGGCACGCTCGACAAATATATCGGCGACGCCGTCATGGCTTTTTGGGGCGCGCCGTTCGAAGAGGCCGGCCACGCCGCGCGCGCGTGTGAATCCGCGCTCGACATGATGAAGCGCGTGCGCGAGTTACAGCGACAATGGGAAGCGGAAGGAAAGCCGCGCCTCGATATTGGCATCGGTCTCAACACCGGTGTCGCAAGCGTTGGCAATATGGGATCGACTTTGCGCTACGGATACACCGCCCTCGGCGACGCCGTCAATCTCTCCTCGCGCCTCGAAGGCCTCAACAAGGATTACGGCACGCACATCATCGTGAATGAAAGCACCTACAACGCGGTTAAGGAATCGGATTTTGTCTTCCGCGAACTGGACCTCATTCGCGTCAAAGGCAAATTCCAGCCGGTCACCATTTACGAATTGCTTGGCCGCAGTGCCGACGCCACTTCCGAAACCATTTCGTTGCTGGCAAAGTTCACCGCCGCGCGCGCGCTCTACCGGTCGCGTAAGTGGCAGGATGCCCAAAACGCCTTTCAATCCATCCTCGAATCCAATCCCACCGATGGCCCTTCACGCACTTATTGGAAGCGCTGCCAGGAATATCTCTTCGACGAACCACCCCTCAATTGGGACGGCGTCTTCACCATGGACCACAAGTAATCGACCACAAGTAAACGTTAACTTTCCTTTTCCGCAATGCAGCCAATTTGGAATCTCGATTCGTGTTACCCCGCCTTCTTCCCGCGCATCCATTACAGAGTAGAAAATCGTTTTTCGCTTCTTGGTTCGTGCGATTGTAGTTGCTACGATATGTCGTCATAAGGCCGTTCGCGGCGTACCCGAAACTTCTTTTTCGGGAGTCTAACTTCTAGCAGGTCGCGGTTAGATTTTGGGTTTCCGATAAGCAGTGTAGGACCCGCCTAAGGAACTGCATCCGGTTATGTGGATTGTCCGCTTAGCGCTTCAGAGACCGTATACGTTTATCGTGATGGCGCTCGTCATCATCCTCTTAACGCCCGTCGTCTTGATGCGCACGCCGACGGACATCTTTCCGGAAATCAACATTCCCGTCATCAGTCTCGTCTGGACCTACGGCGGATTGCAGCCGCAGGAAATGGAGCAGCGCATCACCGGCAACGTCGAGCGCGGCATTTCCACGCTCGTCAACGACGTCGAACACATCGAGTCGCAATCGCTGCCCGGCATCGCCGTCATCAAGGTGTACTTCCAGCCCGGCGCCAATGTTCAATTAGCGCTTGCCCAGGCCGGCGCCATCTCGCAAACTTTTCTCCGCGCTTTGCCGCAAGGCACAACTCCGCCGCTCGTCATTGTTTATTCCGCGTCCACCGTCCCGGTCATTCAGCTCGGCCTCACCAGCGATACGCTCAGCGAGCAACAACTCTTCGACTTCGGCAACAATTTTATCCGCACGCAGCTCGCAACCATTCAAGGCGCGGCAACTCCCTTCCCCTTCGGCGGCAAGCAAAGGCTCGTCTCGGTGGATACCGATTCCTCCGCTCTTCAGTCCCACGGCCTATCGGCGGTGGACGTCGTCAACGCCGTCGCCAATCAGAACTTGATTCTTCCCACCGGCACCGCCAAGCTCGGCCAGCTTGAATACACCGTTGAAATGAACGGCAGCCCGCAGACCGTCAACGAACTGAACGATCTCCCGGTCAAAACCGTCAACGGCGCCACAACTTATTTGCGCGAAGTCGCTCACGTACGCGATGGCTTCTCTCCGCAAACAAACGTCGTCGTCGCCAACGGCCAGCGCGGCGTTCTCATGAGCATCTACAAAACCGGCAATGCCTCCACTTTGAGCATCGTCGGCCGCCTCAAAGAGATGCTTGCCTACAACGAGTCCTCCTATCCGCCCGGCCTCAAGGTCAATCAGCTTTTCGATCAATCGCTTTTCGTTCGCGCTTCCATCCAGGGCGTTCTTCGCGAAGGTCTCATCGCCGCCTGCCTCACCGTCATCATGATTCTTCTCTTCCTCGGCAATTGGAAGAGCACGCTCATCATTCTCGTTTCCATCCCGCTTTCGATTCTCGTCAGCGTACTTCTCCTCAGCGCGCTCGGCGAAACCATCAACATCATGACTCTCGGCGGCCTCGCCCTTGCCGTCGGCATCCTCGTTGACGACGCCACTGTCGAAATCGAAAACATCAATCGCAACCTCGCCATGGGCAAAGACACGATTCAGGCCATTCTCGATGGCGCCCAGCAAATCGCCGTTCCCGCCTTCGTCTCCACGCTCTGCATATGCATCGTCTTCATCCCGATGTTTTTTCTTTCCGGCGTCGCCAAATTCCTTTTCGTTCCGCTCGCCGAAGCCGTCAGCTTCGCCATGCTCGCGTCTTACATGTGGTCGCGCACCATCGTTCCCACTCTCGCCATGTATCTCTTGAGCGCCGAAGATGAGTACCACGCCGAAGATCACGTCGGCGAAAAACAGGGCATTTTCCGCCGCTTTCAGCAAGGCTTCGAGCGCGGCTTCGAAAAATTCCGCGACGGTTACCGCGAAGCTCTCGAAAGTATCCTGGATAACTCGCGCATCTTCGCCGCTTGCTTCCTCGCCTTCTGTGCGTTGTCTTGCACCATCGTCTTCGTCCTCGGCCGCGATTTCTTCCCCAGCGTCGACGCCGGCCAAATCCGTCTTCACATGCGCGCCCGCACCGGCCTGCGCATTGAAGAAACCGCTCGCCTCACCGACCAGATCAACCAAACCATTCGCGAAACGATTCCCAAAGACGAACTCGTCACCGTTCTCGACAACATCGGTCTCCCTTATAGCGGCATCAACCTCACCTACAGCAACTCCGGCACCATCGGCACCTCCGACGCGGAGATTCTCGTTCAGCTCAAGGAAGAGCGCGCCAAAAGCACCGCCGAATACGTCAATACGCTGCGCGAACAGTTGCCGCAAAAATTTCCCGGTGTGCAGTTTTACTTTCAGCCCGCGGACATTGTCACGCAAATTCTGAATTTCGGCACGCCCGCCCCCATCGACATCTCCATCCTGGGACCAATCGCGAACCAACAAAGCAACTACGCGCTCGCGGAAAAACTGGCCGGCGAAGTGCGCCACATCCCCGGCGCCGTCGACGTTCGCGTCCAACAAGCCTTCGACGCCCCCACGCTTCACTTCGATATCGACCGCACCCGCGCTCAATACGTCGGTCTGCAAACGCGCGACGTCGCGCAAAATCTTCTCGTCTCTCTCAGTTCCAGTTTTCAAACCGCACCCAGCTTCTGGCTCGATCCCCGCAACGGCATTAGCTATAGCGTCGCCGTCCAGACGCCGCAGTACCGTGTCGACAATCTCCAGGCTCTGCAAAATACGCCCATCAACAACGGCACGCCCGGCGCCAGCCCGCAAATCCTCGCTAACCTCGTCACTTTGCAAAACACCGTTCGCCCCGCCAGCGTTTCTCATTACAACGCGCAGCCCATGATCAACGTTTACGCCGCCGTGGACGGCCGCGACCTCGGCTCCGTCGCCGACGAAGTCTATAAACGCGTCAACGCCCTCCAGAAAGAAGTTCCTCGCGGCAGCCACGTCGTCGTTCGCGGCCAGGTCGAAACCATGCGCACGTCCTTCATCGGTCTCGGCGTCGGCCTCATCGGCGCAATCGTTCTCGCCTACTTGCTCATCGTCGTCAATTTTCAGTCGTGGCTCGATCCTTTCATCATCATCACCGCCCTTCCTGGCGCTCTCGCCGGCATCTGCTGGATGCTCCTCTTCACCCGCACCACGCTGAATGTCCCGTCTCTTACCGGCGCCATCATGTGCATGGGCGTCGCCACGGCCAACAGCATCTTGATGGTCTCCTTCGCGCGCGAACAAATGGCCGAAGGCAAAAACGCCCGCGAAGCCGCGCTCGAAGCGGGCTTCGTTCGCATCCGCCCCGTGCTCATGACGGCGCTCGCAATGATGATGGGCATGGTGCCGATGGCCACCGGCCTCGGCGAAGGCGGCGAACAAAACGCGCCGCTCGGACGCGCCGTCATCGGCGGCTTGCTTTTCGCCACCGTCGCAACTTTGTTTTTCGTGCCGTGCGTTTTCTCCATGATTCACAGCCGGCTCGAGCGCAGGCGCGAACGAATCGCCGCGCTTGCATAGTTCTTCGTTTTGAGGGAAGGTGAATTCGAGTGGAAGCCCAGATGGAACCCGAAAAAAAGCCCCGGCGCAGCGGCATCTTTGCGCTTTTCTTGCTCATCGTCGTCGCTCTCGCAGTCGTCGGCGCATTCACTCTCATCCAGCGCCGCGCGCAGTATCGCGCGCTTGCGAAAGAGACCGAGACGCTCGCAATCCCCACTGTCACCGTGGTTCACGCCACCGCGGAAAAAGGCCAGGAAGATCTCGTCCTCCCGGGCACGATGCAGGCGTACGTCGAATCGCCCATTTACGCGCGCACCAGCGGCTACGTCAAAAAGTGGTATCACGATATCGGCACCCGCGTTCGCGCCGGCGAACCGCTCGCGGATATTGACACCCCGGAAGTCGATCAGCAGCTTTCGCAAGCCCGCGCCGACTTGGCCACCGCCCAAGCCAACTCAAACCTTTCGCGCATCACCGCAACTCGCTACGAGGAATTGATCAAAACCGATGGCGTCTCCAAACAAGAAGTCGATAACGCCGTCGGCGATCTCGCCGCCAAAGAAGCCATCGTCAACTCCGCCGAAGCCAATGTTCGCCGCTTGCAGGAACTCGAAGGCTTCAAGCACGTCACCGCTCCTTTCAGCGGCGTCGTCACTCGCCGCCAGACCGACATCGGCCAACTCGTCAACGCGGGCAATGGCGGTGCATCGCAGGAACTGTTTTCCCTCTCGCAGACCGATCCGCTTCGTGTCTACGTAAATGTTCCCGAGGCCTACGCGCCGTCGATTCACGCCGGGCTTCCGGCCTTTCTCGAATTAACACAATATCCAGGCAAAAAATTTGAAGGCAAGGTCGTCCGAAACGCCGAATCCATCGACCTCGATTCGCGCACGCTTCGCGTCGAAGTCGACGTCCCGAATCGCGCCGGCGAACTTCTTCCCGGCGGTTATGCGCAAGTCCATCTCGCCGTTCAAGTCGGCGGCGAACGCGTTCAGGTTCCCGTCAACGCGTTGCTTTTCCGCGCCGAAGGCCTTCGCGCCATCGTCGTCGACGCCAATCACAAACTCCATCTCCAGCCGATTACCGTCGGCCGCGATTACGGCACTTCCCTCGAAGTGTTGCAGGGCATCACTTCGTCCGACTGGATCGTTCTCAATCCCGCCGATTCGCTCGACGACGGCGAGCCCGTCAACGTAAAAGAAATGCCGCAAAAGCCCGCGCCGGCCAATTCGCAGCCGCCCGCTCCTGCAAATCCGGGAGCAAAATCCGGCGCAAAGTCCGGAGCCGCGCATTGAGTCGTCGTTTCACAAAAATCTCGACTCTCTTGACGTTCGCTCTGCTCCTCGCCGGTTGCACCGTCGGCCCAAAGTATCAGCGCGCCTCCGCTCCCGTCGCCGCGCACTGGGACGTCGCCGCTCCCTTTCGCGAAAGCGCGCCGAACGATGCCCTCCACAAAGGCGAATGGTGGGCCATCTTTCACGACGACACTCTCAATTCCCTCGAACTGGACGCGCTCGGCGCAAATCAAACTCTGAAAGTCGCCGCCGCTCATCTTGAGGAGGCCCGCGCCTCCGCCGCCTTGCAAGTCTCCACGCAATTCCCCCAGTTCGGCACGACGCCATCCGTGCTTCGCCAGCGCCTCTCCGGCAATCGGCCAACGAGCAACACCGTTATCCCAAGCACTCCGTTCACGCAATCCACCTTCATGCTTCCCTTCACCGTCAGTTACGAAGCGGATCTCTTTGGCGGCCGCCGTCATTCCATCGAAGCCGCGCAAGCCTCCTACCAGGCCACCGGGGCTGGCCTTGAAAACACGCGTCTCATCATCACCGCCGAACTCGCCGGCGACTACTTTTCCTTGCGACAGGTGGACACCGAAATCGGCATTCTTCGCCGCACGGTTGACGCGCTGACCAAAGGCCTCGAGCTCGTCAACTCGCGCCACGCCGGCGGAATCGCTTCCGGTCTCGACGTCGCGCAGGAAGAGACTCTCCTCAACACCACGCGCACGCAATCGATCCTTCTCCAGCAGCAGCGCAAACAGCTTGAAGATGCCATCGCCGTCCTCGCCGGAAAGCCCGCGCCGGATTTTCATCTCCCCACGCGGGAACTCGATGCCGAACCGCCGCCCATCAACGCCGGATTACCCTCCGATCTTCTCGAGCGCCGCCCGGACATCGCCGAAGCCGAACGCGAAATGGCCGTCGCCAACGCGCAAGTAGGCATCGCCCGCGCTGCCTACTTTCCTTCTCTCAATCTTTTTGCCGACGGCGGCTGGCAATCGGCCAATATTGCAAAGCTTTTGAATGTGCAAAGCACGCTTTGGGCCTTTGGAGCCACCGCTGCCGAAAGCATCTTCACCGGCGGCGCGCGTCGCGCGCAGAACCAATTCGCCCGGTCCGGTTATGACGCAAGCGTCGCCGCCTATCGCCAAACCGTCCTCAGCGCCTTCGGCGAAGTCCAGGATGACGTCACCGGGCTTCTGGTCCTTGACGAAGCGCAGAAATCGCAGCAGGACGCGGTCGACGCCGCGCGCCGCACCCTCACCATCGCGGAAAGCCGCTACACCGGCGGCCTCGTCAGCTACCTTGACGTCGTCAATGCCCAGCAAAATCTGCTGAACAACGAGCAAGAAATGGCCGTCATCCGCGGTCAAAAGCTCGTTACCAGCGTTCTTCTCGTCAAGGCCCTCGGCGGCGGTTGGGATGCATCCAGCCTCGCGGCTTTGCAAGTCAAGCCGAAGCTCAAAGACGCGGTCGCCCCGTAGCTTTTTCCCGCGCAGTTGCTAAGCCGCAGCGCTTTTCCAAAAAACGGGTGACGCAGTTGCCATCTCCCGTTTGCTCGCCTCCTCGATTTGCTTCTCCGCCAAACTTTCCATGCAACCAATGCCGATTTTCTGAATCAGAATTCAATGCGCAGTGGCGCGCAAGACGCGCGCCCGCAACTTATGATAAAAAATAGCCTGTCACTTTTCGAAACCAAGGGGCCATCATTCATGAATCGCCGCAACTTCCTTCTCACCGCAAGCGCCGCTTCCGCGGGAATCGCCTTCCCGGAATCCACGCGATTGTGGGCAGAAGAACTCTCCTCCGCTCCGTGGCGCACCTTCGACGTCACGACTCGCGTCGAAGTCCTAAAACCTTCCGGCATCACCCGCATTTGGGTACCAGCGGCGCTCAAGCACGAGACTCCCTTCCAAAAGACTCTTTCGAACACCTTTCAGGCCGGCAGCGGCTCCGCAAAGCTCATCGAATCCGAAACGGACTCGCTCGCCATTGTCGCCGCCGAATTCCCCGAAAACGTCAAACCCGCCATCACCCTCACCAGCCGCATTGCGATACGCAACGTCGCCGTCGATCTCACCGCTTCCGCCAGGAAGTCCGTTGAATCGCCCGACCAGCTAAAATACTTCCTCCGCCCCACCAAACTTATGCCGATCGATGGCATCGTGAAATCCACTGCCGACGAGATCACCCTCGGCGCTCGCTCCGATGTCGAGAAAGCCCGCGCCATCTACGAATGGATCGTGGACAACACGTTCCGCAATCCAAAGACTCGCGGCTGCGGCCTCGGCGACATTCGTTTCATGCTCGAAACGAAGGATCTCGGCGGAAAATGTGCAGACCTCAACGCGCTCTTCGTCGGCCTCTGCCGCGCTTCCGGTCTGCCCGCTCGCGACGTCTACGGCATTCGCGTCGCAAAATCCGATCTCGGGTATAAGAGCCTTGGCCCCTCGTCCGATGTCGTCACCAAAGCGCAGCACTGCCGCGCCGAAGTTCACCTCGAGGGCTTTGGCTGGGTTCCCGTCGATCCCGCCGACGTCCGCAAAGTGGTGCTCGAGGAGCCGCCCGGCAATCTTCAGTTGGCCGACGAAATGGTACAAAAAGCCCGCACGCGCCTTTTCGGGTCTTGGGAAATGAACTGGATGGCTTACAATTTCGCGCACGACGTCGCGCTTCCCGGTTCCTCCGGCGCTCCCGTCGGTTTCCTCATGTATCCGCAGGCGGAAACTTCCACGGGCCGCCTCGATTGCCTCGACGCCGACACTTTCCACTACGAAATCATGTCAAAGCAAATCTCGTAATTTGCGCCCGCGTTAGTTTTTCCCCGCCATTAAATTGTCGAGGAAAAACTTCGTCACTCGTTTCATCAGGATGATTCGCGCCGGAGGATCGGAAACTCCGTGTCCCCGCCCCGGAAACGGCATCACTTCCACCGGCTTGCCCTTCGCGATCAAATCGTCCACCAGCGCCAGCGTGTTTGCAAAATGCACGTTGTCGTCGCCCGTTCCGTGCGCGATCAGCAGCGGCCCTTTTAATTGCCCCGCTTTTTCCGCCGGCGACGATTCCTGATAACTCTCTTCATTCTCCGGCAGTAGCCCGATGTATCGCTCCGTGTAAATCGAATCGTAGTAGTGCCAGTTCGTCACCGGCCCGCCGGCAAATCCGGCCTTAAAATCCTCGGGGTCTTCAAACATCGCGTGCAGCGTCATGTGCCCGCCGTAACTCCATCCCCAGATTCCAATGTGCTCCGCATCCACCCACGGCTGCGTCTTCAGCCAAGCCGCGCCGTCTCGTTGATCCGACATCTCTTGCGCTCCAAAGCGGAAATGAATCGGTTCTTCAAATACGTGTCCCCTTCCGGCGGACCCGCGATTGTCCAGCGCAAACACAATGAATCCTTTTTGCGCCATCAGCTCGTGCCATAAATACGTCGCGCCGCCCCACGCATTCGTCACCACTTGCACGCCCGGTCCGCCGTACGTGTACACCAGCACCGGATATTTTTTCGCCGGATCGAAGTGCGGCGGCTTGATCATCCACGCATTCAAATCGTAGCCGTCGTGCGATTTCACCTTCAGAAATTCCACCGGCGACAAATGATACTCGGCCAGCTCCGCAACCGTGTTTTCATTCAGCGTCGCAATGCTCGATCCGTCGATGCGCCGCAACGCTTGCTGCCACGGCGTCCCCGCACTCGAAAACAAGTCCGCAAAGGCCATCGCGTTCGGCGAGAACGTGACGTTGTGCGTTCCGTCTTCTTTCGTGATTCGCGTGATTCCGCTCCCGTCCAGCTTCGCGCCGTACAAATGACGCTCCAAAGGCGTCTTTTCCGTCGCCGTGAAATACACCATGCCCTTCTCTTCATCCACTCCTTCCAGTTTCGAAACTTCCCATTCACCCTTCGTCACCTGCCCCAACTGTTTTCCCGTCAAATCGTAAAGATAAAGGTGCCGGTAGCCGCTCCGCTCGCTCGACCACAGGAATCGTTTTCCATCCTTAAAGAAGTACAAATCGTCGCTTACGTTGATCCAGTAGTCGTCCTTGTCGGTCAAAATCGCCGAACTTTTTCCGCTCGCTCCATCCGCCACCAGCAATTCAATCTGCGTCTGCTTCCGGTTCAATCGCTCGATCGCCACTCGCTTCGAATCCGTCAGCCATTGCACTCGCGGAATGTATTGATTCGTCTCCGCGCCCGTATCCATCTGCCGCGCTTTTCCTCCTCCCGCGCCAACCACGTAAACGTGCACGATCGGATTCTGCCCTCCACCCACCGGATACCGCTCCTCCTCCGCCTCACCCGTGTACGATTCGAAATCCACCATCGGATATTTCGTCACCTTCCGCTCATCCATTTCCAAATACGCCACCGACGAACTATCCGGCGCCCACCAGTACGCCGTCGAAATCGCCAATTCTTCCGGATACACCCAATCCAGTTCGCCCTTTCGAATCTCTTCCGTTCCTCCCGTCGTCAGCGCATGCTCTTTCGCGTCAGCCGTGCTCACCGCAAACAAATTGTGTTCGCGCACAAACGATACCCATTTCCCGTTCGGCGAAATCTTCACATCCGCGATGGCCGTTTTTCCAGACAGCAAAGTCTTCGATTGCTCGGTCTTTAAGTCGTACCAGCCGAGCGAATTCGGTCCCACCAGCAAGATCGCCGCTCCGTCGGGCGCCCACCGGTATTCCGCTGGCGCCCTCCGCCCCAGTCCCGTCGCCTGTGTCGGTTTTGCCTTATCTTCCGGCAGCACGGACTCCAGCTTCTCCGCGCTCAACAACAATCTCTTTTCGCCCGTCGCCGCCGAAATGCTCCATAACTCTTTGCGCGCATCTTTCCCGCGCCCTTTCGTCTCCAAATAGCTCAGCGTCGCTCCATCCGCCGTCCACGTCAGCCCGCTCAACAATCTCCCGCTCAAGCTCGGCTGCGAGTAAATCCTTTCCACCGTCAGCGGCTTCCCGTTCGAATCCGCGCTCTGCGCCAAACATGTGCTCGCAATCCCTGCCGCAACGAACGTGATCGCAGCCGTCGTTATCGCCTTCACCGTCATCCTCATCTAATCCTCCGGAATCCCCCTCGATTCTATCCTCCGCAATCCCTCATTCCAAAGCCCGCTCGCCATTTTCCGGTCTGTGCAAAATGTCGAAAAGTACTATGAGTTTTATTGGAATTCTCCTACTTTCTCTCGATTTCGCACATTTCAGACTTGTCACAAATCCCCACCCATCGCTATAATTTCCTCCCAGTGTCCCCCGCCCCCTCTCTGTGTGAAGTATGTGTTGTAGTTCGGGTACCCGCCTTGAGGGGTGAGCAAGTTTAAATCCGAGGTCTCGAACGGCTTGATGCTGCTTGGCCAAAGCTCGAACTTTATTTTATTCATAGGCGAGGACTGGAATGACTCTCCCGTTTCTGGTGCATTCAGGTGTTTCCGCTTCGCGTTGTTCAAATTTTAATCCCTTGTTGATTTTTCGGCGCGCCGCGCGACTCGCACTCTCGCTCTCCGCGCTTGTACTGGCTCTCGCGTCGCCGCTTTTCGCGCAGGTCAACGTCCTCACGCAACACTACGATAATTCCCGCACCGGCGCCAACACCAGCGAAACCGTTCTCACTCCCGCCAACGTCGCCTCCACCAACTTCGGCAAGCTCTTCGCCAATCCCGTCGACGGCCGCATCTACGCTCAACCGCTTTACGTCCAGGGCCTCGCCATTCCCGGCAAGGGCACCCACAACGTCGTCTTCGTCGCCACCGAACACGACAGCGTATACGCCTTCGACGCCGACACCGCCGGTGCGCCTCTCTGGCGAATCACTCTTCTTGACTCCGCTCACGGTGCGCCGGCCGGCGCCACCACCGTTCCCAATGGCGACGTCTCCTCAACCGATATCGTCCCCGAAATCGGCATCACCGGCACCCCCGTCATCGACCTCTCCACCAACACCTTGTACGTCGTCGGCAAAACCAAAGAAGGCACGACGTATGTGCAGCGCCTTCACGCCCTCGACATCACCACCGGCGCGGAAAAATTCGCCGGCCCTGTCGCCCTTTCCGCCACCGTTTCCGGTACCGGCAATGGCAGCTTGAATTCCGTCTTAGCCTGGGATCCCAAATGGGAAAACAATCGCCCCGGGCTTCTTCTTCTCAATGGCATCGTCTACATCGGTTACGCATCCCACGGTGACAACGGCCCTTGGCACGGTTGGATTCTCGCCTACAACGCCACCACTCTCGCTCAACGCGCCGTCTATTGCCCCACTCCCAACGGCACCGGTGGCGGCATCTGGATGTCGGGCGACGGCCTCGCCGCCGACGTCATCGACCCCGTCAACGCTCCTTTTGGCCGCATGTTCATTCCCACCGGCAACGGCTCTTTCAACGCCACCACCCCGTACAACAACACCATGAGCTTCAGCGACGACCACGTTCGCCTCGATCTCACGACACCTATCTCCGCTCCCGTCACCGGTTCCCAAAATCCCGCCAGTTTTCCTCTTCAACTTCCCGTCATCGATTCCTTCACTCCATCGAATCAGGCTACTCTGAATAGCCAAGACAAAGACGTCGCCTCCGGCGGCATTCTCCTTCTCCCCGATCAGCCCGGCGCGCACCCTCATCTCCTCATTCAAGTCGGCAAAGAAGGAAAAATCTACGTCATCAATCGCGACAACATGGGCGGCTTCAACAGCGCCACCGACAACGCCCTCCAGGAAGTCACCGCCGTCAACGGCCACTGGGCAAGTCCCGCCTATTGGAATGGCAACGTCTACTTCGGCGGCAGCAGCGACAACATTAAATTAATTCCCATCACCAACGGCGTTCTCGCTTCCACTTGGACCTCCCGTTCTCCTACCGGCTACCCGTTTCCCGGCGCTTCTCCCAGCATCTCCGCAAACGGCACGACCAACGGCATCGCCTGGGCCGTCGACACATCCGCATACTCCTCTAGCGGCAACGCCATTCTCCACGCCTACGACGCCACCAATCTCGCCTCGCAACTTTTCACGAGTTCCGCCATTTCATCGAACACCGCCGGCATCGCCACCAAATTCGTCTTCCCCATTGTCGCCAACGGTAAAGTCTACTTAGGCACCGCCAATGAACTCGACGTTTACGGCCTCGGCGGACCCGCCACCCCCACCGCAACGCCTCTCATCAGCCCTTCGTCGCAATCGTTCACCGGCACCCTTTCCGTCACCATCACGGACAGCACCGCCGGCTCGTCCATCTTCTACACGACGGACGGTTCGACCCCCACCACGGCTTCTACCCCTTACACCGGCGCCATCTCCGTCACCTCCTCGCAAACCATCAAGGCCATTGCCACCGCCACCGGTTTCACGCAAAGTCCCGTCGCCAGCCAGACCTACACTCTGCAAAATCAGGCCGTCGCTCCGACGTTCACTCCCGCCGGCGGCACTTACGCTTCAACGCAATCCGTCTCACTCTCCAGCTCCACGACCGGCGCGAAAATCTATTTCACCACCGACGGCACCACTCCCTCACCCGGCGTCGGCACAACGCAGCTTTACTCCGCTCCCATCTCCGTCGCCGTTTCCGAAACCATCAACGCCATCGCTACCGCCACCAATTTCACCAATAGCCCCGTCGCTTCCGCTTCATACACCATCGCCTCCAGCGGTACCGGCTCCAATTTCGTCAACGGCTTCGCCAGCTCTACCGCCGTGATGACCTTCAACGGCAGCACCGGCCTCGCCGACACTCGTCTCCAGCTCACCGACGGCGGCCTCAACGAAGCGGGCAGCGCCTGGTACAACACCGCACTCAACATTCAGGGCTTTACCAGCGATTTCAGCTTCCAGCTCGCAAATCCAAGCGGCGAAGGCATCACGTTCACCATTCAAAATGCGGGCCTCACCGCTCTCGGCCCCACCGGCGGCGGTCTCGGCTTCGGCCCCAACGCTCCCGGCAATCCTCCCGGCATTCCGACGAGCGTCGCCGTCAAATTCGATCTTGTTGACAACGCAGGCGAAGGCGCGAACTCCACCGGCCTTTACACCAACGGCGCATCGCCGACCACGCCGGCAATCGATCTCACTCCTTCCGGCATTAATCTCCACAGCGGCGACACTTTCAACATCCACATGGTCTACGACGGCACCACGCTCACCATGACCATCACCGACGGCGTCACCAACGCCACCTTCACCACAAGTTGGACGATCAATATCCCGCAAACCGTCGGCGGCAATCTCGCCTACGTGGGTTTCACCGGTGGAACAAGCTCCCTCACTTCCAGCCAAAAAATTGAAACTTGGACCTTCACCAGCCGGCCGCCCGCTTTGCCCGCCGCCGCCGCTCCCACGTTCAGTCTCGCCGCCGGCACTTATCTCAACGCACAGAGCGTCACTCTTTCTGACGCCACCTCCGGCGCCACGATCTTCTACACTCTCAACGGCACCACTCCCGGCACCTCCGTCGGCGGCTCCACCTTCCAATACTCGACCGCAATCTCCGTCAGCTCATCGGAAACGATCAAAGCCATCGCCACCGCTCCAAATTTCTCCACGAGCCCCGTCGCCTCCGCCGCCTACGTCATCGAAACCCAGGCCGCTGCGCCGACGTTCTCTCCCGCTCCCGGAACCTACGTCGCCGCGCAAAATGTCACGCTCGCTAGCACCTCCTCCGGCGCGCTCATTTTTTACACACTTGACGGAACCACTCCCAATACCAGCGTCGGCGGCTCCACGTTCCAATACACTTCACCCATTTCCGTCAGCGCCACCACCACCATCAAAGCCATCGCCACCGCTTCCGGCTTCTTCGCCAGCAACGTCTCTTCCGGCACCTACACCATCAACCTCAACGGTTCCGGCTCCATCAATTTCGGCAGCGGTTTCACCACTGGCAGCATGATCCTCAACGGCCAACCCACTATTAGCGGCACGCGCCTCCGCGTCATGGACGGCAATTTCAACGAACACAGCGCCGCGTGGTTCGGTACCCTCACCAACGCTTCCGCCTTCACCAACGATTTCAGCTTCCAGCTCACCGGCGGCACCTCTCCCACCGGCGACGGCTTCATGTTCGTCATTCAAAACTCCGGCACCACCGCTCTCGGTCCCGTCGGCGGCGGCCTCGGTTACGGCCCCGACAATCCTTCCAAAACCGATCCATCCAGTATCCTCAAGAGCGTCGGTATCAAATTCGACCTCTACAGCAACAACGGCGAAGGCATCAATTCCACCGGCCTCTATCTGAACGGCGCTTCGCCCACCACCCCCGCCGTCTCTTTGCCTTCCACCATCAATCTCCATTCCACCGATACATTCAACGTCCACATGGTCTACGACGGCGCCACGCTCACCATGACCATCACCGACGCCGTCACCGCCGCCAGCTTCACCACAAGTTGGACCGTCAATATTCCCGCCGCGCTCGGCTCGAGCAATGGTTATATGGGCTTCACCGGCGGCTCTGGTGGGTTCGCCGTCATCGCCGATGTCATCTCTTGGACGTACTCCGCTTCCGGCACAACCGCGCAAACCGCGCCTCCAACTTTCTCTCCCGTGGGTGGAACGTACACAACCACGCAATCCGTTGCGCTCAGCGACACGACCACCGGCGCAAGCATCTTCTACACTCTCGACGGCACCACGCCGAACACCACCGCCGGCGGCTCCACTTTCCAATACTCCACGCCCATCAGCATCAGTTCAAACACCACCATCACCGCCGTTGCCATTGCTTCCGGCTTCTCCAAAAGTGCCACCGCCTCCGCCGCTTACGTCATCCAAACGCCCGCGGCTCCTCCCACGTTCTCTCCCGCCGCCGGCACTTACGCCTCGGCCCAGAACGTCGCCATCAGCGACACAACCGCCGGCGCCACGATTTTCTACACACTCGACGGCACCACGCCGAACACATCCGTCGGCGGTTCCACGCTTCAATACTCCTCTCCGATTAGCGTCAGTTCGAACGAGACAATCACCGCAATCGCCACCGCGCCTGGCTTCTCGAAAAGCGCCACCAGTTCCGCGGCGTACGTCATCAATTTGCCCGCGGCCGCAACCCCCACGTTCTCTCCTGTCGCCGGCACGTACACGGCCGTGCAGACCGTGACACTCTCGGACGCCACCGCCGCCGCTACGATTTACTACACGACGAACGGCACCACTCCCACCACGGCCTCGACCGTTTATTCCGGTCCCATCGCCGTCAACTCCACCACCACCATCAACGCCATCGCCACCGCTTCCGGCTTCACGCAAAGCGCCGTCGGCAGCGCCTCGTACACCATCAATCTTCCAGCCACCGCCACGCCAACCTTCTCCCCCGTCGCCGGCACCTACACCACCACGCAATCCGTCGCCATCAGCGACACCACAACCGGCGCCGCCATCTACTACACGACGAACGGCACCACTCCCACCACTTCCTCCACGAAGTACACGGCGCCAATCACGGTCAGCGCCAACACCACCATCAACGCCATCGCGCTCGCTTCCGGTTTTTCGCAAAGCGCCGTCGCAACCGCTGCTTATACAATCACTCCGCCCGCCGCAACTCCGACGTTCTCTCCCGCCGCGGGAACTTATACGACCACGCAGTCCGTCACCATCAGCGACACGACCGCCGGCTCATCCATCTTCTTCACCACCGATGGCACCACGCCGACAACTGCTTCCACGAAATACACCGCGCCCATCGCCGTCAGTTCCAACACCACCCTCAACGCCATCGCCACCGCGCCAAACTTCACGCAAAGCGCCGTCGCCAGCGCCGTTTACACCATCACTCCGCCCGCCGCCACGCCAACGTTCACGCCCGCGCCGGGCTCCTACGCCTCCGCGCAGAACGTCGCCATCAACGACGCGACCTCCGGTGCCACGATTTACTTCACGACAAATGGCACTGCGCCGACGACCTCCTCTACCGTCTACTCCGGCCCCATCGCTGTCGGCGCCAACACCACCATCAACGCCATCGCCACGGCTCCCGGCTTCACGCAAAGCGCCGTCGCCTCCGGTTTCTATGCCATCGGCTCCACTCCTTCGATCAACCTTACCGGCGGCTTTCCCGGTGCGCCTCTCGGCCTAAAAGGCAGTGCGGCTCTCGTTGGCTCCGCTCTTCGCGTGACAAGCGGCGTAGGCCAGGCCGGCGCCGGTTGGTATGGCCAGCCTGTGAACATCACGTCGTTCACCACGGACTTCAACTTCCAGATTTCGCCGGGCAGCGCAACTCTCGCCGACGGGATTGCGTTCGTCATCCAGAACACGGGCCTTACGGCACTCGGTCCGCAAGGTGGCGGCCTCGGCTACGGCGGCACCACCGGCGGCATCGGCAAAAGCGTCGCCGTGAAGTTCGACATATTCAATAACGCCGGCGAGGGCGCGGACTCCACTGGCATCTACACGAACGGCGCTGCTCCCACCATTCCCGCCGTGGACATGACCGCTTCTGGCGTCGACCCCAAGAGCACCCACGTCATGAAAGTCCACATGGTCTACGATGGCACCACGTTGACGATGACCATTACCGACGCCACCACCAACGCAACCTTCACCACATCGTGGCCCATCAATATCGCCACCACCGTCGGCGCCAGCACCGCGTACGTCGGCTTCACCGGCGGCACCGGCGGCAACAGCGCCATTCAGGATGTTCTCTCCTGGTCATTCTCTTCCAATCCCGTCAAAACGCCAATCACGTATGAAACCGTGAACCTGCCTTTCGTCAGTTCCGGCCCGTCTTTCGCCAAGCTTTACTATTCCGGCTTCCCGGATGGCATTGGCACGCTGCTCGGCTCCTCCAAAATCGGCGACAACGTCAGCTTGACGCTCAACGTTCCCGCCGCCGGCGTCTATGACGTCATGGTCGGCGAGAAAACCACCACCTCCCGCGGCATCTTCCAGCTCAGCGTCAACGGCGCAATCGTCGGCCCCGTCAGCGACGAATATTCCAATACGACCGGCACATTCGCCACCGTCGATCTCGGCACCGTCACCGTCACGTCGCCCGGTCCGCAAACCTTCAAATTCACCATCGCCGGCAAGAACCCCGCCAGCACCGGGTACGTTCTCGCACTCGACGACATCACCCTGACGCCGCAATAACCTTCGTTGCGGCCCAATTCGCTTCGCGCGGCAAACCAAACCTTCGCGAAAAAAAAGATGGCCGCGAATTCGGCCATCTTTTTTTTTCGTCCTGAACTCATAACATGGTCGATAGCTATGAGGTTATTTATATCTGTTCTTGACAATTAACCGCAATGGAACAAACTATGGTTTCTTGACGACCTTAAAAGATCGCAATGCAAACCAAACCACTCTAGCCCACGACGGAACCACGTTTAATCGTGTCACCAAGGTCACCGATGCCGCTCACCGCGCGAACCTTCACAACGGGATATTCCTACGACGCGGCCGCAAACCGCACGGGCTTTGCGGACCCCGAAGGCGGCTCCACCGCGTACGTCTATGACACGCTCATTCGCTTGCAAACGCTCACGCTGCCCGCAGCCATCAGCGCTGGCTCCTTCGGCTTTTCCTATGATGCGCTTAGCCGCCGCACCAGCCTGACCCGCCCCAACTCCGTCACCACAAGCTACGGCTATGACAATTTGTCCCGATTGCTTTCCGTTCTTCACAAGGCGGGAACGACGACTATCGACGGCGCTACCTACACCTTGGACAACGCCGGGAACCGCACCAACCGCACGCTCCAGCCCTCAGGCGTCTCAACCACCTTTGGCTACGACAACCTTTACCAACTGCTGAGCGCCACCCAGGGCGGAGCCGCCACGGAAACCTATGCCTACGATGCCGTCGGAAACCGTCTGAGCTCGCTAGCGGGGAGCTATGGTTACAACAATTCCAACGAAATGAACTCCGCTCCCGGCGCTAGCTTCACGTACGACAACAGCGGCAACACCCTCTCCAAAACCGACTCCACTGGAACGACCAACTACACCTGGGACTTCGAGAACCGCCTCACCAGCGTGACCTTGCCCGGCACGGCAGGCACCGTCAGCTTCAAGTACGATCCCTTCGGTCGCCGCATTTATAAATCATCGTCGTCGGGCACGACGATCTTTGCCTATGATGCTGACAACCTAATCGAGGAAGCTGATTCGTTGGGTGCTGCGGTCGCACGCTATTCGCAGGGACTCAACATCGACGAACCTCTGGCCATGCTCCGCAGCTCCGCAACTAGCTTTTATAACGCAGACGGCCTCGGCTCCGTCTCTTCACTAAGCAACAACGCTGGATCGCTCGCCCAGACTTATGGTTACGATTCGTTTGGGAAGCAGACTGCGGCAAGCGGCACGCTCGTGAACACGTTCCAGTACACGGCGCGAGAATCTGATATAGAAACTGGGCTGTACTACTATCGCGCCAGATACTACGACACGGCCAATGGCAGATTCTTATCCGAAGACCCAGTCGGCTATGATGGGGACGGCGTAAACTTCTATGCCTACGTTCGTGGTAACCCCATCAACTGGATCGACGCCTTTGGACTATTGGCAGAATTGTACTGCGAATCTATCCCATCAACTCGAGGTGGAGGTTCTGGCAATTTAAACGGCATCAAAAACGGTGCTGCATTGCTCCTCGCGAGGGCGCATCACTGCTATATTAGGGTTAAGTGTAACGGTCTGGATGAGACGATTGAACTTGGAGGCCCGAACGGGAACGAAAAATACGGGCACCCATTGCGAAACACTTTCAATGCTAAGCGAGGCGGTATTCGAACACCGATTAAATCGCCTGGCGGGCAGAATTGTTGCCAGTTCGAGGATCGTTTGCTGAAAGCGTTTAAGCAATTTAGCCAGAACTTGCCCGAGTATCATGGCTACCCCGGACCAAACAGCAACACATTTGCTTTTCAGATCATAACCTCTGCCGGGGGAGACGTGGAGTTCCCGAACACAGCGTACGGTTCGGATTACCTGCCTTGATTCGGGTATTCGAAATGAAACGACTCCTTTTCGCTTACGGGATTGGGCTGGCTACTTGTGCCATCACAATTTCAATCGCAAATCGTCCTAATCTTAATCATTTCAGTTTTCTTTATGCCGCTCTACTAGGGGTGTCGTCCGGGGCCGCCGACCTAAGGAACAAACACCTATCGGCTACGCATGTCATTTTCGCGATCGCAATGGTTTCTATGCTGTTTGTTCTTGCCGAGGCGCTTCGCTCTCGTCGAGGTTCTTGGCTCCGCTGGGTGGGTTACGGGCTGTGGGCCTTGCTTATAGCCGCCGCACTCTTTTGGTTCACGCCACCAAATATATGAACACACACTGCCTGGCAAGCAATCGCAGGTGGAATTAGACTAATGTTGATCTACCCGCTAGCTCTGTGCACGGAATCATACGACGCTTACATCACCTGAACTCATGACTTACACCTCTTTCCGTTCTTCGCATTACCGCGTTCTACGGAATGTGCCAATAGCAGGTAGCTGGTTCATCGCGGTACAGCTTTCGAAAGCTGGCTGGTCTTGGTGTTCTGCGGTCTCCAGTAAAACGCTGAAAAATCATGTGTTAGCCGTCTTGGCGCAGGCCTGATTGGCACCGCCCGTGCCCTTGTCTCCCCCGGCATGGAATCGACCCACAAGCTGCGCGATCGGACATCGTGCGAAGGCCCCGAAGGCATTCACCCGTTGCGCATCCTCGTCGTGGATGATTCCGCGATTTCGCGCAAGCTGGCGGAATACGCGTTCGAAGGAAAGCCGTATGACGTTTCGTTCGCCGAGGACGGAAGGCGCGCGCTGCAACGGATAAGCCAACGAAACCCCGATCCCGATATCGTCATCACCGACTGGTTGATGCCGGACCTTTCCGGCACCGACCTCTGCCGGCTAATTCGCCAGAAACTGCAGCGCAAAGACATTTACCTCGTCCTGTTGACAAGCAATTCCGACCAAAGGGATATAGCAAAGGGCATGGCATCGGGAGCCGATGGCTACCTGACAAAACCGCTGCAAGCGGACAAACTTTTCGCGGAGATTCACATGGCACGCGCCGTCATCAAAGCCCGACGCAGCGGCAACCCCCACGCCATGCCCATCCCTCGTTCCACCACTTGACCGCTCGCTTTATCCCGGCGGCCAGTGAAAATCTCTTCCGCCGAGTAGATGCATGTGCAGATGAAAAACAGTTTGTCCCGCGCCTGCTCCGGTGTTGACCACCGTTCGATAGCCCGCTTCCAGCTTTCGTTCGCGCGCCAGCGCCGCCGCCGCAAGCGACATCTTCCCCAGCACGGCCTGGTCTTCCGGGCTCGCCTCATGCAGCGACGCAAAATGTTTTTTCGGGCAGATCAAGATGTGCGTCGGCGCTTGCGGGCTGATGTCCGCGAACGCAAATACGTCCGCGTCTTCATACAAAATCTTCGCGGGAATCTGCTTTGCCGCAATTTTGCAGAACAAACAATCGGCGCTCATGGCGTGTTCTCTCCGGAATCCGATTCGTCCAGCCGCAAGATCATCGGCTTGAATCCTTCTTTCTCTCGCAATTCGTCGCCCAATCTTTGCGCATCCCGCTCGCCGGAAACGCGCCCCACGCGCACGCGATAAAAATTCCCTTCCTCCAGCTTCACGTCCTGAATCACAATCGGCGAATACGCCGCGCCGAGCCGCTCTTTCAACCGCTCGGCGTTCGCGCGATCCTTGAACGCGCCCACCTGCACCGTAAAATATCCCGAAGACGGGTCCGGCCCCGAAAGCACTTCAATCCGCACCGGCACGATCCCAGGGCCGATCGATTCAATCTCCTGCGCCGCCGCGCGCGACAAATCGATGATCCGGTTATCCACAAACGGGCCGCGATCCGTGATCCGCACCGTCGTACTTTTTCCGTTGTTTAAATTCGTCACGCGCACCATCGAATTGAACGGCAGCGTCCGGTGCGCCGCCGTCAATTTGTTCATGTCGTAGATTTCGCCGTTCGAGGCTTTTCGTCCGTGAAATGGCGCGCCATACCACGACGCGTTTCCCTCTTCCGTGTAAATCGGCGCCGCATTGTCCGCCGGTTTGCTTCGCTTCAGCGGCGTTGCATTCGGCTGCGGCCGCACTTCCGTGGACGTCGATCGTTTCGCTTCCTCTTCCGTCGCGTCGGGGGTCGAAACCGGGGCGGTCGGCCTGCCGCTCACCACCGGTTTTCTTCCCGCGCAGCCCGTCGTTGCGACCGCGCAAGAAATAAAGCCAAAGTACAAGATGAACTTGACCGCTGAAATTTTCGAAGCGTGCGCGCGATGGTAAGTGCCTTGCAAGCGGAGCGCTCTCAAGCAGAACCCTTCGTGGCATTCGTCTGCCGCGCCGCCCGCCGCTCTTCCAGCCATCCCGCCGCGTGCGTCAACTTTTCCGAAACTTCGCGCAGAAAAATTGCCGTGTGCTTTTCCGTTTCCGGCGCAACTTCTTCCTCGACAAACTTCCTCAGCCGCGTCAATCCTTCATCCAAATCCCGGCGCATTTCTTCAAATTTGTCCATATTTCTCCGTACTCGCTGGCTGGAAGCGCAATTTCGGTATTATAGGAACGCACGCTGCGCCCCGCAAGGAAGTAGTGGTTCCGTTTGCATTTCGTTGCTCGGTACACAAGTAGCCGTGTTTCAGACTGACCCGTTCGTCGCAAGGAGACTCGGTGGCATTTCCCTATCGCTGGCAAACGCGCCTCGAGCGCTGGAAAAAATCGCTGCGCGGCCTTGCGGGCGGCGGCGACGGGGCGCCTCGCCCGAAGCTTTGTCCCGCGTGCGGCTCGCTCGTCGGCATCAGCGCCACCCGCTGCCACGAATGCGGCACGAGCCTGCGCTTCTCTCTCGCCGCCATCACCAAGAAAATTCCCGTCGTATCGAACCTCGAATCGCCGGTCTCGACCGTCTTTCTCGGTTTGAATTTTTTGCTCTTCGCCGTCCAGTTGATGTTCACCATCCAGGCCGGTGCCGCCGGCGGCTTGAGTATTCTCTGGCGCCTCGACGGAATTTCTTCCTTCCGCCTCGGCGCATGTTTCGGTGAGTCGGTTTTCGCGGAGCATCAGTGGTGGCGCCTCATCACCGCCATGTTCCTGCACGGCGGATTGATTCACATCGGCTTCAATATGATGAACCTGATGCAGTTCGGCCCGGCCCTTGAAGAACTGTACGGCTCGCCTCGTTTTTTGTTTCTTTACACCGTCACGGGAGCCGTCGGATTTTTCTTCAGCGCCCTCGGCGGACATTTGTCTCTCGGCGCGAGCGGCGCATTGCTTGGCATCATCGGCGCAATTCTTGCCATCACCACGAAACGCGGCGGCGCGCACATGAAAGACTTGCGCACGCGTTTGATAAGCTCGCTCATTTTTCTTTTCGCGCTCGGAATTTTTGGTGGAATCGGAATCGACAATCGAGCGCACGCCGGCGGCCTGGCCGCGGGATTCCTGCTCGGCAAACTTTTCGTGGATCGCCAGCCGATGAACAACGCGGAAAAACTGCGCGCGCAAATTCTCGGCTGGCTCGCCGGCCTCGCCGTCGCCGCAAGTTTTGTTTTGATGCTGCTGCATTTTCGCGATCCGATCAGTTAGGCGCTGAGTTTGCGCGCGGTGGCGAAGCAATAGTGGAAGCCGGAGAAAACGGTGAACGCCGTCACCGTGTAAATCAAGACGAGATTCACTTCCATCCAGTGCTGGTAAGGAAAAGCCGCCGCGAGGACCACGGCGAAAACAAAAACAATCTGAAAAAACGTCGTCAATTTTCCGTAGAGGCTGGGCGGAAACGGGCGATAGCCGGAAATTAAAATAATCACCGCGGCGACGACGAGGAGCAAAACGTCGCGGCTGAGCACCATGATCGTCAGCCACCACGCCACTTTTTTCGCCATCGCCAGAATTACGAAAGAAGAAGAAAGCAAAAGTTTGTCGGCAATCGGATCGAGATAAGCGCCGAGCGCGGATTTCTGATTGAGCGTTCGCGCCAGCAATCCGTCGATTCCGTCCGTCAATCCCGCGACGACAAGAATCAGAAGCGCCCATTTGTATTGCTCGTAAGAAATAAGGATGAGGAAGAACGGCAGGAAGCCGAGCCGGAGAAACGTGATTTGATTGGGTACCGTCCAGATGCGGCCTTGCATTGTTAGAAAGAGTATCCCAGTTATTGGTTTCAGGCGAACTGCGCGAGGTAGTCCGCGAGCGAGCGGCCGGCTTTTCTGGCGAATACTTCGGACATGGAAGGAATCGAGCCCGAAGATTCATCGAGAGCGATGCGCTCGACGCGATTCATGGGAAAGAAAACCGTGGGCAAACCGGTGCGTTCGCCGTGCGGATCGTTGATCTGATTTACAAAATGGTCGAACGAATTCAGATCGATGCCGCGCAGGGTTACGCCGGATGGATTGATGCTCAACAATTCGCCCCACACTTTTTCTTTTGGCGTGTGCAAGCTGATGACGATGATCGAGTGGGGGTCCATGGCGGAGAGGATTCTTTCCTTAGCGTATCGCAGTCTCGGAGGCCATGGGAATCGGACCTCCGGCGGGAAGCAAAAGTTTTGGCTCGGTGAGCGATTGCACGTGTTCGAGGGTGACGCCGGGCGCCAATTCGCGCAAGAGGAGGCCCGCGGGCGTAACTTCGATGACGGCGAGTTCGGTGACGACGTGATGCACGACTTCAACGCCGGTGAGCGGCAGCGTGCATTTTTTCAGGATTTTCGCTTTGCCGTCTTTCGTGGCGTGTTCCATGGCGACGAAGACGCGCTTTGCGCCGGCGACAAGATCCATTGCGCCGCCCATACCTTTGAGCATTTTCCCCGGCACGGCCCAGTTGGCGAGAGTTCCCTTTTCGTCGACTTGCAAAGCGCCGAGCACGGTGAGGTCAATGTGGCCGCCGCGAATCATGGCGAAGGAATCGGCGGAAGAAAAATACGAACAGCCGGGAATTTCGCTGATGGTCTCTTTTCCGGCGTTGATTAAATCTGGGTCAACTTCCGAATCGAGCGGATACGGCCCGACGCCCAACATTCCGTTTTCCGATTGCAGAATCACTTCCATTCCTCTTGGAACGTAGTTCGCAACGAGCGTGGGAATGCCAATGCCCAGATTGACGTAAAAACCGTCGCGCAATTCCCGCGCGATTCGCTTTACGATTCGTTCCCGTTTTTGTTCGTCGCTGAGTGGCATATTTGAACGCTAAAGTTAATTCGTGTCGACAAGTTTGCTAGCTATAGTCAGCACCGGTAGATAGAGGAGAAAAACAATCAAGCCTGCGCCAATAATCGCAGCAAGCAAAACCCTAACGGTATAAAGGCGTTTCGTCCGAAAATCACGCACAAAAAACTGAACCGCAAAAATAGTAGTCAACAGACCGAAATAGAAGGCCGGTAGTGTCCAGTGATAGGAGGCTAAAAGAAAGCGCGTCGGCCAGGGAAGCTCAACATTGATAGCTTGAAACATTTCTTGGAATGGCCCGACGAATTTTCCGGCGGCACCGGCAAGCACCAAGCAAACGAAAGCTGTAATCCCGGTGATAGCCAACCAAATCGTCTTACCAGCTAAAGACTGTCCTCTTGGTTGCATCAAATTCATTTCAAGTTTCTCGTTCATGATTTCCTCGTGGTGCGGCGCTCGATGCGCTTTTCGTGTTTGGCCTGGAAGATGGCGTTGATGTGGATGCCGGGGGTGTGGACGCTGTCGGGATCGAGCTGGCCGAGCTCGACGAGTTCTTCGACTTCGGCGACGACGAAATCGGCGGCGGTGGCCATCATGGGATTGAAGTTGCGCGCGGTTTTGCGGTAAATCAAATTGCCCCAGCGATCGCCCTTCCACGCTTTGATGAACGCGAAATCGCCGCGAATGCCGCGTTCGAGGACGAATTGGCGGCCGTCAAATTCGCGCGTCTCTTTTCCTTCAGCGACCATGGTGCCGACTCCCGTGGGCGTGTAAAAACCGGGAATGCCCGCGCCGCCGGCGCGAATGCGCTCGGCGAATGTGCCCTGCGGATTGAGCTCGAGCTGCAATTCGCCGCTGGTGACGAGCTGCTCGAAAAGCTTATTTTCGCCGACGTACGTCGAAACCATTTTTTTGACCTGGCGCCTTTCGAGAAGGACGCCGATGCCGAAGCCGTCGACTCCGGCGTTGTTGGAAACGATGGTCAGATCTTTCGTGCCGGCGCGCTGCACGGCGGCAATCAGATTTTCTGGAATGCCGCAAAGGCCGAACCCGCCCATGAGAATCGTCATGCCGTCTTTGAGATGGGCGATGGCGGCGGCGGGCGAGGAGATGCGCTTGTCCATGGGAAAAGGCTCCGAAAAGCGACGAGGCGAGTGTACCGCAGGAGCAAGGCGGGCAGGAAGCGCGGTGCGATTCCGAAGCCGGGAAGAAGGAGGGTACACCCCTGTTGTTTTTGCGAAGAGTGCGCAAGATATTGAGAAGCAAGGAGATGGGTTGCCGCGCAGGGCGAAAGAGCGAGTGCAAAGAGCAAAAGTGGACGATGTGAAGCGGCGTTGCTGAGCTCGCTGGCGGCGAGGGGTACCCGCACCCCCCCGGGGCATTTGTATGAGCATGAAAAGAAAGGGGTTGCGGGGAAAGGCGTTTGCATGAGTATGAAAAGAAACGAGTTAAAAGTTGGCAGGGCTGAGTGGAAGGAATGGAATCGGAGGTTCGCTGTTTGGCGTTGGGCGTTCGCCGAATGGAGAGAGCGGGATGATCCGTCGCGAGGGGAAGCGGTTGAAAGGATGTGCGCCGAAAGCTCATGACAAAACATAAGACGATTTTTGATTCGAAACAATTGACCGAAGTGAGGGATTTGGTTCAGCTGGCCGAATTTTTGCGTTGCGCGCAGGGAAGGCCGAAGACCGTTCAAAGGCCGCGAAGAAGTTTGTAGAGCTCGTTGGCGGCGTCGAAATCGGCTTCGAGTTCGCGCGAGCCGAGCTTGTCGCGCAGATCGTCGAGACGCCGCGCGAACAAATCCAGCGCGGCGGAAAGCATTTCTTTATTGGTGAGAATGATGTCGCGCCAGGTCGAGTACGAGCTGCCGGCGAGGCGCAGCGAATCGCGCAGGCCGGGCCCGGCGAGCATGATCGGCAATCCGTTTTCGTCGAGCCGATCGTAAAGAAACGAGCCGAGCGCGATTGCGGCGAGCTGCGGCAGATGGGAGGCGAGGCCAACGGCGTCGTCGTGCTGTTCGGCGCCAAGCCAAAATGGGCGGGCGCCGATTTTTTCCAGAATCTTGAGAAACGCGGAGACGCGCGGATCGCGCGGCGAATCCGCGGATTCGGATGTTGCCGCGGAATCGTTGATGAGAGCGTAGGTATTGCCGCGAAAAAGATCGGCATCGGCGTGGGCGACGCCGGAAACTTCTTTGCCCGCCATCGGATGACCGCCGAGAAAGAGTGGCGTGCCGGAAAAATTCTCCGCCGCCGATTGCACGATACGCAGCTTCGTGCTGCACGCGTCGGTGACAAGGGCGTGGCCCGGCGCGAAGCGCGCGATGTCGGGAAGAAGGTCGAGCGTCGCGCCGATGGGCAACGCGATGTAGACGAGGTCGGCGCCGCGGAGAGCGGGTGCGAGATCGCCGTGATGCGCATCGTCAATGACCTGAAGCGCGCGCGCTTCGCGGAGCGTTTCGGCGCGGTCCCAGCCGGCGATGCGAATATCCGCGGTGTATTTGCGGAGCGCGAGGGCGAACGAGCCGCCGATGAGGCCGGTGCCAAGAATCGTGACGCGCTGAATCAGATGAGCGGACATGAGATGAGGAAGTTTACAGTTGAACGTAAAAAGTTAAAAGTAAGTATCGCGTTCCGTGGCGGAGAAAAACGAGCGATTGGCGATGGCACGAACGATTTACGCCATTCTGCGGCCGATGGCGGGCGCGATGATGCGCAGCTCGGCCATGAGTTGGGTGAAGGATTCGGGTTCGAGCGATTGCGCGCCGTCGGAAAGCGCGTGATCGGGATCGTTGTGGACTTCGATGAGCAAACCGTCGGCTCCGGCGGCGACGGCGGCGCGCGCCATGGGCGGCACTTTGTCGCGGCGGCCCGTGCCGTGAGAGGGATCGCCCCACATGGGCAAGTGCGAAAGCTTTTTGATGACAGGAATCGCCGCAATGTCGAACGTGTTGCGCGTGTACGTTTCATAGGTGCGGATGCCGCGTTCGCAGAGAATCACGTTGTAATTGCCGCCGGCGAGAATGTATTCGGCGCTGAGAAGAAGCTCTTCCATCGTGGCGGAAAGACCGCGCTTGAGGAGAACGGGCTTGCGCACTTCGCCGAGCGCGCGGAGCAAATGGTAATTCTGCATGTTGCGCGCGCCGACCTGATAGATGTCCACGTAATGGCCCATCATTTCGACTTGCGAAGGGTCCATCACTTCGCTGACGGTGAAAAGGCCGAATTTGTCGGCGGCTTCGCGCATCATTTCGAGGCCTTTTTCGCCAAGGCCTTGGAAGGCATAGGGGGAAGTGCGCGGCTTGAACGCGCCCGCGCGCAAAATTTTCGCGCCGGCTTTGGAGACGGCTTCGGAAATGGCGAGCATCTGTTCGCGCGATTCCACGGAACACGGGCCGGCGGCGACGACAACTTCCGTGCCACCAATTTTCACGCCGCGCCCCAAATCGACGATCGTGCCTTCCGGCTTGAACTGGCGGCTGGCCAATTTGAACGGCTGCGTGATGCGCATGACCTCGCGCACGCCGTCCAGCAGCTCGAAATCGCGATGATCGAAATCGCGATGAACGCCGACGGCGCCGAGCACGGTGTGCGACGCGCCGGTGGAACGATGCACGTCAAAACCGCTGGCGATCAAACGGTCAATGACGTGTTGAATCTGGGCGTCGGAAGCGCCCTCTTGCATGACGATAACCATGATTTACGCTTGCTTCCCTTCCCTCGATGGATTGAAAAGTATGCCGTGAAAAGTTCTAAGTCGTAAGCAAAAACAAAAACCTCGAACGCCCGTTTCCGTGAAATTCGCCGCTCACGAATCGTTTTCCTCTTCTCCGTCGCGATGCATGGCTTGGCGTTCGGCGGCGCGATTCTCGTCGATGATGCGTTCAAACAGACGCCGAATCGCCGCATCGGAAAGCGGGCCGCGATTGTTGCGCTCCGCATTTTGCAAAACTTCCTTTTCGCGGTCGGGCTGATAGAGCGGCAAATTCGCGGCTTGCTTGAGCTTGCCGATTTCGAGCGCGCACTTCGAGCGTTCGTTGAGCAATTCTACGAGTTTGCGGTCCAGATCATCGATGCGCCGCCGCCAATCGCCGAGCGTCATGACGCGACCTCTCGTTTTGAGAGACCGGATTGCGCGGCGTGCTTCAGCGAACGAATGCGTGAAGCGAGCGCTTCGGAAGCACGATCGACCGCCGAAGGCGAAGAATCGTTCCGGGTTGCATTTTCAATTTCAGAAACCAGCGATGAGCCGATGACGGCGGCATCGGCGAGGCCGCCGAGAACGGAAACGTGGCCGGGCTGCGAAATCCCGAAGCCAACCGCGATGGGAAGCTCGGTGGCGGCCCGCGCGCGGCGAAGCAGCGACGGAAGATCGTCCGGCAACAAATCCATCGCGCCGGTGACTCCCGTCCGCGAAATGAGGTAGAGAAAGCCGGTAGAGACGGCGGCGATTTGTTTAAGCCGTTCATCGGTGGAGGTCGGCGCGCCGAGAAAAATCGTGTCGAGATGGCGAGCCGCAAGTATCCGGCGATACTCGGCGGATTCTTCGGGCGTGAGATCGGTCGCCAGAACTCCATCCGCACCCGCCGCCGAAGCCGCCGCCGCAAACCGCTCGAGGCCCATCTGGAAAATCGGGTTGTAGTAACTGAACAGGACGACGGGAACATCGGAAGCGGGGGAATTCGATTGGCGAAGATCGCGAACGAGATCGAGAACTGCGGCGAGCGTCGTTCCAGACTTGAGGGCGCGCTCCGAGGCGCGTTGGATCGTGGGACCATCGGCGAGCGGATCACTGAAAGGAACGCCGAGTTCAATGACGTCCGCGCCGGCCTCCGCCAAGGCCGCAACAAATTTGAGAGTCGCCGCCAGCGACGGATCGCCCGCGGTGATGTACGCAATAATGCCCATTTCGCCGCGCGCCTTCAGCTGGGCGAAGCGGCGAGAGATGCGGGTGGTGATAGCGGACGCGGCGGCCATATCGGAATGAAATAGATTATCACCAAGCGCCGAACGACGCAGCCCCGGCAAAACCTCGACACCGGGCACGAAGTGCCGTGACGCGCGGCCCGGAAACTTGAGAGAATCGTGCGACGCGATGAGCAAGAAATTCGATGTGGTGGTGCTGGGCGGAGGAGCGGCGGGATTGCTGTGCGCCATGGAGGCGGGGAAACGCGGACGGCGCGTGGCGATGGTCGAGCGCGCGGAAAAGATTGGAAAGAAGATTCTGATTTCGGGCGGCGGGCGGTGCAATTTCACGAATCTGCACTGCACGGCGGAGAATTTCCTTTCGGCGAATCCGCATTTTGCAAAATCGGCGCTCGCGCGGTATACGCCGCGGGATTTTATTGCGCTGGTGGAAAAACACAAAATTCCATATCACGAGAAAACGCTGGGGCAGCTTTTTTGCGACCGCGCCGCGAGCGACATTACGGAGATGCTCGAACAAGAGTGCCGCGGCGCCGGCGTGCAATTTTTTTTGAGCCAGCGCGTGAAAGAGGTTTTGCGGACGACGGAGTTTGTCGTTCGAACCGAGACGGAAGAATTTCGTGCGGCGGCACTGGTGGTGGCGACGGGCGGACTTTCGATTCCAAAAATCGGCGCGACGACGTTTGGATACGAGCTGGCGCGGCAGTTTGGCGTGAAGATTCAAAAAACGAGACCGGCGCTTGTGCCGCTGACTTTCTCCGCGAAAGAAAAAAGACAATATTGCGATTTGGCCGGTGTCTCCATGGAGGTGATTGCCAAAGCGGATGGCCATGCGTTTCGCGAGAAAATGCTGGTGACGCACGGGGGCTTGAGCGGGCCCGCGATTCTGCAAGCGTCTTCTTATTGGGAACACGGGCGGCCGCTGACGCTGGACCTTGCGCCGGAAAAGGATGTAACGGGAGCGGTCGCCGCGGCGGGAACGCGAAACGCGGCGGCGCTGCGCAATGCATTTGTCGGAATATTGCCAAAGCGATTTGCCGATCGGTGGATGGAATTGCACGAGCCGGGCGACTGGACGAATGCGTCGCTGGAAAAATTGGAGAAACTGATTCATGCCTGGAGCGTTATACCGGCGGGAACGGAAGGCTACGAAAAAGCGGAAGTGACCGCCGGCGGCGTGGACACGGACGAGCTATCGAGCAAGACGATGGAATGCCGAAACGTGGCGGGATTATTTTTCATCGGCGAAGTGGTGGACGTGACGGGACATTTGGGTGGATTTAATTTTCAATGGGCGTGGGCTTCGGGAGCGGCGGCGGGCCGCTCTGTCTGAGGCGACGCCGACGGACAAAACGTCCACGCGTGTGGAACGTTATCGTTCCAACATGTCTTTGTACGCGTTGAGGACAACTTTCTTGGGCTGCTTGGGGACGTCCAGAATGAAGGTGCGAGTGGAATTCCCCACGATCGGAATCTGAGTCAAACGCACCATGCCGCTGCCGAAATCGGCAAAGATGGGGACAATCATGGCGAAATTGTTGTCCACTTCGCTTTGCGTCAACTGCACTTTTATTTTGACGATTCCGCCGGATGGCGGCTCGGTCTGATACTTTATTTCGTAACGCGGAACCTCGGTGCCGTAGACCCATTCATTGAAAAACCAATCGAGGCGGCCGTTCTTTTGGAAGTCCATCTCCTTCGTCATGTGTTTTTCGGCAATGGCCTTGAAGGATTCGGTCGAGGCGGGCGTATCGCGATGGCTTTCGATGAAGTCGTGCATCATGTCGATGAATGCCTGGTCTCTGTCGCCGGAGGCGTCCACGTCACCACGCATCATGGAGCGAAGCATCGAAAGAACGAAGGCGCCCTTGGAATACGTGAGGCCCTGATAGGCATTGGAGGACTTCGGCGAGATCAGACGAAGGCCGAGCCAGAGCGGGCCTGCATCGTTGGGTGAAACGCCAAAATTATTTTTCTCGAGGACGCGGCGCTTCTGGCGGTCCCAATACTCCTGATAATCTTTCTGCCATTTGGGGCCAACCGCCTGCTGCAAAAACAATGCCGCGGCGAAATCGGCGAAGCCTTCCGAAAGCCACTGATCGTGATAGGAAGCCCACATGACGCTGTGGCCGAACCACTGGTGCGCGACTTCGTGCGGCGTGACTTCCTGAACGAACCCAGTGAAGTTGTTGTCGATACGGCCGAAGAGCAGCCAGCGCTGCGTGGAATCGATGTAAGCGGAGATCGGCAAATAGACGAGATTGGGCCAGGATTGTCCGAAACTAAAATTCGGCTGTTCGGTGATGGCCACATTTTCGAAAGGGCCTTTGCCGAAATAAAATGTGCAGAGCTGCATCTGGGCGCGCGCCTGATCGAGCGCGTACTTGGTCATGGCGCCGGGGGCCATGCCGGAGAGCGGATCTATACCGTTGGCGGCGGTGTTGTTGCGGTATTGCGCGAGGCTGCTCGGCAATTCTTGCAAGTAATATCCGGAAATTTCGTAGTGAGTGATGGTGTCGGGGAAATCCATCTTTTTATACTGGCCGTAGTTGAAGCCGGCGACGGTGACGGGCGCGGGTGTAACCCAGTGCGAGACCGCAAAGCCCTCTTCCGTCGATTCTCCTTGCAGCTTGCCAACGCTGATGACGACATTGTTTTTGGGAACTTTGAAAGTTAAATCGTAGAGCGCTTTTTCGCCGAAGCCGTTGAGGTTTGGGTACCACGATTCGCGCGCGCCGACGTAGTAACTTCCGCCGCCGGCGTCGTAGAGCACCTTGTCGCCGGCATATTCCACGGTGATGGTGTGGTCTTTGCCAACGGGCGGCGCTTCGTCGAGAATCGCGTAAAACGAGCCGTCCTCTTTTCGGCTTTCCTGGATGAAATGCAAATCCTTGCCGTTTTCATCGGTGACGCGAGTGACGCGCAGCGTGGGCAACAGGCCGAATTTCAAGACGCGTTCTCCCTCGACCAGCGGCGAAAACGCAATCGCAGCGCGGCTGAAAAAGTGGGTGTTCTTGCCGATCACGGTTTCAATCGTGTAGCGCCGCGTGGCGAAGAGGCGCCGGTCCTCCTTTGAATTGGCGCTTCTCGAGGTCAACTCCGACGCGAGATGCTGGGAGTACCAGATGCCGTCGTTCAGGCCTCCGCCATCGCAATTGATGAGGGCGACTTCCTCGGGCGAATCGAGCTGCGGAATGGCGCCGGTGCGAATGCGCACGAAATAGCGCAGGTCCTTGTGGGGCGAGCCGCTCATGTACGCATTGAAGAATTGCGGATGCTTCGGATTGTAAACGGCGCTCAAGACGTCGGCGTCAACGTTATCGATGGTCGCGTCGGTCAGGATCGACTCGGTAAATCCTTCCGCAACGTCGTGGCGGCGCCGAAGTTTTTCTTTCCAATGGCGAAAGGTTTCCTCGGCCGTGGGCGGAGTGGCGACTTTCGTGACGAGCGTTGCGGTGAGCTGGTTATAGACGCGGCCGGTGAAGCGGAATACCGCGCGCGAAAAATCTTCTTCGGCGGTCGGGCTGCCGCCGCGCCGCTGCATTTCATTAATGTCCACGCGAAGTATCGGCTTGAGCGAGAAGTGGCCTTCGCCGACGAAAACCGCGCCCGTCACGATTCCGTTCACCGGAGCGAGAAAAGTGAGCGTGCCGGTTTTCAGCTCGAAGCTCCCCACGTCCATGTTGAATTTGTAATTTTCGCAAACGTAGGTGTCGCCAAAGCCGATTCCGCGCAGTTGCCGATAGGCGGGATCGGAGTTGGCAAAGGCGAGGCTCTTTTCGGTGATCGTGACGCTGGTGATCTGCTCGGCGATGACGAGTTTCAACTGCAGGTCGGAAGTGCCGTGCAGTTCGACCGCGGAGACCAGCGGCTCAAACCCATCCTTGGTGACGCGGACGGAATAATTTCCCGGTTTCAGATCGGGCGCGGCGAATTTTCCGGAGTCGTCCGTCGCAAGAACGATCGGCTGCGCGATTGCGCCGCCGGTGATTTCGACGCGCGCTCCCGGCACAACACCGCCGGACGGATCCTTCACCGTGCCGGAAAGAGTGTCGGCCCAGGCAGCCGGAGTCAGGACGAAGCAAAGAACAACGAGCACAAAGATGCGGACGATGGAGAACACGGCGGTTGCCCTCGTGGCCTTACTCAATAGGAAAGAGAATATATCCTTGATGCCAGGAAAACCAATAGCCATTGCCGAGGGCTGCGGCGATTGCAGTTCGCGGAGGCCTTAGTTGAGCTTGGCTTCAAGTTCGGCCCAGCGGGTGTAGAGCGCGTCGACGGACTTTTGCGCGGCTTCGAGTTCGACGCTGGCGGCGTGGAGGGCGGCGGGATCCGTGGAGATGGCGGGATCGTGAAGGGCGATGAGTTTTTCTGCAAGCAACTTTTCCGCGTTTGCGATTGATTCTTCCATCATGGAAAGTTCGCGATCTTCTTTATAAGTGAGGCGCTTTTTCGCGGTTTGTTGTGTCGCGCCGACCGCGGGAGGAGAAACTTTTTCTTTTGAGGTATTTTTCTGGGAAAGAGCGGCTTGGTTTTCTTCCTGCCAGGCCTCCCATTGGGAATAATCGGCAAAGCGGCCGGCGCCGCCGAGACCGTCGAGTCCGAGGACAAGAGTGGAGACGCGGCCCAGAAGGAAGCGATCGTGGGTGACGAGCACGAGCGCGCCGCGAAATTCGAGAAGGCTTTCTTCAAGAATTTCGAGCGTGGGAATGTCGAGGTCATTGGTCGGCTCGTCGAGAAGCAGGACATCGGCGGGCTGGAGCATGAGTTGAGCGATCAAGACGCGGGCGCGCTCGCCGCCGGAGAGGCGTCCGACCGGCCGGTTGAGGTCTTCGCCGGTGAAGAGAAAACGAGCGGCCCAGCCGGCGACGTGAATGACGCGGTCCTGATAGATCACGGAATCGCTGTGCGGAGCGAGGGCGCGCTTCAGAAGAATGTCGGGGTCGAGCTGGCGATTCTGATCGAAATAGACGACGCGGAGCGCGTCGGCTTTTTTTACTTTTCCGGCGGAAGGTTTTGCTTCGCCAAGAAGAAGGCGCAGGAGCGTGGTCTTGCCGCTGCCGTTGGGGCCGACGAGGCCGACGCGCATGCCGCTGGTGACGTTGAAATCCAGCTTGGAGAAAAGAGTGCGGCCGGGGATTTCGTAGCTGACGTTTTCGAGCGACATCAGATTTTTTGTCTGGCGATGGGTGGCGGTGAAATCGATTTTGGTGGCGGTCGTGCGGGTGCGAACGTTCATCTCCGCGAGATCGCCGATGAGTTCGTGCGCTTTGTCGATGCGGGCTTTGGATTTTGTGGTGCGCGCTTTGGGGCCGCGGCGCAGCCATTCGAGTTCGTTGTGGACGCGATTTTCTAGCGCTTCCTGATGTTTTTGCTGCGCGTGAAGGTAGCCTTCCTCGGCTTCGAGAAATTTGCTGTAGTTCCCTTCCACGCGGAGGAAACCGTCTTCGTACGCGCGGCTGAGTTCGACCATGACGTTGGTGACGTTTTCGAGAAAGTAGCGATCGTGGCTGACGGCGACGCAGGCGAACGGCGCGTCGCGCAAAACGGATTCGAGCCATTCGATTCCGGCGAGATCGAGGTGATTGGTCGGCTCGTCGAGCAGGAGCAGATCGGGCGCTTGCGCAATCGCCGCGGCGACGGCGAGGCGTTTTTTCCACCCGCCGGAGAGCGAAGCCGCGCTGGCATCGAGATGGGTGAAGCCGGCACGGCCGAGCGTTTCCGCGAAACGCGAAGCGTGTTCGACTTCCGGCACGCCGGCTTCGCGCATGGAATTTTCGATGACGCCGCGGACGGTGACGCCGGGGGCGAACTCGGAAACCTGCGCGACTTTCGCCATGCGGGCGCGTTTGCGGAGCGCGACTTCTCCGGTATCCGGTCGAACGTTGCCGGCGAGGATTTCGAGGAGCGTCGATTTGCCCGAGCCGTTCGGACCGATGAGGCCGATGCGGTCGCCATCCGAAACGTTGAAGGAGATATTTTGGAAAAGAGGATGGAGGCCATATCTCTTCGATAGGGAGTGGGCGCTGATGATGGGCGGCAAGCGGGGTATCGTCTCCTGATTGTGTTGTCTTCGCTAGGATACCAGCTATGAGGCAAAGGCCCGCCGGGCTCGGCACGGCCGTCGTCGAAAAATTGCTCTACGGGAAGAGTTTTTTGAGAGTGGCGGTGCGGTGATTGAAGATGCGGCGAAGGTCGGGCGCAACGAAGAGGCGGTTGATGAGGGCGCCGCCGGGGACGGCGTATTCGACTTTGTCGCAAACGAGAGTGCCGCCGTCGCGTTCTGCGAAGGTGTGTTCGTGATGCCAGTGGCGGTAGGGGCCGCGAATCTGATCGTCGGAGAAAAAGTGCGGCGGGTTCCAGCCGGTGATTTCGCTTTCCCAGCGGACGGGGATGCCGTGAATTCTAAGCTTGTACTGAATGCGCGTGCCGAGAGCGACGACGATGGGTTGGGGCGTGAGGATGTGGAAGTTGAGGAAAGAGGGAGTGAGGCGTTCGAGATGTTCGGCGGCGGCGAAGAAGGGGAAGACCTCTGATAAGGGATGAGGAAGCCAGAGTTCGGCGCGGAAGGTGAAGACTTTCATGGACGGAATAGAGTGTGACCCGGTTTGTACGAATTGCAAACTGTCACACAAAAGAAGGGGAAGGATCCTGTTTCGCAACCCTAACGGAGAAGCAAAACATCGGAGTTTTTTTGCTTCATTGCACGGTCGAAGCTGACGAGACGAAGCCCGGCGGAAGAAGCGAACGCCAGCAAGTAAGAATCGGCCCAATCTTTTGGCATCGGACGCGATTGCTTCGAAATCGAGCGAAAGTTTGCTTCCAATGATTTCGGTTCGTCGAGAAACAGAGTGCGATCATCGCCGTGCCAGCGGTCATAGACCGACCATGCCGCGACTTGGGTCAGGGCCTTGTCTGCCCCATGATGGCGTCGGTTGTCAGAAGGCGGAGCAAGCCAATTTGGGTGAAACGGCAGAAGCAGAGGCGCGTATCGTCGTCGAGCGTATCGAACCACTGGTGGGAAGAGGCATAGTGGACGTGACGCTCATAGGAAAGAGCGAGCCAAACATTCAGATCAGGGAAAAGGAATGAGGTCGAAGATTTTGGCATTGTCGATTTCGAGCGTGCCGGGGTTCTTGGAAGGAACGAGAGGGAAGGCGATGCGTCGCTTGCGTTTTTTGGGGCGAGGACGAAGCTCGACTTCAACACCGCGAAGAATGAGCTCCTTTACAGGGCGCTTTTCGCGGACGGCTTTGGACTTCAGTTCGCGGTAGAGGGCGTCAGGGATGTCGATTGTGGTGCGCATTACGCCTCCATTCTGCCATAAATATGGCCGAACGGAAATGGCAGGATTCGAGCGGAGCGGAACAGAGAACACAACAGAATAAAGATTTATTGAGTGGCAATGCCGCAAAGTGTGCTACACTGTTTTTGCGCTTATTACCTCGGTTGTGTTGTGCGGTCCCTCCGGTGCAAGACTCGATCTGAGATTACCCGCCTCCAGTTTCCTCCGTACGTTTTCAGCGTAATTTAAAAAGAGGCTGGCTTCACGACGCCCTTCGTGCGGACACGTGTATACGTGGACCCCGAACGGGCGCGGCCAGCAAGAAAGAAACATGCAGAATTCAAATACTACAGGTGTGGAAGCTTCTTCGACGAAGACGGCCACGCTATTTTCAGAAATGCCGCTTTCGGTTTATGTGAAAGAGCGGCTGGCTGCGGCGAACTTTACCGTGCCGACGCCGGTGCAAGAGGCTGCGATTCCGCGGTCGCTGGAAGGCAAAGACGTGCTGGCGACGGCACAGACGGGAACCGGCAAAACGCTGGCGTTCCTGATTCCGGTGATCGAGGATTTGCTGAAGCACGAGGGTGCTTCACCGGTCCATGCAGGCTCAAGTGTGCCGGCGGGTTCGGTGCGAAATCCAGGCGTGACCGGAAACACGGGAATCGCGGCATTGGTGCTTGTGCCGACGCGCGAACTGGCGATACAGGTGGTGGAGGTCTACAACACGCTTCGCGGGAAGAAGCTGACACCGGCGGCGCTGGTGGTGGGTGGACTTGCGGAACACGCGCAACTGGCGGCGATTCGCAAAGGCGCGAAGCTGATCGTGGCGACGCCGGGACGGCTCGAGGATTATCTCGACCGGAAGCTATTTCACTTTAACAATTTGCGGATGCTCGTGCTGGACGAAGCGGACCGCATGCTGGACATGGGATTCCTTCCCGCGATTCGCCGGATCGTTTCCATTTTGCCGAAGACGCGCCAGACGGTTTGTTTTTCGGCGACGCTGGAAGCTTCGGTGGCGCATCTGGTGAAGGAATACATGAAGAGCCCGATCCGGCTGACGTTTGGATCGACGCTGAAACCTTCGGAAAACGTGAAACTGCAAGTGTTTGAAGTTCCGGCGGATTGCAAAATCAATACGCTGAAGCATTTGCTGGCGAAAGAGACCGGCCGCGTGCTGGTGTTTTCGCGCACGAAGCGAGCCACGCAACGCATTGCGGCGAACTTGAGCGACGATGGATTTGCGGTGGCGCAGATTCACGGCGATCGTTCGCAATCGCAACGCAACTCGGCGCTGGCGGGATTCCAACAGGGACGCTATCAGATTCTGGTGGCGACGGACGTGGCTTCGCGCGGCATTCACGTGCAGGACATCGTGCACGTGATCAATTACGATTTGCCGGAAATTGCGGAGAATTTTATTCATCGCGTGGGCCGTACCGGACGCGCCGGCGGAAAAGGCGTGGCTTCCACGCTGATTACGCGCGATCAACGCGGCGAAATTTTTCAGATGGAGCGGACGCTCGGTTTGAAGATGGAACGCGTGCAGCCGGTGGTGGAGCGATTTGTGGCGCCGCCGCGGAAGCCCGGGTTCAAGCCGGAGCCGCAAGAAGACAATTACGGGCGGGAAAATTCCAGCCGGAATGGCCGCCACGGGCAGCGCGGGCGGAGACCGTTTTACGAAGAGCGCGGTGGACGCGGCAGACAGAATGGACATTCCAAACATGCTGGGCAAGGAAACTCGAGACAAGAACATGCGTCGCGAGCCGTTCCGCCGCAGCCGCAAGGGCCTCGGTTTGTGTTGCCGGGCGAGAATCTGCAGCGACACGCGGAAAACTAGCCAGTTTAAAACGTGAGAAAGAGCCGGCTTGCCTGGGAACGGGCGGGCCGGCTTTTTGCTTTTTTGCTGCCACAGGCAAACGAGCTAGGAAAGGATGGCCGAAGGATCCGTCAGGAAAGGATTTGTCACATGGACGCCATCGAGATTCTGCCCAGGCTGTAGATCTTCTGTAAGGAGATGGCGGCAGCCAACCGTCTTGGCAGCAGCGACAATTAGAGCGTCCCAGAAAGAGAGTTGAAAGCGGTCCTGAAGCCTCCAGCCCAACTCTATAAGTGGATAGTCCATCGAAACGGGATTCCAGGCGAGGAGATCTTGCACTTCGGCTCTTACCTGGTCGCGAGATTTTGGCCATTTTTGGGCGGCTTTGACATAGAACTCCTGCAAAACCTGAATGCTGACGCGGCCGCGATGGGTTCTCCAAAGCTCGGAGCGCCATACTTGCGCAGCAGAGTATTTTTTCGGATCGGCAGGATCGAGGGCGTAGATTAAGACGTTGGTATCAACGAAGACCGTCGCGATCATGGACCTCCTCGCGCGAGAGATATTTCCCGTTGGATTTTGCGAAGGGCTTGCGCGCCAGAGCGCGCTTCATTGCGGCGTCGTAGCGGTCCCGTCCTTGCTTGCGCTCTTCCAAAATGGTGGCGAGAAAGCGGGAAACGCTAAGTTCGCGGCGTGCGGCTTCGATCCGCGCCCAGCGAGCGAGGCTTTCTTCCAGAGTGATAGTTATATTGCGGAGACGGGTTTTCATGACACGAAAACAGTGTAACACGGACTCCGTGTGGGGTCGAGAACCCCTGCTTCAAAAAAACATCATACGGCGCATGCGGCTGGGCGGCGGAAGGAGAAACGAAAAGGTGTTGCGGAGCACTACTTCTGCTGAACCAGGGAAGGCTTGCTGGCAAAGGGAGGGGATATGAATCTGGGATCGATGGTGAAAGAAGTTGGCGGGAAGATCGCCGATCAGGTGGGGCAGAAGGCTGCCGAAACGATGAACGACGCCAACAAGTTGATGGCGCTTTTGCAGGAGGCCGGGTACAAGATCAGCGATTTCGAAGTAGCGCTAAAAGCAGTGCCCAAAATTACGATCGGATTGAAGATGGACGCGATGGTGAGCGACAGCAAGCTGGACGAGATCATGAAGGCGAACAAGGACAATGACGTGATTGTGATGGTGTTCGCGGCGCTGGCGCAGGCCAACAAGCTTCGCGCGAAAGTGAGCCTGACGACGATTGAACTAAAGACCGCGAAGATTGAGTTCGAGGGCACGCCCAGCGTCAGCCTGGAATGGAAAGAGAAAGCGGCGGCAGGAGCGGCTTCTGCATCGTAACCCGCGACGACACGCGGAGAACTAAAAGGCCTTTTCGGCGTCATTCCTCGGTAGTCGATCGCGATTCGATTTGCTGCTTTAGGAAGATTTCAACGCGATTCGTAGTCCACACGGCGACGCCGGTGCCGAAAAAATCCGTGTCCTCGGTCCACACCGCGCATGCGAGCGCAAGTGCCGAAGCCAATACTGGCCAGTCCCATTCATCACGATCCCGCAAACGCGAACGTGCCTCTTCTTCAAAGGCGGAATAAAGTTCTGGCGCAATGGGCTCAACCGTGTTCCGCAAGTATGCCAGGGCTGGAGCAAGATCAGCGGTGGACTTACCGCGTTTTTGCAAGAGTCCGGGCAGGTAAGTTTCTGCGTCGTCGAACACGATTTCCGGTGCGAAAAACCTAACGCCTTGGCTAGCGTACACTTCGATCAGCTGGCGCACACGACGGCCCAGAACGGCGCGAATAAGGATGTTCGCGTCCAGGACGATCACGTTATCGACTCGGACTCATGGGTTTGCGGCGCGCCGCCTTGAACTCTGTCATGATCTCTTCTTCGTCGAGATCCGCAAGCGCCGTCGCAAGACGCTTTGCAGCCGCCTTGAGTTCCGAAAGCTCAGCCGTTTTCCGGTTCTTGCGACGAGTGGGAACGTAAACGCCAAGAGTCTCTCCTCGGCGGGTCACGGCGACGGGAGTGTCCGATTCAAGAAAACTGGCGATACGTTCGCGAAACTCACGCACGCCGACTTTGATAGAAGCCATGGAGAGCACCTCGGGTACAGTGTACATCTATGTGTACACATTTTACAAACGAAACCATCGAAGAGTAACTCAGACAAGCCAGCCGCCCGATGATCGCGCTGCGACGAATTCGGTACGAAATCAGGTCTTGCTTTATGTCACAGTCAATCTTTCGTCGCGTTCCCCTTTTGTAAGGAACATTTAATTTAAGCACGCGGCCTACCACGCGCTTTGTGTCTCGGAAAATATTCGGAGCGGCAGCAAACCTCATCTTTGCAGTAAATTAGAATCCGTTTCGCCAAATGTTCGAACGATTATCGCGATGAGGCGAAAGAGCCGGCAACGGTTCATTTTGGATTGGATGGCAATCTACTTTGGGAATTACCGCCTCAACTGTTCTGGCAGGCAAACAAAAAAGGCCGCTGATTTCTCAGCGGCCCTAAACGAAAATGAGTTGTGAACTCTTTGACCCTTCGCAGAAAACGCTCAGGGTAAACGCGATACGATCTGACAGAATCTGCCCGAAGTTGTAAATCGAACGTTGCATCGTAAGCCCGTGAGAGCGAACGATGCGTTGGCCTGCATAGACCGCACACCATAGCGGGTTAGCAGGCGCTATCTTTAGAAAGGAGGTGATCCAGCCGCAGGTTCTCCTACGGCTACCTTGTTACGACTTCACCCCAATCATGGGTCATACCTTGGGCGCCTGCCTCCTTGCGGTTAGCGTGGCGACTTCTAGTACAACTCA
>DATGEI010000020.1:0-19557 GCA_035310365.1 Candidatus Acidiferrum sp.
CGTCACAGAAGGCCTCCACCCCGACGAAGCCCGCGCCATGCTCACAACCTGGAACGATTCCTGGTTCGAGGAAGGCACTCGATTGCTGTACGTCGTCCCACGCGCATTCGTGGACCGCGTCCTCCCACTCACCATCCACCCCGCCCCTGCGAGCACGACTCGCGTCTTCATCGGCCGCATGGAAATCGTCACTCCCGCAACCGAACAAGCCGTCGAATCCGCATTTTCTTCGGACGGCCGCGCCACTCTCACCAAATACGGCCGCTTCCTCGCGCCAATTCTTCAAGTCATGCTCGACCGCAATCGTGATTCGGCCCGTGCCGAGCGCCTCACCAGATACCTGAACTCTGCGTATTCCGATGCCTATGCGCTCTTGCACGAGCGCCCCAAAACTTGACCCAATCTCTCCCCGCCCCTACAATAATAACTTCACAGTGATTCATTTTTTCGATTCGATGAATTGTACTCTCGGCCCGGCGGCCACCTGCCGGGCTGCGCTGTTTTTATAGCGCTAATTTTTCCAACGGTTGGCCAAAGAGGAGCGCATGATAGACGGTCCGATTCAAGAAGGTCTCACTTTCGACGACGTTCTCCTCGTTCCCGGCAGATCCTCCATCCTGCCCAACGAAGTCACCACGCGCACGAACTTCACCCGCAAGCTCCAACTCGCCATTCCGCTCGCCTCCGCCGCCATGGACACTGTCACCGAATCCCGCCTCGCCATCGCCATCGCACGCCAGGGCGGCATTGGCATCGTCCATCGCAACATGCCCATCGACCGTCAGGGCGAAGAAGTTGACCGCGTAAAGCGCTCCGAATCCGGCATGATCGTCGACCCCGTCACCATTTCGCCCGACATCACTCTCCGCCAGGCTCTCGAAATCATGACCAAGTACCGCATCTCCGGCCTGCCCGTCACGCGCGGTACCCGCCTCGCCGGAATTCTCACCAACCGAGACCTTCGCTTCGAAAAAAATCATTCTCAGCTGGTCAACGCCGTCATGACGAAAGAAAATCTCGTCACCGTTCCCGTCGGCACGACCCTCGAAGAAGCCGAAAAAATTCTCCAAAAGCATCGCATTGAAAAACTCCTCGTTGTCGACCAGGACTTCAACCTGAAAGGTCTCATCACCGTAAAAGACATTCAGAAGAAACTCGAGTATCCCAACGCCGCAAAGGACGATCAGGGCCGCCTTTTCGCCGGAGCCGCTGTCGGAGCCACCGGCGATTTCCTCGAACGCGCCGTCGAAATGTCCAAAGCCAAGGCCGACGTCCTCGCCATCGACACCGCCCACGGCCACACCGCAAAAGTCATGGAAGCCATCAAGGCCATTCGTCACCGTCTTCCCGAAATGCAAATCATCGCCGGCAACGTCGCCACCTTCGACGGCGCAAAAGATCTCATCGCGCTCGGCATTGACGGCCTCAAGGTCGGCATCGGCCCCGGCTCCATCTGCACCACGCGTGTCGTCACCGGCGCCGGCGTACCGCAGCTCACCGCCGTCATCGAAGCTTCGCGCGCCGCAAAAGGCACCGGCGTCCCCATCATCGCCGACGGCGGCATCAAATATTCCGGCGACATCACCAAAGCCATCGCCGCCGGCGCCTCCTGCGTCATGATCGGCAGCCTTTTCGCTGGCACCGAAGAATCTCCGGGCGAAACGATTCTGTATCAGGGCCGCACCTTCAAGTCCTATCGCGGCATGGGCTCCATCGGCGCCATGACCTCCGGTTCCGACCGATACTCCGTCGTGCAAGATCAAAGTGACAGCGGCAAGTCCGTGCCCGAAGGCGTCGAAGGCCGCGTCGCCTATAAAGGTCCGCTCGGCGCGCTCACCGATCAGCTTGTCGGCGGCCTCAAAAGCGGCATGGGCTATGTTGGCGCTTCCTCGATCGCCGATCTCGCGCAAAAAGCCCGCTTCGTTCGCATCACCGCCGCCGGCCTTCGCGAATCCCACGTTCACGACGTCGTCATCACCCGCGAAGCGCCGAACTATCGCATGGAATAATTTTGGAAGTGTACGGCTCGTTGTAGGGTCCGCTTTCCGAAGCGGACCGTTTTCGAAACTGCTGCAATCTCGATTGGGAGAATTCTCTCTTGCCCGAACAACCCTGGCGCAATCCCCGTCCCGCACCGGAGCTCGACGAGCTCCGCCAGCGCGTTCCGCTCGCTCCTTCCTGGCTCCGCGCCTGGTGGCCCGCTCTCGTCTGGGCCGGCGTCATTTTCACTCTCTCCACCGATGCTTTCTCCGCCGACCATACCGCTTCGATTCTCGTGCCCGTCCTGCGCTGGCTTTTTCACTCCATCACCGATCATCAAATCCACGTCATTCATCACTTGATCCGCAAGACCGCCCACTTCTCCGAATATTTTATTTTTTATCTTCTGCTCTTTCGCGGCGCGCGCGGCGCCCGCGCCGGCTGGCGCTGGACGTGGGCCGTCGCCGCGCTCTCCATCGCCGCCGGCTATTCCGTGCTCGACGAAATCCACCAGGCTTTCGTCATCAGCCGCACCGCCTCTCCTTGGGACTCTCTCCTCGATTCCATCGGCGCCTTCGTCGCCTTCTTTTTCGTCTTCCTCTTTTACCGCTTTCCGAGGCCCGGAGCTCACCGTGAAATTTCCTGACTTCCATCTCAACGGACAAGTCTCGCTCGTCACCGGCGCCGCCCGCGGTCTCGGCCGCGCCATTTCTCTTGCGCTCGCCAACGCCGGCTCCGACGTCGCGCTCGGCCTTCGCGATGTCAACACCGCCGGCACGCTCGTGCAAGAAATCGAAGCCATGGGCCGCAAAGCGCTGCCTCTGCAAATGGACGTCACCAATCTCGATCAGATTTTTCGCGCCGTGGACAAAACCGTCTCTCACTTCGGCCGGCTCGATATTCTCGTCAATAACGCCGGCATCGCCCCGGAAAATCTTGCCGAAAATTTTACCGAAGCCGATTTCGATGCAACGCTCGCCGTCAATCTCAAGGGCACATTTTTCGCCAGCCAGGCCGCCGGCCGCGTCATGATCCGTCAAAAGCGCGGCCGCATCATTAATCTTGGTTCCCAAGCGGGCTCCGTGGCTTTGCCGGGCGAGCCCGTCTATTGCATGACCAAGGCCGCCATTTCCCATCTCACCAAATGCCTCGCCGTCGAATGGGGCAAACACAACATCACCGTGAACACCATCGCGCCCACTTTCATCGCCACTCCCGGCACCGAGCCTGCTCTCGCCGACCCCGCCTTCCGTGCCGACACCATCGAACGCATCGCCGCGCTTCATCGCATCGGCGAACCTTCCGATGTAACCGGCGCCGTCATTTTTCTCGCTTCGCCCGCGGCCTCCCTCATCACCGGCCACACGCTACTCATCGACGGCGGCTGGACCGCGCGCTAACGTTCGGCCTATCCGCTTCAAACATCCGTCTCGCGGCTGTTATAGTATGCCCGTGCCAATTCCGCTTCGCCCTGCTTCCCGTGCTCACTTCGTCTTTCGCCGCGCGCACCTTTCTCCGTTGCGGCCGCTCGCCGTCACATGAATTTCCCCATCGAAACGGAATCTCTCTCCAAGCGCTTCGGCCGCGTTAAGGCCCTCGACGATCTCAGCTTTCGCGTCGCCGAAGGCGGCGTTCACGCTCTCGTCGGTCCCAACGGCGCCGGCAAAACCACTCTCATCAAAATTCTCGTCAATATTTTTCGCGCCTCCGCCGGCACCGCCACCGTCCTCGGCATAGACTCCGCTTCCATCTCCGGCAAGGCTTTCGCTTCGATCGGTTACGTTTCCGAAAATCAGCAGCTCCCTCTCTGGATGCGCGTCGGCGCTTTTCTGAAATATCTGCGCCCGTTCTATCCGACTTGGGATACAGAACTCGAATCCCATTTCGTCCGGCAATTCGATCTTCCGCTCGACCGCAAACTCAAGCATCTTTCTCGCGGCATGCGCATGAAAGCCGCTCTCGCCAGCGCCCTCTCCTTCCGCCCCAAACTCATTCTCCTCGATGAACCCTTCAGCGGACTCGATCCCGTCGTTCGCGATGAACTTGCGGAAGCTCTCGTCGCCTCCACCGCCTGCTCCACCACGTTCGTTTCCTCGCACGACCTCGCCGAAATCGAATCCTTCGCCACGCATCTCACTTACCTCGATTCCGGCCGCCTTCGCCTTTCCGAAGATGTTCCCTCGATCCGCGCGCGTTTCCGCGAGGTCGAAGTCGCGCTCGATTCTCCCGCCGTACTTCCCGCGGACTTGCCTTCGAGCTGGCTGCAAGTCACCTCGTCCGGCGCAACTCTGCAATTCATCGACTCCGCTTTTGAGCAAGACGCGCTCCAATCCGAAATTCTCCGTCGTTTCGGCGCCATCCAGCACGCCGTCTTCCATCCCATGACCATCCGCAACATCTTTCTCGCCATCGCCAAATCCGCGCGGAAGCCCTCATGACCGAGCCTCGCCCATGAAAATAATCTTCCACATCTTCAAAAAAGATTTTCGCCGCCACTGGCCGGAATTTCTCGTTTCGCTGATCTTCCTTGCAATTTTCCTCTGGGACCAGCCTCGCCAGTGGACCGTCCACCCGCCTGAATTTCGTTTTTTCTCGAGCCTCCTCCGCTATCTCCCGCACTTCTTGAGCCTTTCCTGGGCCTTCCTTCTCATCCGCCTCGTGCAAGGCGAATCGCTCGTCGGCGACCGCCAATTCTGGCTCACCCGTCCGTACAAATGGCACACTCTTCTCTCCGCAAAATTGCTCGCTGCGCTCCTCCTCGTTCACTTGCCGCTTTTTCTCGCCCAACTCTTGCTTCTCAAGCTCGCCTTTTATCCCGTCCTCGCTTCCGTCCCCGGACTTCTGCAAATCCAGTTCATGTTCTTCAGCATCATCACTCTCGGCTCGTTCGTCGTCGGCAGCATCACTCGCGGCGTCGGAGAGGCTGCTCTCGTCGTTCTCGGGCTCTTCTTGCTCTTGCTCGCCATCGCTTCGCTGTCGTTCGTCTTCCCTTCCCTCAATTTTTCGTTGGACGATTTCGACGACGTCATCGCGTGCGTCGCCTTCGCCGCCGCGACGACGATTGTCGTGGTCCAATTCGCCCGTCGCAGAGCGCCGCTCAGCTGGTGCATTCTCGCGGCTTGTGTCGCCTCAATTCTTCTGCTCACTCTTATTTCTGGTAATCCGTCCCGTCAAACTCGCAACATGCCTCTCCCCACCGCGTCGCATCCTTTGCCCGTCAAGCTCACCTTTGATTCGGGCGTTTCGTTTCAACACCAGCCCGGCGAACAACTGGACACCTACGGCTCGGACCCCGCGCTCGAGCTGCCTTTTCTTTTGGACGGAATCCCGGAAAATTCGCTCGTTCAAATTGCCGGCGTCAAACTGGATTTGGATCTTCCCTCCGGCGACCGTTGGACTTCTTACTGGCATTCCGATTCCGAGATTCTCGTTCCCGGCCGCACGCGCGTCTGGCCCTCCATCGCCGTCAAGCGCGCCATCTTCGATCGGATTCGCAACTCCTCCGTAAATGCGCGATTATCGCTCGCGTTCAACGTCTACCGCTTCGGCGCGAGTTCCGCCATCTTTGTCATGGGAGATTCGCTCCGTCTGCCCGACGACACGCGCTGCACCCGCGATCGATTTTCGTCGCGTATGCGCTGTTTTTCCGCCCTGAAAGCCCCTGGTGCGTTTGTCTTATTCGCCGATCTGCCAAACGCGAATTGCCGCGCCCGCACCGATCGCGATTCGGGTTCCTGGGCCGCCGCGCCCGCCGTCTACGCAAGTTTGTCCGATTCGTCCACGCCGGATTTCGGTTTCACTCCCATTCGCGAAACCTACCTTTACCTCACGCGCAAGCACGGCTACGAAGATCGCGCCGCCGACGTTCCGCTTTGTGCCGGCACGACGCTCGTCCTCGCCAGAACCAAATTTCAATACACCGTCCGCACCGAGATCGACCTCGGCAACATCCGCCCCAGCAACTACGTTCCGTCTTTTCCGCGCGAAATCCTTCCGAAAATTCCCAGCCGCCCTTCCCGCAACCCGTCCGATACCCTTTCCTTCAATTTTCTTCCGCCCGATTGGCCCCGCATCGCTTCGAAACCGTAGCGCTCATTACGATTTGCTCTCACACCTCTCTCACTTTTTCCATTCCGAAATCCGTCTGCGCTACTCTGAACGAGTGCCCGGATTCACCATGAAAAACCGCGCCTCTCGCTTTCTGCGTTTCGCGCCGCCGTTCCTTCTCGTCGCCATAGAGCTCGTCCTCCCGCGAACGGCCGCCACACAAACATCGCCTTTGTCTCCGGAAGATTCCACTCTCAAGGCCGCCATCTGCCCCATCGTCTATCCCAGCGACGAAACGCCCGGCAACAAAGGCATCCGTTACACGTTCTTCGGCAACGCCTTCTTCATCAATTCGCAGGGCTATCTCGTCACCGCCGCTCACGTTCTGCAAACTTTTCGCGATCTCGGCCAGCCTTATATTCTCGTCGACCGCCCCAACTCTCCTCCGCAACTCCTCAAAGCCAACATCATCGCCACCGATTGGGCTCACGACGTCGCCATCCTCCGCGCCGCGCCCAATCCCTTCGACACAAAATTTCGCGTCGCTTTTCTTCCCCTTGCCGCAAAACGCTCCGCCATCGGCGATTCCATCGTCGCCAGCGCGCTCCATCCCGCCAATATCCGCTCCGCCTCCACTTACAAACTTCCCGTGCAGGATTGGTCTTCCGCCCAGGTCCTCGGCATCGTCCAGTTCCGCGAAGAACAAAATCTTCCCGAAACCGAGCTCTTCCTCTTCAGCCACGAAGTTCAAAAAGGCCAGAGCGGCTCGCCCATCCTCCTCGCCGCCACGCGCGAAGTCGTCGGTCTCGTCGACGGCCGCTGGCTCCGCCCCAGCACTTTCTCTTTGCCCGCCGCAAACGGCGCTCGCCCTCTTCCCTACTCCGGCCCGCTCGGCGCCGCCGTTCCCATTGACTACCTCCTCGCCCTCCTCCAAAAAAATTCCGTCTCCTGGACGAACTCCTCCTCCTCCCCGCACGGCAAATAACCGCCAAATCCAATCTATCGTTTCTTCTTCGGCGTCCGACGGGCATTCGCCTTTTTCGCCGTCGCCTTCGGTTTCCTCGTCTTCGCGTTCAATTCAAGTCGCAGCTTGTACGCCGTCCGCAGCGCCCCTTCCAGCACGTCCTCGCTAACGCGATCGAGCGCCACATGCGTCGCGCCGTTTTTACCCCATCCGCCCGCAACCGGAATAAAAATCTCCGGCAGCTCCGCCACAAACATCGCTTGCACCTCGGGCGTCAGCAACAAATTCCCATAACCCATTTTCGCCGCCGCCAATGTCGCAAAAATCCGTCCGCCCACGCGAAAGTCCGCGCTGCCCATGTGTGAACCCTCTTCCGCACCGTCAAAACTCCGCGCCATCCTCCGAAAATCCTCGATCGTCATCGCCATTCGTCGGCTCCGTTGCGATAAGATCCCGCCCGCTTCGCTGGATTCTTTGTACAATACCGCCCATGTCCGATGTTCCCGTCGTCAATCCGCCCAACCCGCGCATCCTCTCCGTCGACGCCCTTCGCGGCCTCATCATGATCGTCATGGCCCTCGATCACGTCCGCGATTACGTCAGCGCCGCCGCCATGTCCTTTAATCCCACCGACCTTTCTCGCACCACCGCCGCCCTCTTCTTCACTCGCTGGATCACTCATTTCTGCGCCCCTGTTTTCGCCTTCACCGCCGGCATCGGCGCTTTCTTCTTTGAACAAAACGGCCGCACCAAATCGCAGCTGTCCCGTTTTCTCCTCTCGCGCGGCCTTTGGCTCGTCTTTCTGGAAGTCACCGTTGTCCGCTTCCTCTGGCTCTTCCAGGTTCGGCTTCACGGCTCCATCGTCCCGCTCCTCGTCTTTTGGATGCTCGGCCTCTCCATGATCTTCCTCGCCGCCCTCGTTCACCTGCCGGTCCGCATCCTCGCCCCACTCAGTCTTTTCGTCATCGCCGCGCACAATCTTCTCGATCCCATCGATCCCGCGCGTTTCGGCCGTGCCGCGTTTCTGTGGGACGTCTTTCACCAGCCGGCGGGCTTTCCTTTTCATGGAGGATTCGCCTTTATCGCCTATCCTCTTATTCCCTGGATCTTCGTCATGAGCGCCGGATATTGCTTCGGCAACGTCTTGCGCTGGGATCCGCTTCGCCGCCGGAAATTTCAGGTCGCCGTCGGTGTCGCGTGCACAATCGCCTTCCTTATTCTTCGCGCATGGAATCATTACGGCGATTCGGCCCTCTGGTCTCACCAGAAATCGGCTCTCTTTACCATGCTGTCCTTCCTCAACGTCACAAAATATCCCCCATCGCTTCTTTTTCTTCTCATGACCGTGGGTCCGGCGCTCATCGCTCTCGCCTTTCTTGAAAAATTCCACTTCTCTTCGGCGAATCCGTTGATTGTCTTTGGCCGCGTGCCGTTTTTCTATTTCCTGTTTCACATTGCCGCCGCGCACCTCGTTTCCATCGGCCTCGGCGCCCTCCGCTACGGTCCTCGCGCTTTCCTTCTCGGTCCGCCGCCCACCCTCGGCGGCTCGTCCGACCTTTTTCCGCCGGACTACGGCTTCAGCCTCCCCATCGTTTATCTCGTGTGGGTCGCGGTCGTCGTCATCGCGTACCCTCTGTGTCGCTGGTACGCCAGCCTGAAACAACGCCGCCGCGACCTCTGGTGGCTCAGCTACCTGTAGCGCTTCTCCGCTCGCCGCGCCGAGTCCGTCCACGTCCGGAACCACGCACGCCAGCGCCACCATCGCCCGCTCTTTGCGCTCGAGCGACGGCACGCAGTTCGCCACCGCCCTCCCCGTCAAAAAATGCGTCACCGGATTCATCGTCGCCCGCCGGATTCTATCTCATACGCAGATCGTCCTTCACTATTGCCTGGAACGAATGGCGTCCTGTCTCCATGCGTACTCGCTTATGCGGAGCATATCCGTTCACCGCCAAAGCATGACCGTCCAACCTTTCCTTTTGATTGTTCGCTGTTATTTTCTTAACTTTTCCTCGGCGTTCTGCCATTATAATCCTCGGAAATTCTTGCGTCTGGCCATCGCCGCTTCCGGGCACCCGGTTCCTGTTCCTCCCGGAATAGCGCCACGCAAAACGAACCACGTTCACCGATATAACTCACTTAGAATCAACACTTACAGATGTGTATGTAAACAAACGGCTTTATCCGCCTTTAGAATCAACACTTACGCAAAAACCGGGGGAGGGGGGGTAGTTCTGGTTCACTATGCGGCCGGCGAAGGACGTGCATCCCGAGCGACCAATGGGAATCGAGGGACCGCTTCACCTTACGTCGCTGCTTTCTTCGTTCTTCAAAAAAAACGCCCGCTCAAGTTTCCTCGAACGGGCGTATCACTCTTTCAAGTTTCGGATGGTGTCGCTTTTGACTGTGAACTGACGACTGAAAACTTTCTTCCTCAGCTCTTCGTTTCCGCCACTTCTTCTTTCACCGGCTTTTCTTTCTTTTCCTTTTTCTTGAACTCGTAGCCGACAAGTTCGAGAATGGCCACCTTCGCTCCATCGCCCACGCGGATTCCCGCGGGGATGATGCGCGTGTAGCCGCCCGCGCGATCGGCAAATTTCGGCGCGATCTCGCTGAACAGTTTTTTCGTCACCGCCGGCGTCATGATGTACGCCGCCGCTTGCCGCCGCGATTGCAGCGTGTCGCGCTTGCCGAGCGTGATCATTTTTTCCGCAACGGGACGCGCGGCTTTCGCCCGCGTCACCGTCGTGGTGATTCGCCCGTGTTCAAAAAGATTGGTCACCAGGTTCCGCAGCGTCGCGCGGCGGTGCCATGGATTGCGTCCCAGTTTCGATCCCGATTTCAGATGTCGCATTTTTCGAGTCCTTAAAATTTTCTTCGCTGAAGTGCAGTGGTGCAAAAAACTTCGCACTTCGAAATTGTCTTCCGTCGTCAGTCGTCGGTTTCCCGAGACTTTGCTTTAACCGATGACTAAAAACCGACAACTGAAGACTGTTTCTTACAGCCCGACCGTATCTTCCGTCGAAGGCGCGGCGGTCTGGCTCGGGAGCGGCGGCCAGATGATGCGGCCATGCTCGTCGAATTTCATGCCAAGGCTGAGGCCCATCTTCACCAGTATGTCCTTGATCTCGTTCAGCGATTTGCGGCCGAAGTTTTTCGTCTTCAGCATTTCGTTTTCGCTCTTCTGCACGAGTTCGCGGATCGTCTGGATGTTGGCGTTCTTCAGGCAGTTGTAGGAACGCACGGAAAGTTCCAGCTCTTCCACGCTCCGGTCCAGATGCTCCAGGCGCGGATCGTTCGCCGTCTCCAGCGGCGCTTCGAGCGATTCCACCGCTTCCTCGAAGTTGATGAAGATGCTCATGTGATCTTTCACCAGCTTTGCCGCAAGGCCGATGGCGTCCTGCGGCGTGATCGCGCCGTTCGTCCACACTTCCAGCATCAGCTTTTCGTAATCGGTCATCTGGCCCAAACGTGCCGCTTCCACGGAGTAGTTCACCTTGCGCACCGGCGAGTGCACGCTGTCCACCGGAATGTATCCGATGGGCAGGTCTTCGTCGTAGTTGCGGTCGGCGGCCACGTAGCCGCGGCCGTTCTTCACGCGCATTTCAATCTGCAGCTTGCCGCCTTCGCTCACCGTGGCAATGTAGACGCTCTTGTCCAGCACCGCGAAATCCGCGTCTTCTTCGATCTGCGCGGAAGTCACCGGTCCCGGCTGTTCCACGTTCACGTAAATCGTTTTCGGCAGGTCCGTGTTCAGCTTGATCGGCACCTGCTTCAGGTTGAGGATAATGTCCGTGGCGTCTTCCACCACGCCGGCGATCGAAGAAAATTCGTGCAGCACGCCTTCGATCTTCACCGCGGTGATGGCTGCGCCTTCAATCGAACTGAGCAGCGCGCGCCGCAATCCGTTTCCTACCGTCGTTCCCCAGCCGCGTTCAAATGGCTGCGCGGAAAAACGTCCGTACTTTTCCGTCAGCGATTCCAGCTCGGATGCAAGACGCTTCGGCTTCTGAAAACCCTTCCACATCGTGTTCCATCCTTCCGTGGCCGTACTTTCGCCGGCCACTTAAGACCAAATCTTTTTTGAAAGACTTCGACTACTTCGAGTAAAGTTCGACGATCAGCTGTTCGTTAATCGGCGGCGTCTGCACGTCTTCGCGCTTCGGCAACGCCACAACCTTCGCCTTGAACTGTTCGCGATCCTGCTCGAGCCAGGGCACCGCGCTCTGGCTCTGCGCCACGTTGCGCGCTTCCATGATCATCGCGTTCTGGTGCATCTTTTCCTTGATGGCGATCTCTTCGCCCACGTTCACCTGGTAAGAAGGAATGTTCACCTTCTTGCCGTTGATGCGGACGTGGCCGTGCAGCACGAGCTGCCGCGCCTGCGAACGCGACGAAGCAAGGCCCGAGCGCCACACGACGTTGTCAAGCCGCCGCTCGAGAAAGATGATCAGGTTTTCGCCGGTCGGACCCTTCGTCCGTTCGGCTTTGTGGAAATAGTTGCGGAACTGCCGTTCCAGCAGCCCGTAGGTGCGCTTCACCTTCTGCTTTTCGCGCAATTGCAAACCGTAACCGGCAATCTTCGCGCGGCGCGACTGGCCGTGCTGGCCGGGAACGAAATTGCGCTTCTCGATCGCGCACTTGTCCGTAAAGCACCGCAGACCCTTTAAAAACAGCTTTTGCGCTTCCCTGCGGCAGAGGCGGCAAACTGCATCACGATGTCTTGCCAACTTCGATTCTCCCTTCCCAGAACTCTAGGAACTCTCTTCCGCGCGAAACCAAATTCGCGCGGTAAAAATCAGACGCGGCGGCGCTTCGGCGGACGGCAGCCGTTGTGCGGAATCGGCGTCACGTCGCGAATCACCACGATATGCAAACCCGCGGCGGCCAGCGCGCGCACGGCGGATTCGCGGCCGGAACCCGGCCCTTGAATGCGCACTTCAATGCTCTTCATCCCGTACTGGTCGCGCGCCACCGTCGCCGTCGAAAGCGAAGCCTGCTGCGCCGCGTACGGCGTGCCCTTGCGCGAACCCTTGAAGCCGATCGCGCCCGCGGAAGACCAGCACAGCGTGCGGCCATCCGAATCCGTGATGGTGATCTGCGTGTTGTTGAACGACGCGGCGATGTGCGCCACGCCGTGCGGCACGATGCGCTTTTCGCGCTTCTTCTTGAACTCTTTTTTGCGCTTCGCCGCCGCTCCACCCGCCGCCGGTTTTGCCGGCGCTTGTGTCGCGTCTTGCGCTGCTTTTTGCTCTTTGGCCACGTTTTGCTCCGTATCTTTGAAGTTGTAAGTTATGAGTCCTAAGTTCTAAGCAAGAACTCCTGGAACTAACTCCTTACAACCTGCTCCGAATTCGCTCGCTGCAACACCCGAAAACGCAAGCGCATGATTTCAGTTTTTTTCACTTACAACCTAAAACTTACAACTTAAAACCGATTCAACTAGCCCTTCTTGCCCTTGGTCTGCTTCTTCGCCGCAACGGCGCCGCGGCGCGGACCTTTGCGCGTGCGCGCGTTGGTGTGCGTGCGCTGCCCGCGAACCGGCAGGTTGCGCCGGTGACGGATGCCGCGGTACGCCTGAATTTCGATCAGCCGGCGGATGTTCATCTGAATCTCCTTGCGGAGATCGCCTTCCACGCGGCCTTCTTTTTCAATTTCCTGGCGAAGACGGTTCACTTCGTCTTCGGTCAGGTCGCGAATTTTCTTGTCGGAATCCACATTCGCTTTTTCCGCGAGCTTCCTCGCGCGGTCCTGTCCGATGCCATAGATCGACGTCAATCCGATCCAAAGGCGCTTTTGCGGCGGAAGATCTACACCTGCGATACGAGCCATGTTTTTACTTCTCCTCAAAACTGCGTTTCTAAGTTCCAAGTTTCAAGTTCCAAGTTGTAAGTTTCAAGTAGAAGAACCGAATCCGGTTTTGCGCTTCCCTTAAAACTTAAAACCAACCACCGAATGCGTTTTATCCTTGCCGCTGCTTGTGCTTCGGGTTGGTACAAATCACCCGCACCACGCCGCGGCGATGAATCACCTTGCACTTGTCGCAAATCTTTTTCACGCTTGCGCGAACTTTCATAATCCCCGCTCCTCATGGGCGGGCTAAAGCCCCGCCCCTGCAAAACCCTTCCCTCTGCCAAATACCCCGCCTCGGAAGGCGGCCGCTACAAAATCTCGCTTCTCGCAAACGCCTCCGCTATTTGTAGCGGTACACAATCCGGCCGCGGGTTAAATCGTACGGCGAAAGCTCCACGGCCACTTTGTCTCCGGCCAAAATCCGGATGAAATTCTTGCGCATCTTGCCGGAAACGTGCGCCAGAACCTGGTGCTTGTTTTCCAGCTCGACGCGGAACATCGCGTTTGGCAGCGGCTCGATGACCGTCGCCATCACTTCAATGGCGTCCTCCTTGGAATTACCGGAGTCGTTCTTTTTCTTGTCGTCGTCCTGATTCGCCATGTTCTCCCAAAGAACGGGTCTAAAGACCCGCCACTACAAAATCTTGCTGCTCTCACCGCGGCCCTACAAAGTCCAACACAAACAACCGCTCTTCCATTCTACCAAGCCGGACCGGTCATCTCTTTCGGCCGCGTCAAAATCCACGGCCCGCTCGCGGTGATCGCGATGGTGTGCTCGAAATGCGCCGAAGGACTGCCATCGGCCGTTTCCGCCGTCCACTCGTCGCGCATCCGCACATCCGGACGCCCCGCGTTCACCATCGGCTCGACCGCGATCACCATGCCTTCCTGCAATCGCGCGCCGCGCCCCGGTTCGCCGTAATTCGGCAGGTTCGGCTCGTCGTGCATTTTCGTACCGATGCCGTGCCCGACAAATTCGCGAACCACCGAAAAACCGTTCTCCTCGACCAGGCTCTGCACCGCGTGGCCCACATCGCCCAGCCTGTTTCCCGCGCGCATCTTGTCAATCGCGCGATCGAGCGATTCCTTGGTCACGTCCAGGAGCTTCTGCACTTCCGGCTTGATCTGGCCGACCGGAACCGTGACCGCCGAATCCGCGTAGTACCCATCGACTTCCATTCCGAAATCGATCGATACGATGTCGCCTTCCTTCAGCTTCCGCTTCGGCGACGGAATCCCGTGAACGATTTCGCTGTTCACCGACGTGCAAAGAACGCAGGGATAACCCCGATATCCCTTGAACGCCGGCTTGCCGGGCTTTCCCGCGATGAGCCTCTTGGCTTCTTCCTCGAGGTCCATCGTGGTCATTCCCGGCTTTACAAACTTCCGCAGAGCTTGCAGCACCTCGTGGACGGCGAGTCCCGCGCGATGCATTTTTTCGAGCTCTTCGGCGCTGCGCAAATGAATCGACATATTTCTAGTGCGCCCGCCTCGCGTTCAACACGCTCTGCAAAACCTGTTGCTTCACTTCTTCCACGCTCTTCGCCGCGTCGATCTGATACAGCAAGCCAAGCCTTCGGTAATAGGCGACGAGCGGCGAAGTCTGCTTCTCGTACGCCACCAATCGCGGCGAGATCACTTCCTCGCTGTCGTCGGGCCGCTGCATCAATTCGCCGCCGTCGACGTCGCACTTCCCGGCAACTTTTGGCGGATTATCGTAAATATTGTAAATCTCTCCGCCAACTTTACAGAGCCTTCGCCCGGTGAGCCGCTTCATCAGCAGCGGCAAATCGATCACCAGATGAATCACAATCGGCCGCCGCACACCGTGCTCGACGAGCAATTGGCCCAGGTACTGCGCCTGCGCCACGGTCCGCGGAAAACCGTCGAACACAAAACCGTGCGTACAATCCGGCCGCTCAATCCGCTCGGCCACCATCTTCAGCACCAGCGAATCGGACACCAGCTCTCCGCGCGACATAATCGGCTGCGCCTGCAAGCCGAGCGAAGTGCCGTGCTCGACGTGCTCGCGAAGCATGTCGCCCGTCGAAAGATGCGGCGCACCGAACTGCTTTGCCAGCACTTTCGCCTGCGTGCCTTTCCCCGCGCCCGGAGGCCCGAGAAAAATCACGGCGCGGTCCAAGTTGCCGTGCGGGCGAACCTGCCCCGCCGCTCCGTGCGCTTCCATTACCGCCGGCCGCGAATCCGGCCCTTCCGAGCAAACCCTTCGTAGTTGCGCATGACGAGCTGCGCTTCCAGTTGCTGAACCGTGTCCATGGCAACGCCGACGACGATCAAAAGCGATGTGCCGCCGAAATAAAAGTTCACGCCCATGCCGTTCAAAACGATGGTCGAGATATGGCGGTCAAACCACGCGCCGATGCCCCAGCCGATGTGATTGAAGTGAATACCGGTGAGCATCCACTCCGGCAGGAGACAAATGATCGCAAGGTAGATGGCGCCAACGAGCGTGAGGCGCTTCAAAATTTTGCTGACGTACTCGCTGGTGTTGCGGCCGGGACGAATGCCGGGAATGAAGCCGCCGTTTTTGCGCATGTTGTCGGCAAGTTCGGTCGGATTGAACACGATGCCGATGTAAAAGAACGCGAACGCAAGAATCATGACGACATAGAGCAAGTTGTAGAGCGGTTCGCCGAACTTGATGGTGTTGACGATGGAGTCCACGAAACCCCAGCGATGGTTCAAGACCAGCGCAATCGTGGGCGGAAAGGCGAGGAGCGAGCTGGCAAAAATCGGCGGAATGACGCCGCCGGAATTGACGCGCAAAGGCAAGTAAGAGGATTGACCGCCCATGACGCGGCGCCCGACGACGCGCTTGGCGTACTGCACCGGGATGCGGCGCTGGCCGCCTTCGACGAGCACGATGAACGCAACGACCGCGACCATGAAAATGAGAAGCAAAGCGAGGACAAGAATGCTGAGCGGCCCCCATTGCTGTGTCTTGACGAGTTCGAAGAGGTTGACGATAGCGCGCGGCAAGCCGACGACGATGCCGACAAAGATGATGAGCGACATGCCGTTGCCGATGCCGCGTTCGCTGATCTGTTCGCCGAGCCACATGATGAAGGCGGAACCGGTGGTCAGCGTCAGAATCGTCATCAAGGTGAAACTCCAGCCGGGGTTATAGACGAAAGATTGTCCGTTCGGTCCGGTGGCGTGCTGCAACGTGGTGGCGATCGAAGACGATTGAATGATGCTGAGCGCGACGGTCAAATAGCGCGTGTATTGCGTAATTTTGCGGCGGCCAAGTTCGCCTTCTTTTTGCAGGCGCTCGAGATATGGGAACACGACGGTCATCAATTGCAGGATGATCGACGAAGTGATGTACGGCATGATGCCGAGCGCGAAAATCGTGAGGCGGCGAAGGTTACCGCCGCTGAACAGATCGAAGATGCCCAGCGCGGAGCCTTGCGCCTGCTGGAAATAAAGCTCCAGGACGTCTTTATTAATTCCCGGCGTGGGAATGTGCGCGCCGATGCGATACACCGCCAGCAAGGCCAGTGTAAACAAGACGCGCTTCCGCAGATCTTCGATGCGGAAGAGATTCGAGAGTGCCTGGAGGAATCGGTTCATGCGTTACCTTGTGTCGTTACAGTTCCTCTTACAAAATCGAAACAACAAATGCAAAAGCGACGGCAAGAAAAGGCACGGGTCTGAAGACCCGCCACTACAACTGCAAACCCGTACTTCTGACACCGGGCAAAAGCGACTGCAAGAAAAAGCACGGGTCTGAAGACCCGCCACTACAACTGCAAACCCTGCACTTCTGGCACCGCAAGGCCCGCTTCGGAAAGCGGGCCCTACAACTGCAACATCAAGACAAAACTTCGAACGAGCCGCCGGCCTTGGTAATTTTTTCCTTGGCGGAAGCGCTGAAAGCGTGTGCGTGAACGGTGAGCTTTGCTTTCAGTTCGCCGTCACCCAGAATTTTTACCTGCTCGGTGGTGCGGACAAAGCCGTGCGCGCGAAGCAAATCGGGCGTAACGGTTTCGCCGGCGGGAAACGCATTCAGCTCTTCGACATTGATGACGGCAAACGTCGAGCCGAACGGATTGTGAAAGCCGCGCTTCGGAATGCGGCGATGCAACGGCATCTGGCCGCCTTCAAAACCGCGACGGCGGGAATAACCGCGCCGCGACTTCTGGCCCTTGTTGCCGGCGCCGGCCGTCTTGCCGAGCTTCGAACCCATACCGCGGCCGACGCGGACTTTTTTCTTGCGGGAGCCGCGCGGGGGACGAAGAGTCGAAAGGCTGACCGCGGATTTTTTTTCTTCGGTCTTCTTTGCCATGGCTTATTTCACCACTTCCACGAGATGGCGCACTTTATGGATCATGCCGCGCGTTTCCGGCGTGTCTTGCCGCTCGACGACTTGGTGCAGACGGCGCAGGCCGAGGCCGCGAATCGTCTGCCGCATGTCGTCGGTGCAGCTGATAAAGCTGACCACCCACTTAATTTTGACGGTCCCGGAGGACGCTGTTTTCTTCTGCGCTGACATTAGTTCTCACCCGCCGCCTTTTCTTTCGACTTACCGGTGACTTCTTCGACGGTCTTGGTACGGGTTTCCGCGACTTGCGCCGCATCCTTGAGGCCGAGAAGCGCCGCAAAGGTGGCCTTGATGACGTTGTGCGGATTCGACGTGCCGATGGACTTCGTCAGAACGTTGTGAATGCCCGCAACCTGCATGACCTTGCGAACCGGGCCGCCGGCGATGACGCCAGTGCCTTCCGCCGCGGGCTTGAGCAAAACCTGCGCCGAGCCGTAACGGCCGATGACCTGATGCGGAATCGTGGTGCCCTTCAAATTCAACTGAATCAAATTTTTCTTGGCTTGCTCGATGCCTTTTTTGATGGCCATCGGAACTTCGCGGGCTTTGCCCATTCCGAAGCCGGCATGGCCATGGTTGTCGCCAACGACGACGAGCGCGGAAAAGCTGAGGTTCTTGCCGCCCTTGACGACTTTGGTGACGCGGTTGATGGCGACGACGTCGTCCTTCAACTCCGCCGGATTCACTTCGAGCAGCCGGCGCACCGCAAGACTATCCCTTAAAATTTGCTTCGACATAGGCTTAGAACTTTAACCCCGCTTCCCGCGCCGCATCTGCGAGCGCCTTCACGCGGCCGTGATACTTGTATCCGCCGCGGTCGAACACGACTTTTTCGATGCCGGCAGCTTTGGCGCGTTCGGCGATTGTTTTGCCGACGACTTTGGCTGCGGAGATATTGCCACCGCCCTTGAGCGATTCCTTGGTCTTGCCGTCATTGGAGCTGGCGGAGACGAGCGTCTTGCCGGCGCGATCGTCAATGACCTGGGCATAGATGTGGCCGATGGAGCGATAGACGCAAAGGCGCGGACGCTCCGAACTGCCAACGACAGAAAGGCGAACGCGTTTGTGAATGCGTTCACGCTTTGCCGATCTCGATAACCTGCGAACTGGTGTTGATGCCACAGCTTTCTCCTCTTCGAAACTCTTGCACTATCCGCGGTGCGATTACGCTCCGGCTTTTGCGCCCGCTTTGCCGGCTTTCTTCTTGAGGCGCTCACCGGTGATGCGAACACCTTTCTGCTTGTACGGATCGGGTGGACGGAGCGAACGAAGATCCGCAGCGACCTGGCCGACCTGCGCTTTGTCCGCGCCGCTGACGACAAGGTGAGTCTGCTTGTCCACGGCGATCTGGATCCCTTCGGGAATCGCGAATTCGACGGGATGCGATTTGCCGAGAGCGAAGGCGACAACTTTGCCCTTGAGCTCCGCGCGGTAACCGACGCCGACGATGTCGAGATCCTTCTTGAAGCCAGTGGTGACGCCGGTAACGGCGTTGGCGACGAGCGCGCGAGCGAGACCGTGCAACGCGCGAAAATCTTCGGCGCTGCGTTTGACGTTCAGGATGCCGTCCTTCTGCTCGAACGAGATGCCGTGCGGGACAGCGACGCTCAGCTTGCCTTTGGGGCCCTGCACGTCGATTTTGTCCGCGGCGATGGCAATCTTGACGCCGGAAGGAACGGGAATTGGTTTGTTGCCTATGCGTGACATTTTTCTGTAAAACCCTTCACTCAAATTTGTTAAAAAAATCCGACTACCAAACCTCGCAAAGAAGTTCGCCGCCAATTTTGGCTTTCTTCGCACTGCGGCCGGTCATGAGGCCTTTCGGCGTCGTGACGATGCTGATGCCAAGCCCGCCAACGACGGGCTTCACGTCCATCGCGCCGACATAGCAGCGGGCGCCCGGGCGCGAAATGCGCTTCAGGCCGCTGATAACGCTGCGGCGGTCCGGCGTGTACTTTAGGAAAACGCGAAGAGTCTTGTGCGTTTTGTTCTCATCCACGGTCTTGAAGGTCGAGATATAGCCTTCTTCCTTGAGGATGCGCGCAATTTCGCTTTTGAGCTTCGAGGCAGGCACGTCGACGCGCTGGTGCTTTGCGGCGGCGGCGTTGCGGATGCTCGTCAAAAAATCGGCAATGGGATCGGTCTGCATAATTTATTTCGCTCTCTCCTTACCAGCTCGCTTTAGTGACGCCGGGGATTTCGCCCTTGAGCGCCATGCCGCGGAAGCAGATACGGCACATTTGAAACTTGCGAATATAGGCGCGCGCACGGCCGCAGATGCGGCAACGATTGCGGTGCTGCGTGGAAAACTTCGGTTTGCGCTGGTCTTTTACGATTTTTGCGGTGCGTGCCATTAGTTGTTTGCCTC
>DATGEI010000021.1:0-50010 GCA_035310365.1 Candidatus Acidiferrum sp.
GTCTTGCCCGATCCCGTCGGCCCAAGAAATAGCAAGTTCCCCACCGGCCGCCCCGGCGAATTCAGGCCAGCGCAGAACACCTGGTACAAATCCACCAGCGCCTGCACCCCTTCCTCTTGCCCCACGATCTTCGCGCCGAGCGATGCCTGAAACTCCATCGTCTGCGAACTGCGTCTCTCCGGATCGAGTGAAGCCTTCGTGGTGCTCATGACCGCCTCCTGGCGCCGCCCGCCTGCTGCGACACGCTTCCAAATCGCCCGCGCGTTCTCGCGTCAAACTGGCTCAGCTTGACTTGAATCGTGGTTTGCAGCAGCCGCAATTGCACAAGCAGCTCTTTCGCCACGGCGGGTGATTCGGAAATTTGGACTACGGGCGGAAACAGATCCGCGAGCTCCAGGTGCAGGGACCGGAGCGTGGAGACCAGCTTTTGCACTTCGGGTGAGTTGGGATCGGCCAGATTTATTTTTTGACTTGCTTGTTCGCGCAGCGCTCGCCAGTTCAGCTCCACGAACGGATGTTTCTTCGAAACTTCGCGCACGACTCGGTCCGTGATGCGCCCCTTCTCGCCGAGACGCGCAAGGTGCAGTTGGCGCACTTTTCCGCCGCGGCGCACATTGTGCACCAGGTAGAACGAATTTCCTTTGCGCCGAACGAAAGCCATACCTTCTCCCCTGCTTCGTCCTCGCCGTAGTGTATTTTGCTTCCACTACAGCCGTCAATAATTAGACGCGGAATCTTTCTTAAAGTTGCATCCAATTCGTTACCCGCCAACCTATCTCTGATTCGAACCGGACCACCATCTGTTTTTTCGCTCTGTTCCATTCGTGCATTGCATGCTCGTTCCAATTCCGCACAACTTACTTCCGTTGTTCCCCACTTCTCGGCGGCGCCAACCTTTCATTCGCTTCTTCTCACGTTGTCCAGCCCCGTTCCTTCACTCTATCCAACCCATTCCCACCAGAATGTTCTTGCGGCACAGCTCGCGCCCATCTACGATTTTCCCCGCGCTTCCTATCTCTATGTTGCAATTGGAGTTCCCGTGTCCTGGGGTCCGGTCTTTCAACTGGTGAAACAAATTCCGCGTGGGCGGGTTCTAACGTATGGGGCCGTCGCTAAAGCCCTGCGTCTGCGAGGCGGCGCCAGAACCGCCGGCCGGGCCATGGCCGGCTGCCCTTCCGGCAAAGCCATTCCGTGGCACCGCGTTGTGGGCGCAAATGGCAAACTTCTCATCCGCGAACCCTACGCTTCCCTGCAACGAAAGCTCCTTGAAACCGAAGGCGTCGCCATGACCGAACGCCGCGTCAACATGAAACTCCACCAGTGGGTTGTGCCGAAACAAAAGAAGGCCGTAAAAAGGCGTAAATAGATCCACTCATCCATATCGCCGGAACTTCTTCCAAAAATCCGCCCAACTTCCCTTCAATCCACGGCACAAATAAATGTCCGGATGATCTCGCGACTCTTCATTTTCCACGCCGAACCGGTTCGTATTTTTCGCCGCCACGGCGCAACTCGTAAAATTCGCTTCCGCTTCTTCTTTCTCAAGTCCGACCACGATCACTGTCTGCGGCTCGTGCGAATCGTATCCGCGATACCAAAACGAATTCGTGCCCGCCATCGCGTGCGGCAAACCCATCGCGGGCCCGTACAAATTCAGTGCGCCTCCCTCGCCATAGTTCCCCGCCAGTATTCCCGTCCGCGCTCGCTCTTCCGCGGGCAGCGAGCTAAAAATTTGCGCCACATGTTCCGTTAGATCTTGCCACCCAATCTGTTCGCGAAATTGGTCATGCAATTTGCTCGTCACGCGCCACGCCGCGCCGCCAAACGGCGCAATCGGCATCACAAAAACCGCGAGCAATGCTCCATTCAAAAGTATCAGTGCCCACTGCACTCCATCCACGGTTAGGGCCATTCCTCTCTTTGCCGTCTTCCGCCAGTTTCCAAACGCCACGCTTCCCGCCGCCAACAACACCGGATAAATCGGCGCCGTGTAGTAGAAGCGGGCCTTCGCCACCCAAAACAAAAGAAACGTCGCCAGCACCATCCATCCCACAACCGCGTAACGCCTGCCTTGCTCTTTGGCCGACAAAAACCAAAGCCCCATCGCCGCCAGCGGCGCCGTCACCACGTTCACGCACAATAAAATCTGTCCCAGCAAGAATCCCTTGTCTCTCCCTTGCCGCACGTCTCGCTCGTGCAGGTGTTTCAAAAAATCCAGCGAAATGAAATCGTGCTTCGCCTGCCAAATCACATTCGGCAAAAACAGCAACACCGCGATCCCCACTCCGGCCCACAACCATTTGCTCGCCAAATATTTCCGCGCATCCGAAAGCAACACACCGCCCACAATCCCCAGCGTCCAAAATCCCGCCGTGTAACGCGTCTCCATCCCCAATCCCAGCGCGAACCCAATCGCCACCCACCAACGCGCATCGCCGCTCTTGCACAGCTTCACCAAAAAATACGTCGCCAGCACGCCCCACAAATAATCAAACGACACGTACTGAAACACCGCACCCTGCGCCAGCGCCACCGGTGCCACGCACGTCGCCACCGCCGCCAGCACTTGCTCGCGTCGCCCACCGCCAAGTTTTTTCGCAATCAGCCCGGCAAGCACCATCGCCGCGCTCACCGCCACCGCCGCAAAAAATCGAAATCCAACCAGCGACGTCCCAAAAAGCATCAGCTCGATTCGTCCAATCAACGGCGTAATCGGCGGGTATGCCACAAATCCCCAATCCATGTGCCGCGCATCGTCCAGCGTCTGCAATTCGTCGCGGTGAAATCCGTATTGCCCGTTCGTCGCCGTGTGAATCGCCACGCTGGCCAGCGCCAAAAACACCAGCACCGCCAGATCCGTCTTCCAGAATTCCGCCGCTCGCTTGTTCATCCGCTCGTTCCGCTCGCCCTTCTCATGCCGCGCGCAATTCCGCCGCGGCAGTTTAACCGAATCCTTCCCCGCCGCTGCGATTGAAATTTTTCTGCAACGCTCGCGTATTACGGTTCATCGGTGTGCCGCAAGGTCAAGGCACGCCAGCGGCAGACGCAGACGCCGCCTTTGCTGTAAACTCGTTAACTCTTGCTTATGCCCGAACCCGTTATTCGAGTGGAAAACCTCTTCAAACGCTACGGCGACGTCGAAGCCGTCCGCGGCGTCAGCTTCGCCGTCCACGAAGGCGAAGTCTTTGGCCTTCTCGGCCCCAACGGCGCCGGCAAAACCAGCACCATCGAAATCCTCGAAGGCCTTCGCCACGCCGACAGCGGCACCGCCATCGTCTGCGGCCGCAATCCCAAAACCGATTCCGCCGCCCTCAAACACGAAATCGGCGCCGCGCTTCAATCCACCGCCTTGCCCGACAAACTTCGCGTCAAGGAAGCGCTCAATCTCTTCGCCAGTTTTTATAAGCGCCACCGCGAACCGGAAGAACTTATCAAGCGTTTCGGGCTCGAAGAAAAACGCAATGCTTTCTACTCCCAGCTTTCCGGCGGCCAAAAGCAGCGCCTCGCTCTCGCCATCGCGCTCATCAACGATCCCAAAGTCGTTTTCCTCGACGAACCCACCGCCGGCCTCGACCCACAAGTCCGCCGCGAAATTTACGACATCATCGAAGAGCTCAAGCGCGACAAGAAAACCATCGTCCTCACCACCCACTACATCGAAGAAGCCGAGCGCCTTTGCGACCGCGTCGCCATCATCGACCACGGAAAAGTCATCAGCGAAGGCACGCCGCTCGAACTGAAGCAATCCTCCGGCGACAAAACGCGCATCGAAGTCCGCCTCGCCAAACCGGAATCCGACGCCACCCTGAAAAATCTCGAAGGCGTCGCCGACTGCCGCGCGCTCAACGGCGCCTACGTTCTCCACTGCCCGCGCCCGCCGCAAGCCATCGTCGCGCTCGTCAAACATCTCGAAACGCAGAACAACGAACTCGTCTCACTCGAAATCTTCACCCCGTCGCTCGAAGACGTCTTCATCGAACTCACCGGAAGGAGGCTACGCGATTGAACCACCTTTTCTTGCTCACCGGCATGCGCGTGCGCCTCGCCTTGCGCAACCGAATGTTTTTCTTCTTCAGCATCGTCATGCCGCTTGTCTTTTTCTTTTTGTACTCGGTCGTCTTCGGCAAGTCCGAACCACGATCCGTCGCTTATCTCCTCGGTCCCGTCCTCGGCCTCAACGTCATGGGCAGCTTCTGGGGGCTCAGCGCCGCGCTTGTCATGTTCCGCGAACAAGGCATTCTTCGCCGCTTCCACGTAAGCCCCGTCACCGAACTCGACATGCTCCTTTCCAGCATTTTCGCGAACTACGTTCTTGCCATGCCGACCATCCTCATCGAACTCTTCCTCGCCAAATATATGTTCCACGTTCCGAGCCTCGGCAATATTTTTTCCGTCTGGCTCCTCATCACCATCGGCATCGTCTCGTTCGGCTCTCTCGGCCTCGTCATCGCCAGCGTCACCAACACCATGCAGGAGACGCAAGTCCTCAATCAGCTTCTTTGGCTCCCGCTGATTTTTCTTTCCGGCGCGACAATTCCTTTTACTTCTCTCTCCAAATCCGTGCAACACATCGCGCTTTTCCTTCCCGCAACCTATCTCGTGCACGGCCTCAAACGCGCCATCGTCGATACGCCCCCGGCCGGTCCCATTGCCCTTCTGGTCGTACTTGCCTCGCTCACCGTTTGGTTCCTCTTAACTCTTTTTCTCTCCTCGCAGCTCTTCCGCTGGGAGCCCGAAGCCAAAATCGGCCGCAAAGCCAAACTCTACGTCGCCGCCACCGCGATTCCCTTTCTCCTCCTCGGCCTGTGGGAAGCAAAGTACGGCCGCGTCATCGCCGAAGAAAACACCACCATCCAGAAACTCGACGCCGCCGAAAAATCCGAAAAAGACAAAACCGAGCGACATCCAAAGCCGTCGGCCGAAACGCCCGCACCGGAAAAACACTAAAGCTCCGCCGCCACCCAATTTGGTTCTCAAGGCTCCCGTGCCTTTCCCGCACACTCAATTGACGCCTCCGCTCTCCTACCGTATTCTGATTTTTCGAGTGGAACACTTCACGGGAGCGCAAACATGCCGGTTCAGAAAACAGAGAAAATCTGGCACAACGGAAAATTCATCAACTGGGACGACGCCAAGCTTCACGTCCTCTCTCACGTCGTCAGCTATGGCTCCGCCGTATTCGAGGGCATCCGTTGCTACGACACCAAGCAAGGCCCCGCGATTTTCCGCCTGCGCGAGCACATGCAGCGCCTCGTCAACTCCGCAAAGATCTATCGCATGGACTTGCCGCACACCGTCGACGATTTCTCCGCCGTCGCCTGCGAAGTCGTTCGCCTCAATAAGCTCAGCGCTTGTTACGTAAAGCCCATCGTCCTCCGCGGCTACGGCGAAGTCGGCGTCAATCCGCTCAATTCGCCCATCGATTGCTACATGGCTTGTTGGACCTGGGGCGCCTATCTCGGCCCCGAAGCATTGACCAAGGGCGTCGACGTCGGCGTCAGCTCCTGGACGCGCATCGCTCCCAACACGCTTCCCGCCATGTCCAAAGCCGCCGCCAATTACATGAACTCTCAACTCATTCGCATGGAAGCCACCTTCAACGGCTACGCCGAAGGCATCGCGCTCGATTCCCACGGCCACGTCAGCGAAGGCTCCGGCATGAACGTCTTCCTCGCGCACGACGGCGTGCTTTACACTCCGCCGCTCGCCACCAGCATTCTTCCCGGCATCACGCGGGACTCCGTCGTCAAAATGGCCGAAGACCTCGGGATTCCCGTCAAGGAAACCGTCATCCCGCGCGAAATGCTCTACGTCGCGGACGAAGTTTTCTTCGTCGGCACTGCCGTCGAAATCACGCCCATCCGCACCGTCGACCATATCGAGGTCGGCAAAGGCGTCGCCGGCCCCCTCACCCGCAAACTTCAGGAAGAATTTTTCGCGCTCACCAGCGGCTCCAAGCCCGACCGTCACGGCTGGCTCACCCCCGTCAACGCTCCCGTCGCCGCCGCACGCTAAGAAGTTGCTCCAAATATGTCGCCAATTAACCTACTGTTGTTGATCGCAATAGGGATACTTGTAGCGGGATCTACCTTGGCGGCTAACCTAATCGCGGTTTCTATGGTTAATAGAATTAACCAAAAACTACCGTCATCGGACCAGATGTCTTACATCTCGTGGGACTCGTCCGTTCGGAGAAAATTCAACAGCCTATACCCTGGTGATAACCTTGTTAGATATTACGATTTGTGCTTTGTACTCATGGTGATCGGTTTTCTCCTGGTGCTGCGATTCTGGGTTTTCGGATGATGATCAAGTCTCATAATTCTTGATTCTTTGCTTCTGCTATCCCTCTTCCGCTAAAATCCGTCCCGGTCATTCCCTCGCCCTGGGAGGCAACTGCATGTACTCCACGCCCCAAAAACTTTCCGCCGAATTCCTCGGCGTCTTCGCCCTGGTTTTTTTCGGTGAAGGCGCCGCTTGCGCCTTTGGCTTCATGCACGAAGCGCTCGGCACCAGCCTTTTCGCCATCGCTCTCGCCCACGGCCTCGCCATCGCCCTTATGATTTGCGCGGTCGGTCACATTTCCGGCGGCCATTTCAATCCCGCCGTCACCATCGGCTTCTGGGTCACCAAGCGCATCACCACGATCGAAGCCATCTCCTTCTGGGCCGCGCAGGTCGCTGGCGCCGTCGCCGCCGCACTTCTTCTCCGCGCCGTCGTCCCCGAAGAAACCTGGCACGCCGTCGCACTTGGCACCCCTGCACTCACGCGCGACTTCACCGTCCTCTCCGGCCTCATCCTCGAAGCCGTCACCACGTTCTTCCTCGTCTTCACCTTCTTCGCCACCGCCGTCGACGATCGAAACTCCTCTCGCCCCTTTGCCGGCTTCTCCATCGGTTTGATCATGAGTCTCGGCATCGTCGTCGCCGGCCCCTTCACCGGCGGCGCCTTAAATCCCGCCCGCGCCTTCGGACCCGCACTCGCCGCAAATCACTGGGCCAATCAAGGCGTCTATTGGGTCGGCCCGCTCCTCGGCGGCTTCTTCGCCGGCCTCCTCTACGACTCCTTCTTCAACCGCAAACCGTGACCTTGTCTTTGTAGGGCCGGCTTTCGGAAGCCGGCCGCTCGAGCGCCAGCCTTCTGAGGCCGGCATCTTCGATAGCATCCACATCGCATCCAATCCAAGCGCGCAAGTCCATAATTTTCCAGTCTCACGACCAGTCACGAGTCACCACTCACCAGCCACTATCCCGCCCCCTGTCCCCTCGCCTAGGTAACTACACCGCAACCATTTCCTCCGCCTTCCTTGCCCACCCCTCCCTCGAATGCTACTTTCGCCATTAGGCCAATTCATATGCCGTCTTTGTGTTTTTGCGGAAAACTTAAAACCTGGAACTGAGAACTAACCATGGCCCTAAGCATTGACGATCTTCTTCGCCGCGCCGTCGAAAACAAATCCTCCGACTTGCACCTCAAGGTCGGCAATCACCCTTATCTCCGCGTCGACGGTCTCCTGACGCCCATCACCGAGGTCCCTCGCGTCACTCCCGAAGAAATGCTCTCCATGGCGTTCAGCATGATGACCAACCGCCAAAAGCAAAAATTCAAGGAAACCGCCGAGCTCGACATGGCCTACGGCGTCGCCGGCCTCGGCCGCTTCCGCGTCAACGTTTTCCAGCAGCGCGGCAACGTCGGCATGGTTCTCCGCGTCATCCCCACAAAAATTCGCACCGTCGAGGAACTCAATCTTCCCAACGTCATCAACAAGATTTGCGAAGAGCAGCGCGGCCTCGTTCTCGTCACCGGTACCACCGGTTCCGGTAAGTCCACCACGCTCGCCTCCATGATCGACCGCATCAACGCCAATCGCGCCGATCACCTCATCACCATCGAAGACCCCATCGAATTTCTCCACCGCGACAAGCGCAGCTTCATCAATCAGCGCGAAGTCGAAGTCGACACCGCCAACTTTTCCACCGCCCTCCGCGCCGCCCTTCGTCAAGACCCCGACGTCATCCTCGTCGGCGAAATGCGCGACCTCGAAACCATTTCCACCGCCCTCCTTGCCGCCGAAACCGGCCACCTCGTTTTCTCCACCTTGCACACTCTCGACGCCACCGAAACCATTCAGCGCATCATCGCCGTCTTTCCCCCGCCCGAGCAGAAACAGATTCGTTTGCAGCTTGCCGCCACTCTCAAAGCCGTCGTCTCCCAGCGCCTCGTTCGCCGCGCCGACGATAAAGGCCGCGTCCCCGCCTGCGAAATCATGATCGCCACCGCCTACATCCGCGATTGCATCATCAACGCCGACAAGACCCGCCTCATTCACGACGCCATCGCCGCCGGCACTTCCCAGTACGGCATGCAGACCTTCGATCAATCGCTTTTCGATCTTTACACCAAGCAGCTCATCACGCTCGAAGAAGCCTTGCTCCGCGCTTCCAATCCCGACGAATTCCGCCTCAAAATCCAAGGCATCCGTTCCGCCGCCGACGCCGCCCGCGAGGAAATGGCCTCGCAAATGGCGGACTTCGAACGCTTCAGCCGCAAATAATCCTCGAACCATTTGGCGAGAGGAATCCGAATGGACTCTGTCAGCCCTCTCATCGTTCAGCTCACCACCAACCGCGAAAAAATCTTTCGTTACGCTTTCATTCTCCAATTCATCGCCGCCCTGCCTTTTCTCTTATTTGGGTATTCGACAGGCAAAGTCCACGCACATCTCATCCTAAAAGGCGCAATCACAACCGGAGTGATCGCGGGCTCGGTACCAGTTCAATTTTATTCGCGATCGAACTCAACCGTTTCCGTCCGAACAAATTACGAGGCAATTGTCGCCTTCTCGCTCGAAACTCGGCAATTTCGTTTTCAGGAGTGGAAAGCAACCAACTTCGAACCTAGATTGGGCACCCCGGTTTCCGTCATTTACGATCCTTCAGACCCAGCAATCGCGATGGTGGATCGCGGTTACTCGAACTATCTCCCCTGGGCGCCCTGCGCCGTAATCGGCGTCTTCTTGGCCCTCGTCGCCCTCAAAGGCCTTCTTGCCGTTCTTTTTTCGCAAGTTCGCTCGCCGGGCGCGGCGCGCGCGTAAGACCTTCCACTACAACTTTTTTTCCTGCTTCAGCCATTTCCGAATCTCTTCGTCCACGCGGAATATCTCTCCCGGCGCTTCCGCGAACCGCGCATCCAGCTTGTACGCCTGATCCTCCAGCGGTATCGCCAGCCACGAAAGGTTCTTCACGAATCCGCGCACGTAAAGTTCCACGTACTTTTCCACGCCCAGTATCTCGAGTTGCGTCGCGTGCACCAGTCCGTGAAACAACGGCCGCGCTTCGATCCGCTCGTTAAACACAATCACATCGATGTACGTCACCGACGTCATGTGCACGAAATCCGGAAATCGGCCACCCGTCAGCCGCATCGCCTCCGCATAAAAAGGCGGTGGCGGTATCCTCGCTCCCTGCAGCGTCAGCGCCTTCACCTTGTCCAGCAGCGCCGCGGAAAAATACGCCCCAATCGACTTTCTCCACTCCGCCGCGATCGGCTTGCAATGCGGCAAATAGAGATCTCTCTCGCGGCGGAAATACGTCGCCACGCTCGCCACCATCTGCGCAATGCGCTCTTCCGTAAATTCGCTTGGATCCACTCGGTCGCCGTCTCGCTCTTCTTCGTTCACTGTACATCCGCCCATCGTAGCTCGCAATCGCGCAGGCAGTTCTTGTGCGCCGGCAACCTGCGCTGTATCATCCCTCGTAACGTTGTTTACCGATTCTCTCCCGAAATCTCGCACACAGGAGAATTGCCCATGCTTCCTCACGAATCTCTTCCGAACCGCCGTCATTTCCTCAGGTTTGGCGCCGCCCTAGCCGCTGGCGTCACCGGACTTTCCTTTGCTCCGCCGCCCGCGCTCGCACAGGAAGAGGAAGCCTGGCTGATCGGTCCGCAAAAAGGCTACTCGCCCGAAATCGGCACGCTCGTCTCCATGCTCGCTTTCACCCGCATGCAAGTTCTTCACAACGTCAAAGGCCTTTCGCAATCCGACCTCGATTTTCTTCTCGACGCCAAAGCCAACACCATCGGCGCCTTGCTCATGCACCTCGCCGCCACCGAAACCTATTACGGCATGAACTCGTTCGGCGGCATAAAATGGGATAGTTGGTCCGAAGAAATCAAAAAGAAGTGGGACGTCCCCATGAATCTCGACGAACCCGCCCGCAAGGCCATCAAAGGCAACAATCTCGACTATTACCTCAACATCCTCCACGAATCCCGCGAAAAAAATCTCGCCGAATTCAAAAAGCGCGACGACAAGTGGCTCGCCGTCGTCGACACCGAAATGGGCATGAACAATTTCGCCAAATGGTTCCACGTCGCCGAACACGAATCCAATCACGACGGCCAGATCAAATTCCTCAAAGGCCGCCTCCCCGGCGCAAAACCGAGCGCGGGGTAATTCCGGCTTTCAATCACACCCATCGCCAACGCCGGCGCGCCGTCAATTCGCCCGCGCAAGAGTCCGCTCATCGAGCGGCGGATCTGTAGGTCCGCTCTTTTCTCCCAGTTTTTTGCCGGCCTTTTCGTTGCCTCTTTACTTCTTTGCTTCCTTGCTTCATCTTCTCTCTGTGTTCTCCCGCCCCCGCAAACTCGCCACCGAGCAAGACCTCTACGACTACGCCCTTCGCATCCTCATGCGCCGCGCTCACTCCGTCCACGAAATGAAAACAAAACTCCTCCGCCGCGCCGATTCCGAACTCCTCGCGCAAGTCGTCCTCGCCCGCCTCAAGGAATCCGGCCGGCTCGACGATTCACGCTACGCCAAACAGTTCACACGCCAGCGCGCCGAAGTGCGCAAACAGGGCAAATTTCGCATCGCCCGCGACCTCCGCGCTCGCGGCGTTCCCGACCGCCACATCAACGACGCCCTCGACGAATCCGCCGAGTCAACCGACGAAGCCGCCGTCGTCCGCCAGCGCATCCAGCGCAAACTCCGCTCCTTCCGCGGCCCCTTAACCGGCGATAAATCATCCGAAAAAAAATTCGCCTCCATCTACCGCTCACTCCTCGCCGCCGGCTTCCCTTCCGATCTCATCCGCCGCGAACTCAAATCCCTCACCCGCGCCGACCTTCCCGAAACCGAACCGGGCGACGATTCCGCCCTCTCGTCCTAGTACCCACTTGACTAACATGACGCTTTGTGCTACACTCTTCCGTGAATCGCCCCCTCCATCTCGTTAACCCCTGCAGAATGAACACTTACAGAATTTCCGCCTGTAAGCCCTGTATAATCAACACTTACAAAACGTTAGACTTAAAGTCATTTAGAATGAACACTTACAAAAATAAGGGGGAGGGGGTCCCCCCGACTAGTACCCACTCTCACGCCCTCGCCAGGTTCATACAAAACCATTTCGTAACCTTGGCTTATACTCGAACGGCGTACAGCCACCATACACTGACTCATCCTGGAACGGCTTCCCGCCGCCGCAAACTGCGCCTCCCGTCGAAGGCGGCTTCCAGCTCCCCACCGTAATTGCCGCTCATCCCCGCCTCTGCGATACTCTTACGATTGTTTTCATCCCATTTTCGAGGCGCGCGCGGCAAAGTTTTGCAAGATTCAAAAGATTTCAATGTAGGGCCAGGGCTTCAGCCCGGCCTCGCTGTAAAGGCAACAAACCAAGACTCGGCAAAACCGACAACGAAGAGGCAACCATGGAATAAGAATTTAGTTGTAGGGCCAGGGCTTCAGCCCGGCCTCGCTGTAACGGCAACAAACCAAGACTCTGCAAAACCGATAACGAAGAGGCAAGCGTGACAGGCAACGCAAAAAAATGGACCGGCAACGAAATTCGCGAAACTTTTCTCAAATTCTTTGAGGGCAAAGGCCATCGCCGCGTCCGCAGCTCTTCGCTCGTTCCCCACGGCGATCCCACCCTCCTCTTCACCAACGCCGGAATGAACCAGTTCAAGGACGTTTTCCTCGGCCTCGAAAAACGCGACTACTCGCGCGCCACCACCGCGCAAAAATGCGTTCGCGCCGGCGGCAAACACAACGACCTCGAAAACGTCGGCTTCACCAAACGCCATCACACTTTCTTCGAGATGATGGGCAATTTTTCCTTCGGCGACTATTTCAAAAAAGAAGCCATCGCCTTCGCCTGGGAACTCATCACTTCCCCCGACTGGTACGCCATCCCCAAAGAAAAACTCTACGTCACCGTCTTCGGCGGCGCGGAGTTCGGTAGCACAGGCACTTCTGTTTACCCCGGAGGGGCCGGTGCCAGCGCTGCCCACACATCGGTCAGTACGACGAAGCTCGGCGTCGACGAAGAAGCAAAATCTCTCTGGCTCGCGCAAAACGTCCCCGCCAATCGCGTCTTTGAAATTCCCGGCCTTAAAGACAACTTCTGGGCCATGGGCGATACCGGCCCCTGCGGCCCCTGCAGCGAAATTTTCTACGACATGGGCCCCGCCGCATCCGAACAAGGCCACGCCGACTGCCAATTTCCCTGCGACTGCGGCCGCTACGTCGAAATCTGGAACCTCGTCTTCATGCAATTCAATCGCGTGGAAGAGGAAACCGTAATCCCAACCACAGGTCCCTTAGGTTTTAAGCATAGGTCTGTAAGGCTCGAAGTTTTGCCAAAGCCTTGCGTCGACACCGGAATGGGCCTCGAACGCGTCGCCGCCGTCCTCCAAGGCGTCATCTCCAACTACGACACGGACTTGTTTGGGCCGCTCCTCAAACGGGCTGCAGAATTGTTGAAGGTAGACCCAACGATTGATCCCAACGTCGAGCCGTCTCTTCGGATTATTGCGGACCATTCAAGGGCAAGCACTTTTCTTATTTCGGACGGTGTCTTGCCATCGAACGAAGGAAGAGGATACGTTCTCCGAAAAATCATGAGGAGAGCGATTCGGCATGGCCATATGTGGGGCGCAAGAGAACCGTTTTTCTTCAAAATGGTGGACGCAGTTCGGGATGAAATGAGACCACCATATCCAGAGCTAATTGACTCGGCGCCTAGAGTCTCAGCGGTCGTAGAAGCTGAGGAAAGACAATTCGGCCGAGTAATAGAAATCGGCTCGGAAAAGCTCGATGAATTGCTCAATTCTGCGAAGGCCGAGGCGAAAAAGGCTTGCGCGGATTCGTTCGAGGCTTCTCACCCCGGCAAGATCGACCGCAAGTTCCTCGACCGTGACATAGATGACATCTTGCCAGCAACGCTCCTTGACCCGAGGCGCACCTCTGGAAAGACGATGAGAGTGGATGAGCCAACTCTAGCGGTAATTAACCATCTTAAACAAAACTACCGCCCCGTTCTGTCCGGCGCGAAAGCCTTTAGCCTTTACGAGACCTACGGCCTACCCCGAGATTTCATTCAAGACGCTGCCAAAGACTATGGGGTCGCTTTCGACAATGAAGGTTTCGACCGGGCGTTTGAAGTAGAGCGCACGAGGGCGAGGGCCTCTTGGAAGAGCGGCGGCAAAGAATCGGCGAATCCGGCTTACGCGAAGATTGCGGAGACGTTCAAAACTGAAAAGGATTTTTACCGCGATTCCGCATCGAAAGACGCTCGCATCGAGGCGATTATCGCGAAAGGCGGAGTGGTCAACGAACTACAAGCCGGCGAAACCGGCGAAGTCGTTCTCGACCGCACCGTGATCTACGCCGAATCGGGTGGACAAGTCTCCGACACGGGGTCGTTTTACGACAATTCCGGTTCGCAACTTCTCGCCGAAGTCACCGGAGCGTTTTACCCCGTCGCAGGCTTAATCGCGCACAAAGTCCTCGCCAAAGAAACGCTTCGTGTCGGCGACCGCGTCAGCGTCATCGCCGACGCCGATCGCCGCAATCGCGTCATGCGCAATCACACCGGCACGCACCTCGTCCACGCCGCTTTGCGAAATATTCTCGGCACGCACGTCAAACAAGCCGGTTCGCTCAACGCGCCCGACCGCCTTCGCTTCGACTTTTCCCATTTCGCTCACGTCGACGCCGAAGAACTTCGCGATATCGAGCAGCAAGTAAATGACGAAATTCGCCACAACACCCAAGTCGAAACGGACATCACCAATATCGACCATGCTCTCGCTTCCGGCGCCCTCGCCTTCTTCGGCGACAAATATCCCGACGCCAACGTCCGCGTCGTCACCATTCCCGACGAACGCGCCCCCCGCGGCTTTTACTCCAAGGAACTTTGCGGCGGCACGCACGTCCACAAAATCGGCGACATCGGCGTCCTCAAAATCGTCAGCGAAGAGTCCGTCGCCGCCGGCGTCCGCCGCATCGAAGCCGTCACCGGCATCGGCGCGCTCGAGCATTTCCAAAAACAGGCCGAAATCCTCTCGAAGCTCCAGCAACAATTAAACGTCGGCGAAGACGCCGTTCTCGCCCAGGTCGAAAAGCTCGCGCAAACCGTCAAGCACCTTGAAAAAGAGATTTCCGATCAAAAACGCAAAGGCGCCCTTTCTCAACTCGACGATCTGGCCAATTCCGCCGAAACCGTCAAAGGCGTCAAAACCGTCGTCAGCCAGGTGGAAAATATCGATCGCGAAGCCCTTCGCCAGCTCGTCGATAGCCTCCGCCAGAAGCTCGGTTCCGGTGTCGTCGTCCTCGGAGCCGTGCTGGACGGCAAAGCCGCCCTCATCGCCGGCGTCACCAAAGACCTCACCGCTAAAGTCCATGCTGGCAAGCTGATACAGGCGCTTGCCGCCAAAGTCGGCGGCAAAGGCGGCGGACGGCCCGATTTGGCCGAAGGTGGCGGGGAGGACACATCTGCCCTTAATATGGCCTTGCGGTCAGTTCCCTCCCTACTGGAGGCTTTGCTATAGTTTGCTCGAGCGCCAGAAGCGTGGCTGCGGGTGTGTGATTGACCCGCGGACGAGCTTCGCAAAATTCATCAGCCCGCAGCCGATGGATTCAAAGCTCGTGTAGCGTAGGCACTCTTGCCTGCGCGGTTTTAGCAGAACCGTGGTCAGAACGACGGAGTAGAAGGGCTTCTTGCTCGTTGTTTTGTCCGAGGCAACGCTTACACCGCGCACAGACAAAAGTGGCTGTGCTACGGAGAGTCAAGGCTTACTCGAATTCGTTGTCGCCTTCCCCAAGGCGCCGGTAGCATGGGCCTTACGGCCTGCGCCGCCGGGCATCTAAAAAGGTAATGGGTAAACGTTCGGCACTTACGGCAGCAATCGTCCTGGCCACCCTGGGATTTGCAGCAAGTCCATCTCGCGCGCAAATTTCTCTGGTTGAAAATTTCGATGGCCGCCGCATGTTCGTGAATACCGAGCCGGAAACGAAATCCAAGCTCGCCAATTCCCGCGCGCCGAAATCCATCTACCTTCCCGCGGAACAATCTTTTCTCGGAGCGAAGCACGAAGCGATGAGTCTCGATCGCGACGGCGCCGAAGCCCTCGTCAAAGAAGCCGCGGAGCGTCACCGCATCAATCCGGATTTGATCCGCGCGGTGATTCAGACGGAGTCGCACTGGAATGCCGGCGCGGTTTCCCGCAAGGGCGCCGTCGGCCTCATGCAGCTCGTTCCGTCCACGGCACAACGATTCGGTGTAAAGGACATGTTCAGCCCGAAACAAAATGTCGACGCAGGGGTTCGATATCTGAAGACGTTGCTGGAACGATACAACGGCAACCTCGAACTGGCTCTTGCGGCGTACAATGCTGGAGAGGGTGCCGTGGATCGTGCTCGCGGCGTTCCGGCGTTTCGGGAAACGCGAAACTATGTCCAACGAGTGCAGAGTTTGTTCAACGCTGGCTCGGGTCGCTTTGATGGCGCGTACATCAGTGCACGTTCCATCCGCAAGGAAACCGACCCCGCTGGCCGTACCATTTTTACCAACGATTAGTGCCAGAATAGTGTTTGGCGAAGTTTGGGGATTCGGTGGGAATGAAGTTCTTTAATCAAAATTCTTCCTTTTTTTTGCACAGGGCCTTCGCCCGCGTTTCGCCCCTTTTTGCATGGACGATTGCCTTTGCCGCCGCGCTCGTCCTCGCGCCGATTTTCCTCTCGGCCTCTGAATCCGGCGCCGAACCCTCCGCCACCGTAAAACGCCAATCCGCCGAAGCCCAATTCACCCGGGCGGAGGAGCAGCGCGCCGCGCTCACCGCCAAGCCCGCGGAAAAACGCACGCTTGCGGAATACCGAAACGTCGTCGCAAGCTACAAAAAAGTTTATTTGATCACCCCGCATGCCGCCGACGTGCAGGATTCCTTGCTCGCCGTCGGAGAGCTGTACACGGAAATGGGCGATCGCTTCGGCCGCGTGTACTACCAGTCGGCGGTGGAGTCTTACCAATTTTTGCTGCGCGAATATCCGAAGAGCAGATTTGCGCCGGACGTTTTGCTGCGCACGGCAAAATTGCAACAGAACAATCTCGGCGACACCGGCGCCGCGATGAAAACGTATCAGGATTTTCTGAAGCGCTTTCCCCGCTCGGAGCACAAGCGCGAAGCGCAGGAATCGCTGGCCGAACTTTCGCTTCTGCAAAATAGCAATGTGCCGGAAACGAATTCCGCCGCGGCCGCGAGCGCCGCGCCGCCGGAAAAATCGCCGACCGTGCAGCCCACGCAGGCCGCGAGGAACGACGCGCGCGACGAAGAAGACTCGGACGATCGGCCGGCGCGGAAATCGAACGGAATTCCGGCGGTAAAAACGATCAGCGCCACGTCAACGGGCGATTCGACGCGCATCACGATTGCGCTTGAAGACGCCGTGCAATACATTTCGGGCCGCATCGCCAATCCCGATCGCATCTATTTTGATTTGCACGCGGCCAAGCTTTCGCCGCAATTGAAGCGCGGCGGCGTGAAGATCAGCGGAAATCTTGTGAGCAATGTGCGCGTCGCGCAAAATGCTTCGGGCGTTGTGCGCATCGTACTCGACCTCAACGGCGTGAAGGATTACACCGCTTCCCTGCTGAGCAAACCTTCGCGATTGATAATCGATTTGTACGCGACGCCGCAAGCCTTGCGAGCCGCGAAGCCCGCCGACGCGCCTGCTACAACGGAAAGCGCCAAGGCCAAAGACGATACTCCTGCGCTCGCCGCGAAGAATTCGGACGATTCAGACGCACCGGCGGAAACGAAACCGCTGCCCGCGCCGCGAAAAGAATTGCCCACCGCCGAACCCGCGGTGGCAAAAGGCAAAGACGCGCGGGGGAAATCCGCGAAGAATGCTTCGAGCAAACCGGATTTGGTGAAAGCGCCGAGCGTGCCGGCGCCGACGCGCGATGGACAAGCGACTCTCACGCGCGCGCTGGGATTGAAGATCGGGCGCATCGTGATCGACGCCGGCCACGGCGGCCACGACACGGGCACGATCGGTCCGACCGGCTTGATGGAAAAGGATTTGTGCCTGGACGTGGCGCTGCGCCTTGGGAAAATTATTCAGCAGAAGCTGCCCGGCGCGGATGTGGTCTACACGCGGCCGGACGACACCTTCGTTCCACTCGAAGAGCGCACGCGCATCGCCAACGAAGCCAAGGCCGACCTCTTCATTTCGATTCACGCCAACTCGAGCCACGACGCGCAGGCGCGCGGCATCGAGACTTACTATTTGAATTTGAAAGGCTCGGCGGAAGCGATGGAAGTGGCGGCGCGCGAAAATGCGTCCAGCTCCGACGGCATTCACGACCTGGAAGACATCGTAAAGCGCATTGCGCGCACGGAAAAGATCGACGAATCGAAAGAATTCGCGCGCGACGTGCAGGAATCGCTTTCGCGAAGCGTGCAGAAGAGCAATCGCCTGATCAAGGATCGCGGCGTGCGCAAAGCGCCCTTTGTGGTGCTGATCGGCGCGGACATGCCGTCGATCCTCACCGAAATTTCGTTCCTCAGCAATCCAAGCGACGAACAAATGCTGAAGAAGCCCGAGCAGCGCCAGCGCGTGGCCGAAGGCATCTATCAAGGCGTCGCCGGATACCTCCAGAGCCTGAACAGCATGACCTTGAACCTCCAACCCGGTACGTTACCCCGCCGCCCCCCCGTCGCCGCCGCAGTGGAAGAATCGCGCAACCAGAAGTAACCTAGTGGTGTCTAATAGAAGCAGTCGTCAGTTATCAGTCGTCAGTTAAAAGCTCGATTCAGGGATATGCGAAAACTAGGAATTATTTTTGGCACGCTGTTCACCGCAGCACTCGCCCACGCGCAGGTTCCGCTCCCAAACCAGTTCGGCAGTTGGACGAAGACGCAATGTCTCGATAAGCCGGCCACTTCGAGTCTCTCGAAGGAAGCGGGTGACGCCGATGGCGCAACGTCTTGCCAATACACTTCCGGCGACAAGAGCCTGCAGGTTTGGATCGAGAGATTCCACGACCCAAGCTCAGCCTACGAGGTTTATACATCCGGGTTGCATCCGGGCATGATGGCGTCGCTGGTCGGAACCAATGCCGCGGTCGAGAAAGACCAATTGTGGATGCTGACGGGAAATTTGGTTCTGCGGATCGACTCGCAGAGAGTTGCGTCGGAAGAGGATTTGCGCGCGCTGGTAATGTCGCTCGAAGGGCACGCGGACAAGACGCCGCTGCCGGATATTCGTGCATTTCTGCCTTCGAATGGTTTGGTGCAAGGGACGCAGCGCTATGCGCTTGGACCAGCCGGCTACGAAGCCGCGGCAAAATCGCTTGACCGGCCGGCGTATGCGGCGCTGGCTTCGGAATTGAGCATCGGGCCCAAATCGGCCGCGGATGGCGAAGCGATGCTTGGCAGCTACAACAACGGACGAGGCGGGCAAGAGGTGTTGCTGCTGGTTTTGTATCCGACGCCGCAGCTGGCGGAGCAGCAGTTGCATCATTTGCAGCCGCTGCTGGCGGCAAAGCCGGAATTTGCGGGAACGACGGTGGAGCGCGACGCTTCGCTTTTGAGCCTGGTGCTTTCGCCGAGTTCGCCGGAGATGGCGGCGCGGCTGCGGAAATCGATCAAGTACGATACGGCGATTACGTGGAATGAGCCGTCGCATACGCTGACCGATCCGCCGTGGCTGCTGGTGCTGCGAACGATTTTTATCGCTTCGTTTGTGTTTTGCGTGATTGCGGGCGTGGCGGGCGTTCTATTTGGCGTTTTTCGGCTGCTGATGAAACGGCTGTTTCCGGGCAAGGTGTTTGACCGGACGAAAAGCGTGGAGTTGCTGCAACTGGGATTGAACAGCAAGCCGGTAAAACCGGACGATTTTTACTGAGAGGTAGATGTCCGCGGTCCGCGAAGAAACGGGCTGCGGAGAAAAACCACGAACGCGGCAATCGTGCCAAGCGCAACGGGGCTGAAGCCCCTACGCTACAACCGGCTAGGCATAAGAACTAACGTTTACCGCGATGGCTTGGCTTAACGTTTGCTGTGCGAACGGTTCTTGCCTGTAACGAAATAAGTTTGCCCACGTCTAACCGACAGCCTTCGGAAGTCATCCATTCAGAATACGGGACGGGTGTCGTAGACTATTTGGCTAGACGGAAGGTGCCAGACCATGTGGCGGTATCGAGATTCAGATTCAATCCACAAACTGACAATCGGACTCGGCCTGCTTGCGGCGATGGCGGCGGGCTGCGGGGATAAGGGCGCGTCGAATGCGGCGGCGGCGGCCGGCGGGGCGATGCCGGTGCAAATTCAAGCGGCGGAAACAAAGCAGATTCCGGACGCGAGCGAATTTCTATCGGTGCTGAAGTCGCGGCACTCTTCGGCGATAAATCCGCAGGTGGAAGGGCAGATCGTCAAGATTTTTGTGAAGTCCGGCGATCACGTGAAATTGGGCGAACCGCTGCTGCAGATCGATCCGCTGAAGCAGGAAGCGACGGTGAGCAGCCAGGAAGCATCGCGCGCGGCGCAAGAAGCGAACAAGAAATACGCACAGATTTCACTGGAGCGGGCGAAAAGGCTTTTTGATGCGGGCGTGATCAGCAAGCAGGAGTTTGATAACGCGCAGACGACGTATGACGCGGCGGACGCGCAACTGCGCGCGATGGAAGAACAAGTACGGACGCAAAAAGTGGAATTGAAGTATTACCAGGTGAGCGCGCCCGCGGATGGAATTGTCGGCGACATTCCGGTGCGAGTGGGCGACCGAGTGAGCGTGGCGACGCTGTTGACGACGGTGGACGAGCCGGGCGCGCTCGAAGCGTACATTTACGTTCCGGTCGGCCGCGCGAAGGATTTGAAATTGGGATTGCCGGTGCGGCTGGTGGATGAAAATCAGAAGACGCTGGCGGAAACGAGCGTGACGTTCGTTTCGCCGCAAGTGGATACGGAGACGCAAACGGTACTGGCGAAAGCGCTGGTTTCGAACGCGGCGGCGAAATTGAGAATTGCGCAACAGGTGCGGACGCGAGTGACGTGGGGCGTTCATACGGGACCAGTGGTGCCGATTCTTTCCGTGGTGCGCGTGAACGGAGAATTTTTTGCGTTTGTGGCGGCGAAGGAAGCGAATGGAACGTTTGCGCGGCAAAAACTTTTGAAGGTGGGCGAGCCGCTGGGAAACGACTATCCGGTGCTGAGCGGACTTGCGGGCGGCGAGCACGTGATCACATCGGGCACGCAATTTTTGCAGGATGGGATGCCGGTGGCGGAGCAAGCTTCGACGAGCGGCCAAAGCAAATGAAAAATCCGCAGCGAGAGATTGACCGCTTGCCGGATTTGTCGATACGAAAACCTTTCTTGAGGGGTTAAAGCCCGAGGTGGCGCGGGGCGAAAAGGCTTCGGGTCAAGCCCCGACCGCGTAAAGAAAAAGCGGCAAGAGCGGCGCCGGGTTGCAACGGGCAGTTGGCATCGATTTCACATTTGGGGGAAGGCGAAGCGTGTTTGTAGACTTTTTTATCGAGAGACCTGTGTTCGCGACGGTTTGCGCGCTGTTGATTGTGCTGGGCGGCGCGATTGCGATCCCCACGTTGCCGATTGCGCAATTTCCGGAACTGGCGCCGCCGCAAGTGGTGGTGAGCAGCGGTTACGTGGGAGCGAACGCGCAGACGGTGGAGTCCGCGGTGACGATACCGCTGGAGCAGGCCATCAACGGCGTTCCGGGCATGAAGTACATCACGTCGTCGAGCGGCAACGACGGCTCGAGCACGGTGACGGTGACATTTGACGTGACGCGAGACGTGGACCTGGCTAGCGTGGACGTGCAGAACCGGGTGAACCAGGCGCTGGGACGCTTGCCGAACGAAGTGAAAAATACCGGAGTGATCATTACCAAACAGGCGAGCGGATTTGTGCTGGGAGCGGGCGCGTACACGGAAGGCACGCAGTACGACAGCATGTTTCTGAGCAATTACCTGGATGTGTATGTGAAGGACGCGCTGAAGCGCGTGAAAGGCGTCGGCGATGTAATTGTGTTCGGCGAGCGGAAGTACGCGATGCGGCTGTGGCTGGACCCGGCAAAGCTGGCGGAGCGCGGCCTGACGGCGAGCAATGTGCTTGCGGCACTCGAGGAACAAAATGTGCAAGTGGCGGCGGGACAAGTTGGTGTGCCGCCGCTGCCTTCGGGACAAGCGTATCAGGTGAGCGTTCGTGCGATCGGAAGGCTTACGGAAGCGGCGGAGTTCGACAACATTATTCTGAAAACCGGGACGGACGGAACAATTGTGCGCGTGAAGGACGTGGGATGGTCCGAACTGGGAGCGGAGAACTACGCTTCGGTGTTGCGCTACAACGGACACGAAGCGGTGGGAATCGGCGTGACGCAACTGCCGGGCGCGAATGCACTGGACGTGGACAAAGCGGTGAAGGAAGAGCTGCTGCGGCTCTCGAAGAATTTTCCGCCGGGATTGAAGGCGGCGGTGGCATTCGATACGACGACGGTGATCGGCGAATCGGTGAAAGACGTGCTGTACACGCTGCTGGAAGCGATTGCGCTGGTGATCATCGTGATTTATCTGTTTTTGCAGGATTGGCGAAGCACGTTCATTCCGGCGATTACGATTCCGGTTTCGCTGGTGGGAACGTTTATCTTCGTGAAGCTGTTTGGATTTTCGATTAACACGCTGACGCTGTTTGGAATCACGCTGGCGACGGGCCTGGTGGTGGACGACGCGATTGTGGTGATCGAAAACGTCGAGCGGCACATCGTGGAAGGAATCACGGAGCCGCACAATGCGGCGTCGGTGGCGATGAAGGAAGTGGCGGGTGCGGTGATCGCAACGTCGCTAGTGCTCGTGGCGGTGTTCGTGCCGGTGGCGCTGTTTCCGGGAACGACGGGCATTCTGTTTCGGCAATTTGCGCTGACGATTGCCTTTTCCGTTTCGATTTCGGCGTTCAACGCGCTGACGCTGACGCCGGCGCTTTCGGCGATATTTTTAGGGAAGCATCGGCAGCGGGCGCAAGGAGCGTTTTTCAAGGCGTTTAACCGCGCGGTGGCGGCGGGAACGGAGGCGTACCAGCGGACGGTGCGCGGAGTGCTTCGGTGGAAGACAATTGCCGCGCTCGCCTTTGTGGCCACGCTGGGAATCACGTACTGGGTTTACCAGCGAGTGCCGCGTTCGTTTATTCCGGATGAAGACCAGGGCTGGTTCATGGTGATCGTGCAGGCGCCGCAGGGAGCTTCGCTCGAATACACGCGAGCGGTTTGTTCGCGCGCGGAAGAATTTCTGACGAAAGTGCCGGAAGCGGTGGGTACGTTTTCCGTGGCGGGATTCAGCTTCGCGGGAAACGCGCCGAACCGTGCGATGATTTTTATTGCGCTGAAACCGTTTGAAGAAAGAAAAGGCGAAGAACACAGCGCGGCGATGGTGATCAACCGATTGCGCGGACCGCTGGCGGGCGTGCCTGGCGCGCTGCTGATTCCCTTCAATCCGCCGACGGTTGCCGGCACGTCGAGCATAGGCGGATTTCAATTTGAGCTGCAAGACCCCGGCGGAAATTCGCTGCAAGCGCTGGCCGACGCGGCAAACCGGCTTTCCGGCGAGGGAAATCAGAGCGGACGGCTGGCGGGATTATTTACGAGCTTTACGGCGAACGATCCGCAATACCTTGTGAAAATCGACCGAGAAAAGGCGAAGAGCCTGCGCGTGCCGCTCGGCCAGATTACGGATGCGCTGCAGGTGTACATGGGCTCGGTCTACGTAAACGACTTCGACTTCAACAACCGCGCGTACCGCGTGTACCTGCAAGCGGAAGGAAAATTCAGAAATACGGCGAAGGATATCGGCGGATATTACGTGCGGTCCGACACGGGAAGAATGATTTCGCTGGATAATCTGGTGACACTGGAACAGACGGCGACGCCACAAGTGATCACGCATTTCAATTTATTCCGGTCGGCGGAAATCAGCGGGTCGGCGGCGCCGGGCCGGAGTTCCGGGCAAGCGATTGCGGACATGGAAGGCATGGCGCGCAAGGTATTGCCGCAGGGAATGAGATACGAGTGGAGCGGGCTGACGCTGGAAGAGCTGGAATCGGGATCGAAGGCATTGATCCTGTTTGGGCTCGGATTGGTGTTCGTGTACCTGACGCTGGCGGCGCAATATGAGAGCTTCGTGCTGCCGTTCATCGTGTTGCTGGCGGTGCCGGTGGCGTTGCTGGGTGCGGTTGGCGCGCAAGCGATGCGCGGGCTCGAGAATGACGTGTATTGCCAGATCGGATTGGTGATGTTGATTGGATTATCGAGCAAGAATGCGATTTTGATCGTGGAGTTCGCGGAACAATTGCGCGGGCAAGGCAAATCGATCGCGGACGCGGCGGTGGAAGCGGCGAGAATTCGATTGCGGCCGATCCTGATGACTTCGTTTGCGTTTATTTTGGGAGTGGTGCCATTGGTGCTGGCGACGGGCGCGGGAAAAGCGGGAAGAATTTCCGTGGGCACGACGGTATTTGGCGGAATGATTGCGGCGACGACGCTGAATCTTTTGTTCATTCCGCTGCTGTACGTGATTGTGCGGACGATCATTCCGGGCGGCGCGCGCCACCACGAATTGCAGCACGAGGCGAAGGCAACTTCGTAATTCCCTGCCCGGGCATCGCTTATTCGGGGAAAAAGCGGAGAAGGCGGCGTGCGCCTTCGGCGAACTCTTTTTCCGGCACGATCAGACTTAAAACCAGAAAACCATCGCGAGAAAAATCGTAGAAGTGGCCGGGGTGAACGAGGACGCCGTGTTGCGCAACGAGCGTGAGGGCGAGCTCTTCGTCGGAACTGGTGGCGGGGACGCGGAGGATGACGTTCCAGCCGGCTTCGAGCGGAAGGCGGGAGCAAACGGAATGATTCGCGAGTTGCGCGTCGAGTGCGGACAAATTGGCGCGAACGCGCTCCATAAGCTGAAGCTGAAACGCGGTGCGTGTGGCGAGGAGAGCGGGAAGCGCGTACTGGACGGGCGCATTCATGGAAAGGTAGGAATCGGAGATGACATCGAGACGTTCGCGCGCGCTGCTTTTGAGAGGGTCGGGACCGGAAATGGCGATCCAGGCGGATTTCATTTGCGGCAGGCCGCAAAGTTTGGAGAGGCCGCTCAAGGTGAAAGTGAGCGCCGCGGATTGTGCGGCGAAGGTTTTGACGGTGATTGCCTCGAGCGCGAAATCGAGAAAAACTTCGTCGGCGACGATGGCGAGATTATTTTTGGCGCAGAGGGCGGAGAGCTGCGACTGCTCTTGCGATTTGGCGTAGTGGCCGGTGGGATTGTTGGGATGAACGACGATGGCGGCGCGAGTGAGAGGAGAGATGGCGCGTTCGAAGGCGGGAAGGTCGAGCTGCCAGCCGTGGTCGTAGAGAAGCGGATAGCGGACGAGGCGGACGTCATTGATGTCGGCGAGAAAATCGAAGAGCGGATAGCTCGGAGTGGGAATGAGAACCTCGTCGCCGGGATTGCAGAGCAAGCGGAAGAGATACGTGTAGGCTTCGCTGGTACTGGTGGTGAGAAAGAGGTCGGAGGGAGAGACCTCGGCGTTTTTTTCCAGATAGTAATTTGCGACGGCTTCGCGGGCGGAGAGGAGACCTTGCGCGGCGGGTTCGTACTGCAACGACGAGGGCGAGTGCAGCGCGGAGAGAATTGCGGATTCGTCGTAGGTGAAGCCGCACGCGGTGGGATTGGAGACGGTGAGATCGAAGAGAGGACGGCCGCTCGAACGATGCGCGGCGAGCGCGAGCGTGAGGCGATTTTCGGCGAGATTCCAGTTGGTGCGAGAGGCGAACATGGAGCTGATATTGTGCAGGAAAACCGGGACGAATTGGAGGCAGCGAGGCGGACGGCTTGGTGAAAACGAAGTTTGATGGGCGCGCGTTCCATTGTGAGATAGAGTCGTGGACAAGATTTGGCTTGGAGGCGTTTATGCGCCGAAGTTACAGCGTGTCGATTGCGTTGCTGCTGCTGATTTGTTCGGCGGCGGGCAATGAAAAGAAAAAGCCGGTGCTGCCCGTGCAAGTTTTGAATGTGCGGACGGCGGCGGTGATCATTGACCCGGACGCGGGCGTTTCGCCGACCGCACCGATGGCGGACAAGACGGCGCAGGAAGACGTGGAAAAAGCGCTGACGAAGTGGGGGCGGCTGCGGCCGGTATTGAGCTCAATGAGCCCCGATTTGATTATTGTCGTTCGCAAAGGCAACGGGAAAATGACGCAGCCGACGGTTACAGGCGGAGGAACATCGCCGAATAACCGACCGGTGATCATCCAACCGAACGACAATGGAATCCGCATCGGCGGGCAAAATGGCCAGTCCCCTGACGGAACGCAGAGCGACCCGCAGAGCGGACGCCCGCAACCGCAGGTGGGAGTGGGTGCGTCGGAAGATTCGTTCGTGGTTTACGACGGTACGTCCTATGGGACTGCGGGCGATGCGACGAGCCGAGCGCCGATTTGGCGGTATGTGGCGAAAAATGGATTGAAGTCGCCGGAGGTGCCGGCGGGGGAGGAGTTTCGCAAGATTTTTAACGAGACAGAAAAGCAACAGCAACAACAGCGGAAGAAACCGTAGCGAGACTGCCGACGGATGGGAGTATTCCCGCTTGACCGGAGCGATTCGCGATGGTTAAGTAGCAGGCGAGCAGGCAGGATTCCGTTCGATTCTCTCCCAGAAAAACCCGCGAGGAAATTCGTCATGAAAAAATTGATTTGTGTGAGTGCGTCGATGCTGCTGGTGTTCCTGCCCGCGACGGTGCAGGCATGGGGCCCGGAAGGACACGAAATTGTCGGAACGCTGGCGCAAGCGATGCTGAGCGACACGGCGAAGGCGGGCGTTCAATCGATTCTGGGGAACGCGTCGCTGGCGTCGGTGGCAAACTGGGCGGACCAAATTCGGCAAGCGCGGCAAGAAACTTACAACTGGCACTTTGTGGACATTCCGCGGAGCGCCGCGACGTTTGACGACGGCCGCGATTGTTTTTTGCCGAATGACTCGCACCCCGGCGCGGTGACGGATCACATGAACTGCGTGGTGGACCGGATTACGTTTTTCAAGCAAGTGCTGGCCGATACGACGAAGACGGCGACGGAGCGGCAAGAAGCGCTGCAGTTCATCGTGCATTTCGTTGGGGACGTGCATCAGCCGTTTCATGCGGTGGGCGACGCGCGCGGAGGGAACGACATTCACATTTCGCTGTTTGGATCGACGAGCTGCAACGGGAGGCCGTGCAATCTTCATGCGGCGTGGGACAGCGGAATGATTACGCACACCGGGATGGACGTGAACGCGTACACGCAGAAGCTGCAACAGATGATCGCGGCGAATCACATGACGGCGAGCGGGAATCCCGCGGATTGGGCGAATGAATCGCACGCGGCGGGACAAGCGGCGTGGCTCGACGATGGCGGCGCGGTGGACGATGCGTATTACAACGCGCAGATTCAAGTGGTGGATAAGCGACTGGCGATGGCGGGGCTGAGGCTTGCGGCGGTGCTGGAAGAGGTATTGGGAGGGCACGGCGTTCCGGCGCCGACGCCGACACCCGCGCCGACGATGCGAACGGGCGTGACAACGCGAAGCGCCGAACTGCGAACGGATGCATCGAGCGCGCACGCGGCAATTGAAACGCTACAAAAAGGCGCGACGGTGACGCTACTAGAAGCGGGCAAGACGAACAAGTATTACCACGTGAAAGCCGCGGACGGGAAAGAAGGATGGGTTTTGGCGAAGAACGTAAAGCTGAACTAGGGTGAGAAAAACGCGGGCGGAAAACTGGAGCCGAGGGCGAGAGTTGAACTCGCGACCTGCCGATTACGAATCGGCTGCTCTACCACTGAGCTACCTCGGCCCGACTGAAACATCATAACATTCGAGGAAAAAATCTGTCGAGCGGCGAGCGCACTCCGATTGCTGCAAAAACAAGCGTGGCCGGTGGACGGGTGAGAAGTTGCGTTGGCGAGCGGCGCTGCTGCGACGAGATAAGGACTTGCTGCCGGGCAAGCAGGTTCGTTTGACCGCGGGCCGTTCGAGAGGAATTGGGCGGCGTGATTAGGCTGGTTTGCGGGTGCCACGTTTTGTAACCTTTTGAAACATTGCCTGTTCGTCCTGAACAGGCGAGACCTCGTGCAATGCCGTAAATCGTTGATTTTAAGCGGCTTAATGGGAGGCCACGACTGGCCACCGTCATGCATGACTACTGTCGCTGGCGACTGGATCGCCAGTCCGGCCAAAGTGTGAATTCAATCTGTGGACGCAGATGGGACGGAACGGATGAACGTGACGAAGAGAAAATGCAACGCGAACGGAAAAATGCGAAAGCAGCGCGGATTTTCAATTATTGAGCTTCTGATTGTAATGGTTATAGCGCTGGTGCTCGCCGCGCTGGCGATACCGGGCTATCAGTCGATGACGCGTTATCTGCGTCTGTCCGGCGATATGCGGAACATCAACGGCGCAGTGGCGCAGGCGAAGATGCGGGCGGCAGCGGATTTTACGCGCGCCCGCGCTTATGCCGACTTGAACGCAAACACCTATCACCTTGAAATTTGGAACAAGACCGGAAACTGCTGGCAGACGGACGGCGACGTAAACAACTCGTGCACCGTGGCAGGAACCAGCCCCGTACAGAACCTTTCCGTGGGCGTCACCTATGGCACGGGAGGGGTAGGCGCGGGAGCGCCGAACCCACAGACGACGATCGCTCAGGCAGCCAAGTGCGACGATGGGGCGGGCGGTTTGATTAATAACACGGCCTGCATCGTATTCAACTCGCGCGGTATTCCAATCAACGGATTGACGGGTGCGCCGTTGACGGGCGCGCAGGACGCGTTTTACATCACCGACAATCGAAACGTTTGGGGCGTGACGGTACGAGCCACGGGTGCAATACAAGTTTGGGCGACGAACGTGTCGCAGACCAGCTGGCAGCACCGCTAAGGACGAACCATGCAAAGCAAAAAGAACAAATTGAAATTACGGAAGAGCAAGAAGCAAGCAGGCATGGCACTGATCGAAACGGTGATCGCGCTGGGTGTGTTGCTGGTGGTGGCGGTCGGCGTTATGACTCTTGCGGCAATCTCGATGACCACGACGGAAAACCAGGGACACCTGCAAGCTCGAACCGCGGAATACGCGCAGGACAAGATGGAGCAATTGCTCGCGCTGACTTTTTGCGATGGGCAGACGGATACGACGGTGTTTCCAGCGGCGTCGACCGGTGGAACGGGATTGGGCGATTGCACGAACAAAGCCAGCACCACGCCGACGCCTTTGACGGGCGGCGGGCTTAACGTGAACGGTCCCGTGGTGGGTTATGTGGACTACGTGGATGGAAACGGCAACCCCGTTGCAGCCAACGCCGGATGGGAGTACATCCGTGTATGGCAAATAAGCGTCCCGGCGGGAACGACGCTGCTAAAACAGATTTCCGTGAAGTGCCAGGTGCGCGCGGGCGTGGGCCCAAACGCTTTGCCGCCGAACGCGACGGTCGTGTCGCTCAAGTCGTACCCATTCTGAGGAGATTTTATGACGCTGCAAAAAATTAAGAGCGCAAACAGAGAGCAATTGGCAGCGGGATTTTCGCTACTGGAATCAATGATAGCGATGGCGGTGCTTCTCGGAGTCGGAGCCATTGTGATGTACGGAACTCTGCGGACGATGAACACGCAGGGCACGATTACCAACCGCACCGAAATGCACACGAGCGTACGCAGCGCGACCGAGCTATTGCAGCAGGAGATCGGCCAGGCAGGCAGAATCGCAGCACCACTGAACGCGACGGGCACGGGTCCCCAAACGATGACCATGCTGACGCAGGTCGCGATTAATCCAGTGACGGGATCGGTCACGCTGCCAGTTACGATCAGTCCAGACACGGCAGTACCGAGCCTTTTTAACGGCGAATGGATCACGGTGGACGGCGGGGCGAATGTTGCGAACGGTCCGCTGCAGGAAAGCGTGCAGATTACGTGCGGAACTCCGTGCGCGAATCCAGTGACGGCTACTTTTAGCAAGAATCACAATGTCGGCGTCCCGGTCAGCGTGCAAGGCTCATTTCAATGGGGAATCATCCCCAACACGCAGGTCGGCGGATCGGATGCCAACCATCTGAAGATGTTTGGAGACATCAACGGCGACGGGAACATGGTCTATGTCGTGTATACCTGCCAACAAGGAACCACGACCGCACCAGGATACCTTTACAGAAACGAGGTGGCGTGGAACGCGGCGGCGGTGCCGAACAACGACACCAGCATGATCCTTTTGAACAACGTGTTGAACAACCCTAACGACCAGAATGGCAACGCGTTCCCGTGCTTCCTGTATCAGATCAAACACGTCGGAGCAACGGCGGGCGCGACCGGAGACTTTGTGACGAACGTCGAGGTGACGTTGACGGTGCAAACGGAGTTGCAAGACCCGACGACCCATCAATTCCAGCCGGAGACAAAGGCTTTGCTGAACGTATCTCCCCGTAACGTGTTCAACGCGTGGGAGCTTTATAGCGGGAATCTGACGGACCGGGTGCAGCCAACGCCGCCGACAGTTGTTGCGCTCTATCCGACGAATCCGTAAGCAGCGAGGAGAGAGAGGACACAGATCATGAAAATGAAATCATTCAAACAAAAAGGCAGCGCACTCATCTTCGCATTGATATTCCTGCTGATCCTTTCCGTGATGGGAGCATCGCTGATGTTCCTGTCGCAATCGGAAACGTGGTCGGGCATGAACTACAAGATGATGACGCAGACGCGCTACGGCGCGGAGGCGGGAATCAATGCCGCAGCGAACTACCTGATGTACACCTATACGCCGCCCGCTTCTACAACGGCGTTCAATACGAGTGTGTACCCCGTAACGGACTTGGCCGGGAATAACATCAAGCTGTCATCGATACCGGGAATTTCCGCCAACTACCCGAATAGTGGAATTCGCAGCGCGTTCAACAGCGCGACAAACAGCCACGCTGCCGGAACAACGCTGACAGCGGGACCGGCACAGGTGAACTACACGGCCTCCGCTCAGTTAATGGCGATGGCGCAGGTTACACCGTTCGGATCGACGACGCCTTTGACCGTGCAAACCTGGCAGATTACGGCCCATGGCGACATGACGGGCGTGCGAACGGCGGAGTCAGAAGTCTCCGCAGTGCTCGAACGGCAAGTGTCGCCGACGTTTGCGTTCGCGGCGTTCGCCACGGGAGGAGGCTGCGGCGCCTTATCGTTCACAGGAAATGGCACGACGGATAGTTATGATTCGGGAAGTATTGCAGTAGCGGCAAGCGGCGCGGCCACCGGTTCGCCGACCTTCCAAAACTTCGCGGGAAACGTCGGAACGAACGGCAACCAATCGGATAGCGGGAACAACGTGCAGATATATGGATCGCTTTCGACGCCGCGCGTTGGCGTCGGGTCGTGCACGGCAGGAAACGTCACAGCGCTGAGCGGAAGCTCCACGCAGATTTCCGGCGGAATCATAGAGCTTCCCCAGGCGATTAACCTGCCGCTGCCAACCATACCCTCACCAGGCACAACGAATATCAACAGTTCTACTAATCTCTGTAACCCGTTGGCGCTGGTTCTGGTTCCCCCCTGCACAAGCACAGCAACTGGCCCAGCGGGTTTATACGGAGACATCAACTTGGCCGGTAACGATGTCGTAGGTCTTTATCCAGGTACGTACAACATCAACAGCGTTTCCGTGTCGGGAAATGCGTCAATTGTGATCCTTCCCGATCCGGTGACGGGCTTGTACGGTCCGGTGATCATCAACGTGGCGGGCAACAACAACGCGACCCCGATTACTTTGACCGGCAACGGGTTTTCCAACCCGACTTACGATTCGACGATGTTGCAGCTCAATTACGCAGGGTCGGGGACTATCAAGGTCGCCGGCAATGGCGCGAGTGCGGCGGTTGTGTACGCGCCGGGCGCGGCCATCAGCTTTAAAGGCAATGGCGCCTTCTATGGCGCGGTCATTGGAAACACGGTGAGCGACGTGGGTAACGGCGCGATTCACTATGACCGGAAACTGCAGCGGAAGCTGTTTACCGTTGGCAATTACATGCTGAGTTCGTTTTCCTGGAGCAAGTACTAAGGCGCGAGACGAGCGGCAAAGCGAAGTACCGACACCCGGTTGCGACCGAGCATGATAACGCGGGAGGGCATGCGAGCCCTTCCGCGTTTATTTTTGCGCTTGTGAAATGGGCTATCTCGAAAATGGGTAAATGGCCCAGGCGATGGCGATGCCGATGAGCATGAACAGGACGAACGACCAGGCGGCGTAGCGGATGCGGTCGGCGGGGCGGCGGCGGCCGAGCGTGCCGAAGGCGAGCGAGATGATCAACGCGAAAAGAAGCATGGATTGAAGGTGAGTGAAGGAAACGTGGACGGGCGCGGGCAGAGGTGGCACGTCAGGCCTTTCGTCCGCGAGCGGCTTCGTAGGCATGGAGAGCGGCGAGGAGATTCAGTACGCCGGCGGTTGCGATGAAGCGAGTGCCGTAGTCTCCGGTGGAGTGAGAGACGTCTGGCCCGGCGGATTCGGCGACGCGTGCAAGAAGATAGAGGCTGCCCGAGCCGAGGTCCGCAAAATAGCCGAGAGTTGCGAAAGCGTCTTCGCCGCGCGAGGTGAAAACATTGCCGCGCATGCCCGCGCCGAGAAGAATGAGCGCCGCTACGGCAAGAAATAAGGCGAGAGCGCGGCCCCACATTTTTTGCAGAGCATGGCCGAGGCCCGGAATGGCCCACGCGGCGATGCAGATGGCGATGGCGAACATTTCGCGGCCGTCTTCGCCTTGCGAATGAACGGGCAGCGGCGCTTGCTGCGCTTGCGGTACGTCGTTGGCGGGTTCATCCATGGACATCGACGGGTCAGGCGAGAAGCGCCAGAATCTCTTTCTGAATCGCGCCGGTGACGCGCGCTTCTTTTTCGCCGATATACACGTTCACTTCGCTGCGAATGCCAAATTCGGGAAGGTAGATGCCGGGTTCGATGGACGTGCAGGTGCCGGGAATCAGATGACGGACGTCGTGAGTTTCGATGCCGTCCATGTTGGCGCCATTGCCGTGAATGGAAGTGCCAATGTTGTGGCCGGTGCGATGGAAAAAATATTTCCCGTAGCCGGCTTTTTCGATGACGCCGCGGGCGGCCTTGTCCACTTGCCAGCCCTCGAGCGGCTTGCCTTTGGCGACGGCGGAGAGAATCAAGTCGACGGCTTTATCGCGCGCGTCGCGCACGGCAAGAAAAACTTTTGCGATTTTTTCAGGCGGCTTGGCGCCGAGATAGCCGACCCAGGTGATGTCGTAATAGACGCTGGCGGGAGTATTGCGCCGGGCCCAAACGTCGAGGAGGAGAAGATCGCCCTCTTTGATCGGAGTGGGGCGGTCGGCGGAGGGGCCATAGTGCGGATCGCTGGCGTGGGCATTGACGGCGACGTCCGGACCGTCGTCGGTGGTAAGGCCGGCGGCGGCGAATTGTTGCAAGATCCATTCCTGAAGCGCGAATTCGGTTTGCGGCTTGCCTTCGCGAACGCCGCGGGCGGCGAGCTCGAAGGCTTCGGCGACGATGCGGTCAACGTGTTTGGCGGCGTAGAGATGCGATTCGAACTGCGCGGGCGACCAGACGGCTTCGTATTTCTGAACGAGATCGGCGGAGCTGACGACTTTGGCGCCGGTGGAACGGACGAGTTCGATCGTGCCGGCGTCCACCATGGCGACGTAGGGAATCTCGTTTTTCGGCGAGTATTGCATGGCGATTTTTTTGGCGCGACCGAGAAGTTTCTTCAGATTGCCGCGCAACTCTTCCTGCGCGGAGTAAAAGAGTGTTTCGCCGGGGACGGCGGCGAGAGATTCGGCTTCAATCTTGTGAACGAGTTTTTTCGGCGCGCCTTTGGCGGGAACGAAATAAAACCAGCGGCGAGTGCGCAAGGCGTGAGGCAAGCCGAGGACGCGGTGCGCGATCGGATCGCGGCCGCGAAAATCGTAAAAAAGCCAGCCGTGAAGGCCGGCGGCGCGCAAATCGCCCTGCATTTCCGAAAGATGGAAAGACATGTTCCTCAATTCCCTGGCGTCAGGCTTCGAAGAGCAGCAAGGATTCCACTTGCCGACCTGTGACGCCATCGATGGCGACGCGCTTGGTTCGGCCGCGGTCGCCCGTGAGGATTCTAACAGCCGATTTGGGCCTTTTCAAAAGACCGGCGAGGAATTCACAGAGAGCTTCGTTGGCGCGATTTTCCACGGCGGGCGCGCGGAGCCGGATTTTCAATGCGCCTTCGACGACACCGGAAATTTCGTCGCGGCGGGCGCGCGGCTGCACGCGCACGGTGAAAACCACCGCGCCATCTTGTTCATGGAAGGTAAGCGTTGCAGGCATCAAGCGGTTTGGCGCGCGCCGAAAAGCGCGGTGCCGACGCGGACCTCCGTGGCGCCCTCGACGATGGCCGCTTCAAAATCGTGCGACATGCCCATGGAGAGCACGGGCAAGTCGTGGCGCAATTGCGTTTGCAAGGCGTCGCGCAATTCGCGCAATTTGCGGAAATAGGGACGCACCTCCTCGATGTTTTCGAGATAGGGCGGGATGCACATCAATCCGGCGAAGTGCAGATTGCGAAATTGGAGAAGGCGTTCGGCAAGCGCGGGGAGCTCGGAAATCGAAGCGCCGCTTTTCGATTCTTCTCCGGCGATGTGAACTTCGACAAGGACGCGCAATTTTTCGGAAGGCGAGAATTCTTCGCGGGCGCGATCCAACCGTTCGGCGAGCGCAACGCCGTCCACGGAATCGACGCTGTGAAACAGGCGAGCGGCGCGGGCGGCCTTGTTGGACTGCAGATGGCCGATGAGATGCCACTCGGCCGCGAGACCCGAAATTTCACCGCGCTTCCCTTCCCACTCTTGCACGCGATTTTCGCCAAAATGAACGAGGCCGGCGCTGAAGGCGTCGGCGATGTCGGAGGCGGGGCGCGTTTTTGACACGCCGATGAGGGTGATTTCTTGCGCGCGGCGGCCAACGCTTTCCGCGGCGCGCGCGATGCGTTCGCGGAGGAGTTCGACGTTTTTCTGAATCGTTTGCGCGCTCATCGGGAATTTTTCATCGTAACATGCCACGTTGCGGCGCTGAACTGCAGCGGTTAGACTGTCGACCAGTCAAATTGGAACGGTATGACACGCGGAAAACTAATCGCAATCGAAGGCATCGACGGCAGCGGAAAGAACACGCAGGTGCGCCTGCTCGAGCAAGAACTGAGTTCGCGCGGATTCGCCGTCTATTCGACCGGCTTTCCGCAATATGAATCGTGGTTTGGCAGAATGGTTGGGCAATTCTTGAATGGAGACCTGGGCCCGCTCGACAAAGTGGATCCGCATTTTTCCGCGTTGCTCTATGCCGGAGACCGCTTTGAGGCGAAATCGAAGATCGTGACTTCGCTCAGCCGGGGAGCGATTGTGCTGGCGGATCGATACGTGGCGTCGAACCTTGCTCACCAAACGGCGCGAGTGCCGGCGGAAAAGCGCGGGGATTTTTTGACGTGGATTGAACATCTGGAGTACGGGATTTACGATTTGCCGCGCGAAGACCTCGTGCTCTATCTGCGCGTGCCGCCGCATGAAGCGCAATTGCTGGTGAAGAAAAAACCGTCGCGGTCGTACACGGAGTCGACACACGACATTTTGGAAGCGAACATACGGCACCTGGAAGAAGCCGCGGGAATGTACGATTCGCTTTCGCGGCAGACGCCGTGGGCGACGATTCAATGTTACGACGCGATGCGAAAGGCGATGCGCACGCCGGAAGAAATTTTGGCGGACATACTGAAGGCGGTGAGTCCGCTGCTGGCGGACGAAGGACGGCGCTGACATGCCCTTTTCCGAGTTTCTTGGCAATGGACGGATCGTGGCGGCGCTGCAGGGCGCGCTGAAAAGCGGGCGCGTGCCGCACGCGCTCCTGTTTTCCGGACCGCGGGGCGTGGGCAAATTCACGCTGGCGCGGCTCCTGGCACAGGCGGCAAATTGCGAGCGGCTCGCGGACGATTCGTGCGGCGAGTGCGAAACGTGCAAGCGCATTGCGCTGCTGGCGGAGCCGCAACGGCTCATCGAGCAAGGCTTGGCGGAGCGCGGCGAAAGCGCCGACGCGGCGACGGTGGAACGAGTTCCGCTAATCCTGCAAAGCCATCCGGACGTATGGGCGCTCGTGCCCGATCCGGTGCGCCTGAAAAATCCGGTGGCGCGGCCGATGCTGCGAATTGGCCAGATTCGCGCGGCGCAACGCGCGGCGTATTTCCAGCCGATGGCACGGCGACGCGTGTTTATTTTCGACAGCGCGGAAACGATGCGCTGGGAGGTACAAAACGTCCTGCTGAAAATCCTGGAAGAGCCACCTGGCTCCGCAACACTAATACTGACGGCGCCTTCCCCTTATTCCCTGCTGCCGACAATTATTTCGCGGTGCATGCAATTTCATTTTGCGCCGCTGGCGCCGGCGGACGTGGAACGCGTATTGCAGGAGAAAACGGACAAGTCGCCGGCGCAAATCCGGCAAGCGGCACAACTTTCCGAAGGCAGCCCGGGGCTTGCGCTGGAAATGGACGTGGAAACGGCCACGAGGCGGAGGCAATCGGCGCTGCGAATCCTGGAGCGGGCCGCGCGGGGACAGGGATTTTCGCAGCTTTTTGCGGAAACTTCGGCGATGGCGAAGGATCGCGAAGATTCGTTCGAGGCGCAACTCGCGGTTTTCTACGGATTATTGAGCGATTTGCTGGAATTGACGAGCGGCACGAAACACCCCCATCTGCGGAATCCATTGCTTACAACAGATTTGGAAGCTTTGAGCAAATCGGTGGACTCGCGCTGGGTGATGCGGGCGATCGAAGGGCTGGACGAGGTTTCCTTTGGCGCGCGGCGCAACTTGAACCGACAACTCGGCCTCGATGCGCTGGCGATTTCGCTGGCGCCGAACGATTGAGCGATGACCGAGGCTTTGCACCGCGGTGGCGATACGGTGAGGAAAGAAAACGCGAGATTTTTTCGGCTCGACCGTAACCGGAAGGGCCCCGGGTGCATCTCAGAACCAGACGCCCAATACCACCCCCCATTCGGGTACTGAGGAGCCAAAATGGTGAATCGCAGAATGTTTCGTCCTGGATTTCAGGACGTCAAAGAGCAGAATCCTCCTCGCATGAATTCTAACGGACCGGCACCGAGCAAGAAGCCCGCCCCTCCTGAAACAACTCACGCCGAAAATTTCTACTGGGTCAAACAGATGCAGACCCACACGCCGATGACGATCGTGCTGGAATCGGGCGAAGAGCTGCGCGGAACGATCGAGTGGTATGACCGCGATTGCATCAAGCTCACGCGCCAGGGCAGCCCGAACCTGCTCATCTTCAAGCGCGTGATCAAGTACGTTTATAAGGACGGCGAGGAATCGTCGCAGGGCGGCGCGGAGTAAGTTTACTTTTCCGCGGCCTGGCCGGCTGGATCGATCGAATGGCCGCCGGCAGCGCCAAACGTCAACAAAGCTTTCGCCGCCAATCCGCCTTTGGCGTTGAACACTTCACACTCCGTCACCACGAAATTTCTGCCCGCGCGGAGCACTTTGCCTTCCGCCTTGATTTTTCCGCCGGGAACCGCCGACAAATAATTTATTTTGAGCTCGATAGTGGCAAGTTCGGCGCCTCGCGGCACGACGGTGTAGGCGGCGATGGCGGCGGCGGTGTCCGCGAGCGCCGCGAGCACGCCGCCGTGAACGACGTCGTGAATTTGCTTGTGCAAATCCTTCACTTGCATGGAAAGCACGGCGCGACCGGGCGCGAGCGAATCCACATGAAAGCCGAGCAACGCCGGCAAGCGGCTGGACTTCATGCGCTTGCGCGTCGACCGAAGAATTGATTTAGTGATCATTGGTGCGGCACTGGCCATTTGTATTCCTTTTTGCGTCATGCGGCGGTAAGTCCGCCATCGAGCGGAATCGCGGCTCCGGTGAGCCAGGAAGATTCGTCCGAAGCGAGAAAAACGGCAAGGTCGGCGATGTCGGCCGGCTTGCCGAAGCGGCCGAGCGGAATGGTGGCTAGGCGATCGCGTTTCACTTTGTCGCCATCCGGAGTGCTAAAGAGCTGGCTGACGAGATCGGTTTCGACGATGGAAGGGCAGATGCAATTGGCGCGAATATTTTCGTGGCCATGATCGATGGCGATGGCTTTGGTCAACAGCGTCACGCCGCCTTTGGAAGCGCAATACGCGGCTCGTTTTTTCATTGCGACCAGGCCGAGTACCGAGCCGATATTGACGATCGTTCCGCCGCCGGCTTTGCGGAATTCGGGCAACGCGGCGCGGCACATGAGAAATGGCCCTTTGAGATTTGCGTCGACGAGGCGGTCCCACTCGTCTTCGGAAATTTCTTCGATGGTGGAAACGCTGAGCGCGCCGGCGTTGTTGACCAGAACGTTGAGCTTTCCGAATGTGGCGACGACATTGCCGACGGCGTTTAACGCGTCGGCGGCGCGGCTTACGTCGCAAGCCACGGCAATCGCTTCGCCTCCGGACGCGCGAATCTCCGCGACGACCTCCTGCAGCTTTTCCATGCGCCGGCCCGCGACCGCCACTTTGGCGCCCTCGCGCGCAAAGGCCAGGGCGGTGCTGCGGCCAATGCCGGTCCCGCCACCGGTAATTAATGCAACTTTGCCCGCCAGACGTGTCACGAAACGCCACCCTCCCGCGTCTAAAGAACCAGTTTTCTCGCGCGCAGAATTGTAGCGCGAGTCGCTCGTTTTCAGCAGAACTTGCGGTATCGTATCGAGACGCTCTCCAGGAGAACCGCTCGAAGCTCATGCGCATCGGCATCACTTGCTATCCGACTTATGGCGGTTCCGGCGTCGTGGCGACGGAACTGGGCCAGGAACTGGCCGCGCGCGGCCACGATATTCACTTCATCAGTTATGCGCCGCCGATTCGCATGAATCTGGCCGATCCGCGCATTCATTTTCACGAAGTGGAAGTCGCGTCGTATCCGCTGTTCGATCACCCGCCGTACACGCTGGCGCTGGCGACGAAGATGCTCGAGGTGTTCGAATCCGAATCGCTCGATTTGCTGCATGTGCATTACGCGATTCCCCATTCGGTGAGCGCGATGCTGGCGCGTTCGATGGCGGCGCCGCGGCGGTTGCCGTTTATCACGACTTTGCATGGAACGGACATTACGCTCGTCGGCAGCAATCGCAGCTATTTGCCGATTACAAAATACTCGATCGAGCAAAGCGACGGCGTGACCTCCATTTCGCGCTATTTGCTGAACCAGACGATCAGGGACTTCGACATCAAGCGGCCGATCGAAGTGATTCCCAATTTTGTGAATTGCGATTTGTATACGCGCAAGCCGGATGAGACGCTGCGCGCGAAATGGGCGCCGGGCGGCGAGCCGATTGTGATGCACCTGTCGAATTTCCGGCCGGTGAAACGGATAACGGACGCGGTGGAAACCTTTGCGCTGGTGCGCGCGAAGATGCCGGCGAAATTGGTTTTGATCGGCGATGGTCCGGACCGGGGCGCGGCGGAATATCTGGTTCGCAAAAAGAAATTGCAAAAAGACGTGCACTTTCTTGGCAAGCAAGATCAGGTGTATCAATTGTTGAGCGAGGCGGATCTGTTTTTGCTGCCTTCGCAGCTCGAATCGTTCGGACTTGCGGCGCTTGAAGCGATGGCGTGCGAAGTGCCGGTGATTGCGACGAATGTGGGCGGGGTTCCGGAAGTGGTCGAACACGGCGTGGACGGCTTTTTGGTGGAACCGCAGGACGTGGCCGGCGCGGGCCGTTTTGCGATTGAAATACTTTCCCGCGCGGACCGCGGCCGCGAAATGGGCAAGCTGGCCCGCTTCAACGCCAAGAAAAAATTCTGCGCGAACGACGTGATTCCCGCTTACGAGCGGTACTATCAGCGCGTCTTGTCTGAAACGCGCGCGGCGACGGCCTGAGCAATTCCGCTGATTCAGAATATCGATTAGCGCGGCAAAGCTTCGGTCTGCGTCTTTATGTGGCGCAGCACGCGGAGGTGAATGTGGTGAATGATGTAGTCCGACCAGAAATGCCAGTACTGCTCGGGCCACATGGTGTGGCTGTACCACGTTGTTCCTTCAAGAAGGGTGCGGCCGCCGGGCAAAGGCGTTAGCAAGAACTGCCCTTGATGCGATTCAAAGTAGCCGTGCAGATGTGCTGGTTCGATGTGAGAGTACGGCGTCAACTCGTTCATGGGAGCCGGATTTGCGGTGACGCTGAAGCGAAGCAGGCGCGGTTCGTCCCACACGGTGATCGGCTCGACGAACGGACCGGTGGAGAAAACGCAATGCCTCACCGCGCCCGGTCCATGGCCAGAGATTTCGGCGCGAATTGGATAAGCGATCCCGGCGCGAAATATGGCTTCCTGCGGCGGCGGAATTTCCGCAAAGGAAACCACTTGCTGCCAGACGCGCTCCGGCGGCGCGTTCACTTCCATTGCGGATTTCACCTCGAAGATCCCCGGCTGGGGCTTGAGGAAATGTTCGACGCCAAAAAAAGACGGTGTGAGCAAGACGACGACGGACAGCAGCGCGGGAGTGTGCCGGCGCGCCCAATGCGCGGCCTGAATGCCGAATCCGAGCGAGCCGCCGAGCAAAGCGAGGATGCAAGCAATCGGCGCCGCCATCACGATACAAATCAATCCTTCCATGGCAACGGCCAAGAGGAGCAAACCCAAGATGCCGATGGGAATAATGGAAACCAACACGCAATCGCCGAAATTGCGCGGCGCATGATAGCTGTGCAGAAGGACGCTGAAGAGACCGAGGCAAAACGGCAACGCGACGAAGAGTCCCCAGCCGTAGGTCGCGACCACTTGCGTGCCAAGCGCGGCAAAAAGGAGACCGAGAAGCGTCGTTAATCCGATGGCAAGAATCGCGCTGCCGAACTGCGTGTGCGGAATCCAGCGGTCCAGCGGACGTACCGCGGGCCACGGTGCGGCTTCCTCGATCAGCGATACTTCCACGGATGGCAAGAAACAAAGCACCGCGAAATACACCAGATTTACGAGTGGGACAAAAAACAGACAGACGAGCCATACCGGATGCCCGGCATCGCGGAGCCGCTTGACCGTCATTGCCAGACCGAGCCAAAGGAACGGCAGCGAGATGAACAACATTGTGAGGCTCATTCCGGCATCGGCGCCTGTTTTCCCAGTGATGGTTTGGACGACGCCGAACGGTCGCCAATAGAAGAGCGGGCTCCACGCACGGTGAAACAAAAAAGTGATGACCAAGTAATCGATCAAGATTTTTAAGGAGAAGGCGCCGGCTCCAACCTTTAAATAAAATGACCGGTTGGCACGGCCTTCCCAATGCCAGAGGTTTGCTGGTTTCATGCATTTCTCCGTGGTCGTTCTGGTCGTTCGCGTCGTCTAGCTTCTGCGCGAAAGTTCAGGCGCAACACATTTTTCCGCGGCGCAACTGCGCTGTGCGGCGACCCAGTGGTAGCCGGTGCGAAGCACGCGCATCATGCCGGGCAATTTGGAGAGCCAGACGAGCGGGCGGCCCCACCAGATTTCCCTGGCGACTTCGACGACGGCGTCCACTCCGCCAAAGTGCTGACCGTCGCAATGCAGAAACCGTATTTCTCGGAGAAGTTCCTGCGGCGCCATGCCAAGCAATTCGCCGACGCGGGGATCCTGCAGCGGCGCGACGCCCAAATTGTTTTTTTCGAGGATGGGAGCAATTCCGCGCGCGATGCGCGTGCAGAATTTGCAATCGGCGTCGAAGAAGAGCCAGCCGCGCGCGTGCCGTCCCTTGCGGTCGGTGTAAACATCGGCCAGGGAAATCATGCGGCTACCCTGCCGCTTTCTTCATGCCGCTGCCCAACAAAGTGATGACCTTGCCGCGAAGCTTGGCCACGCCTTTCAGCGCGCCGGAGGGCATGCGAAGCACTTCTTCAAACATTCCCGTCATGACGGTTAGAAATTCCAGCATGCTTTCAAGCCGCTCGCGCGTGTAGGCGTCGCCCTTCGCGTCTTTCTTCAGTTCGTCGACGCATTCGCCGATGACGCGCAGCGTCGGATCGATTTCGCGCCGTTTGCGCTCTTCCGAAACGATGCGAAAAATCTCCCACACGTCCTTGATGCTTTCGAAATGATCGCGGCGGTCGCCGAGCACATGGACCACGCGCACGATGCCCCAACCCTGCAATTCGCGCAGGCTGGTGCTGACGTTGGAGCGTGCCACGGCCAACGTGGCGGAAATTTCGTCCGCCGGAACCGGCTTCGGCGAAAGAAACAGCAGTGCGTGCACTTGGGCCACGGTGCGGTTAATGCCCCACCGCGTTCCCATCTCTCCCCAATGAAGGATGAATTTTTGCGCGACGGGTGTCAGAAAGCCTTGTTCCGCTTTATTTTGCTCGCTCATGCTGCCTCATTTCTTGCGGCACGTGGAAAAACACCAACTGGTACGGCGTGCCTGCGGTTATTTTTCCAGCGGGCAACCAAATCACTCGCAGCTGCCGCCCAGTTCGTAAATTGAAAGCGGAAGCCATCTTCCAGCAGACGCCGGGGAACGACCCGGCGGCTTTTTAAAACCAGTTCGGATTCTGTCCGCAGAAGAAACGTCGCGAGTTCCAATATCGGCAACGGTGCCGACATTCCGAATCGCGCTCCCCACGCCTTTCGTAGTATTTGCATGAATTCCGAGTTCGGGATTGGTCCGGGCGAAGCTATATTCACGGCGCCAGTAATTTTTTCGTGCAACACGATGTGGTCAATCGCGCGGACAAAATCGGTGTCTAGAACCCAGGAAACATACTGTCTGCCATCGCCGATCGATCCTCCGAGTCCAAATCGAACGAGGCGGAGCAATACGTCGAAGACACCGCCGCGGTCTGGACTCATGACCATTGCACTGCGAAGCGCGACCTTTCGAGTATCTTGTGTATCACAAGCCCAGAACGCCTCCTCCCACCGTTTTGCAACCTCAATGCTGAAGTTCCACGAACGTGAAGGGTTCGATTCTGCGCCGCCAATTTCTCCCGAGCCCTCAGTCATGTCCCTCACGAACTCGTGGCGGTAAATTGTCGCCGTGCTGGCATTGAGCCAAATGCGGGGAGCCTTTTCCAATCGGGTGATCGCTTCGCCGAGTATTTGCGTGGAGCGGACCCTCGATTCCATGATTTCCCACCGGTGAACCGCAGTATAGCGGCAGTCAACGCTTCTCCCCGATAAGTTAAGAAGAACGTCCGCCCCGTCCAATTCCTTTACCCAGTCGCCAAAATGCAGGCCATCCCACCAGACAGCATTTGACGAAGTCGTACCGCGCTGACGGGACAGAACTCGCACAAGGTGCCCGTGGGAGGAAAAATGCAGGCCTAAAAGCCTGCCAATGTGGCCGCTGCCGCCTGCCAGGACAATCCGTAATGGCGTTTGCAGCGTCCGAGATTCGTTGACCGAGGAATGAGCTTGCGTCATTGCGGCACCATCCGTATTTTCTGTTACGACAGAAATAACAGACATTACTGTAATTTGTCAAGCGCGATTTTTCGGGCTTTACAGTCTGCGTCCAATCCTGCAGCCTAACCTTAGGAACCATGGTAGAATTTGTTCTGTAATGGTAGAAAGGCAATTGAATATGAGCCTTAACATCAAAGATCAGGAAGCTCACCTCCTTGCTCAGTCTTTGGCGAAGGAGACCGGCGAAACGATGACTAAGGCCGTCAAGATCGCCCTGAAGGAGCGCCTCGAGCGAGTTCGGGACCGCAGGAAAAGGAAGAAGAATCTCGCGAAGGAGTTGCTGGACATTGGAGAATCTTTCTCCAAACGCATGAAGGGACCGCCGATTGATCACGCCGAATTCCTATATGACGAGCACGGCTTGCCGAAATGATTCTGGATTCTTCGGCCGTACTGGCGATTCTTTTTCGCGAATCCGACGCCAGCCACTACGCGGATGCGATCGAAGCGGCTGAAGTTCGCCGCATCTCGGCGCCAACCTATGTGGAACTTTCGATCGTTGTGGAATCACAGATCGGGCCATCTGGGCTTCAGGATCTCGAACACTTTATTCGGCAAGCGAGCATCCTAATCGAACCCTTTACACCGGAGCAGGCGTATTTAGCACAGCGTGGCTGGTCAAAGTACGGCCGCGGACAACATCCGGCTAAGCTGAATTTTGGCGATTGTTTTTCATATGCCCTGGCGAAATCGCTGAACGAGCCGCTCTTGTTCAAGGGCGGCGACTTTTCTAAAACGGACATTGAGCCGGCGATTCTGCCCTGACGAGTATGTCGCACTAGCCGGCGGCGACTTCCTGCAGGGCCGGCGTCAATTCCGGCACTTCAATGCGGATGAGCGTGCCTTCGCCGGGGCGGCTTTGCATGTCGAGGTGAAAATCGGCGCCGTACAAAACGCGGAGCCGCTCGCGCACGTTGCTCAGGCCGATTCCTTCCACGTAAACGTGCGGCATTTTTTCCTCGGAGATGCCGACGCCGTTGTCTTCAATTTCGATTTGCAACCGGCCGTTCACTTGCACGGCGCGAAGCTGTATCTTCCCTCCCCCAAGCTTTGGCGCGAGGCCGTGTTTGAGGGAATTTTCCACGATCGGTTGCAGCAACATGCTGGGGATAAACGCTTCGAGCGCCGCGTCATCGATCTGCTTCACGATGTCGAGATTGTCTTTGCCGAACCGCGCGACTTCGATATCCAGATAATCGTCGATGAATTGCAATTCTTCGCGGAGCGGCACAAAGGTCTCATGCCGTCGCAAAAGCCGCCGAAGAATGTTGCTCAGTTTCAGCACGACGCCGCGCGCCGTGTCCGGGTCCATGCGAATCAACGACGAAACGGTATTGAGCGTGTTGAACAGAAAATGCGGATTGATCTGGCTGGAGAGCGCGTCCATACGCGCCTTCAGCAGCAACTGCTGGTGCCGCTGCAGATTCATCTCGACGCGCGTGTTGTTCCAGATTTTCAGCGGCGCCGCGACGGACATCAATGTCGCGATGACGGCCAGCGCCAGCCACCAATTCCAATGCTGGTCGATCGCAAAGAGCCACTTCGGCTTGGTGGCGATTCCAAGCGACACGCGGCCAAGCTCGAGCACAACGCACGTCAAGAGCGGCAGCATTTCCCAGGAAATCTCGGCGCGCCGCATCAACCGCACCACGGCCTTGGGAATATTCAAGAAGGTGAATGGACCAAAGTTCCACAACTCTTCTTTGTTGGGAATCGCTTGCCGGATCAATCCGCCGAGCAGGCCCGCCGCCGATGCGGCCGGCATGGCCAGCCACTCGTGGGCAGCCAGGGCGGGAATCGTGACAATTGCGCCGCCAATCGGCCCCACGACGCGGCCACCGAGTAAACCCATCAGAAAGGCGCCTTCGATCGAAAGGTCGGCAAAACGATAGGCGGGACCAACGAGACGCAATGCCACGCCGAGAATCAGCGGCGGCGTCATGAAGAGCATCAGCTTCAGTTTTTGATCCGGGTCGCGTTCTTCGGTAAAGAGCACGCGCCGAAACGTGTTCCACCGTGCGAGCAGCGCGGCAAACGACGACGCCACGCCGACCTTGAGCAACAAAGTGAAGAGAAAATCGCGGGTTGAGAAGATCGATTCCATCGCCGTCTGCAAACACTCTTCGCTTACGCTAGCCAATCCGGCGCGCGAAGTAAAGGCAGGCGTTGCGTGGCGGTGCGGGCGAGCCTGATATACTAGGCAATTCCCATGACCGGAAAAACGCACGCCGAAAAGAAGAACGCAAGGAAGCGCAGGGTGAAGCATGTCGCCCACGCCGAACTTCCCTCCCGCTGGGGAAAATTTACGATTCACGGCTTCACCGGCAATGGGCCGCAGGAAGAAGCCGTGGCGCTCGTCCGCGGCAATTTACGGGGAAAAACGGCGCCGCTGGTGCGCGTGCATTCGCAATGCCTCACCGGCGACGTGCTCAATTCCCTTCGCTGCGACTGCCGCGCGCAACTGGAGCTTTCTCTCGAAAAAATCGGCCGGGCGCCATCCGGCGTTTTGCTGTACTTGCCGCAAGAAGGCCGCGGCATCGGCTTGATGAACAAATTGCGCGCGTACCAGCTGCAGGATCAAGGCTTGGACACCGTCGAGGCCAACGAAGCGCTCGGCTTTGCCTCCGATGCGCGGGAATACCAGTTTCCCGCCGAAATTCTGAAGGCCCTCGGAGCAAAGAAGGTCCGCCTGTTATCGAACAATCCGGAAAAGGTTCGCCAGCTGGAAGAATCCGGCATAAAAGTTGTCGCGCGAGTTCCCTGCCAGCCGCGCGTTTCCAAGATCTCACGCAGGTATCTCGAAACGAAGAAATCGAAGATGGGACATCTGCTCAAAGGCATTTGAGATGGCGGCAATCGTTCCCGTCCTCGAGACGTCGCGCTTACTCCTCAAACCGGCCGAACTCGCCGACGCCGCGCAAATTGAGGAAATCTTTCCGCAGTGGGAAATCGTGAAATTTCTTAACGCCAAGGTTCCCTGGCCCTACCCGCCCGACGGTGCAATGCAATACCTGTCGCAGTTGGCGCTCCCCGCGATGGAACGGGGCGACGAATGGCATTGGACGATTCGCCAGAAGAGCGTGCCGGAGCGAATGATCGGATTCATCAACCTTTGCAAAACAAGCGACGAAAATCGCGGCTTCTGGCTCGATCCAAAATTTCAAAGACGGGGCTACATGACCGAAGCGTGCGACGCCGTCACGGACTTTTGGTTCGAGGAATTGCGTATGCCGATTCTGCGTTCGCACAAAGCAATCGCGAACGAAGGTTCTCGCAAAATTTCCGAGCGCCAGGGAATGCGCGTCGCGTGGGCCGGCGATCGAACTTACGTGGGTGGAACGTTTCCGTCGGAAATGTGGGAAATCACCGCTGAAGAATGGCGCGCCCGAAAGCGCTGCAAGTCTTAACTAACCGCCGCCGACAAATTGCACAATTTCGTACCGATCGCCCGCCGCAATACGAGTTGTTGCCCATTCCGCGCGCGGCAAAATCCTCAGATTTCGTTCGATGGCCACGCGCCCATTTTCGAGCCCAAGCGAAATCAGCAAGTCCGCAACGGTTTCCGCGGCTTTCATCGCGCGCTGCTCGCCGTTCACCACAATCGTCAACGCCGCACCCTCTGCCAGTTCGCTCATACCGACGGCACCTTCGGCGGCCGCGCCTTTAACTGCAGCCGCAACCGCCCGCCCACCGGGCCCCAATTCGCATCCACAATCAACAACGGATCCGCGACGGTAAATTTCGGCATATCGAATTCCAGCGTCGTCGTGCCATCTCCATCCGTCAATCCGCCTACTTCCACAGGCTCCGCCGTTCCTTCCATCCGCGCCACGACTTTTGCCTTGGCAATCGGATTTCCCATCTCATCGGTAACGCGCAGCCGCAACGACGCGTGCCGACTCTTCAGCCAATCAGTCGGATTCTGAATGCGAAGTTTTAATTTGGGTCCGGAATCCGCAACGGGCGCGGGCGCAACCGCAGGAGCCGCTTGCGACGCCGGTTTTTGCGCGGCAACCGGCAGCTTCAATGCTCCCGTCTTGAGATCTTCCATCACGGCGCGATGCTGTTCATCCAGCCGCTGCTTCAGCGCTATTTCCTTTGCATGATCGAGCGGCAACCAGTCTCGATATTCCATCTTGCGCTTGTGGATCAAGCGCCCCTGGTTGTAAACCGTCGTCTCGATTGTGGCGTGCGCGGCGCCGCGGTCTTCTGTTTGCACGTGGTAGTGCGTGTCGCCAACCGTCAAATTTGTGTTGTGTCCAAAAACCATTTTCGGGTTCCAGAGCGGTACGCTCAAAAACTATTTCTTCTCTGCATTTGACCGACCGCGCCCTGAATCGTTATTATACCGCTTCGCCCATGAACGATTCTCATCTTCACGCTTACGGTCCGCTAGTCATACACCTGCTGGTTGCCGCGTTTCTTGCCGGCACGATCGCCACGTTGTCGAAAGTCGTGGGCTGGCGGCGGCCAAGCAAAGCCAAGCAGCAGGCGTACGAATGCGGCATGGTGCCGACGGGCGACGCGCGCGAACCTTTTTCCGTGAAATTTTACCTGGTCGCGATGATTTTCATTCTGTTCGATGTGGAAGCGATTTTTCTTTACCCCTGGGCGCTGGTATTTCGCGATCTTGGCTTGTACGGCTTCATGGAAATGATGATATACATTGCGATTCTGCTGGTCGGTTACTTCTATCTCTGGAAAAAGGGCGCGCTGGACTGGCACAAATAGGCCGAAGCGCGTAAGCGAAAACGAGTGTCAGAGAACGCAAATCAAAATGCTAATGCTGTGGTCGAGCATCTCCGTGCCTGGAATGCAAAAGCCGTCGAGGAAGTGATCGAATTCCACGGCGAAACGACAATTGTGGTGCCGCACGGCTTGTTGCGCGCCGCCGCCGAGGAATGTCGCAACGCACTGCAGTTTGACCTGCTTTCCGACGCCACTTGCGTCGATCGCTTTCCCGTCGAGCCGCGATTCGAATTGAACTATCACCTCACTTCCATTCCCAAAAAGGCAAAAATCCGCCTGCGTACACGCGTTCCCGGCGATCATCCTTACGTCGATTCGCTCGTCCCCGTCTGGCTCGGTGCCGGATGGCTTGAGCGCGAAATTTTCGATTTGATGGGCGTTCAATTTAACGGCCACCCGGACCTCCGCCGCATCCTGATGCCGGACGATTGGGTCGGCCATCCCCTTCGCCGCGACTACCCGGTGCAGGGCTTCCGCGATATTCCGGCAACGCATCTGCCAGGATTGAAGAAGTAGGGACATGACCACCACTGTCGAAACCGCATCCGGCGCAGCCAAAACGATGGTCCTCAATATGGGTCCGCAGCACCCGTCGACGCACGGCGTGCTTCGCGTACTGCTTGAGCTCGACGGCGAAACCGTCGTCAAAGCGGTTCCCGATCTCGGCTATCTGCATACCGGCATCGAGAAATCCTGCGAAGACAAAACCTATTCGCAGGCCATTACGCTGACCGACCGGATGGACTACCTCAATCCGCTCGGCAACAACCTCGTCTATTGCCTCGCCGTCGAAAAACTTCTCGGCCTCGAAATTCCCAAGCGCGCGCAATACATCCGCGTGATGATGGCCGAATTGCAGCGCATCTCTTCGCACCTCGTCTGGCTCGGCACGCACGCCATCGACCTCGGTGCGATGACCGTCTTCCTCTATTGCTTCCGCGAGCGCGAAGAAATTCTCAAAATCTTCGAACGCTTCGCCGGACAGCGCATGATGACTAGTTACATTCGCATCGGCGGCGTCGCCCTTGAACCGCCTTCCGGCTGGCGCGAAATGGTCGGGCGCTTTCTGAAGATGATGCCGAGCCGCATCGACGATTACGAAACGCTGCTTACCGAAAACCGCATCTGGATGGCCCGCACGAAGAACGTCGGCGTCATTCAAGCCAAAGACGCGGTGGCCTACAGCATGACCGGCCCAACGCTCCGCGCCGCCGGCCTTGCCTACGACAATCGCAAGGCGTTTCCCTACTCCAGCTACGAAGAGTTCGATTTCAACGTGCCCATTCGCACCGATTCCGATTGCTTCGCGCGATACATGCTTCGCGTCGCGGAAATGCGCGAAAGCCTGAAAATCATCGCGCAAGCGATGGACAAGATCGCGGACCATGGCGAGATCAAAGCGGAAGCCGCGGGCATCATTCCGCCGCAGCGCGAAAAGATGAAGACGGAGATGGAAGCGCTCATCTACCACTTCAAAATTTTTACGGAAGGCTTTTCTCCCGCACCGGGCGAAGCCTACGTCACCATCGAATCGCCCCGCGGCGAGCTCGGCTGCTTCATCGCCAGCGACGGTTCGCCGAAGCCGCTGCGCTGCCATTTCCGTTCACCCTCGTACATCAATTTGCAGGCGCTGCCGAAAATCGTCGAAGGCCAGATTATTGCCGACGTCGTCGCCTGCATCGGCACCATCGACATCGTACTTGGCGAGGTGGATCGCTAACGCCCATGGAAATGTCTCCTCAGCTCACGGCGAAATTCGAAAAGCTGCAAAACGCATATCCGGTGAAGCGCAGCGCGCTCATCCCGATGATGATGTACGCGCAGGACGAGTTCGGCTTCGTCAGCGACGAGATGATCGCGGAAATCGCAGGGCGCCTCGAACTTCACACCGTGCAAGTCGAAGAAACGCTCGCCTACTATTCCATGCTTCGCCGCAAACCGATGGGCAAGCACCACGTGCAGGTTTGCACCAACGTCGCCTGCATGCTTCGCGGCGGCTACGACATTCTGGAGCGCGCCAAAAAGCGCCTCGAAATCGGACACAAAGAGACCACGGAAGATGGCATGTTCTCGCTCGAAGAGGTCGAATGTATCGGCGCTTGCACCGGCGCACCCGCCATGCAAGTGAATTACGACTTCTACGAAAATCTCACCATCTTGAAATTCGATCGCATTCTCGAAGACCTCGACAAAGGCAAAAAGCCCGCCCCCGAGCCGGTGATTAGCGGCGCGCTGCACGATCGCGATGCCCTTGAAACGCCGCTCATCAGCTCTCGCTGGGGCATCAAGGATTCCCGCAAGATCGACGTCTATCTGAAACACGGCGGCTACCGTGCGCTCGAAAAAGCGCTCAAGCAGATGACGCCGGAAACCATCATCGACGAAGTAAAAAAGTCCAGCCTTCGCGGACGCGGCGGCGCGGGCTTCCCCACCGG
>DATGEI010000022.1:0-31101 GCA_035310365.1 Candidatus Acidiferrum sp.
TTCAACGAGCCAGCGGGACAGGCCGTGCACACGGGCTGACTATCCGCAGCGCCTCAGAGATTCTGCATTGGTTCAAACAGCTTTCGCACCCACACCTGCTTCGAAGTACTGCTCCACATCCATTGTAGCCGCAGCGTGCAACCATCGTCCAACCGGGGAAGTCAGGTTCTTCCGATGTGTTTCCCATCACCTCAATCTTTCCGAGGAAGAGCGCCCCGTGGATCGCGCAGAGTGCAAAGCGGGCCCGCACTTTATGTTCATCGGCAGCTTTTTGCGTTTTCCTGAGGTTGCGCAAAGAAACGGCGCCCGCCACGAGCGCTTTGCAAAGGTAAGAAGAAAGGCGATGATGGATATTGGAGACTTTCCCTACAGATGATAAATCGACGCCGCGTCGTGAATTTATTTCCATTCTTGACGATCCCTCTCACCGCACTGTTTTTGGCTTTTCCAGCCGATGGGCAACAGCAACAGCCGCCGGATTTTGCCTCGGCCGTCACCCTGCCTTCCCTCTCCGATTCGTTTCAACAGCCTTTCGCCGAACAGCAGCCCGCACCGGAAAAAACGGCAGAACAGGATCAAAACAAGAATCAGACCGGGAATAAAGGAACATCCAAGGATCGTCTTGGCTTTGTGCTGCCAAATTTTCTGACACTGGAGAACGCCAGCAACGTCCCTCCCCTTACTGCCAAACAGAAATTCGGCGTTGTGGCTCGTTCCTCTTTTGATTGGTCTCTGTATCCCTGGTACGGCTTTCTTTCCGGCATCAGCCAGGCCGAAAATAGCGAGCCGGGTTACGGCCAGGGCGCACAGGGGTACGCGAAACGCTACGGAGCCGCGTGGGCGGATGGAACGCTCGAGAGCTTTATGACGGCGGCAATTTTACCTTCGTTGTTTCGCCAGGACCCGCGGTACTTTCAAAAGGGAAAGGGAGGCTTTTGGCATCGCACAGGTTACGCCGTAAGCCGGATCGTGGTCACTCGCTCCGATTCCGGAAAGAATGAATTTAATGTTTCCGAGATTTTCGGCAGCGCGATTTCGTCCGGTATTTCCACTTATAGTTATCATCCGCATGAAGACAAAACGTTACGCAACACCGCGAGTGTCTGGGGCACGCAGATGTCCTACGACGCTTTGAGTTTTTTCGTGAAAGAGTTTTGGCCCGATATTCGCCGGAAGCTCAAGAAAAAAAATAATTAAGCCGCGAAGCCGGCGTTGCACCGGACGTATCGCAAGCAAAGGCTTCCGTGCATTTTCCGTTGCTCACGTGCGAGACCTAACTTGTCGAGGCCCTTACGCCCTCTCCTCCAAATCGGGAAGCTCCGCGCGGATTTATCTTTAAATCCGCGCGGAGCGCCTTCCTGGAAGTGCCAGCCTTAGAAATGGAAGCCCAGTTCGGCGGTATAGCTGCGCGGGGTCACGAAGTGTGAGCCGCTGAACGTGGACAGGAAGTTGTATGCGGCGGTCTTGTTCGTCAGATTGATGACGGTAAGACGCAAGCTCCACTTGTATTTGTCGCCGCGGAAAAGATTGTCTTCGCCAACGCTCGTGTCAAAAAGATTGCGCGGCTTTACGCGCGAAGGATTGTGGTCAGGATCGTTCGTGCCAGGAGCCGCAAGGTTCAGCAGCTTTGAGCCGAACGTGGTGGCGCCGGCGCATCCCGCGGGAGTCAGAGCCACACCGGCCGGATTTGCGGCCGTCGGGGCCTGCGCCACCTGGTTGCCGCAAAAGAGGCCGATTGCCGCTTGTTGATCGGCATCGAGCGCGGGAATGCCCGGGCCGCCGCCGCCGATGGCCGTCGGAAAATCAGCCACGGACGGATTGCTTGCCACCAGCCCGCTATCGTAGCGCCAGTTGAAGCCAATCCACGGCAGCTTTTGGAACGGCTGATATTGCAAATGGGTTGTCGAGTTAAACGCCTGGTCGTGATCGATGCGAAAAACTGCTCCGTCTTGCCCGACGGTTGGACCAAGGCCGCCCAACTGCGGCGGGAAATAGCGAGCCCGGACGTGAGCCAGCACGACCAGCCCGGTCAATCCGTGATAATTCGGCACGCTGACGCGGACGGAAGGCCCGTCAATTTTCGAGTTCTTCCACGCGATGGGGAAAAAGATCGGCGTGTTGGCGAAGGCGCTGAAGTCGTACGCATTGTGCGTGTACTTCCACAAATAATCGGCATCCACAACCGCGTACTTTCCAAAGGCTTGCTGGAAGCCGGCATTGAACTGATTCCTCTGGCCGGAACGAATCGGCTGGGCCAGGCTGGTGTTACCGCCGATCACCGCGGTAATCACCGGATCGCTTGCGCCCGCGCTTGCGAGAATCAGGTTTTCGTTGAAGGGCGTTTCCAAAACACGCGAGTAAGACGCGCGCAAAACGGAATTCGTTTTCTTGAAGTTGTACGCCAAACCAACGCGAGGTTCCGGTTGCCAGTCGTGCACGAGGCCGCGATAGACGTCGGCGCGAAGCCCTAGATTGAACGCCCAGTTGCCAAGCGAGATGGTGTCCTGCACAAACGCCGCAAATTCCTTAATGTCCGTCCGGCCGCGGAACGGAAACTGCGCGCTTTGCGCGGCCGTGCACCCATCGTTTGCCGATGGCGTTTGCCTGGTCAGATCAAAGCATCCAAGGAGCGGCACAAACGGCGCCGCGGCATTGGGATTGGCGGCGGTGTTCTGCTCAAATCCTTTGCCGCCGCACTGCGCGGGGTCCGTCAAAGTGATATCGGGAACGGGATTATTGTTCGCGTCGAGGCACGGCGAATTGAAAGCGGGGTCCGTAATTCCGAAATTAAAATTCTCGGTCAGGAACGTGTGCTGAAATGTTGCGCCGGCCTTCAGGTTGTGAATGCCCTTGACGTAGCTGATATCCGTGCGCAAGCCTGCGTTCGTCAGCTTTCGCAGTTGATTGAGCGTCGCGGACGAGCCGTTTGGAACTTGACCGGTGCCGTCCGCGAATAGGTCGCCGCTCGGATAGTAATTAAACGTGTCGTGCCGAATGAACGCGCCAAACGTAAAAAGCGTCGTCGGACTGATCAAGCGCGTCCAAACCGGCGCGATATTGTAGGTGCTGATTTGCGCACGCTGGTCCGCCACTGGCAGCGCGTTTCCCGTGACCGGGTCCGCCAGGCCAAGATTCAAATTGTCGATGCTGTTTGGCGTCTGGAACCACGAACGCGTGAATTGAAAATTCACGTGAATGGAATCTTTGCCGCTTGCCTGAAAATCCACCCGGTCGAACAGATTTTCTTCATTGCCCCGGTCGTGGATCGCCTGCAGTTCGGGCGGATCGAGGAAACGGCTGGTGTTAAACCCGCTGGCGGCAATGAAATTTCCGAATTTTTGATCTCCAAAACCGAGCCGGAATCCGCCCGTCACGGAACCAAAACTGCCATACGAACTGTACACGCTGCCATTCGGTTTTCCCGTACCGAGCCCGGATCGCGTGGTCACTTTCACCACAAGGCTGGTCTTATCGCCGTACTCGGCGGACGGCCCGCCCGAAACGGCCTCAATCGACTGGATCGAATCCAACGGAATCTGGTTTGAAAAAACCTTGCTCTGCTGATCCGTAATCGGCTGGCCGTCCACGTTGAACGCGTTCTCCGCGTGATCGCCAAGTCCATGAAACAGTCCGTTCGAATCCGCCACCACGCCGGGAGAAGCCAGCGTCACCAGCGAGCTGACGGAAGACGACTGGCTTTCGAGCGGCATTCTTTCCGTCAAGCTGGTGTCCACGTCGGTGTGAAAGGTGGGATCGTTCTCCACAAGATCCTCGCCCTTTGATTCAACGGTGATTTGCGTGTTCGCCGCGCCCACTTTAAGCGCGATTTGCACGCTGGCGGGCACCGTTGAACGCACGTCCACATCGGTGTTACTCGCGGAAAATCCGTTCGCCGTGACGGAAAGATGGTACGGATTGAAGGGAACGTTTGCGAAGCGAAAAGTTCCATCCGCTCCCGTCGTTGCCTCGCGATGGTAGCCGGTGACAGGATTGCTCAGCTCAACCTGCGCCCCCGGAATCACCGCACCGGATGTATCCTTCACCACCCCTTCCATCGAACCGGAATTTCCCAGCTGCGCACGGAGCGGAGCTGTTCCAAGAAAAGCGGTAATCGCGACAACAAAAAATAAAAAGCCAATGCGCAAACGATTCAACATTTTTTTCCTCCGTCCCGGCGGCCGGGACTCGTGTCTAGGTGTGGATCAGCGCCGCTTGGAAAAAGCGGCCGGGCCAACGCGATTGCAAATCGCCCGCGTGGCGGCAGAATCGGAATGGAATTCAGGCTTGGAGTGAACTAGGCGCGCGGAGGCGCGCGGCCGGCGCGGTGAAACGAAAACGCTTCGCAAGGAGCGGCATGAACCGGCTGCGAAAGATACCACGAGAAAAATTCGGGAACGGATACGCTTGAAACATTGGCCGGCGCCAATGCGGGCAAATGCAGCGCCTGGCAAACGTGGCACGGCGTGTCGCCTCGTCCATCCTTGTGCTCGTGCAGGAAGGCGCCGCCGGCCGCAAAATAAAGCAGCATGGCACACGCCAGCAGGGCCAGCGCGCGGCGGCCTAATTCATGCCCAGGTTTGGTGCTCCATAGACTCATTGCGGACACTTTAGCTTAGCACCTTAGACGGGCAAGAGAATGCTTTGGTTGCAAAGATTTATTTGAAAATGCACTACTTCCGAGGTCATTCAAATAGCTGCGAAGGACGGGGCCCGCGCTCACTCATTTCAGATAAGTCCTCACAACTTCGATCAGCTCCTCCGCGGCTTCTGCTTGTGGGGAGTCGAATCCCTTTTTCGTATCGAGGACGTGATGGCGGATGTGTCCTTCGACCAATTCCGCCATGAGGCCGTTGAGCGCGCCGCGGCAAGCTGCCACCAACTGAAGCATCTTTGAGCAGTCGTGCTCTTCCGTGAGAGAGCGTTCAATGGCCTCGACCTGGCCACGAATTCTGCGAACGCGGGCGAGCAACTTTTCTTTGTCCTTGGTGACGTGTGCCATGGAAGCTCCTTGCCTTATACCATATGGGAGTATAGTATTCTGCAAAATCCCGCAGACCCTGCACGCCGCGCGAACCCTCTTCGCTGGCGATCACGCGAGGGTGTGTCTTTTCTTGACGCCACAACCCTTCTTGCCTAACCTTCCTCTAAGGATACAGTTACACACGAATGTCTGGTCATACACTCAAACTGAGTTTTGTGGCGCTCCTTTTCGCGATTCTATTTCTCGCGGCGCAGTTCCATCCGTGTGCCGACTTGGCCACAGACAATACGGGTTCCCACATCTGCCCGGTCTGTTCCGCGGCGGCGACGGTGGTCGCGGCCGAAGCTCCGGTCATCGCGTTCGTCTCCACCGAGACGGCTTTTGTGGCCCAAGCGGCTCCGCGGGTCGTTTCTACCCATATTCCGTACGCCGCTTCCCCTCGCGCTTCTCCTGCCGTTTAGTCGTCCGCACTCCTTCATCGTTCCTCGGCCCTTCTTGTCTTTCGCCGCATGCGTTGCGGCTTTCGAGGAGTTTTTCAAATGAAAACGTTTTTCGCTTCGGCGATGGCCATACTGGCCCTAAGCGCCGTCGCCGCGGGCCAACAACCCGCACAAAATCCTCCGGCGGCATCGCCAGCCCCGGTTCCCGTGACGCCGGCGAACGCCGCCGCCCACATCACCATCGAAGAGGCCATTCGCCTGGCGCTTCAGCACAACCACGCGCTGCAAGCCATTCGCTCCAACATTTTGATCAGCCAGGCCGACGAAATCACCGCCAATCTTCGTCCGAATCCCACCCTCTCCTGGGACTCGCAGTTTTTTCCGCTCTTTCAACCGAGTTTATTCAGCGCCGATTATCTTGAAAATCAGGCGCAATTCGATCTTGGCATCGGGTACCTGTTCGAGCGCGGCAAGAAACGCCAGCATCGCCTGCAAGCCGCGCGCGATCAAACCGCGGTGGTGCGTTCCCAGGCGTCGGACGGCGAACGCCAGCTCGTCTTCAATGTATCGCAGCAATTCATCGCGGCGCTGCTTGCGGAGTCCACCCTCGCCTTTGCGCAGCAGGACCTGGACAGCTTCCAGCAGACCGTCGCCATCAGCGAAGAGCGCTTCAAAGTCGGCGACATGAGCGAAGGCGACTTTCTGAAGATAAAACTGCAGCTGCTGCAATTTCAGACCGACGTTTCCGCCGCGCAGCTCGCCAAAGTGCAAGCGTTGGCCGCGCTTCGTCAATTCCTCGGATTCGATTCCGTCCCCGACAACTATGTCTGCGACGGCGAGCTGAAATACGAAGCGGTCCACGGCAGCGTGGACGATCTGAAAGCGCTCGCGCTGCGCAGCCGGCCGGACCTCGTCGCCGCCGAACTTGGCATTACCGCCGCGCGAAGCCAGGAAGCGCTCCAGGAAGCCAACGGAAAGCGCGACCTTGGCGCCAGCTTCAACTACACGCACACCGCCGGTATCAACAGCGGCGCTTTCTTTTTCAACATTGACCTGCCGATTTTCGATCGCAATCAAGGCAACATCGCGCATGCGCGCCACGTCATCACGCAAGCGCAAGAGCAAGCCAGCGAGGCCGCCGAACAAGTGCTCACCGACGTCACCGACGCATTTGAAAATCTCCGCACCAACGACAAAATCATTCAGCTCTACGAAGGCGGTTACGTCGACCAGGCCAAACAATCGCGCGACATCAGCGAATACGCCTACAAGCGCGGCGCCGCCAGCCTGCTCGATTTTCTGGATGCCGAGCGCACCTACCGCGCCAATCAACTCGCGTATCGCCAGGCGCTGGCCAGCCACATGACGGCCGTTGAACAGATGCGCCAGGCCGTCGGTTCAAGGATTCTTCCATGACATCCGCAAAATTCTTCTCCAAGCTCGGGAACCAGCCCATGCCAAAACGTCTGTTGTGCTGCGGCACATGTGTCGCCGCCGCGCTCTTGCTCGCGTCGTGCGGTCCCGCGCCGCTTGAAAACGAAGGGAAGATGACGTCGTACACTTCTTCCGAATCCAAAGCCGATTCCGCCGAACTTTTCAGCGTCCCGCAAGATCAGATGGCGCACATAAAAGTCGCCGCCGTGGAAAAATCCAATTTTCCGCGCGTGCTGCGTTTCACCGGCTCCGTCGCGTACAACGCATTCAAAACGACGCCGGTGTTTTCTCCGGTTGGCGGGCCGGTGCAGGAAATTCTCGTCACGCCCGGCCAGGTCGTAAAACCCGGCCAGCCGCTGCTGACCGTCACGAGCCCCGACTATTCCGCCGCGCGCTCCGCCTACATCAAGGCCAAGAGCACGTTTCTGCTCGCCGATAAAAATTTCGAGCGCGCGAAGGACCTTTACGAACACAAAGCCATCGCCGAGCGCGATCTCCAGCAAGCCGAATCCGACCGCGCCGCCGCGCAAGCGGATTTGGTTTCAAGCGAAGACGCTCTCCGCGCCGTCGGCATAAAAGACCCCGAAGCCGTGTTGAAAAATGCCGCCGTCAGCTCCGGCGCCACGCCCGTGCCCGCGCCCGTGGGCGGCGAAATCGTGGATCGGCTCGTCGGTCCGGGCCAGCTTTTGCAAGCCGGCACGACGCAGTGCTTCACCATTTCCGACATGAGCACGGTTTGGGTTCTCATGAACGTTTATCAGAACGATCTCGCGTACGTTCATGCCGGCGACCCGGTCGAAATCACCACCGACGCGTATCCCGAAGCGTTCCACGGAAAAGTTTCGTACATCGCCGCGGCGCTCGATCCCGCCACGCGCACGTTGCAGGCGCGCATCGTCACGCAAAACCCAGGCGGCAAACTGAAAAACAACATGTATGTGAGCGCAACGGTTCAGGCCGGCGCCGTCAAAGGCGCGCTCACCGTTCCCGATTCCGCCGTCCTGCGCGACACGGAAAATCAGCCCTTCGTCTATGTCCTCGGAGAGCAAAACAAATTCGCGCGCCGCGTCGTTTCCATCGCCGAAGGCGGCAACGGCCGCACCATCGTCACCAGCGGATTAAAAGAGGGCGAAAAAGTTGCCGGAGACGGCGCGCTCTTCCTGCAATTCAAGAATTCGTTGCAGCACTGAGGATCACGGACCAGCCCATGATTCATCGCATCGTCGATTTCGCACTGCGCCAGCGCTTCGTGATCCTTATGATCACGGTCCTCATCGTTTTCGCCGGCGCCTATTCCTTTCGCCAGATGCCGGTGGACGCTTACCCCGACCTTTCGCCGCCGATGGTCGAGCTCATCACGCAGTGGCCCGGCCACGCCGCCGAAGAGGTCGAACGACTGACCACTCTACCTCTCGAACTCGCGATGAACGGCACGCCTCACCTCAAAGTGATGCGCTCGATCTCTCTTTACGGTCTTTCCGATGTGCGCCTGACGTTCGACGAAAGCGTCGATCCGTACTTCGCGCGCCAGGTCGTTTTCGAACGCATCGGCGACGCGTCGCTTCCGCAAGGCGTCGCGCCGAGCATGGCGCCGCTCTTCAGTCCGAGCGGCCTTGTCTACCGCTACGTTTTGGAAAGTCCCGACCGCTCGCCGATGGAGCTGCACACGCTGGAACAATGGGTTGTCGAGCGTGGCTACAAGAGCGTGCCCGGCGTCGCCGACGATTCCGGCTTCGGCGGACCGACGATGGAGTATCACGTTCTGCTCGATCCGGTGAAGCTCTACAACTTTCATCTGCCGGTCACGCAGGTGCTCAACGCGCTGCAGGCGAACAACTCCAACACCGGCGGCGGCTTTTACACGCAGGGCAATCAGTTCTATTACGTGCGCGGGCTCGGCCTGCTCAAATCCACCGGCGACATCGGCGAAGTCGTCGTCGGCAGCAACAACGGCGCGCCCATTCGCGTGAAGGATATCGGCCGCGTCGAAATCGGCCACCCGCCGCGCCTCGGCATTTTCGGTTTCGAAGACGCCAAGAAAAATAACGACGACGCCGTTGAAGGCGTCATCCTCATGCGCCGCGGCGAACAAACGCAAAACGTGCTCGAGGGCGTCGAAAAGAAAACCGCGGATCTGAACGCGCACGTTCTTCCCCAGGACGTAAAAGTTCGTCCCTATTACGATCGCAGCGACCTCGTCCGCGTCACCACGGACACCGTCGAGTGGAATCTTATTCGCGGCATGATCCTGGTCCTTGTTGTTTTGATTTTCTTCCTCGTCAGTGTCCGCGCCGCCGTCATCACCGCGCTCACCATTCCTCTCGCCCTCTTATTCGCTTTTATCTTTCTCCATCAGACCGGCGAAGCGGCAAACCTTCTTTCCATTGGCGCGATTGACTTCGGCATCATCATTGACGGCACCATCGTCATGGTCGAAAACATCTACCGCGAACTCAGCGAGCGCCACGGCACACAGTACAAACTGAACGAAGTCATTCTTGCCGCCGCGCGCGACGTGGACCGCCCCATCTTTTATTCCGTCGCCGTCATCATCGCCGGTTATCTGCCGATTTATGCGCTCACTGGACCCGCCGGAAAACTTTTTCATCCCATGGCGGACACCATGGCCTTCGCGCTCATCGGCGCGCTCATTCTTACGCTTACCTTTGTTCCGGTTCTTGCTTCTTACTTCTTCAAGAACGGCGTGAAGGAAAAAGAAAATCGCGTCTTCAACTGGATTCGCGACAGTTACGCCGGCCGCCTCGTTTGGTGCCTCGACCATCCCAAGACGACCATCGTCGCGAGCCTCGCCGTCTTCGGTGCCACTCTCTTGCTCATTCCGCTGATCGGCGGCGAATTTCTGCCGCACCTCGATGAAGGCGCCTTGTGGGTTCGCGCCACCATGCCGTACACCATTTCATTCGAAGACTCGGCAAAGTTTGCGCCGCAAGTCCGCGACCTTCTCGTTAAATATCCCATGGTCACCGTCGTCGGCTCTGAACTCGGACGCCCCGACGACGGCACCGACCCCACCGGATTTTTCAATTGCGAATTTTACGTCGGCCTCAAGCCGTACGACGATCCGGTATGGCGCAAGACTTCCATACACGACAAGGAACAGCTCACGCGCGATCTTGAGAAAAAACTCGACGCCTATCCCGGCGTAATTTTCAATTTCACGCAGCCCGCCGAGGACGCCGTCGACGAAGCCCTTACCGGCCTCAAATCCGCCCTCGCCGTAAAAATCTTTGGTCCCGATTTGGACACCCTCGAGAAAAAGGCCGTGGAAATTCGCAACGTCCTCGACAAAACGCCCGGCTTCACCGAACTCACCGTCGTTCGCGAACTCGGCCAGCCCAGCCTCATCATCGACGCCGACCGCGCAAAAATTGCCCGCTACGGCATCAATGTCGCGGACGTCCAGGCCGTTGTGCAAGCCGCCGTCGGTGGCCAGGCCGCCACGCAGGTCATCCAGGGCGAAAAATTGTTCGACCTCGTCATTCGCATGGAGCCGCAATTCCGCTCCAGCGCGAAACAAATCGGCGACCTTCTCGTTCCCGCTCCCGGCGGCCAGCAGATTCCGCTCTCCGAACTCTGCGACATCAAGGAAGCTTCCGGCGCGTCTTTCATTTATCGCGAAGACAATTCGCGCTACATCGGCATCCAGTTTTCCGTCACCGGCCGCGATCTGGAAGGCATCGTCAACGCCGGCCAGGCCGCCGTCGCAAAAAAAGTAAATCTTCCCGAAGGCTATCGGCTCGATTGGGGCGGCGAATATAGCGAACTGCTCGAAGCGAAGTCTCAGCTGTACATCATCGGCCCGCTCGCAATCCTGCTCATTTTCCTCATTCTTTTCGCGCTGTACGGCAATTTCAAATTTCCCATCACCATCGCGCTCGGCGTCGTCCTCACGGAGCCGGTCGGCGCGCTCATCGCGCTCAAGCTCACGCACACGCCGCTCAGCGTCTCCAGCAGCCTCGGCCTCCTCGCTCTTCTCGGCGTTTCCGTGGAGACGGCCGTCATCCTCGTCAGCTACATCAACAAACTTCGCAAGGAAGGCAAATCGATCCGTGAAGCCACGCGCGATGCCTCTCTCTTGCGTCTGCGTCCCATCATGATGACCGCGCTCGTCGCATGTCTCGGCCTTCTGCCCGCCGCAATGTCCACCGGCGTCGGCAGCGATACGCAAAAGCCGTTTGCGATTGTCGTCGTCGCCGGTTTGCTCTCGCGCCTTTTCCTCGGCTTCTTCGTCAATCCCGTTCTCTACGAAGTCGTCGCCCGCGAAGGCGACATCCTCCAGGTCTGATTTGGCGTGCAGCTTGTCTGGAGCGAAGTCGAAGGGCGGCTCGACGCCGCTTTTACGGTGGCCTTCCGCCCAAACGGCAATGCGTGAAGGCCGTTGTAGGGCCCGCTTTCTGAAGCGGGCCGTCTTCCGGCTATACTAGTCGTTCAACGAAACCGCTCGAGGTGCTCCATGTCCGAACCAACGTATGAAGAACTGAAAGCCAAGCTCGCCCAGCTCGAAAAAGAAAAAGGCCCCAAGCGCACCGGTGCGCTTGAATTTCGCGTCGGAGAAAAAGGCGGCGTCAGCGTCTACGGCCTCGGCCGCTTTCCCGTCACGCTTTATTACGAACAGTGGATTCGCCTGCTCGACGTTTCGAAGGATCTCCGCGAATTCCTCGAAGAAAACAAATCCGCCGGCAAACTGAAATTGAAGGAATAGTTTTAATAAAAACTTCGGCCCTTGTTATTTCGGCGGCCGGCCCGTCAGCGTCTTGATCAGGTCCACTTCTTCCTGTTTGTACGGTTTACCGTCCGTGCGAAAAATTTCGTGGAACCACATCGCCGGTTCGCGGTCCGTGTACGGCTTCTTCCAGGAATCCCACGGCAAATACGTCTGCGTTTTCCCCGCCACCAGTCCCCAGTTGATCGCTCCCACGTGGTATTTTTTCGCCACCGGCAACGACCCTTCAAACGTCGAGCCGTTTCCCCGCGCCATGTACTCCGTGCAAATCAGCGGCCGCCCGTACGGCCGCAGCCACAAAATTCTTTTTTCAAACTCTTCCGCCTTGTCGTAATTGTGAAAACTGATCACGTCCGATTCTTCCAGTTGTATTTTTTCCGTCGCGCCGAGTTTCGCCGCGTCGGACCAGTCGCCTTTCCACACGCCGCTCGTCAACGGTTGCTGCGCGCCCGCTTCTCGCGCCCACGCAAACACTTTCGGCAGCAATTCATTCACGCGTTCCACTTTATCCTTCGGGTCGGTGTAGTTCCCGCCGTTTGTGTTGTCCGGCTCGTTCCACACGTCCCATGCCAGAATCCGTTCATCGTGCCCGAATTTTCCCACGACCCCGCGCACGTACGCTTCAAGTCGCGGCTCTTCCGCGCGATCCATCAGCGCTTTCCCACCCGGACTCTGCAGCCAGCGCGAATTGTGCACGCCCGGCCGCGGCGGCGCTTGCGGCCCCAGCTTCGGATCAGGATCCCAAACCGAATCGAAGAGCACCAGCACCGGGCGAATGTGGTGCTTCGCCGCAATCGCCAGAAATTCATCCAACCGCTTCGCAAATCCCGCCGCATCCTGTTTCCACAGCAAATCGTGCAGGAACACGCGCATCGTGTTCAGACCGATCGATTCCGCCCAGCTCAATTCCAGATCAATCCGCCGCGCATCGAACGTTTCCGCCTGCAACATTTCCAGTTCATTCGAAGCCGTCGCCGGCGTGTAGTTGCTTCCCACCAGCCACGGTTGCTTCGCGTACCACTCGTTCGCTTTTTCCGCCGTCCACCGTGCGGGCGGCGTACTCGCTCGTCGAGCCGCGGCCGCGCCGCCCGCCCACAACAAAACTCCCGCCGCAACCGCCGCCAGCCATCGCCTGCCGCTCCGCATTTTCGTCGTTCCTCCGCGACCCGTTTATACCACTACTTTCTGCCGCCAGGCCGCACCGCTGCCGTATACTAGTCACTCGAAAATCGCCTCAGGAGAACTTTCGCACCATGAAACTCCGTCGGTTTGGACGCACCGGTTGGCAAGTCAGCGAAATTGGTTATGGCATGTGGGGTATGGCCGGATGGAGCGGATCGGAAGACGCCGAATCGCTTGCGGCGCTTCAGCGTTCCATCGATCTCGGCTGCAATTTTTTTGATACCGCGTGGGCTTACGGCGACGGCCACAGCGAAGAGCTGCTCGGCAAAACCCTTCGCGCCAATGCCAGCAAAAAACTTTACGTGGCCACGAAAGTGCCGCCGAAAAATCGCCGCTGGCCTTCCCAACCCGATTTCTCGCTTAATGATTCTTATCCGCCTGAATATGTTTTCGAATACGTGGACAAAAGCCTCAAAAATCTCGGCGTCGAATCGCTCGACCTCATTCAGTACCACACCTGGGAAGACGGCTGGCTCGACGACGAACGCACCGCGCGCACCATCGAAACGCTTCGCAGCTCCGGCAAAGTCCGCGCCGTCGGCATCAGCCAGAATCGCTGGGAGCCCGAAAATGGCATTCGTGCCGTCCGCTCCGGCCTTATCGACGCCGTGCAAATCATCTACAACATTTTCGACCAAAATCCCGAAGACGCACTCTTTCCCGCCTGCCGCGAAAAAGACGTTGCCGTCATCGCGCGCGTCCCGTTCGATGAAGGCTCGCTCACCGGCACCCTCACGCTCAACTCCACTTGGCCAAAGGGAGACTGGCGCGGCACCTACTTCGTTCCGGAAAATCTCAAATCCAGCGTCGAACATGCCGACGCGCTCAAGCCGCTCGTCCCCGCCGGCTCTTCCATGCCGGAAATGGCTCTGCGCTTCATCTTGAATTGCCCGGACGTTGCCACCATCATTCCCGGCATGCGCAAAATCCGCCACGTCGAATCCAATCTTTCCGCCAGCGACCGCGGCCCGTTGCCCGCCGCGCTTCATCAGCAGTTGCGCGCGCACCGTTGGGATCGCAAACCCACCGCCTGGAGCCAGTAGCGCAATCCCACTTGTCGCTGCTTGTTATCGGCGCACGATCTCGCTTCCCGCTCTCCTATCCGTTTACGCCTTGACCGTCGTTGTAGGGGCCGACTTCCGAGTCGGCCGTTGCAACGCATGGATGGCCGGCACTTGTAGGGCCGGCTTTCTGAAGCCGGCCGCTACGACCCCACCCACACCTCTCCTCGCGCACGATTTCGCCTCCCGCTCTCCGCTTTGTTCACGCCGCGACCGCCGTTGTAGGGGCCGACTTCCGAGTCGGCCCTTCTTTCGCCCGCACCGCCGGGTCCGCCAACTCCACTACCCACCGCAAAACAAATTAAAACAATTCATAAATCTCTTCTTGCCGCGACGATAATTTTTATTTGTTGGTTTTTCCCGAGCGCCGGGGATGCTTGCCACAGCCAGGCTTCTGCCCGGCGTCTTCGGTTTTCTGTTTTCGTATTTTGGTTTTTACTGAGAACTGACGACTGAATACTGACGACTGCCTCTTTCACGCCGTCTGCTTCAGCGCGCGCTCCACGAGCGTCAGGCAACGCTCGGCTTGCTCTTTGAGCATCTCTTCCCGTTCGCCAATCTCTCGCTGCGAAGAATGCAGCTCATCCGCGATCGAAAGCGCCGCCAGCACCGCCGCCTTCTGCGTATCCACCGTCGTCGTCGCGTCCGCGATCACGTGCATCTTCTCATCCACGTATTTCGCCAGCGCCTGAACGTACTTCGCGTCCAGATCGCCCTGAATCGAATACGTCTGCCCGAAAATTTGTACTCTCGTCGGTCCTGCCATCTGTCAGCCCTGACCAAGTTTATGCACAATGCATCGCAGTTGTCATCTTAAGGGAACTCAATTGCCAATCATCGAGCGCGCAGCGCAAAACTAAAAACGCAGCGGTCATCGTGAGGCGGCCCTGTTTGAGGTTCGCCCCGAACTCTCCGTGCCCCGGCCTCGGTGAACTCTGTGTTAAGTTTTTTCTTCGTGGATTGTAAATTCAGCGCAAAATTCAACTCGCTCGCAACACAGCGCCCAATTCCTTCTCCAGCGCCGCCACAATTCGCGCCGAAAACTCCGCAATCTGCGCGTCCATCAGCGTCGCCGCCTTGTTCTGCAACATCACTCGCACCATCAGCGAACATTTTCCCGCCGGCACATTTTTCCCGCGAAACAGATCCGCCGCTTCAATCGAAGTAATTTCAGCAATTCCAAGCGCCCGAATCGCGCGCGTCACGTCCGCAAACTTCACGCCATCGGCCAGCAACAACGAAAAATCCCGCTCCACCGCCGGAAAACGCGGCAACGGCTCGTACCGCCGCGCATTTTTCGCCCCGTAATACGCGCAATAAAACGGACCCAGCGCCATCTCCGCCAAAAACACCTCTTGCCGGAATTTGTATTTCTCCGCCACGCGCTTCGCCAGCAATCCCGCCGCGCCTAGCTCATTCTCTTTCAGAAAAATCTTCCCGCGCTTCGCCGCATCCAGCCAGTCCGATCCGCCGTCTTGCCAGCCGATTCCGCCGCCAAGCGCGCCCAGCGCGTCCAAATCGCCCTTCAAATCCGCAAACGAATACTCCCGCGCGCCGTCGTACAATCCTTGCGGCCGCACTTCGCCCGTCGCGCCAATCGAAAGCACCGGCGTTTCCACCGGCGTTGCTCCGTTAAAGCGATAGTGCCGCCCAATTTCAAAAAGCTTCACGCTTCGCTGGCCGTGATTCAGATTCCATTCAATCGCCGCCGCCATCGTCACGCTGCCCGTCGACCGCAGCACGCCCGCTTCTTCCGAAAGCGGATTCGCCAGTTTTGCCGCCGCCACGCCCGCCGGACGAAACAGCTCATCCCGCTGCGCATCCACATGCGGAATCGTCACAATCTCGCGGTATCCGAGCCCAATCAGCCGCTCGCGCAGCCGCGCTTCCGCTTCATACTGCGGCAATCGCGCCGCGCCCGCTCGCGCCGCCGGCAAACGCGGCGGAAATTTATCCAGCCCATACACGCGCGCAATCTCTTCAATCAAGTCGATCTCGCGCTCGACTTCCGCCCGCCACGACGGTTGCGTGCATTCCCACGCCGCCAGCAATGCACCGTCTTGCCCGCGATTCTCATCCACTCGCACCGGCGCAAATCCCAGCGCGCTCAAAACGCGTTCCACCTCTTTATCCGGAACGTCCGCGCCCATCACCCGCAAAATTTCCGCCCGCGTCACCGTAATTTTCTTCGCCGCGCGTTTTCCCGGATACACATCCACCACGCCGCCCAGCAGTTCGCCGCCCGCCAATTGCAAAATCAATTCCGCCGCCCGCCGCGAAGCCACTTCCGCCATCTCCGGATCGGCGCCGCGTCCAAACCGCGTCGAAGCCTCGGTATGCAATTTCATCGCTCGCGCCGCGCGGCGAATCGAGACCGGCTCAAACCACGCACATTCAAGCAGCAAGTCGCGCGTCGAAAACGAAATTTCCGTATCCGCGCCGCCCATCACGCCGCTTCCAATCGCCCGCGTTCCGTCTCCATCGCAAACCAGCGGCATCCCCGCATCCATCACGCGCTCGGTGCCGTCAAGCGTCCGCATCTTTTCGCCCGGTTTCGCGCGCCGCACCACAATGCCGTGATCCCGCACCTTGCCCCAATCGAAGGCATGCATCGGATTGCCCAGTTCGAGCATCACGTAGTTCGTCACGTCCACCACGTTGCTGATGGACGCAACTCCCGCCGCTTCCAGCCGCTCGCGCATCCATGCCGGCGACGGCCCAATCTTCACGCCGCGTATCACCCGCGCCGTATACCGCGCGCAAACTTCCGGCGATTCAATCTTCACACTGACGGCATCGCTCGCTTTCGCCGCCGCGGATTCCACCGGCTTCGGCGCCACATTCTTCAGCGCCGTTTTGTAAATCGCGCTCACTTCCCGCGCAATCCCGTACACGCTCAAACAGTCCGGCCGGTTCGAAGTCACCTCCGCGTCAATCACTCCGCCCAGAACATTTTTCTCCACGCCGCCGATGTTCGTCCCGGAAAGCGCCAGCCGCGAGGCAAGCTCCTCCGCCGTCGCCGGCACTTCCACAAAATCCTTCAGCCAGTTGTAGACCACCTTCATCTAAACGGTCCTCGTCGTCTCGCAACTCACGGAAACTGTTTCAGAAATCTCACATCGTTCTGAAAAAACGCCTGAATGTCGTCGATTCCGTACTTCAGCATCGCCAGGCGGTCGATGCCGATGCCAAACGCGAATCCGCTCACGCGTTTCGGATCGTAGCCAACGAATCCGTACACCGCCGGATCCACCATCCCCGCGCCAAACAGTTCAATCCATCCCGCGCCTTTGCATTTTCCGCACGTGCCAGAAGCCGTCGTTCCGCTTCCGCCGCAGAATACGCACGACACGTCGAACTCCACCGACGGCTCCGTGAACGGAAAATAACTCGGCCGGAACCGCGTCTTCACATTCGCGCCGAAATATTGCTTCACGAAATATTCAATCGTGCCGGTAAAGTCGCAGAACGTAATGTCCGTGTCCACCGCCAGACCCTCGACCTGATGAAACGCAAACGAGTGCGTCGCGTCCGGATTGTCGCGGCGATACACACGGCCCGGCACGATCACGCGCACCGGCGGCTTCTGTTTTTCCATCGTGCGAATCTGCATCGGTGAAGTGTGCGTGCGCAGCAGCAGTTGCCCGGGCGTGCCTTTCGGCAGCTCCATGTAAAACGTATCCATGTCGTCGCGCACCGGATGAAACTCCGGAATATTCAGCGCTTCGAAGTTGTAATACGGAGTTTCGATTTCCGGCCCTTCCACGACCGAAAATCCGATACTGAAAAAAATATCCTCGATCTCTTGAAACACCTGCCGGATCAAATGCCGCGATCCCAGCGGCCGAACCACTCCCGGCAACGACAGATCCACGCGATCTCTTGCGCCCGCCGCTTCTTCCGCGCCCGCCTCAATCGCCGCGCGCTTTTCTTCAATTCTTAATTCAATGTGACCACGCAACTCGTTTAGTTGAGCACCAACTATACGTTTTAGCTCAAGCGTTGCAGGCTTTAACCAATTATCGGTAATCTGGGAAAGTACACCTGATTTCCTACCTAACCAGTGGTCGCGGAATGACTTCCAGTGGGAGTCGTCCTCAACATCGAAGAATTCGCCGTCGAAATCGCCGCGCAAATCGAGGAACAGCGCAGCCACCTGCTCCGCTCTCGTCACGCCCTGCTCAGCCAGCGTTTTGTTTACCGATGCAGCCATCACTCACCCGAAATTGTCACGCGATAAAGGTAGGGGCACGATATATCGTGCCCCTCTTCGATGACAACCTCGCCGCCGCCTTTAACGACTACCGCGTATTGAATTTAAAAACTTACTTTTTCTTCGCCGCCGCCGCTTTCGCCTTATCCGCCAGCGCCGCAAATCCCGCGGCGTCCTTCACCGCGATATCCGCCAGCACTTTCCGGTCGAGCTCCACGCCCGCGGCCTTCAGCCCGTGAATCAGTTGTCCGTACGTCGTTCCGTTCAACCGCGCCGCCGCGCCGATGCGCTGAATCCACAACCGGCGATACTGCCGCTTCTTCACGCGGCGGTCGCGCTTCGCATACCGATCCGCTCGATTCGCCGCTTCTTGCGCCGATTGGTACAGCTTGCTCTTTGTGAGGAAAAATCCCTTTGTCCTCTTCAGATACTTCTTCCGCCGTGCCCGGCGTTTTGTGCCGCGTTTTACGCGTGCCATGGGTTTGTCTCCTTGTAAAGCCGGGTCCAGATCGCGCCAGTTATCGTGGCGGGTCTTTAGACCCGTTCTTTTTCTCTTTCTTTTTCTTGGCAGAGACAAACAGGGCGTGTCCGCGCGCAAAACCTCACGCGCAACACAACGGGTTTGTCTCTGGTGTGTACTGCTTTGCCCCAACCGAAGTCGGAGCGAATCGGCCGGCAGGCACCCGTGTAGCGCTGCCTGGCTCGATGCGCGCCAGCCGTTTCCAGCTCGCGCGTTGCGAAACGATGTTTCGCCTTTCTTCGCTACTCGCAATTCGCCGAAGCGAATCGCGTTCACTCAGAAATTCTCGAGGCGATCGCTTCTCGCCTCTAAATTCCGTCATCCCGATCGAAGGGAGGCATCATGGCCACCCTCGCGCATTTTCCTCGGTCACCGTGCAGCCTAAAAGCACCATCTTACAACCCGTGCGGCAGGCTGCCATTGCAGGTCTGCCGTTGTAGGGCCGGCTTTCCGAAGCCGGCCCCGTCCCGCCGACCAAGTTTCCTCGCCCTAAACGCGCCACTCTTACAGCCCGTACGGCAACATCTGCATCGTCTTCAGCTTGTCCGCTTTGTTCACCAGCGTCAGCTTCTTCAGCTTCCGCATGCGCTTCGGCGCTTTCGTTCCCATCAAGTGCCGTTTGCCGGAGTGCATCCGGATAATTTTTCCGGTGCCGGTGATCTTGAATCGCTTCGCCGCTCCGCGGTGTGTCTTCAGCTTCTTCTTCGGCTTCGATGCATTGCGTGGCATAACTCGAAATTCTCCTCGTTCGATTCCTTGTAGTGGCGGGTCTTTAGACCCGTTCTTTTTCCCGACTCTTTACGCCTTCGCCGGCGCTCCCGCGCCCTTTTTCGGCGCCAACAACGCCACCAAAACGTTTCCTTCCATCCGTGGCATCGTTTCAATCTGCCCGTGTTCGCCGATTTCGCCGAGCAATCGCGTCATCTTCGCCCGGCCCACTTCCTGGTGCGCCATTTCGCGCCCGCGGTGGAAAATCATCGCGCGCACTTTGTGTCCTTCTCCCAGAAAGCGAATAATCTGATTCTTCCGAACCTGATAATCGTGTTCCGCCGTCGCCGGCCGGAACTTCACTTCTTTCAGCGCACTTCCGCGGCTGCTTTTCCGCTGCTCGTGCGCTTTCTTATTCGCCTGATAAAGGTACTTGCCGTAGTCCGTGATTTTGCAAACGGGTGGATCGGCCGTCGGCGAAATTTCCACCAAATCCAGCCCTTTTTCGCGCGCCATCTTGATGGCTTCGAACGGCTGCATCACTCCCAGCTGCCCGCCCTCTTCGTCAATCACACGGATTTCGCGAGCCCGTATCCGGTCGTTCACTCGTATCCGGTCGCTCTGCTGCCGGAAATTCCGATCTGCGATAATTCCCCCTTCGTTTCTACAAAAGCCCGGCACGCCCGCCCTGCCAACGCCTTACCGGCAAGCGCCCAGCCCGATTCCACCCCGCAGCCCCCGCAGGCAGAACTCTCCCTCCAGGGACAGGCTAAAAAGTATAGCACGCCACCCGAACCCTTCTACAACCTTCTAATGCAAGTAACTCTTGCCCCGCTCTGCGTCGATAAACTGCCCATTTCTTTCATATCGTGATACTTTCAGTAGCGGTTTATTGCCTTCCTTACCGCCTTCCAGACAACAAACCTTTCGGCCAATCCCCCAGCCCTCGCCTCGGCACCGCGCAGTGTGTTGGAAACGGAGAAGCGCACATATGCGCATTTTGCTCTATAACCCCGACAACGGGGTGACTCGCAATTTCATGCCTCACCTCTGGATGTTTCTTCTCAAGTCTCTCACCCCCGCCGGCCACGAAGTCATTTTGATCGACGGCAACGCGCAGCCCATGGACGAAGAATCCATCGCCAGGTTTGTTCAGGCCGAAAAAATCGGCCTCGTCGGCATCGGCGCCATGACCCGCATGATCGCCAAGGATTACCGTATGGCTGACGCCATCCGCGCCGTCGGCGTTCCCGTCGTCATGGGCGGCCCGCACGTCACCGAAGAATTCGACGAAGCACTTGGCCGCAGCGGCGGACCGCGCCATGCCGATTCCGTCGCGCTCGGCGAAGCCGACGAAACCTGGCCGCAAATCGTTCACGACGCCGCACACGGCGCCCTCAAGGACCTCTACTCTCCCGTCGACGCCTTCGGCCAGGAACGCAAACCCAGCCTCAAGGACTATCCCGCCATCCCCTGGGACAAAATCAATCTCGACCAATTCAATCTCGTCCCCAAAATGGCCACCAAGACTCTCGGCCGCATCGGCGAAGGCTGGGGCACCTTTCGCATCATTCCCATGGAGTCCGGCCGCGGCTGCCCGTACGGCTGCGAATTCTGCACCGTCACCGGTTTCTTCGGCGACTCCATTCGCTTTCGCACCAACGAAAGCGTCGTCAACGAACTCCTTCTCTTGAAAGCCCGCGCAAAAAGCGAACGCGGCCAGATCGCCGTCTTCTTCATCGACGATAATTTCGCCATCAACATCAAACGCACAAAGTCTCTCCTTCGCGACATCATTGCCGCCAACGCGCAAGTTCATTGGGTCGCGCAAATCAGCGCCAATCTTTTGCGCGACGAAGAACTCGTCGACCTCATCGCCCAGTCCGGCGGCAAATGGGTTTTCATCGGCATGGAGTCCATCGACCCCGCCAACCTCGCCGACGTCAACAAAGGTTTTAACAAGCCCGGCGAATACGCCGCCGTACTCCAACGCCTCGCGCAGCGCAACGTTTACGCCATCACTTCCTTCATTTTTGGCATGGACAACGACACGCCCGGCGTCGCCGACCGCACTCTCAACGAAATTCGCTCTTGGCCGCCCGGTCTTCCCATCTTCGGCCTGCTCACGCCGCTCCCCGCCACGCCCTTATACAAACGCCTCGAAGCCGCAGGCCGCTTGACTCGTCCCAAACATTGGCAAAAATTTATTCCATTCGAAATGGCCCACACGCCACTCAAAATGACCATCGCCGAAGCCCATGCCGAAGTAAAACGCGGTTGGTCGCTTTCGTACAATCCCGAAGCCGTCGCCCACGCCGTCGGCTCCCTCAAAGACCAGCCGCTCGGCTATCGCATCAACATTTTCATCGCGCGCATGTGTTTCCGCGGAATCTATTTCCCGCAAATGGGTCCGCTCGCCTGGCTCAAAGTCGTTTACCAGAACAAGCGCACCATCTACGGCCTCGCCCGCGAAGGCTTCTCCACCTGGCGCAAACACGCCGCCCGCCCCGCCCGCGCCTCCGCCTGATCTCGGCGGTTTTTCTTATTCTGTTTCGCGCAAATTCACTCTTCGCGATCAATCGTCGCGCGCTCTCGCTTTCCGCACCTCGTTTTGTGTAGCGCCGGCTTTCTGCCCACCCTAACGGGAAGCCAGCCGCTTTTACTTCAATCACGAACAAAAATGTAGCGGAGGGGCTTCAGCCCCGTTGAGCTTGGCACAACTGCGCATGTGCACCGCCCGCCCTTCGCCGAATCTCCTGCCAAGCCGCGCCCGTGTAGGGTCCGATTTTTGAATCGGACCTTTTTTCACCGCAAGCAAGATGTAAATCCGGTCCTGTAGGGCCGGCTTTCCGAAGCCGGCCTCTCCGCTGCAAGCGTCTCCTCGATTTCCCCCCAACCTCCCTACTTCAAATCAAATCCATTCCCCGGCACAAAATGCAGCACCGCTCCCAACAAAACCATCACCGCCGCAAAATACGCCAGCGTCGTTCGCCCCGCGACCGGAGGAAAATCTTTCTTCGTCAATTGATATCCCGCTCCTGCCGCCACCAATAAATAAGTCCACTCCCGCAGCAATACCGCCAGCACAACGCAAATTCCCAGAATCGCCCATCGTTCCATTTTATTCAGCGCTTCGCTCGCACCCGCGCCGTCCAGCACCCACACCGGAATCAGGTTCAGCAGGTTCAGCATGCCTCCCACCCGCGCCAACCCTGCCCACAAATTATTCCCCGTCTCGCGCCAAATAATCACGCACGCCAAACACGCCAGCCCTCCCGCCAAGGGCCCCGCCAAACTCACCTCCGCTCGCGTCCGCAGCGACACACCCATCGCTTTCCACTTCACGTACGCGCCAAATCCCGGCAAAAATACCGGCATTTCCGCCGGCAATCCCCGCCGCCGAATATCGATGTAATGCCCCATCTCGTGAATCAGAATCAGCACGGCAAAGCCCAGCCCGAATTTCCATCCCCAGAAAACGAAGTACAACCACAAGAACGCAAAAAAACTGAAGAAAAATTTAAACTTGAAAATCGCCAGCAGCCACTTCGCTTTCGCCAGAAAAATCAAAATCGGCGCCAGCGGCCCAAGTTTTTTCGCCCACTTATGTTTTTCTTCCGGCGGCGGAGCCGTTTTCGCCGCAAGCTCCAGCCGGTAAACGTGCGTCCTCACCCACTCCGCTTGCGTCGATTCATACGGCAGCAGCGCCAGCGCTTTCTTCCACGTCTCCGTCGCCGCGGCAAAATCCTCGTCCGTTTCAAATTGCTGCGCGCGGTGGGATAGCACCGCCAGTTGCTCGGAATGCACCAATGCATGGCATTGCGGGCAGGCCAGTTCCGAAGCCGCGAATTCGTTCCCGCAAGTCATGCACTTTTTTGTCGTACTTTGTGAGGAAAGGTCGGCCAATCCGTGTCCCAATTATCCCGCAGCCGCCGTTTCGCTCGCCTTGAACGGCCCCACAATATCCAGCTTCGGCGCCGACGTTAACTTCCACGCAATGTTCATCCCCACAAAAAGTATCACCAAGCCGATGATCCCGCCCGGCTCGTCCCCCAGCCCCAAAAATGGCGACGCCAATCCCGCAAATACCAGCGCTCCGATCGCCGCCCCCATGCTCATTTTTTCCTTTGGCGCCGCCGAACTCGGCGCCGGCTCGCCCGTTGTGCCATCGCCTGGCGTTGCCGGTGAATCTGCATTTCCCTGCGGCGACGTTACCACCACGTTTTCCTTCGCCTTCTTCTCTTTCATGTACTGCGCAATTCCCATCGGAATCGCCGACATCGAAACCGCAGCGTACGTAAACGCCACCGCCACGATCTGATACCGCCGCCCGCCAACGCCTTTCGACCCCGCCCGAATCGCTTTCCCCACCAGCCACCCCACCGCCAGCGACACGTACCCGATCACAATCCCCGTAACAATTCCGAACACCGAATACACAATCAGCCCCGCAATCGCTCCGCCCACGCCGAACAGCATCCCGCGCACAAACGCCGCGTGCGTATCCTTCGGCATCTGCTCCTTCACTTTACCGACGCACGCCGCGCAAGCCTGCACTCCATTCACGCGGTAATACTCTCCCGTAATCGTCTGCTTGCACGCGCGGCACGTCTCGCCGCCCGTCGCGCTCTTGTATTCTGCCGTTCCAAACTGCGGAGGAGTCGTGGACATGCCGCGCAAGGTAACACAAACTCATCTCCATCCCAAAATGAAAATTCTCTCCTCTCCATCCACGCGCGCAAGCCTGCGCCCGTAGCGTAGGCACTCTTGCCTGCGCTCTTCGATCAACCCGCTATCGCTGACCTCCCTGCGCCGCCGGCGCATGGCCCACTTCGAAATGTAGCGCCGCGGTTTCAGCCCAGCATGTTGCCTTTCTCCTATGCGGCAAACCGCCCGCGCTTCGCCGAACTCGTGCCACGCGGCGCCGTTGTAAGGTTCGCTTTCTGAAGCGGACCTCTTCCACCGCAAGCAAGATGTGAATCCGGTCTTGTAGGGCCGGCTTTCCGAAGCCGGCCTCTCCGCTGCAAGCGTCTCCTCGATTTCCCCTAACCGCCGTACTTCAAATCCATTCACCGGCGCAACCTGTCGGCTAAAAAAGCAAAAGAGCGCAGGCTCTCCCCCGCGCTCCTTCTCAAAAAATCTTCACGCCTTCTCTTTCGATTGGCTCTAAATCGTCCGCTCAAAAACCTCTTTTTGCAGCGCTTCCACCAATTCGCCCAGCGGCCGCGGACCCAAATCGCCCTTCGCGCGGTGCCGCAAGCTCACCGTCCCCGCTTCCGCTTCCTTCGGCCCCACCACCAGCATGTACGGAATCTTTTGCAACTGCGCATCGCGGATCTTCGCCGGCAGCTTTTCGTTCCGATCGTCGAGATGCACGCGCACCCCATGATTTTTCAGCGTCTCGTAAATGTGTTTCGCATAATCCGCCACTTTTTCGCTCACCGGGCAAATCTGCGCCTGCACCGGCGCCAGCCACAGCGGAAACGCGCCCGCATAATGCTCGATCAAAATTCCAAAAAACCGCTCCACCGATCCGAGCAGCGCGCGATGCACCATCAGCGGTTGATGCCGCCCGCCGTCTTCCCCCACATATTCGAGGCCGAATCGCGCCGGCAAATTGAAATCGAATTGCACCGTCGTCAGTTGCCACGGTCGTCCGATCGCATCGATCAATTTCACGTCGATCTTCGGCCCGTAAAACGCCGCTTCGCCTTCAAATTTCTTGTAGGGAATCTTCAAGCGGTCCATCGTGCTTCCGAGCGCCGCCGTCGCGCGGTGCCAATCCTCCGGCTTCCCCGCGTAATTTTCCGCATGCGCCGGATCCCAATCCGAAAGTTCCACTTCGAATTTGTCGAACCCGAAATTCTTCATCACCGCAAACGCAAAATCGATGCACGCTTCCACTTCCGCTTCAATCTGCGAAGGCATGCAGAAAATGTGCGCGTCGTCTTGCGTAAATCCGCGCACGCGCAGCAATCCGTGCAGCACGCCGCTTCGCTCGTAACGGTAAACCGTGCCCAGCTCCGCCAGCCGCACCGGCAACTCGCGGTAACTCCGCAGCTTCGATTTGAAAATCAGAATGTGCCCCGGGCAATTCATCGGCTTCAATTGATATTCGGCCTTCTCCACTTCAATCGCGCCGAACATGTTGTCGTTGTAAAAGCCCGTGTGCCCGCTCGTGGTCCACAAATCGCGCCGCATGATGTGCGGCGTATAAACCAAATCGTATCCGCGCGCCATCAGCTCCTTGCGCAGCCACTCTTCCACAATATTCCGGACAAGCCCGCCCTTTGGATGCCAGAAAATCAGCCCCGGGCCCGCCTCTTCCTGCACGCTGAAAAGATCCAGCTCCGTTCCGAGCTTGCGGTGATCGCGCCGCTTCGCCTCTTCCAGGCGATGCAAATATTCATCCAGCTCTTTTTGCGTGAAAAACGCCACCGCATAAATCCGCTGCAGTTGCGCGTTGCCTTCCTGGCCCTTCCAGTACGCGCCCGCCACGCTCATCAATTTGAACGCTTGAATTCGCTTCGTCGAAGGAATGTGCGGCCCGCGGCAGAAATCGATGAATTTTCCCGTGGTGTAAAACGAAACCATCGGCTCCGTCGCTTTTTCTTCCACCAGCTCGCACTTGAAAACCTGATTCGTTTTCTTGTAAAGCTCGATCGCTTCCGCTTTCGGCAACAATTTTCGCTCATTCGGCAAATCCTGCGCCGCCAGCTCGTGCATCTTCTTTTCGATTTTTTCCAGGTCTTCCGGCGTAAAAGGCTGCTCGCGCAAAAACTCGTAGAAAAATCCGTTCTCCACCGGCGGCCCGATGCCCAGCTTCACATTCGGATAAAGCTCCATCACCGCCGCCGCCAGCAAATGCGCCGCGGAGTGGCGAAACACGTACAGCGCATCGGCATCTTTGTCCGTAAGAATTTTCAGTTTGATGTTTTGTTCCAGCGGCCGCCGCAGATCGATCAAATATCCGCCGTCGCCCACCGCATCGCCAAAACCGGAAAGCGCGCCGTTCGTCGAATAAACTTTTGCCGCGTACGCCGCATCCGCCAGCCGCGGCGAAATGCCCTTCGCAATATCGTAGGCAGTCGTTCCCTTCGGAACATCCTTGACGCTGCCATCCGGAAGTGTCACGTGAATTGTTTCCATACGCTCCGTGCCTGGAACGAGAAACATCAAGCTTATCGGCGCATCGAATCAGAATCAAGGCGCGCCGAATCGCGCCTAAAGTATCGTCACATTCGGAAGATTGGCAAAATGCGCGTCGCCGGTGACCAGCTGCGCGTTTTCTGCGACGGCCGTCGTGTAAATAATTGCATCCGCCAGTGCGACGCGAAATTGAATGCTCGTATTGGCCGCGTCCAGAGCGATTCGTTCATCGAGAGGAACAACCGTATGCCGCAAAGCCTCGGACACAAACCAATCCGCCGCAGTCTTTTGCTGTTCCACCAGCAACTTTTTCCTGACTTCATACAAAACGATCGTGGGAACGATGAGCGTCTTTTTCCCGTCCACCAGATACGGCTCGAACAAAGGCTTTTTCGTGTCGGCTGTCAAATATTCCAGCCAGCCGGAAGAATCGACAAGCACGCGCTCAGAAGCGGTCGTTACGGTCACGATAGTCGTCTTTCCACTTCATCCCTTTGGCGATTCCCGCAAGGTCGCGAATGTTGCGCGGTCGATGGATTCGGATGGTCCCATCGAGAATGTAGATCTGCAGTTCTTGACCCGGCGAGAGCTTCAGCTCCTCGCGAACCGATTTCGGGATCACCAGCTGAAATTTTGGGGACAGTTTTACGGTTTCCATCGCCGTACTCCAATGGGCTTATCGACCTAATTATTGTAGTACGTATTGTCTATCGATGCAACCGCCGTAGTACGCCTTTGGCAGCCTAAGCGACCCTCCCCGGTCCAAAATGCGGTTTGCGCTAGAATGAATGCCATGCTCAAAAACTTGCTTTTCGTGATGGGATTTCTACTCGGCAGTTTAAGCGATGCTCAACAGCCGGAAAAGATTAAAGGGCCGGACGAGCGCTACAAAGTCGATATTCTTGTCGTCGTCGCGCATCCGGACGATGAAGGCGCCGTCACGCCTTATCTCGCGCGCGCGATTTACGATCTCCACAAAACCGTCGCCGTCGTGTTCGGCACCCGCGGCGGAAGCGGCGGAAACGATTACCGCCGCGAACACGGTCCGGCCATGGCCGGCGTGCGCGAAATCGAAGCGCGGCAGGCTTGCGCGAAACTCGGCATCGACAAAGTCTGGTTTCTCGGCGGCAAAGACACCGCGTCGCAAAATGTCTTGAATTCCCTCGCCAACTGGGGCCACGGCCAAAGTCTCGAAGAAATGGTCCGCATCGTACGGCTCACACGGCCGGAAGTCATCATCGCCTGGCTGCCGGGAATTTTCATCGGAGAAAATCACGGCGATCATCAAGCCGCCGGAGTCCTTGCCACCGAAGCGTTCGATCTCGCGGCGGACCCAACGGCGTTTCCCGCGCAGCTCGCCGGCGCGTCAAAACGCCTCGAACCGTATCTCGAAAATCTCACACCCTGGCAGCCCAAGAGAATTTATTATTTTTCCGATGCGCGCGATTCCAAGCGGTTCACAGGGTACGGCCCGGCATACTCGGTAAAGGAAGTTTCTCCCTCGCGGAAAAAGCCGTATTACCGGCTCGCACTTGACGCCGCCCTGCCGCACTTGACGCAATTTCCCGACGATATTGAGCACATCGCCAAACTCAGCGACGAGGACATCGAAAAGCTGATGAACGATCCGCACAGCGCCTGGTGGAACGATCCGGACACGTTGATCTTTGGCAAATCGGTGAATCCGGGCCCGACCGTGGCCGCCGGCGACGTCTTCGCCTGTATCGTCGCCGGAGAAGCGATTCCCGGCGAACCGTCGCGTCGCCAGCTTGCATCGATTCTCCCGATCTCCGAAGAAACGCAGCTCTTTCTCGGCGGGCCGTGGCTCTTTTACAAGGAATTTCGGGAGGCGCATTGGCTGCTGAACCTGCCGCAACCGGCGACGCCGGAAATCGCGGTGAAATCCGGCTCGTTGCTTTACGTTCCTCTCGTCGTCTTGCACCAGGGCAGAACTCCGCAGGAAATCACGTTGAAAGTGAATGCTCCAGAAGGCTGGAAGGTCACAAGCGGTGAAGGACGGCTGCTTTTGCCGCCGGAGCGCCAAACCGCACTGCGCGTCGAAATTCAGACGCCGGAACTTTCCATCAACGCGCTCAAAAACGCCCAGCCGCAAGCCGTTTCCGTGAAGCTAATTGTTGATGGAAAAGAATCTGGCATCGTGCAGTTGAACGTGCTTTTGGGTCACGCTGGATTGCCGCAATAACAGACGCAAGTGAATCATTTTTTCGCGCGCGCGGCTTCCATCTGTTCCCAAGTGGCATCGGGCAGCAGGGAAAGATCATTGAATTCGCCGGCGCCGCGCAGCCATTGCGCGCCGTCGATCACCACGCATTCCCCGTTGATGTATTCGGCCATGTCGCTGATCAAAAACGCGGCAAGGTTCGTCAGCTCTTCGTGACGGCCAAAACGCTTCATCGGATGTTTGTCGCGCGCGTGTTCTTCAAATTGCTTGGAAGGCATCAAGCGCGACCACGCGCCTTCCGTCGGAAACGGTCCCGGCGCAATCGCATTCAGTCGAATGTGATGTTTCGCCCACTCGACTGCCAGCGAAGTCGTCATCGCCAGTACCCCAGCTTTCGCGCACGCGGAAGGAACAACAAATCCCGAGCCGCAATTCGCGGCGGCGTACGTCGTCACAACGTTCAGCACGTTTCCGCCAAGTTTTTGCGCGATCCATCGTTTGCCGAATGTTTGCGTGCAGTGGAACGAACCGTTGAGCACAATGCCGACCACGGCGTTGAACGCATTCGGGCTCAGCGATTCCGTCCGCGCCATAAAATTTCCCGCCGCGTTGTTCACCACCGTATCGATGCGCCCGAATTGCTGATCGGCAGCCGACGCAGCCGCTTCGACGGCCGCGGGATCGCGCACGTCGCACGTCGCATACGCCGCCGAGCCGCCCGCGCGATGAATCTCCTCGCAGACCTCTTTCAACGGTTCTTCGCGCCGGCCGACGACGAAAAGATGCGCGCCCAATTCGGCAAAACGCAGCGCCATCGAGCGGCCGAGCCCCGTGCCGCCGCCGGTAAGAAAAATCGCGCGGTCTTTCAGCAAGTCTTTTTGAAACATGCTTCACCTCGGGTTCGAATCGATCGGAATTTCGAAAGCGCGCGCCGCCGGCGAACCAGAAACCTTCAGTTCGCGCGCATTTCCGCGGGGATGGGGCGGCCCATTTCTTCGCTGCATTCGGCGGCGAAAAGCGCGCTCGTGGGAAATTTTTCCGCGCGTGCGCGCAAAAGTTTCTTGCGCTTCGTCGTTTTTAATCTCGGCATCAGAAAAGGCCCGGCACGAAGCGGGGTTTGGACGACATGGCGGCGCGGTAATCGGGATCGGAAAAAAGAACTTTTTCTTCGGTGGCAAGCCGTTGTGAGAGCACGAGAGCATGGGCGAGCGAACCGGCGACGGCCGTGATCCACGCGGTGTGAATCAACGGCAAGAAAAACATTTCAAGAAAAACGGCGGCGTAATTCGGATGCCGCACGTAGCGAAACGGGCCGGTGGTGACCACGCCGAGCTTGGTCGAATCCATCACCTGCACGTTCCAATGTTCGCCGAGCGTTCGAATCACCCACCAGCGAATCACGTTTGCCACGATAAAAAGCGCGAAAGAGATCGCGGCCAGAAGCGGAAGAAACGGCCGATGAAGAAACACGACTTCGACGGCGGCGCCGATGAGAACCAGCGTGTGCAGCAAAACCATCCAAAGAAATTTCGGGTCGGTGACTTTCGAACCGCCGTCGGCGACGATCTGTTTTTGGTGGCGTTTCGAAATCCGCAGCTCGACGATGCGCAACGCAGCGACGGCGAGCAACAATCCGAGATACGCGATGACCGTTATTGCCATTGGAGCAAAAGAAATTCCGCGCTGAAGCCGGGGCCGAATGCGCCGGCAAAGGCCAGTTCGCCGGGTTGCAGCGGTCGCTTTTCGAGCCACTCCTGAAGAATAAAAAGGACGGTGGCGCTCGAAAGGTTGCCGACGTTTCCGAGAATGTCCCACGAGGGCTGCGTGTCGGCCTTGGTGAGGCCGAGCGCTTGTTCGACGTTCGAAAGCAGCCGCGAGCCGCCGGGATGCAAAATCCAGCCCTTTATCTGGTCTTGCGTCAGGCCGCGGCGCTTGAAGAAGCAATCCACGAGCTCGCGCATTTTTGCGCCGATCATTTCCGGCACGTCTTTCGAAAGCAGAATATGGAAACCGGAATCGCGAAGATCGAAACCCATCGCGCCAAGCGAATCAGGGAAAGTATAAGTTTCCGTCGAGAGGATTCGCGGGCCGCGATTTGGTTTCCCGCTGACGATGACGGCGGCGGCGCCGTCGCCGAAAAGAATCGAAGAGATCAGGTTCGCCTGCGAAATATCTTTGCGCTGAAAGGTGAGCGTGGGAAGTTCGACGGCGACGATCAAAACGTTCCGGCCGGGGTACGCCTGGATAAAATCCGCGGCGCGGGAAAGGGCCATGGCGCCGGCGGCGCAGCCAAGTTCGGTGAACGGCATGCGGCGCACGTCCGAACGGAAACCAAGCTTGTTAATCATATGCGCGTCAAGCGAAGGAATCATGAAGCCGGTGCAGGAGACGGTGATGATGAGGTCGATGTCCTCGGGCTTCATGCCCGCGCGCTCGAGGCATTTTTCGGTGGCCGCAAAGCCGAGCTCGATGGCGTGCTCGATGTAT
>DATGEI010000023.1:0-23138 GCA_035310365.1 Candidatus Acidiferrum sp.
CTCGATGCCCCCTTCCAGCCGCGCACGTGGCGCGACGTCCTCACCCTCTACGCCGTTTCGTCCTTCATCACGGCCCTGCTCATCGTTTTTGCGCTCATTCTCGTTCGCACTACGCTGCGCCTCTGGGCCGAGCGAAGCCGCGAGCAGTTGGGCGCGCGCTTTAAATCGAAAATGGTCATCGGCGCGATGGCAATTTCCCTGCTGCCCGTGCTGTTCATGTTTTTTGTCAGCTATTCGCTGCTGAACCGCACCCTGGCGCGGTGGTTCCCTCGCCCGCTCGAAATTGCAGCTGAGCAAAGCAGCGGCTTGATCCAGGAAATGGGTAGGTCGGAGTTTGCCCGCCTGACTGCGGTCGCCCAGCGCAGCGTCTCTCTCGGCCGAATTCAAACCCGTTCGAACGCGTCCACCGGAGCAATTCCCTGCGGGGAGGCGGACGCATCCTGGAAGCAAAAGCCGAACGGCTCGGCGGAACTGCTGAATTCCTGCGATGGTAGATCCGCGACGCCAACGTTCAAACAAAATCTGGCCAGCGGCGCAGAACTTTGGTCTCTGGATGGCCAGCTCGTCATAGCAGCCGGCGTTCCCGCGGAAGACGGGATGCGCCTCTTCGCCGCCCGGCGTGTCCCCAATGACTTCGCCGTGCGCATCGCCGAGATTCAGTTGCAAACAGCCGCCTACAATCAGGAAAAGCAGCACCTGCGTGCCTTGAAACGCCAGTTGCTGCTGATTCTCGTTTTCTTTACCGTGCTTCTCTTCTTTTCGCTGATGTGGCTCGCCCTTTATCTCGCGAAACAAGTCACCGTACCCATCCAGGCTCTCGCCGAAGGCACCCGCGAAGTTTCATCCGGTAACTTCGAATACCAGGTTTCAGAACAAGCGCAGGACGAATTGGGCTTGCTCGTCAAATCCTTTAACGCAATGACGACCCAACTCCGTGATTCGCGCTCGCAGATTGATCAGTTCACTCGCAATCTTCAGCAGGCAGTACAGGAGCTCGAACGCCGCCGCCAGCTCATGGAAACGGTCCTCGAAAACATTCCCACCGCCGTAGTTTCTCTTGATAGCGAAAGCCGCATCCTGCGCAAGAATTCCGCCGTGGCGCGTATCTTCGGCGAATCTTCCCGCCACGCGGAAACTCTCGAAGCGCTTCTTGGACCTGATTCAGCCCAAGTGGTGGAGAACCTGATGCGCCGTTCCCTGCGCATGGGCGTCGTCTCCCGCGAAGTCGAAATGGTTGTCGCCGGCCGCGTGCTCCACGCCGCTGTAACCGTCAGCTCGCTTGGGCCGCGCCGCGCGAATACCGGATACGTTCTGGTGGTTGATGACCTGACTGAACTCCTCCTCGCTCAAAAATCCGCTGCGTGGCAAGAAGTCGCTCGCCGCATCGCCCACGAAATTAAAAATCCACTGACGCCCATTCAGCTTTCTTCGCAGCGCCTCATCCGCCATCTCCAGCGCCGCACTGAATCCGAAACCGCGGAGCCCCTCGACCCGGAGCTCACCCGCCTCGTCGAAGAATCCTCCCACTTGATCGAACGCGAAGTCGGAACGCTGGCCGCTCTCGTCAACGAATTCTCTCAATTCGTCCGCTTCCCCTCCGCAAAACTCGAACCTGCCAGCGTCAACGAAATCGTTCGCGAAGCCATCGAAGTTTTCTCCGGCCGCATGGATGGAATTTTGCTTACGAGTTCCCTCGCCGAATCGCTCCCTGGCATCCGGGCCGATGCAGGCCTTTTGCGCGGCGTCCTTGTGAATCTCATCGACAATGCAGCCGAGGCTTTGGAAGCCTCGCCCGTTCGCAATATCCGTGTCGCCACGCGTTTCAACTCCGAATCCGAATCCGTTGAAATCGCTGTCGAAGATACCGGTCATGGCATCTCCCCCGCGGACAAGGACAAGCTTTTTCTTCCCCATTTCTCCACGAAAGATCGCGGCACCGGCCTCGGCCTCGCCATCGCCTCCCGCATCGTCTCCGAACACAACGGCCTCCTCCGCGTCGAAGACAATTCTCCCGTCGGCTCCCGTTTCATTCTGGAAATTCCGCCCGCCGAAATTGCGCCCGCCGTCGATCGCTCCAGCTCTTCCGCCGGCCTAGCCTGATCCGATGCCCTCCTCGCCCCGAAATCCTTCCAATTCGTCTCATCCGCCGTTACTTGATTGACTTGCCCACGCCGTCACTCTAAAATCCGCCCACCCCACCCTCATGATTGGCGAGACGTTCTCTCACTATCGCGTTTTGGAAAAAATCGGCGCCGGCGGCATGGGCGTCGTCTATAAGGCACTCGACCTTCAACTCGAGCGTCCCGTCGCGCTCAAATTTCTTCCCCACGATCTGCTTCCGAGCGAATCCGACCGCGATCGATTCTTGCGCGAAGCTCGCTCCGCCTCCGCGCTCGACCATCCCAACATCGGCGTCATCTACGGCATCGACAAGACGCCCGACGGCCAACTCTTCATCGTCATGGCCTATTACGACGGCCAAACCCTCGCGCAAAAGCTCAGCGCCGGTCCGCTCTCCCTTCGCGAAGCGCTCGACCTGCTGATCCAAATCGCCGCTGGCCTTGCCGCCGCGCATTCGCGCAACATTATTCATCGCGACATCAAGCCTTCCAACATCCTCGTCACCACGCAAAACTCCGCGCGCATCGTGGACTTCGGGCTCGCCCGCATCGTCGCCACTCCCAGCGCCACGCTCACACAAACCAAGAGCGGCACGCTGCCTTACATGGCGCCCGAGCAAATTCTCGGCGAGCCTGTCGATCAACGTTGCGACGTCTGGGCGCTCTCCGTTCTTCTCGTGCAAGCCATCACCGGTAGCCATCCTTTCGCCCGCGAAAACGCCACCGCCATGTCTTTCGCCATCCTCAATCAGCCTCCGGCCGCCATCGAAGCCCTGCCCGACGCGATGCAACCCGTTGCGCTCCGCGGCCTCGCCAAAAAACCGGAGCATCGTTACGCCACCGCCAAAGATCTCCTTGCCGACCTCGAATCCTTCCGCGCGCAACTCACCACGTCGGGGCTTCCGCTCGATCCGCCCACCGCCCTTGGCGCAAATTCTTCCGCGGCGCGCAAAGAAATCATGTCCCGCGCGTCGGAACCGCGTTGGGCTTCCGCCTCTCCGCCCGCACAAGCTGCCGCGCAACCGAAGCGCCGCATCGGGCCGTACCTCTACGCCGCGCTCGCTCTCCTCTCCCTCGCCGCTCTCGCACTTCTCATTCCGCCGGTTCGCCAGCGCGCCGCCGCTCTTCTCTTTCCTAAATCCGCAGAGAAACACGTCGCCGTCCTTCCCTTCGACAATATCGGCAACGATCCCGCCAACGAACCGATTGCCGAGGGCCTCATGGACTCTCTCACCAGCAAGCTCTCCAATCTCGATTCGTCGCAGCAATCTTTGTGGATCGTTCCTTCCAGCGTCGTTCGTACCCACAAAATCTCCGATCCCAGCGCCGCCGGCCGCGACCTCGGCGCCAATCTCGTCGTCAAAGGCAGCATTCGCCGCGACGGCAAAGACATTCAACTCACCGTGAATCTCATCGACGCGAAAGATCTTCGCCAGCTCGGTTCCGCCGTTCTCGAAGACCGCACCGGCGATCTTTCCGGCTTGCAGGACGAAGCCGTCGCCCGCCTCGGCCGCCTCATGAACATCAATGTTTCCGCGGAAATGCTTCGCGCCACCGGCGGCCGCGCTTCTCCTGCCGCGTACGAGCTTTACCTCAAAGCCCTTGGCCTCATGCAGCGTTACGACCGGCCCGGCAATCTCGATCAGGCCGTCAGCGCCTTGAACGACGCCGTCCACACCGATCCGCAATTCGCGCTCGGTTACGCGTCTCTCGGCGAAGCTTACCGCCTAAAAAATCAAGTCGACCCCAATCCCCGCTGGATCGAACAAGCCTCCGCCATGCTCGAACGCGCCGTCCAGCTCGACAACCACCTCCCTGCCGCCTACGTTTCCCTCGCGCGTGTGCATTCCGCAGCAGCAAAAAACGACCTCGCCCTTTCAGAATTCCAAAAAGCGCTCGAGATCAATCCCCGCGACGCCGATGCCATCATCGGCCTCGCTGGAGCCTATGAACGAATGGGACGCGTACAAGACGCCGAAGGCAGCTACAAGCGCGCCGTCGGTCTCAAACCCGACTACTGGGACGGCTACAACAGCCTCGGATTTTTCTACTATCGGCAGGGCCGCGTGAAAGATGCCGTGACGCAATTTCAGCGAGTCATCGAACTCACGCCCGACAACGCAACGGCCTACAGCAATCTCGGCGGGGCTTATCTTGACTTAAACGATCCTGCCTCTCTCGCCAAGGCGGAAGTCGCTCTCAAGAAATCTACGCAGCTTTCTCCGAATTACGCCGCATCGGCAAATCTCGGGCGTCTCTACCTCACGCAGAACCGCTATAAGGAATCCGCGGATGCAAGCAGCGAAGCGCTCAAGCTAAACGATCGTGACTACAACGTTTGGAACAACCTGCTCCTCGCCTTCGAGTGGATGCGTGATGAAAACAAGATCAAGGAAACGCGGACGAAAACGGTTTCCCTGCTCGAGGACTTCATCTCGAATCACCCACAGGACGCCGGCGCGCATTCGCTCTTGGCCACGCTGTATGCCGAGTCGGGTCTTCGGGATAAGAGCATGAGGCAGCTCGACTCTGCTCTCGCATTACAGCCCAAAGATTCTGCCATCCTGCTGGATGCTGCGGAGTCCTACGAAGATCTGGCGGACCGCAAGAAGGCTCTAGAATTCGCCGCGCGGAGCCTTGCAAACGGCGGTTCGCTTGCCGATATTAAGAGTCGCCCGCGCTTGATCAATCTGTTGAGCGACCAGACTTTCCGCGCAAGCGGAAATACGTCCAATAGTGAAAGGAAATAACATGCCTGAAACCGGAACCCAAATGAGCCCCGTCGCAACTCCTACTCCCGTTACTATCACCAACGGAATTCCCACACCAAATCCCGTTAGCATTCCAAATGGCGGTCAAGTTCAGTTCACCAACGCCGACAGTACATCCTACATGCTCGAGTTCTGGACCAAAGGGAATGACAAGCATCCGGCCGTCTCCGTCGTGATTCCAGCCGGTGACGACCTGATCGTTCAGGCAAACCCGGGAGCAAACGACAACAACACAACCTGCAATTACAATGTGCTCACTCTAGCAGGCGGCCTCACCGATCCCGCCGACGGTGGCAGTCATAGCATCATCATCGGCTCCGGCAACAACGACGATAACGATTAACGAGTGCGCTGGACTGGCGTCGAAGCGGACAAGCCAAACGCAATACGCAAGTGTATTGGGCTTGTCCGCCGACCCCGCCGGTGAATTACGGCCAGCCTATGGCCGCAAGTGCACGGACCGAACATTGGCGCGCGGTATCCGCTCAGTGGGCGCGCAATCGCACTCTATTTCTCACGGGTGATTATTTCTCTTCCCCAATCCCCTTGCTCACGCGAAACACGTGCCCGTCCGGATGCCGCAAATGCATCTCGCGCACTTTCCACGGCATGTCGTGCGGCGAAAACGTCACATCGAGGCCCGCCGCAACGCATTGCCGGTACGCTTCATCCACATCGTCCACCCACACGGACATCCACACACCTCTATCGCCCGCCTCATCGTCATCCACTTGAAACGTCGTCGTGTTCGTTCCCTTCCCGCGTCCGCCTTGCGCGCCATGACAAAGAAAAATCTGCACCTCTTCCCCCGAATACACCGCGCCAAACGTCGGCGGCGTTCCCCAATCCCACGCCTTCTTCCAGCCCCACTTCTCAAACCACGCAAACGTCGCCGCAATGTCGCTCACATTCAATATCGGTGTAATCCCTTTTACCTTCATGCGCGCAAATATATCACTTAAGTGTTTTCATTCTCCGCTCGATGTCGAGCGATCAGATTTTGGTTCTCGCTGGCCTTAGAAGTTGTCCGTGCTCTAAAATTCAGGAATGAAGATCTACAGAAAACCCTTGCGCTACATTGCGTTTCTTTCGCTCTTGTTATTCGCGCCAGTGCGGCCAATCTTCTCGCAGTCGCCTGCCAAATACACACTCCTCCCTTTCAAGAACGAGCTTATTTCCATGCGCGATGGCGCCAAGCTGGTAGCCGACATCTACCGGCCGAGCCTGAAGGGCGTTCCATCTCACGAAAAATTTCCAACGATCCTTGTTCGCACTCCTTACAACCGCGCTGGCTATGAAGAAGACGTCGCCTCCACTTTTGTTCCACGCGGTTATGTCGTCGTCATTCAGAGTGTCCGCGGCCGCTACGGTTCTGAAGGGCGATGGCGTTTCTTCAGAGATGACTCGAACGATGGATTCGACACGGCGGCGTGGATCGCCGCGCAAAGCTGGAGCGATGGCAGTATCGGAACGCTCGGCGGTTCCTATGACGGCGGCACGCAATTCGCTCTCGCGCTTGCCCATCCTCCTGCTTTGAAAGCGATGGTCCCACTCGTGGCAGCGTCGAATCCGGGCCTCTACGGAATTCGCCATCACGGAGCTTTCGAACTTCGCCTTTTTTCCTGGATCTTTAGCGTTGGAAATCCGGTGGGCGACGACACCTATGTTTCCTACTATCCTGGCGATCAGAGTACTCAAGACGCTTTGGCCAAAGGAGCGAAAGACTATCGCCAATATGTCTTGTCTCTTCCCTTTCGGCCGGGTACCTCGCCTTTGCATCTCGCGCCTGACTACGAATCCACTCTCGTGGAAATGATGGCTCACGGCGATTACGACGCTTTTTGGAAAGACATCGGGGTCGACGTCGTCAGCCATCTCAATGAAATCAAGGATGTTCCCATGCTCCACCTCAGCGGTTGGTACGACTCCTGGTCCACCGATGTCGCCGATCTAAACTACCCAGCACTCGCGAGGTCCAAGAAGTCGCCTCAGCAACTTATCATGGGACCTTGGACGCACGGCGGCACAACAGAATCCTCTTTCTCAGGCGAAGCGGACTTCGGCCCGTCGGCCAGCCTTTCCCTAAATGACTTGGAACTCTCCTGGATGGACCGCTGGCTGAAGGGCATCCCCAATGCGGTCGAAAAACAAAGCCCGGTTCGCATCTTCGTCATGGGCGGTGGCGACGCGCACAAAACACCCGAAGGCCTCGTTTTCGTCGGCGGCGTGTGGCGCAACGAGAACGAATGGCCACTAAAGCGCGCCGTTGCCACGCCATACTACTTCCGCGAAAATTCCAGTCTTTCGCCGGAAAAACCCACTGACAGCTCACCGCAACAAATACGGTTCGATCCGAAAAATCCCGTTCCCTCTATCGGCGGCAATGTCTCCTCGCAGCAGGGCTTGATGCAGGCCGGCGCCTACGATCAGCGCTGCCGCTCGGAAATAGCAAACTGCCCCATCGAGAGCCGCCTTTCCTCAAGGAACGACGTTCTCACGTTCGAGAGCGAACCGCTGAAGGAACCGCTCGAAGTGACTGGCCCCGTCGTTGTGACTCTTTGGGCTTCCTCCGACGCGCTCGATACAGACTTCACCGCCAAACTGGTCGACGTTTATCCGCCGAACAAGGACTTCCCGCAGGGCGTCGAACTCAACGTGGTGGACAGCATCATCCGCGCGCGCTATCGCGATTCGCTCGAGCATTGCACACGCTTGGTTCCCGGCAAGATCTATCGCTTCCAAATCGAACTTGGTCCCACCTCTCTGCTCTTTCCACCAGGGCATCGCATTCGCGTGGACATTTCATCCAGCAATTTTCCGCGCTTCGACGTCAATCCAAATACCGGAGAGGCGTTGAACCAGAATCGCGCGACGAAAGTCGCAATCAATACCATTTATCATGATGCGGCGCACCCATCGGCAATTGTGCTGCCAATTATTCCAAGTGTGGCAAAACCATGAGACATCGCGAGCAACGCGGCCAACCAAGCGTCGCGCCTTGCCAAAAGTTCAGCTGAACCAAATCCGTCACTTCGCTCAATTGTTTCGAATCGAAATCCACGATAGCGTTGTTCATGAACTGCGTGCCGCAACCAATCCGTGCCAATCGGAAGCCTTCCCCCGCATCCTCCGCGCGGCCGGCTTCCACAGTTTTCTCTACGCTCCTGTGCACTCCGCGCCACGCACATTTTCAAAATCTCGCCGCAAAATCGTCCGCTCTAACCACCTTTAGATTCAACACTTGCAGATGTGTATCAAAACAAGCCACTTCATCTTCCTTTAGAATCAACACTTACGCAAAAATAGGGGGATGGGGTGTCGCTGCTTTCTCCAGCCACGTTTCTGCCCATTTTTGTCTCTCCTTTGCAACACTTCCTCTTCTTGCTGTACCTTGTATGCGACACATTTTCTCATGCCTCCTCATCCACACATCCTCGTCGTTGACGACGAAGCCGGCATCCGCGAATCGCTCTCGTCCATCCTCAGCGACGAGGGTTATCACGTGGACTCCGCCGACTCCGCCGAAAAAGCGCTCGAACGCGCCGCGCGCGGCGATCTCGAAGTCATTCTTCTCGACGTCTGGCTTCCCGGCATGGACGGCCTCGAAGCGCTCAGCCGCCTGCAATCCATTCCTCATCCGCCGGCGGTCATCATGATTTCCGGCCACGCCAGCATTGACACCGCGGTGCGCGCCACAAAACTTGGCGCGTTCGATTTCGTCGAAAAACCGCTTTCACTTGAAAAAATTATCGTCCTCGTGCGCAACGCCGTGCAGCAGCGGCGCCTCGAAGAAGAAAATCAGTCGTTGCGCAGCGAGCTTGGCCATCGTTATCAAGTGATCGGCGACAGCGTGCCGATGAAGGCATTGCGCCAGCAGATCGCCGTCACCGGCCCGACCAACGGCCGCGTTTTGATTTACGGCGAAAGCGGCACGGGAAAGGAACTTGTCGCGCGCGCATTGCACGCCGCCAGCCTGCGCAGCAAAGGCCCCTTCGTTGAAGTCAATTGCGCCGCCATTCCCGAAGAGCTCATCGAATCCGAGCTTTTCGGCCACATCAAGGGCAGCTTCACCGGAGCGAGCGACGACAAAACCGGAAAATTTCAATCCGCCGACGGCGGCACGCTTTTTCTCGACGAAGTCGGCGACATGAGCCTTCGCACGCAGGCAAAAGTTTTGCGCGTGCTCGAAGAGCAGCGCTTCGAGCCGGTCGGCTCCAATCAAACCGTGCGCGTCGATGTTCGCGTCATCGCCGCCACCAACAAAGACCTCGACAAGGAAATCGCGCGCGGCGCCTTTCGCCAGGATCTTTTCTATCGCTTGAACGTCATCCCTTTTTTCGTTCCGCCCCTTCGCGACCGCCTCGCCGATATTCCCATTCTCGTCCGCCATTTCCTCAATGAATTCAGTTCGGAGTACGGCAAGAAAACGCGCGAATTGAGCGAAAATGCGCTCGAAATTCTCATGCGCTATCCCTGGCCCGGCAACGTGCGCGAACTTCGCAATCTCGTCGAGCGCCTCGTCATCGTTTGCCCGCAAGCGCGCATCGAACCACATCATCTTCCGCCTGAACTTTTCCGCGGCGTCTCCGAAAGTTTGCATCAGCCTTACGGCACGCTGCACGAAGCGCGCAGCGCCTACGAACGCGAATTCATCTTGCGCAAGCTGCAGGAAAATCGCTGGAACATGACGCAGACCGCCGGCGCGCTCGGGCTCGAACGCTCGCATCTTTACCGCAAAATGAAATCGCTCGGAATCGCGGCGCCGGACTAAATCGATGACAACGCACGCCGCACAACCAAAAGCAGCTCACCGCGCCGGGTTCGTCGCCATCGTCGGCCGGCCCAACGCGGGCAAGTCCACTTTGCTCAATCGCCTTGTCGGCCAAAAAGTCGCAATCGTCACTTCCAAACCGCAAACCACGCGCAACCGCATCCAGGGCATCGTCACCCGCCCCGAAGGCCAGATCGTTTTCATCGATACTCCCGGCATTCACGAAGCAAAAACCGTCCTCAACAAACAAATGCTTCGCGAGATCAACGCCGCCGTCGAAGGCATCGACGTGCTTCTCTTGATGGCCGACGCCATCGCCATGCAGCCGCACGCGGACAATCTTCTGATCGACCGCGCAAAACGCTTTCGCGGAAAAGCCGTCATCCTCGCCCTCAACAAGGTGGACAAGCTTCCCAAAGCAAAACTTTTGCCGATTCTCGAAGCATTCAGCAAGGAATTTCCGTTTGCGGCGATGGTTCCCATCTCCGCTCTCAAAGGCGACGGCTGCGATCGCATCGTCGAAGAAATCCTGAAACTCCTTCCCGAAGCCGATCCGTATTTTCCCGAAGACCAGGTCACCGACCAGCCCGAACGTTTCCTTGCCAGCGAAATCATTCGCGAAAAGGCCATCGCGTTGACGTATCACGAAGTTCCTCATGCCTTGTCCGTTGTCGTCGAAAAGTGGGAAGAAAAACCGCGGCTTCTTCGCATCGAAGCCACCATGCACGTCGAGCGAGACTCGCAGAAGAAAATTCTCATCGGCCACAAAGGCGAAATGCTCAAGAAAGTCGGCATGCAGGCGCGCAAGGAACTCGAGGAAATTCTCGGCACAAAAATCTACTTGGGTTTGTTCGTAAAAGTCGTGCCCGACTGGCGCGATAATCCGCAGCACGTCCGCGAGCTCGATTGGCACACCCAGCTCGAAGCCATCGGCGAAGACCAGGCGCAAAAAATGTACGCCGCGAATCAGCTGATCGAGGAACCGGCCGAAGACGAAAATAGCGAGCCACAGGAAAAGAAAAAAGAAAAGGAAAAAGAAGATTAGCCTTTGGCTTTTGTTTTTACCGCGGCCGGCGATTTTTGTTTGCGCGCGCGAACGCGCAGCACTTTCGTCTGATTCGCGTCGAGCACTTCAAAACTGTGGCCGCCGACTTCCATCTTGTCGCCCGGCGCCGGAACTTTTCCGCTGACGTGGCTCAGCAATCCGGCCAGCGTCGTCACCGTCTCCGCAGCCTTTTCGCCAAATTGAATTCCGAGCAGCTCTTCGACTTCGGAAATCGGGAGGCCGCCCGGCAAAATCATCGCGCCATCCGGCTCCTTCACGATGTCGCCGACCTGTTCCGCCGTCTCGTCGCCGCTCTCGCCGACGATCTCTTCGACGAGATCTTCCATCGTCGCGATGCCCGCCACGCTGCCGTGCTCGTCGATCACCACCGCGATCGTCTGGCCCTTCTGGCGCATTTCTCGCAAAAGTTCGGAGCCCACTTTTGTTTCGGGAATAAATAAAACGGGTTTCATGAACTGGCGAACTTTGCGCTTCGGCAGATCCGCATCGGCGATCGTCAGCATGTCCTGGGAATGCGCCACGCCAACGATGTCGTCGATGGATTTGTCATACGCCGGCAACCGCGTGAAACCGGTCTCGACAAACTTCGCATGCAGTTCTTCGAGCGTGGCTTCGGCGGAAATGGCCACGATGTCCGGGCGCGGCGTCATCACTTCGCGCACGCGCTTGTCGCTGAATTCGACGACCTGCTCGATCAGGTCCGCCTGGTCGGGTTCGATGATGCCTTCTTCTTCGGCGGCCTCGACGAGCGCTTCGATGCCCTCTTCCGTGCGCTGCTCGTCCGTTTTGTCCGATTCTTTTTCGGAAATGCGCGCGAGCGTTTCCGCGCCTTCCACGAAAACGCGGAACGGCCAAACGAGCCAAAGGCTGGCGCGAATTGCGGGAAGAAGCGGAAGGAGCCAGCGGCCCGTGGTGCGATATAAAAGAAGATCGGGAATGAAATGCATTGCGACGACGACTTCGAGCGCGATGAAGACGCTTAATTGCAGAAGCGATTCCCACGTGCCCGTGACAAAATAGACGACCCCGCGCGTCGTTTCCAAAACCAAAAAGGCGAGCCAGAAATGGCCGAGAATGCGAAACGCGCGGCCGGCGCTGCGCCGGTTGATTTTGAGTTTCTGTTCGATCTCCGCTTCGAAAATTTCGAGATGCTCGTGAACGGGGCCGGTGGTCATGCGGCCGAGTTCGCGATAGATCAAAGTGAGGTAAGAAAAAACGGGAAGAAAGAGGGCGAGCAGCACGACGCCGATAATGTAGAGCCAGGTGTAATTCATCGCTCGAGCCCCAGCTTTCGCCGCAATTTGTGTTCGACGCGGTCCATTTGGCCTCGGTCCGTCTCGTGATCATATCCCAAGAGGTGCAAAAGACCGTGCAGGATGAGCACGCAAATTTGGTTTTGAAGCGAGCGGCCGTTTTTCTTGGCGTAACGGCGAGCGACGGCAGGGGCGATGGCAATGTCGCCGAGAAAGTTGTTTTTGTTCGGACGCTTTGCCGATTGTGCCGGGAAAGACAAAACGTCGGTCGGTTTGTTTTTCTTGCGGTAAGTTTTGTTGAGGCGAGCGATTTCCCTGTCCGTGACGAACGCGATCGCAGCGGAATGCGGTGTAAGTTTTAGTTCGTTAAGAGATTTGGCAAGAAAATGTTCCAGCGGCCGCAGCGCGAGCGTAACTTTTTTCTGATGGTTGAGAATCGTCACTTCAACAATTCTACTTTGCGCAAAATAAGGAGCTCAATTGCCGGTCTTTCCGTTGGTGCGTTGCGGGTGCGCCGCTTCGTATTCTTCGTAGGCGCGAATGATGCGCTGGACGAGGTTGTGGCGAACGACGTCTTTTTCGCTGAACTGGGTGCAGCCGATGCCTTCGATTTTGCCGCAAATTTCGAGCGCTTCGATGAGGCCGCTGCGTTTGCCGGAAGGCAAATCGATCTGCGTGGCGTCGCCGGTGATGACGGCTTTGGAGTTGAAACCGAGGCGCGTCAAAAACATTTTCATCTGTTCGCTGGTGGTGTTTTGCGCTTCGTCGAGAATGACGAAGGAGTCGTTGAGCGTGCGGCCGCGCATGAAGGCGAGCGGCGCGATTTCGATGATTCCCTTTTCGATGAAGGTTTCGAGTTTGTCGGCGTCGAGCATTTCGTAAAGCGCGTCGTAAAGCGGACGCATGTATGGATCGACTTTTTCCTGGAGCGTGCCGGGAAGGAAGCCGAGCTTTTCGCCGGCTTCAACGGCGGGCCGCGCGAGAATGATGCGGTTCACCTGTTTGGTGAGGAGCGCGCTGACGGCCATGGCGACGGCGAGATAGGTTTTGCCCGTGCCGCCCGGGCCGATGCCGAAGACCATGTCGTGCGATTCGATCTGGTCCATGTAATGTTTTTGCGTGGCGTTTTTCGGCATGACCTGTTTTTTGCCGAAAGAGCGCGACTTGCCGTGCTCGAAAATTTCGCTGGGAGCGCTTTGCGGTTCGTCGAGAGAGATGCGCATGAGGCTTTTGACCTCTTCGCCGGAAAGATGACGGCCGTTGCGCGTGGCGTGATTGTATTCTTCGACGATTTTTACGGCGCGGTCGACGGCGTCGTGCGGGCCTTCGATGGTGAGCTTCGCGTCCTGCAAATGAGTGCGCACGCGGAGCGAATCTTCGAGCAGGCGCACGTTTTCGTCGAGGGTGCCAAAGAAGGGTTCGATTTTTCCGGAGATGGCGATGCTGCGTTTCATCAGGCTGGCAGGTGGTCTCGGTGCGGCGTGCGCTCCAACGTAAGAGTGGTGCTGACTTCTGACCGACTCGCGGTCACCCATAGGATTGTGGTTCCTCCTGAACGGCAACTGCGGCAAAGATGCCCGCTTCAGAAAGCGGGCGCTACAACAGCCACTTCTCGGAAGAAACTTTATTAAACGTAGCGCAGGAGAGGTGCGGGGTCAAGAGAGTGGTATCGGTTTAACACCGCCGTAAAGAAGAGCCTCGCGTCCATCCGTCCGAACTTCAGGGCGGCCGTGAACTGGCCAGAGCAGGGACCAGACAAACTCGGTCATGAGGCGCTATCGCTTGTTAACCACCAATAGGCATCGCCACCGACGATCTGGTTGCCGGCTAAGGCGGATGTGCGAAAGTATTTTTGCCGATTGAACAGAGTGAGGAAACTCGGATTGACGCGACGGAATCAAGTTCTGTGGGCAGTCTCAATACTGCTTGCGACCGTGTTGACGGTATCCGGCATGCATGCGAAGAATGCCGCGGAGTTGCATCATAGTGAAGCTGGGCTGTATCGGCTTATGCCGGGTATCATCCTCGGGCTTTTTAGCGGGTTCCTTTTCAATAGTCCCACCATCGTCTTGATGGTGACGATTGCCGCGAATGCGACGGTTTATTGCTTCGTGTTGAAGGGCCTCCTTTGGTCTTACCGTAAAGGCTCGTCGAAATTGAGCGACGCAGATTAGCTATCGATAAATTGTAATTGCGCTCGCCGTCGCAGATTCGCGCCGGGGAAGAATTCTAAACAATCGGCGAGTGGGTGAAGTGCGCGGACGGAATAGTTTCGCGGGGTTGCCAAGCGGATCGAGTTGCAAGTGAATCGAAAATTGTCTCGCGAAGAGGGCGCGATATATCGTGCCCCTACGAGTGCACGCAATATGCGGCGTGCGCAAGAGTGAAAGCGGCCGGCTTCGCGCGATGACGGGCAGGCGGAAGCGGGCGGTACCGCTTAAATCGAAGAAGGCCGGCTTCGGAAAGCCGGCCCCTACAACTGCGGGTTTGTGGCGGAGGTTAAATCGAAGAAGGGCCGCTTCGGAAAGCCGGCCCTACAACTGCGGGTTTGTGGTGAAGTTTAGATCGAAGAAGGCCGGCTTCAGAAAGCCGGCCCCTACAACTGCTTCGGCGAGAGTACGGATTTAGAGAGCGGCAGTTACATTTTTGGATTTAGGGCGGATTGGATGGCTTTTTCGGCGAGAGGAGCCATGACGGTGTAGCCGGCTTTGTTGGGGTGAAGGCCGTCTTCGCTGAGTTCTCTTTTCAGGAAGCCTTTGTCGTCGACCATGGCGGAGAAATAGTCGAGAAAGACGAGTTTGTTTTCGGCGGCGTATTTTTTGAGCCACGCGTTGAGGGCGAGGATTTTTTCGGGCGGGCGGCGGTCGGTCATGACGATTTCTTTGCCTTCGCCGTTGTGGCCGCCGTCGTAAACGGGAAGGACCGCGCTGAGAACGACCTGGATGTTGTGAGCGCGAGCGAGTTCGGCCATCGAAGCGAGATTGGCTTCGATTTCCTCGAGAGAAATGGGGCCGGTGTTGCCGGCGATGTCGTTGGTGCCGGCAAGGATGACGACGACTTTGGGCGCTAGATCGATGACGTCGGCGCGGAAGCGGAGAAGCATTTGCGGCGTGGTTTGACCGCCGATGCCGCGGCCGATGTAGGGCTTGCCGGGAAAGAATTCGCCGAAGCGCGCCTGGGGCCACGCGTCGGTGATGGAATCGCCCAGGAAGACGACGCGCGATTCGTCTTTCCCGGGCGGCGCGAGTTTTGCATTGGCTTCGCGGTAGCGAGCGAGATTGGGCCAGTCTTTCAGGACGGCATCCAAGCGGGCGATTTTGGTTTGGGCGGCTTGGAGATCGTTCGGGTTGCACGCCGTTTGCGGGCTGGGAGTTTCGACGGGAGGAGTTTGCGCGGAGAGAGCGATCGCGCAGAAAGAAAAGGAAATGCAGAAGAGCGCGCAGCCAGACAAATTCATGGAATTCCTCCTATGTGTTCGTGAATGGGGGTCTTCGATTTGCCGCCGGTCAGCTTGAATTCTTGGCCTGTTGTGTCACGATCACAAGAATTTGAACCGACCCCGTGCCTCGGAAATCGGCCGTTTGACTTCACTCGGAGCGTCCCCTAAACTTGATAGTTTGAGCGATGCACAAAAGGAGCATTCGATAGATGGCCCAAGGACAGGCTACCAAAGTTAAGAAGAAGAAAAAGTCGGTTTTGAAGCGGGCGGCGCAATCTCGCCAACGCGCGGAAGTGAACCGGGCAAACCGGACGCAGGTGCGGAGCTTGATGAAGAAGCTGCGCGGGGCGATTTCCGCAGGCGACAAGACCACGGCGGGAAGCTTGCTGAGCCCGACGCTGAGCGCGATAGACCAGGCGATTTCGAAGGGCGTGCTGCACGAGAATACGGCGAACCGGTATAAGTCGCGGTTGAATTTGGCGTATAACGGGTTGGCGGCGAAGACGGCGTAAAGAAGTCGATAGTTTTCAGTCGTCAGTTATCAGTTTCGGGAAACGTGAAGCGGCGGACATTGCGTCCGCCGTTTTTGTTTTTAGAGCGCATAAGAGCGAAGAGGAAGCCGCCACAGAGACACCGAGCGCACAGAGGAGGAGAAGGGAGATTGGCGAGGGCAAACGGATATGGTCGGTAGGCGCAGAACGGCCGGCTTCGGAAAGCCGGCCCTACATGAGCCGGACAAGAAGGGTTAGCGGGCGGCGGTGCGCGAGGCGAGGGCGAACGGCTACGGCCGAAGTGAACGCGACATAGTAAAAGCGGCGTCGAGTAGTCGTAGAACGGCCGGCTTCGGAACGCCGGCCCTACATGAGCCGGACAAGAAGGGTTAGCGGGCGGCGGTGCGCGAGGCGAGGGCGAACTGTTACGACCGAAGTTGACGCGACATAGTAAATGTGGCGTCGAGCTGCCGCAGAACGGCCGGCTTCGGAAAGCCGGCCCTACATGAACCGGACAAGAAGGGTTAGCGGGCGGCGGCGCGGGCGGCGGGCGCGGTGAGTTCGGCGAGGAGGAATTCGAGGATGGTGCGAGGAGAGTCGGCGCCGCCTTTGAGGCGATCGTCGGCTTTTTGGAGGGATTTGAGGCCGGCGAGAAGGCGGGGACGAGAAATTTTGCGGGCGCTTTGCAGAGCGAGTTCGGCTTGTTCGGGGCGCATGCCGAGAGCGCGAGCGGCCTGCCAGCCGTTGGTGGCGCCGCGAACTTCGCTGGCTTCCATTAATTTGCGGTACATCCAGGTGAGAGCGCCGAGAATTTGAAGCGGCTGTTCGCCTTCGCGGAGGATGCGGTCGAGAAATTCGAGCGCGCGTTTGGACTGGCGTGTGGCGAGCATGTCGGCGAGTTCCCAAACGGTGGCGGTTTTTTCGGATATGACGAGGGTGGCGACGTCGCGGCGGCGAATGAGTTTGCGGTCGCCGGCGTAAGTCGCGAGCTTGGTGATTTCGGTTTTGAGGCGCTGAAGATCGGCGGAGACGGATTCGGCGAGATCTTCGGCGGCGCCGGATTCGAATTCGACGCCGTCCTCTTTGGCGATGACTTTGGCGAGCGCGACGGCAGAGGAGATGCGATCGTCCTGATTTTCGCCGAGGCCGACCTGAACGACGAGCGCCTTTTCGGCGAGAAGTTTACCGAGACGCATGCGCTGATCGAGCTTCACGGCTTCGATGACGAGAATGGTGAAGGAAGCGGGATTGGCGAGATAGGACTCGAGGGATTTGACGGCTTCTTCCCTTTTCTTTTCGGAGAAGGATTCGATGGATTCGGCGTCTTCCAAAAAAACAATTTGTTGCGGTGAAAGCATCGGAAGCGTCTGCGCCTGATCTATTGCGGCCTGGACTTCGTTGCGATCGGCGGAGAAACGCGAAACGGCCCAAGTGCGGGCGGCTTCGGGGACGAAGCGAGCGATGAGCTGGGCGCGGCAGGTGTCGCGAAGATAGGCTTCTTCGCCGTGAAGGAGAATGGCGGGGACGGGCTTCCCTTTTTCGAGGCGCGCGAGAAGTTCGCCGGCGGAGAGTTGCGCCATTAGAAATTCTCCAGGATGGCGGCGACGAGTTTTTGCGCGAAGTCTTTGGCGAGGCGGTCGAGAGCGGGGTCTTGTTCTTCGAAGAAGCTTTTCACGTCGGTGGAGAGCTCGTATTCGTTGCGGAAAAGAAAGTTGCTGGAATGAAAGAGAATTTTTTGCGAGTCGGACTCGGTGAGCGTGACTTCGCATTTGACGGTGACAAGCATGGTGGTGGCTTGGGTAATGGTGGAAGTTGCGGCGGTTTGCGGCTGCGTTTGGAAGGTGAGCGGGACGGCTTCGACGCTGAGAACTTTGCCGGTGAGGACGGCGTCGCCGGAGGCGGGATTCGAAACGATTTTGTAATTTGTCTTGGCGAGGAATTCGTGGATGGTGGCGGCGGTGAGTTTTTGTTCGATGCGATAGCTGGTGGTTTTGTTTTCGATGGCGGGGACGGCGATGACGTGAATGGTTTTGGGGAGAGCGGCGTCATGGCCGGCGACGCGATAGCCGCAGGCGGAGGCGAAGAGGCAGAGCGAGGAGGCGATCATAAGAGAGGCGCGTTTCATGGAAGGAGTTTCTCCGCGAGCTTGACGGCGTTGTGAGCCGGCAAGCGAATGTTATCGGCGGCGCCGAAGAACCACCATACATTTTCGTCGGAGGGATCGGGCGCGGGCGCGGCGAGATGGATGAAGGATTCGCCGGCGACGCTGAGGTTGCTGGGGCCGGGTTCGGCGTTGAAGAGGAGGCCGGCGGATTTGGCGGCGGCGGTGAGCCCGGCGGAGTCCGCGGGCGCGGCGAGCTTCGCCGCGAGAGTGAAGGCCGTGCCATAAAAGACGGGCGCTTGAATGAGTTGCACGGCGGGAATTTTTGCCGGGGCGACGAGGATGGCGGCGAGTTCGCGGCGGAGGCGATCGCGCGCGGAGGAGAGGGATTCTTTGCTTTGCGGACCGAAGCGGTCGAGCAGATTGAACGCGACTTGCGTGTCAAAAACGGGAGAACCGACGGGTTGAAAGGAGAGGAGCTTGCTCGATTGATGCTCGAGTTCTTCGATTCCCTTGCGGCCGGATTCGGAGGCGGATTGCAGGGCGACGAGCGTGAGGCGCTCGGGAACGAATTTTGAAAGGGCAAGGGAGAGCGAAGCGGCGGCGATGGCCGGGGCGCTGGGAATGGCGAAGGACGTTTGCTGTGACGGGGCGGATTTTGAATGGAACGAATCGAGATTTGAAAACCAGATCGCGGCGGAAGACTGGGAAATTAATTCGCCGGATAGATCGACAAGGATGGCGCCGCTGCGGCGAGCGAGGCCGAGGTTCGTCCTCGTAAATTGCGCGGAGCCGGTGAAGAAAATAATGGTCGCGCGGTTGAAGCTGTCTTCTTCGACAGGCTGAATGATGGCGGCTTCGCCCGCGGCTTCGGTGAGCGTGCCAACGGAGAGGTCTTCGTCGACGAGGCGGAATTCAGAGGCGGCGAAACGGGATTCTTCGAGAAGGGATTTGAGTTCGGCGCCGAGGAGAGAAGAAGCGCCGGCGATGACGATGCGAGTGGAGGCCATGTTCGGTCAGGCAGATAGTATACGGGAAGCGGGCAAGCGGTTCGAACGGCGCTAGATGTTTCCGGCGGCGCGCGAGACGAGGCGATGGCGGAAGAAACGCACGAAGTGGAGCGCGACGCCGGTGGCGGCGTAGGCGCAAGCGAAGATCACGAGCGCGATTTCCGAGAAGGTCCAAACGACGGCGAGCAACATGAGCAGAGCGATGATGGCGAGCGACGGTTGCTTGCGTGTGAGCGGGAGATCTTTGAAGCTGTAATAACGAATGGTGCTGGTCATGAGCGCGCCGAGCGTAAAAGCGAGCAGAAACCAGGGGATGGACCAGCGGTAATCGTGGAGCGGAACTTTGAAGCCGTGAACGATGGAGGCGACGACGCCGGCGGCGGCGGGAGTGGGCATGCCGATGAAGTATTTTGAACCGCCCGGGGCCATGCCCTGCACGTTGAAGCGCGCGAGGCGCCAAGCACAGCAAATTAAGAAAACGAGACAGAGCAACCAGCCGAACTGGCCAAGCAATTCGACATTGATTGGCGAAGTCTGCGGAATGCTGCGGAAACCCCACGCGTATGCGAGTACGGCGGGCGCAACGCCGAAGCTTACGACGTCGGCGAGCGAATCGAATTGAACGCCGAACTCGGTGTTTGTGCCGGTAAGACGGGCAATGCGGCCGTCGAGCGAATCGAAGAGAATGGCAAAGCCTATGGCGCGAGCGGCATGGTCAAAATCTGCGACACCGCCGTGAAGCGCGGCGACGATTGCGTAATAGCCACAAAGGAGATTGGCGGAAGTGAACGCGGCGGGCAAAAGAAAAATGCCGCGACGGAATTTGGCGTTGCGAAAGCGGCGCTCGGCGAAGGGGATTTCGCGCTGATCCATGTCCACTATCATCAACCGGAGTGGCCCGCCTCAGCAAGGGCCACATCGGAGGCGGAGTTCGTAACTTGCACGGACCAGCGAGCGAGGATGCTGGAGCCGCCGTGGACGGTGTCGCCGACTTTGACGGAGATTTGCGCTTCTTGCGGGAGCCAGACGTCGACGCGGGAGCCGAAACGGACGAGGCCGATGCGCTCGCCGCGCTGGACGGCGTCACCGGGTTTTTTCCAGGAGACGACGCGGCGCGCGACGAGGCCGGCGATTTGTTTGAACTCGATTTCGCCGCCGGGCGTGGCAAGCGTAAAGATGTTTTGTTCGTTTTGTGTGGAGGCTTTGGGGTCCCAGGCGGCGAGGAATTTGCCGGGAAGATATTTTATTTGCGTGAGCGTGCCGGCGAGCGGCGTGCGGTTGACGTGAACGTTCCAGACGGCGAGGAAGATGCTGATGCGCGTGCCCGGGCGGCCGGCGTTTTCTTCGGGCGTGATGACGACAACGCGGCCGTCGCCGGGCGAGACGACGGCGTCGGGGTCGGGCGGGATGGCGCGGTCGGGATCGCGAAAGAAGGAAAAACAAAAAAGAGCGAGTGCGATCAGAACCGCCGCAGCGATCCACCACTGGAGAGCGAGAGTGATACCGCCGAAGAAAAGAGGCGGCAAGCCGAAGTAGTAGCCTTCCTTGACCATGAACAAATCAAGATAACATACACGCGCATGGCGCGCGCACATGGCACGGGCGCCGAGACACCTCAACCTTCCAACGACGGCCAACGCAAATTGAGCGAGAGAGGCGCGCTACGAGTGGGCAGCGCGCACGCGTTGGATACGCAAAGCGATCCGCTCCATCTCGTCCTTGCAGTGGAGCTTCATTTTCTTGAGTTTTATTTCTTCGAGAAGGTCTTCCGAACTGAGGTAGGTCGAACTGAGGATTTTCTGAAGTTCCGCTTCGTAGTGCTCGTGCTCTTCGAACAGACGCCGATAGTCGGCGTCTGTATCGAGGAGTATGTCCCGAGGGCTCCGCTGCAAGGTTGCCATGCGTTCCTCCTCAACTTATGGCCGCGGCAAGCCGGGGCCATTTTCAAATTGTGAACTGCAGAGGCCGTGATGCGGGTGAGGAGCCTCTGTCACGGGACGTTAACACAAGGGAAAGAAAGGTCAAGAGGGTATCTGTGGGAAATTGGTCCTAGTCCGTGGGTGCCGCTAGTTCGAAAGACGTAACGACATGGTGACGGCCGCTTCGACCGGATTGCGGTAATAATTCGGCCGACGGCCGGACGGGGAGAAGCCGTGCTTTTTGTAGAAAGAGAGAGCGCGCTCGTTGGATTCGCGGACTTCGAGATAAACGGATTCGAAGCGGTGCTCGCGACATTCGGTGACCGCGGCGGTGAGCAAACCGGAGGCGTAGCCGCGGCGGCGCCAATTGGGGCCGACGGCAAGATTGAGGAGCTCCATCTCGCGGGCGCGGACGATGGAGCGGACCGCAAGAAAGCCGAAAAGAATTTCGCGGTCTCCGATGACCCAGCCGCGCACGTCGCCGATGCTGAGCTCGAATTCGCCGGGTATCCATTGCGCGGCTTCGGGGCAGGATTTGGCGAGGAGAAGGATCTTGGGCAGATCGGCGGCGACGAGCGTGCGAACGGTTCCTGATGGCGCGCCGGTCTTCATGATGCGGCTTTTTGCTTGCCGAAGATTTCGGCGTCGGAGCGGCGGACGTAGTTTGCGTCCAAGGTGAGGGCGTCGACTTGCAAAGGATTCGGTTGAGCCGCGACGTGGCGCCCAATTGCGGCGGCAAGCGGCGGCTGGACGACGACAAGATTGTTCGGCGAGATTTCGCCGGACCGCGAAGACTTGGTGGATGGGAAGACGTGCGGGTCGAGCGTGACCCACGAGAGGCGATGGCCAGAACACTTGGCGGCTTGCGCGAAGAAATCTTCGGGAGCGATCACACTTTCCTCGATGAGGGTGGTTGCCGCGCCAGATTCGCGCCGGTAAAGTGCGGCAAAGATTTGGTTGCGCTGCGCGTCGATGACGGCGGCAACGTGGGTCGAGTCCGCGGGAGCGCTACCCGCGAGAACGGCGAGGCGCGAGACCGGGAAGATGGGTTTGCCGTAAACCTCGGACCAGGCCTTTGCGGTGGTGAGGCCGACGCGGACACCGGTGAACGATCCGGGACCGGACGCGACGGCGTATCCCGCTAAATCGGAATGACTTAGGTGATGATCGGAGAGCAGCTGGGAAACGGCGGGCAAGAGCCAGGAGGAAAATTCGTGAGAAGACGGATGGGGGAGTTCGGCAAGGAGGCGCGAACGATCGAGCAAAGCAATGCTGCCGCGCGCGTCGCAGGTATCGAGGGCAAGGAGGAGCACGAAAGGATAGTACCGCAACGCGGGGGCAAACGCAGAGCAATTTGGGTGCCAAAAATGAATGAGGTGGTCGGTAAACCTTTCATTCCAAACGATATACCTTGACTCTTACAATACAGGCGTCCATACTGCCTTTGTTCCACAAGGGGGCACCGGAAGCCATGGATTATAAGATCGGCGACAAGGTTGTGTATCCGAATCACGGCGTGGGAATGATCGAGCAAGTAAGTTACGGTGTTTTGAACGGCAGGACGGAGCGGTACTACATGATTCGCGTGGTATCGAGCGGCTTGCGGGTAATGGTGCCTCAATCGAACGCGGACACGGTTGGATTGCGACCGGTGATCCGGAACAATGACACGACAAAGGTTTTGGGCTTCCTTGAAAAGGGCAAGTTAAACTGCCATCACGATTGGAAACACCGATTCAAAGAGAATTCTGAAAGAATGCGAACCGGTTCGCTGCTGGAAGTTGCAGTGGTGCTGAAGAGCCTGGTGTCGCTGAGCCGGAGCAAGCCGCTGTCGTTCCGCGAAAAGAAGATGCTGGAGCGGGCCAAGTATTTGCTGGTGAGCGAAATGGCGACGGCGCGGAACCTGACGTCGGAAACGGCCGAGACGCTGGTGGTGAAGTCGCTGGCAAAGGCGAAATTGCAATTTCCGGTGATGCAAGAGGCGATGGAACAGTAAGAGCTTTAGAAGAACGATTTTGCGAGGGGCGAGCGAGGAGCTTGCCCCTTTTTTATTTTCATTGGAAGAATGGTGTGCCGAAGTCAGGCCAGCGGCAGGGATGCGGTGGCGTTGAGGGACGTGTCGGCAAGAATGCCGGCGTGGAAGCGCGGGAAGGCGGCGGCGGCGATCATGGCGGCGTTGTCCGTGGAGAGCGCGCGG
>DATGEI010000024.1:0-59819 GCA_035310365.1 Candidatus Acidiferrum sp.
GGGATTCGCGATGCCTTTCCTTGGATTGCTGCGGTCCGCCGAAGCGGATGCGCGCCTGGCGTTCGGCTTCCTTGCGCGACATTCCGTTTTGCACGTTTTCCTCGATGGCGAATTGCAGGTGCGACGCCATCTCTTCGGCAAGGTCTTGATCGAGCGGCTTCTTGCGCGCGAAGGATCGCAGGCGGAATAGCGATTCGCGGAAGGAGAACGTCATGAGTTTTCTCCCTTGTCTTGCATGGCGAGGACGCGGCCAATGACGCCGGTCAGGCGCTGCCAATAAGACATGTCGGACGAGAGCTGATGGCGGCCACTTTTGGTGATGGAATAAAACTTGGCTTTGCGATTGTTGTCCGACGTGCCCCATTCGGCGGAAATCCACCCGCGCTGCTGGAGCCGGACGAGCGAAGCGTAAATCGTGCCTTGATTTAAAAGAATGGCGTCGCCGCTCACCTGCTCGATGCGGCGAGCGATCCCGTACCCGTGTTGCGGGCCGAGCGTGGCCAGGGTCTGAAGGACCATGAGGTCGAGCGTACCTTGGAGAAGGTCGAGTTTCGGTTCGGAAGGCGCCATATGGTGTCGCTCCTGTGCGAATACCACATCAAAATACCAAATCTTATGTGGGAATGCCACAGGAAATCTGTTGGCATCCCACAGGTATAGACGACAGGAGCGCAGAAAAAGTTTGATGGAATTGATGGATCGCCAAGGCATTTTTGACTTGTGCAGGCGGGAAGCGAACCGGGCGCAGGGCGGCGGCATCGTAAAGAAGAAGCAAAAGTGCTGGAAATCGGGATGTTTTGTGTTTTGACCGGGTTTCGGGCGCATGGGATAATTTCGGGTTCAAGGACACTATGGCACTCACACAGAAGAGAGCGGTTTTGGCGGCGGGCATTGGTTTGGCCGCCGCGCTTATGATGTCGGGATTGTGCGGCATCGCCGCCGGCCAGACGGCGTTTGCGTCGGCGGGCGAGCCGCAGGCTGCGCCGGAGCGTGCCGCGCAGAGCAACCAAGAATTCCGCGCCACCGTGACCTCTCGCGCCGATGCGTACTTCAATTACACGATGGGGCACATCGCGGAGCAGCAGTACGAACAGACCAGCCGTAGCGAGTACGCGACGCAAGCAATCGAATATTACAAAAAGGCTTATGCGCTGGATCCGAAGTCGCCGGTGATCGGCGAACGGCTGGCGGAAATGTATTGGAAGGCGCAGCGGATTCACGAAGCCGAGGCGGAAGCGAAAGCGATTCTGCAGCGCGATCCGGGCGACGTGCAGACGCGCCGCCTGCTGGGACATATTTATTTGCGCAGCCTTGGCGAGGCGAACGGCAACGGGCAATCGGAAGCGGTGACGCGCGCCGTCGAACAATTCAAGGAAGTGGTGAAGCTGGATCCGGCGGACACGGAGTCGGCCCTGTGGCTGGCGCGGCTGTATCGTTTGCAGAACCGGCACGAGCAGGCGGAAGCGGTTTTGCGCGGAATTTTGAAAAACGAGCCGGACAACGAAGCCGGCGTCGAGCAATTGACGCAATTGTTGCTCGACCAGGGAAAATCCGCGGATGCGGTGGCGCTGCTCGAGAGCGTGACGGAAAAAAGTTCGTCGCCGACGCTGCTCGATCTGCTGGGCGACGCGTATACCCAGACAAAGGATTTGGATAAGGCCGAAGCCGCTTACCGCAAGGCGGCCGAGATTGATCCAAGCGAGCTGAGCCACCAGCGCGGGCTGGGGCAGACGTTGCTGACGGAAGAAAAATATGCGGAAGCGTTGAAGGTTTATCAGCGGCTGGCGGATTTGATGCCGGACGATTCGGACGTCTATTTGCGCATCGCGCAGATTTACCGCGAGCTGCATCAGCTGGACAAAGCGGAAGAGACGCTGACGAAAGCGCGGCAATTCGCCCCCGGCAGCCTGGACGTCATGTACAACGAAGCGATGCTCTACCAGGCGCAAGGAAGAAATGAAGACGCGATTCGCGTGCTGAGCGAAGCGGTGACCGCAGTGAAGAATCAGTCCGAAGTGCTGCCAACGCGGCGCCGCACGCTGGCCGTGCTGTACCAGCAACTCGGCCAGCTTTATCGCGCGACGGAAAATTATCAGGCGGCAATTTATACGTACGACGAATTGGGGCGGCTCGGCGAGGAGGAAGACCACCGCGCGCGCCTGCTGCTGATGGAGACGTTCCGCACGGCGAAAGATTTGCCGCGGGCGCTGCAAACGGGCAAAGAAGCGCTGGCGAAGTATGCGACGGACGGTGCAATAAAAACCAGCTACGCGCTTCTTTTGGGCGAAGCGGGAAAAACGGACGACGCGCTGGCCCTGCTCAAGCCGCAATTGAAAGGAACCGACGCGGACCGCGAAGTGTATTTGAACATCGCGCAGGTGTACGAGCGCGGGCGGCGGTACAAGGAAGCGGAACAATCGGCGCGGACGGCCGAAGCGTTGCCGGGCTTGCCGCGTGAAAATGAGATGACGTGGTTTTTGCTGGGCGCGATTTACGAACGGCAGAAGTTTTTCGACCGCGCCGAAGTGGAATTCAAAAAAGTTCTGGCCGTCGATCCGCAAAATGCGGCGGCGCTCAATTATTACGGCTACATGCTGGGCGATTTGGGCATTCGTTTGGACGAAGCGGAAACGATGGTCAAGAAAGCGCTGGCCGACGACGAATACAACGGCGCGTATCTCGACAGCCTCGGCTGGATCTATTACAAACAGGGAAAATTTTCCGAAGCCGAAGCGGCTTTGCGCAAGGCCGTCGCGCGCGAGAGCCACGATCCGACCATTCACTCGCATTTGGGAGACGTCTACGCAAAAACCGGACGGACGGATTTGGCCGTGGCGCAGTGGGAAAAATCGCTGGAAGAATGGAAGCGCGTGCTGCCCGCCGACGTGGAAACCGAAAAAATCGCGGAAGTGGAAAAGAAATTCAATCAATCGAAGCATCGCGTCGCGCAAAAATCGGTGCCGAACGCCGCGCAGCCGAAGTAAGCACGATGCGCGAAGTTAAAATTCCCGCCTTTGCAAAAATAAATCTGCGGCTCGAAATTCTGGGCAAGCGCCCGGACGGTTATCACGAGCTGCGCACGATTTTTCAAACCGTTTCGCTCCACGACGACTTGAAATTGAAGCGCTCAAAAAAAACAGGCATCGTTTTGCGCGTCGAAGGGAACGCGGCGCTTTCCGGCGAGCCGGTGGAAAAGAATCTGGTGTATCGAGCGGTGCAGGCGCTTCAAAAAGAATTGCAGGACGACGGCGGAGTGGAGATCGAGCTGAAGAAAAGAATCCCGGCAGGGCGCGGATTGGGTGGCGGATCGAGCGACGCCGCCGCGTCGATGATGGGTTATCTAAAGCTGAGCGGAAAAAAAGTTGCGGCCGAACGCTTGCTCGAAATGGGCGCGTCGCTCGGCGCGGACGTACCCTTCTTTTTGTGTGGCGGCCGCGCACTGGGAATTGGCCGCGGCGACGAGATTTATCCGCTTCCGGACATAAAGACGAAGGCCGTATTGATCGTTTCCCCCGCCGATATTCATGTGCCGACGCCCGACGCCTACCGCTGGCTCAACGCACCGGAATTGACAAAATCCGCGGAAAACTCTAAACTTTGGAAGTTCTGTGCCTTGTCCTGGAGCGAGCGGGGAACCGGCCTTTTGAACGATTTCGAAGGCGCCGTTTTCCAGCACCATCCGCGGCTTGATTCCATCAAGCGGGATTTGCTTCGAAGAGGGGCATCAGAAGCCTTGCTGGCGGGTAGCGGTTCGGCGGTGATTGGAGTTTTCCCGAGCCCAGCTAAGGCGCGCCGAGCCGCTGTTGGGTTTACTCACGACCAGACGTTCGTTTGCGAGACACTTTCTCGCGCGAAGTTTCTTCGTCTGACCGAGGGCCGTTCCGTTCGCGGAGCGAGCCGGGTCTAACCGCAGCGACTAGCCGAAAAACAAGTTATCCGTCGTCGGTTTTCCGTAAGCGCGGGATGGTGTGTGCTTTCGCAGTTCTCCCGCAGAAATTTTATGGGTTTTCGATTTTGATTGCGGGCCAAGTGCGGTGTTAAAGCGCGAAGTTCCTGGCAGGGAATAGCGCGTCGCAGGGGAAAGAATTTTCGCTAATCGCGACGAGAGCACATCCGTGAACGACGAGCGATTCAAGATTTTTTCAGGGACCGCGAATCCGATTCTCGCCGAATCGATCTGCCACCATTTGGACGTGCCGCTCGGCAAGTCCGTGCTGGGCCGGTTCAGCGACGGAGAGATCTATTTTCAGATTTTGGAGAATGTGCGCGGCGCCGACGTTTTTGTTGTGCAGCCGTGCCACGCTCCGGTGGATAACCACCTGCTCGAACTTTTGTTGATGATTGACGCGTTCAAGCGCGCGTCGGCGTGGCGGATTACCGCGGTGCTGCCGTACTACTGTTACGCCAGGCAGGACCGCAAAGACAAGCCGCGCGTTCCGATCTCAGCGAAGCTTGTGGCGGATTTGCTGGAAACGGCGGGAGCAAGCCGGGCGCTGACGCTCGATTTGCACGCGCCGCAAATTCAGGGCTACTTTGACGTGCCCGTGGATCACTTGTACGCGTCGCCGGTGCTGGTGGATTACTTCCGGCACAAGAAATTGCCCAACGTCACGGTGGTTTCGCCCGATGCGGGCGGCGTGGAGCGCGCGCGGTTTTTTGCAAAGAAGCTCGATGCGCCGCTGGCCATCGTCGATAAGCGCCGCGTCGACGTGGACGTAAGCGAAGTGATGCACCTGATTGGCGATGTGCGGGGACGCACGGCGCTGATTGTGGACGACATCATTGACACGGCGGGAACGCTGGTGAAAACGGCGGAAGCGCTGCTGAAAGAAGGCGCGCTCGACGTTTATGCCGCGTGCACGCATCCGGTGCTTTCCGGCCCGGCCGTGGACCGCATCACGAAGTCGAAGATCAAGGAAGTGGTGGCCACGGATTCGGTGCCGCTCTCGGAAGCCGCGGTGGCGATGGGCAAGATCAAGATTTTGAGCGTGGCGGATTTGCTGGCGCGAGGGATTCGCTCGATTCACGAAGAGACGTCGATCAGCGAGTTGTTCATTTAGCGTGGTCTGCGGTCCGGCGGTTTTTAACGCCCGCACTGCCTTCGGGCACCGGGTTTAGGTTTTTGAACTTAAAACTGAGAACTGAAGACTAAGAACTTGTAAGAAGGGAAGACGGCAATGGCAGAGAAGATTGTAGTGGAAGCAGCGCCGCGCGAATCGCGCGGAAAGAATGAGGCGCGGCGGTTGCGCGTGACCGGGAAAGTGCCGGCGATTTTGTACGGCGCGAAGGGCGAAGCGCTCTCTCTCGCCGTGAGCGCGAAGCAGGTTGGGCAGATTCTGCGCTCGGCTTCGGGCCACAACACGTTGTTCCAGGTGGCGCTCGGCGGAAAAGAACAGCCGGCGATCGTGAAGGATTGGCAGGTCGATCCGGTCAGCGGAAATCTGCTGCACGTCGATCTGCTGCGCGTGGCGATGGACGTCCGCATGCGCGTAAAGGTTCCGGTACACACCTTCGGCGAACCGCAGGGTGTGAAGGTGCAAGGCGGCGTGTTCGAAACGGTCACTCGCGAAGTGGAAATCGAATGCTTGCCGGCGGAAATTCCGACGGAGTTCCGTCTGGATGTGACCAACCTGATGCTGGGCCAGGCGCTTCGTGCCAGCGATATTCAGTTCGACACCACGAAAATGAAACTCGTGACCGAATCCGAGCGCGTCATCGCGCACGTCGTGGCGCTGCGCGTCGAAGAAGAGAAGCCCGCGGATGCGGTGGCGGCGGAAGCGGCAACACCGGCCGAACCGGAAGTCATCAAGAAGGGCAAGAAGGAAGTGGAAGGCGAAGAAGGCGCCGAGGCCGAGAAGCCGGAGAAGAAGAAGTAATCTTCATCCTGGCGGGGAAGCGCGGGTTTCAGGGTTCGTACTTGCAGACCCTGAAGTGAAAAGACTATGTGGCTCATTGTTGGGCTTGGCAATCCAGACCCGGAGTACCAGTGGACGCCGCATAACCTGGGATTTCTTGCGGTGGATGAACTGGCGAATCGCGGCGGGATTCGCGTCGAACGGCCGGAAGGCAAGGCGCTGGTCGGTCGTGGCAAGTTGGCGGGGCAAGAAGTGCTCCTCGCCAAGCCGCAGACGTATATGAACCTGAGCGGCGTCTCGATTCGAGAGCTGCTCGGAAAGTACGAACTGACGCCGGACGATTTGCTCGTGCTGTGGGATGAAGTGCAGTTGCCTTGGGGTTCGATCCGGCTCGCGCCGGACGGAAGCGCCGGCAGCCACAACGGAGCGAAGTCGGTCATCGGTTCGATCGGCACGCAGAAATTTGCAAGGCTGCGGCTCGGTTGCGGGCCGGATCATCCGCTGGACAGCCGGAAAGAATATGTCCTGCGGCCGATGAAGAAAGCGGAGTTGGAAGTTGCCGCGGAAGAAGTTGTGCAAGCGGGCGATGCCGTGGAGGTGTTGCTCGAAAACGGAATCGACGCGGCGATGAACAAGTTTAACCGGCGTGCCGATAGCTCCAGGGAAGACGGCGCCGAAAAGTAAAAAATTTCGCGGCGGCTGCGGAAGCGGCGCCGGACTAGGAAGAGAAACGAGGCAATCATGGAAGAGCGTCTGTACGATTTGATTTTCATCGCGCGTCCGGCGACGCCGGAAGACGAGATCAAGAAAGTGGTGGCCGCGATCGAACACGCCTGCACGGAAAAGGGCGGCAAGATCGAAAAAGCCGAGCATTGGGGCACGCGCAAGCTGGCGTACAAAGTCGCCAAGCACCGCGAAGGAATGTATTACTACCATCAGATTCGCACGAACCACGGCGAATTGATCACCGAACTCGAGCGCCGCCTGCGCGTGCAAGACGCCGTCATCAAGTACATGACGATTCGCCTCGACGAAGATTTGAAGCGCCAGAAGAAGCTCGGCGACAAGCGCGAGAAGCGCGCGGCACGCCGCCCGCGTCGTCCGGCGGCAACGCCCGCCGCCGCACCAGCGGCAGTTCCGGAACCGCAGGCAGCAGCGAGTTAATCGGTCGAGACTGAGATAAAAACGATTTTCGGGAAATTGTTGAAAGGATGAATGAGATGGCAGAGGAACAGAAGCAAGGGCAGGAAGCGCCGGCGGCAGCGCCGCGCGCGGAAGGCGCGCCCAGCGGCGCACCGAGCGGTGGCGGTCATGGCGGCGGTCACAGCGGGCACGGTGGACAGGGCGGTCACAGCGGCCCGCCGCGTCGCGAGGGCGGACGCGAAGGCGGTCCGCGCCGCGAAGGCGGACCAGGCGGCGGTCCCGGCGGACCACGCCGCGGCAAGCGCCAATATTTCCGCAAGAAAAAAGTTTGCAAGTTCTGCGTGGAAAAAATGGACCTCATCGACTACAAGCGCGCGGACATTCTTTCCCAGTTCGTGCAGGAGCGCGGAAAGATTCTGCCGCGCCGCATGACCGGGGTTTGCGCGCGCCATCAGCGCTGGCTCGGCGTAGCCATCAAGCGCGCCCGCAACATCGCCTTGCTGCCGTTTGCGGGCAGCGCGGCGGGTTCGACGGCGCCCAAAGCAGTGGAAGCGCACAAGAGCTAAACGAAATCAGAACGCCAGAAATCAGAACGCCAGAATTCAGAACGAAGGGATACGAGGATGCAGATCATTCTTCAGGAAGATATCGATAAGTTGGGCCACCGCGGAGACGTCGTGACCGTAAAGCCGGGCTACGCGCGCAACTATTTGCTGCCGCGCAGCCTCGCCATCGAAGCCACGCCGGGCAACATGAATGCGCTCGAGCGCATCCGCACTTCGCTTGCGAAAAAAACGGCCACCGAGCTCGAAGCCGCCAAGAAGCAGGCCGAATTGCTCACCGGCGTTTCGCTCGGCTTCAAGCGCAAGACCGGCGAAAACGATCAGATGTTCGGATCGGTCACGACTGGCGACGTCGCCGAAGGGCTCGCCGCGCAGGGCTTCAAGATCGATAAGCGCCAGGTGCAGCTCGCCGAGCCGATCAAAACCATCGGCGAACACGACGTCACCATCAAAGTCTTCCGCGACGTCGTCGCCCACATCCGCGCCATCGTCGAAAAAGAAGCGTAAAAACCAAAAAGTTTTCTCGCCGTTTTCGTTTTGCCGAGTCGGGGCGCAGCTTGCTGCGCCCCTTACTTGTTTTCAAACCCTTCGCCAACCGATTGCACTTCCTCGCCCTTCCAGCTCTCGCCGTCATAATTGCAAACAAACGCGACGACCAGGTGCGCATCGGGATACACAATCAGTTCGGACGTGCCGCCCACGGACCCGCCGCTGTGCTCGAAGATCCGCTTCCCGGATTTTGACTTGCCGATAAACCAGCCCATTCCATAGTTCGTCTCTTTGCCGTCTTTCGTTTTTTGCGGAGTGAAAAGCAGCTTCAGCGATTCTGCCTTCAAGTAGCCGGGTTGCAACAAAGCCGACCCAAAGCGCACCAAGTCTTCCGACGTCGAGATGAATCCGCCGCCCGCCCATTTGTAACTGTTGTCCACGAACATCGCGTTGTGCGTGGCCACGGACTTTCCGCCGGAATAAAAGCGCGCCCGCTGCGGAATTATGTCGGCCGGCTGATCGGCGGTCGTGTTCAGCAGGCCGAGCGGAGTGAACACTTGCTCCTGTTCGAAATCCAAAAAGCGCTCGCCGGCCGCGGCCTCCATCGCCGCGCTTAGCAAATTGTAACCAAAGCTCGAATAACTGAATTTCGTTCCCGGCGGCACAACCAGCGGATCGTCTTTGAATCGCTCCAGACCATCCACGACGGAATCATAATGTTTTTGACTGTCCGGCTCGCCTTCCTTGTAATGGCGGATTCCTCCAAGGTGTCCGGCCAGCATCCGCGGCGTAATCAGTGCGCCCTTGTCGGGAAACGAGGGAACGTATTTTTGAATCGGCGCATCCAGATCGATCTTGCCTTGCTCCACCAGTTTCATCAGTGCCGCCGAAGTGAGCGGTTTCGAAACGCTGCCAATGCGAAACTTTGTGTTTTGCCAGGCGGGAACCCGTTGCTCGAGGTCCGCGTAACCAAATCCTTCCGAATAAATAATTTTTCCGTCGATCGCCACCGCCACGTTGAAACCGGGAATGCCGCGGGCGAGCCATTCCTTCGCGATGGCGCGGGCGTGCTCGCGCGCCGCCGTGTACGAAGACGGTTTTTCTTGCGAAGCCGCGGCGGACTGCGCGGAGATTCCCGGCGCGGACGCAGCGCAGGACGCGAAAAGCAGCAGCGCGGCGAGAAATCGGCATCGAGATCGTTTGCATTTGTCGAATTGGCGCATGGCAATCCTCGCTGAAATCTGAAAACGACGAAGAGTTTACGCGCTTCCGTGTCCAGAAACGAGCGCGAAAAAGTTTTGCAACGTTTTCCGAAACCTTGCACAGCCACTCCAGTTGACGTCGCGCCATCGAACGCGCACAATTCGAAAAATCCAATTTCGAAAACGCGTGCGCCCAATCCACCGGCAAACCGATGTCTTGCATTGGCCGGGCCAGCGTGCTATAAAGCGAAGAAAAGGCGAACAGGTAAACGCTGCCCATGGCTACCGACTCGACTCTCGAACGTCCCCTCCCCAGCAATCTCGATGCGGAGCGCTCCATTCTCGGCGCCATTTTGCTCGATAACCACGCGCTCAACACCGCCATCGAAAATGTGCGCCCCGAGGATTTTTTCCTCGATCAGCATCGCCGCGTCTTCGTGCAAATGATCGCCCTCGGCGAAAGCCAGCAGGCCATTGACCTGATCACGCTCACCGAAGAGCTGCATCGCCGCGGCGAACTCGAAGCCTCCGGCGGCGCGCCGTACCTTTCCGCGCTCGCCGACGGCATGCCGCGCGTTTCGAACGTCGAGCATTACGCGCGCATCGTAAAAGAAAAAGCCCTGTTGCGAAATTTGATCCACGCCACGCACAACATTCAGCAGCGCGCCCTCGAAGGCGAAGACGGCGCCGACATGATTCTCGATAGCGCCGAGTCTTCCATCTTCGCGCTGGCCGAAGACCGCGTGAAGGCCGGCTTGATCCCCATCAAAGACATCGTTCGCGACAATTTCGAACGCCTCGAACGGATTTTCCGCGAAGGCAAAAGCATCACCGGAATCGCCACCGGCTACACCGAGCTCGACAAACTGTTAAGCGGCCTGCAAAATTCGGAACTGTTGATCCTTGCCGCGCGCCCTTCGCAGGGTAAAACGGCGCTCGCGCTGAACCTCGCGGAAAATATCGCCATTCGCGGCGGCCGTCCGGTCGCCGTCTTCAGCCTCGAAATGTCCAAGGAGTCGCTCCTGCAGCGCCTCGTGGCTTCCGTCGCGCAGGTCGACGCGCACAAGTTCCGCTCCGGCCATTTGAATCGCGAAGATTGGCGCCGCATGACGGAAGCGCTCGGTACAATTTCCTCCGCGCCGCTCTGGATTGACGATGCCGGCTCGACCAGCGTGCTCGAAATCGGCGCAAAAGCCCGGCGCCTGAAGCGCGACAAGGGACTTTCGCTCCTCGTCGTCGATTATTTGCAGCTCATTTCCGGCCGCGGGCGCTTCAACAGCCGCCAGGAAGAAGTCGCCAGCATTTCTCGCGGCCTAAAAGGCCTCGCAAAAGAATTGCAAATCCCCGTGCTCGTCCTCAGCCAGTTGACGCGCGCGCCGGAACGCGAAGAGCGCGGCCCGCAACTTTCCGACTTGCGCGAATCGGGCGCCATCGAGCAGGACGCCGACGTCGTCATGTTCATCTACCGCCCGAATTGGGGAAAAATGGACCTCTCGCCCGAGGAGCGCGATCAGGCCGAAATCGTAATCGCCAAGCAGCGCAACGGCCCCACCGACAAAGTAAAATTCGTCTTTCGCAGCCGCCTCACGCGCTTCGAAGAAGCCGCGCCCGACGCCTTCTCCCAATTCGCCCCCGACGACATGTAAGCAATCCATGCACGGTCCGCCGCGGAGGTCTCGATCCAAAAGTTAGCCAAAGTTTAGCGAACCTCGTCTTCGAGCTCAGGCTGCACGTTCGGCGCGTTTCGCAGAAACTTCATCAGACCCGCGCCCTTCGCCTTGCTCGCTCGCTTTTTGAAAAACTCCGCGGCCGTGTCGATAACTCCGATTTTTTCGGCCACCGCTGCCGCAATCCATTGATTCAGCGAAACGCCGTCTTCTTTCGCAAGCCGTTCTGCGGCGCGCTTGATCGAATGAGGTAGCTTTAACGGATAACTGGTTCTGTTCATCGTTTCACCATCTTCAATGCTTCCGCCGGACGCAACACCTTGACGCCGAATCGATCGGCAGCCACCGCAAAATCCGACACGTTATAGGTTATCAAAGCATCCGCGCCACCGTTGATCGCTGCTTCGAGCACCATTTCGTCTCCCGGATCGCGAACCTGCGGTCGCCACATGAAATGAAGTTCGACCGGTTCAACGTGCGCGGCAAGTTCGGACATGAACTCGTCAATTTGTTCGAGACTAAGCCCATGAACCAGACGCTGTTCGGCTCGTTTTAAGACATCTTCGTATTCCAGAAATAGCGGCGGCGTGGCTAATAATTGCAATTGGCGTTCCGCAACCAGTCGCAATACCACGTTGCCCGCTCCCTTTCTCGTGCGGAGAGCCGCGACGACGACGGACGTGTCCAGAACAACTCGCCACATGGATACATCTCATTATATATCATATCTCCGGAGATATATCACGCCGTGGCCGCTAACTATGTGCTGGTTCGCTTGCCGACGCATGATTACACAGCGCGGCAAGCCAGCCACGCCGTGCCAAAACCGCGAACGTTTCGCGCCCCCGCCCAATATGGCTGTAACTGCTAGCAACGATTCCGTTTATCGTCTATTAGCCGTTAATTCGCGCCAGCCCTCCCGGCGGCAATTCGCGTGCATCCGTACCTGTTGTCTTTCTCGCGCCACGGTTTTGGCGCGAACGCTCGCTGTGTGGGGATGGCGTAAAATTAAATGAGCTGGGATTCGCATGAAGACCAAACACGAAAAGAAAATTGATTTTGAGCGCCGGCCGGTCTGGGCCGAAGTTTCGCTCGGCGCGCTGCAGTTCAATCTGAACGCGATTCGCGCGTACGTCAATCCGCCCGGCGAAAATCGCGCCACGCCGCGAAAAGTGTTGTGCATCGTCAAAGGCAATGGTTACGGCCACGGCGGACCGCAAGTCGCCAAGGCCCTTGAAAAATTTGGCGCCGATTGGTTCGGCGTCACCTGCACCGAAGAAGGCATCGCCGTCCGCAAGGCCGGCGTAAAAGGCCCCGTGCTCATCCTCACCAGCTTCGTCGCCGGCGAAGAGCCGCATCTCCTCAAGCACAATTTGACGCCCGTCGTGCACCGCCTCGAGCAGCTTGCCGATCTAAATCGCGCGGCCGCGCGGCACGCGAAAAAGAAGCCCGCGATCTTTCATTTGAAAATAGACACCGGAATGAACCGCCTCGGCATCGCGCCGGAAGATACGGAACGCTTCGCCGCGCAACTTTCAAAATGCAAACACCTGAAACCGGGCGGCGTCTTCACCCATTTCGCTTCTTCGGGTGTATTTTTAGATTCGGTCGCGGGGCGCCAAACGTGCGAACAGGAAGAGCGGTTCCACGCCGCGCTCGACCGTTTGAAAAAGCTCGGCATCGATCCCGGCATCGTGCATCTTGCGAATAGCGCCGCCATCGCTTCGCGGCCGGAAACGTGGGCGGACATGGTCCGGCCCGGCGCCATTTTGTATGGCTACCATCCGGGTTACGACCCGGCCGAACGCAGCGAGGAATCGGAACGCAAACTTCCGTTAAAACCGGTCATGAGTCTCCGCAGCCGTATCATCAGCCTTCGCGATGTGCCCGCGGGGCAGGGCGTCGGGTACGACGCAAAATTCGTAACCGCGCGGCCATCCAAAATTGCCTTGCTCGCCGCCGGATACGGCGACGGCGTTCACCGTTCGCTCGGCAACAAAGGAAACGTGCTCGTGCGCGGTGCGCTCGCGCCGATCGTCGGCATCGTCTCCATGGACGTCACCATGGTGGACGTCACCGGCGTGCCCGGCGTCTCGCTCGGCGACGCCGCCACCATCTACGGCACCGCCGGCAACGCAGTGCTTCCGGCAAACCGCGTCGCCCGCGCCATCGGCACCGTGACCTCGGACTTGTTGTGCGCGGTCACGGCGCGCGTGCCGCGCTTCTACGTTCCTTAGCACACGCTCACGACCACGTAACTTTAAGTTACATGTCGCCTCTCGGATCGCGGTCCAGATTCCGGTTACGCAACTTGCCAGGACTTCGCCATCCGGCGCGAAACGATTTGCCATTTCGTGCGTATAGTAGAGTACGGGTGTTCGCAAGGGAGATCCCTGCCGACCCGCAAGCTCGAATGAATTCGTGAAAGGTGTGTCCATGAACAAGAAACTCGGTTTTGTCTTCGTTGCATTGCTGGCAGTTCCGGTTGCTCTCCTCGCGCAGCAGAAACCACCGGCGTCCTCCGCTCCGCCCGTGCAGTCCGCTCCGCCCGCGAACCCGATTACCGCAAGCGAAAAAGGCTTTTACTCGTTTGTAAGCGGCGCGGTCGTCGCTGCGGCGGAAAAAATGCCCCAAGAAAACTATTCCTTCAAACCGACGCCGGAGGTTCGCACGTTTGGCCAGCTCGTCGGCCACGTGGCCGATGCGTCGTACACGTTTTGCTCGCAGGCCATCGGCGAAGCAAACCCGGCCAAGGACATCGAAAAAACGAAGACGTCAAAAGCCGACCTCGTCGCTGCGCTCAAGGATGGCGTCGCGTACTGCAACAAGGCGTTCGACGGCATGACCGATGCAAAAGGCAGCGAAATGGTGAAACTCTTCAACTTCAACTTGGCGAAGCTCGCCGTACTCTCCATCAATTCGGCGCACACCGATGAGCACTATGGAAACATGGTCACCTATTTGCGCCTCAAGGGCATCGTCCCTCCGACAAGTGAAAACCAGCCGCCACCGGCACAGAAGTAACAGGCGCAAACACAACTGTTGAAAACAGCTTTATACCAGAGTGCGTCGCATCGGCGGCTTGAACCGGCGCGCCTTATCGGACCTCTGTCCCAAATTGAACGACGCTCTTGTCCAGCGGCAACTCGCGTATGCGAACTTCCATCGTTCCGTCGCTTGCGCTCCGGCATCGGTATCGCTCGATGAGATAGGGCACTCCTTCGCCAGCCAGCAGCTTCGCGGAAGTCGTAACTTCAAAATGCAGGTGCGGTTCGCGAGCGTCGCCGGAAGCGCCGATGCTCGCAATCGCCTGGCCTCGCCGCACTCGGTCGCCGGCCTTCACGCGCACACTTCCAGGGAGCAGATGCAGGTAGTACGCAAACTGGCCGCCACCGAGGTCCAGTGTGATCGTATTTCCCGCAACCGTTCCGAGCGTAATCGGCACCGCCGGATGAAATGCGTCCCCGTGCCCCGGCATGTTATCCGGCAACCCATCTTTCGCCGCCACCACACGGCCATCGGCCACCGCAAGCACCGTTTTGCCATAGGAATAATAGGAATGCACGTCGCGTGGATCGCCTGAAAACGAGCTGCCATTCACGGCCTGCTTCCAATCGATCGCGTAGCGTCGTGAGTCCGCCGCCTGGCCATCCACGATCACGAGGCCTCGCCGATGGTGATTCTCTTCGCCGTTGCTCGGCCCATCGCCGGCAATCCAGTTTGCCCCTTCTACCGGCGGCCCCAGTACGTGCAATTCCGTATGATGGGTTCCGATCACGGCGCCTTCAATCGTCGCGTCCGCCGTGCTCACCTCGTGCACCAGCTTTTCTGGAATCCGCGTCTCATGTTCCATCGTTATGCACATGTAAACGATCGCGCTCTGCCCCCCGCCAAGAATCAGTTTTTCTTTGGGGCCCGCCCAATTTCTTGCGCCCAATGGCTGCACCATCGATTCCAGTTGCTCCGCCCCGAAGCTCGCCATCGCGTGCGCTTTTTCCGAATCCGCATCGAACGCCTCAATCCGCGCCAGCGCAAGCGGCGTCGGCAGGTAATTCGTCAAATGCAATTCGTACAGCAAATAGACGTGTGGACCGCTGGGGAACGCCGCCGGCTCAAAGGGCACGCGCATCTCGAGCTGCAGCGGAAAAGGACCGGCGTGCGTCGCTTTTTTCGTATCCGTCGCCAATCCCGCCGCCTGCGCGCTGCCCGCAGTCGGCGGCCCACCTTGAGCAATCGTTAAACCCGCATAAAAACAAGCCACCGTTAGCAGCACCAGTAGTCGCATGAATTTCGATACGCTTCGACCCCTCAAAAAGTTCATTCGTCTCTTTCCCATCGCGTCCATTGTAACCACTTTCAAAAACCGCCCCGCTCTGCCCGATTCACGCGCTACCCTGAAACGGACAGGCTACCGCCCGACGGCTTTTCTTGACGGCACAGAACTAAAAGGTATATACACAAGAAACAGATAGCTGGCATGGCATCGCCGGGCTGCAGCGCCAGGCCTCTCGGCGATTGGCTGTTCGATTTTGCAGTGATTCGACAATCCTGTGAGGTCGCATGAGCCGGACAAAAGCGGAAGGCGCGAGCTCCTTCGAACCCCCCTCGGCCAGCCGAGTCGCTTCGACTCAAAAAAGCTCCGCATTTCACGCTCGCGGCAGCGCCACGGCCGGCGTGTGGCTCGCGCGCGCCGCATTTCTTGCCGGCATCGCGGCGCTCGGCGCGTCCTGGCAGCCGTTCGCGTTGGGCCGTTTGACCGCGGCAGCCGTTGGTTTCGTGCTCGCAGTGGCCCTGGTGATTTCGGAAAATTGGTTGCGCCGCGGCGGCATTCGCTCTCTTGCGGGAGGCGCTTTGGGCAGCCTTGCGGGAATCGCCGCCGCGCTCCTCGTCACGCTCATCGTTTCGCGCACCAGCGAAACCGATTCCACCAAATCCTTCCTCGAGTTCGGTTCGCTCTTCGCGTTTGCGTATCTGGGCTTGCTCCTCGGCGCTGCAAAGGGCGGCGAAATTCCTTCGCTTCTCGCGGCACGCGCCAGTGACTCAATCCATTCGGCCGCATTAGCGGATGGTTCGCCGAAGTTGCTCGACACCAGCGTCTTGATCGACGGGCGCATCGCGGATATTTGCGAAGCGCAATTTCTCGATGGCCCGCTTCACGTCCCGCGATTTGTTCTCCACGAATTGCAGCAGATCGCGGATTCTTCCGACACGCTGCGGCGCCAGCGTGGACGCCGTGGTTTGGAAGTCTTGCAGCGGATGCAGAAACTGCGGCACGCGAAGGTCGCGGTCCTCGAAGAAGACATGCCGCCGGACGGCGAAGTGGACCGCAGCCTCGTGCAATTGGCAAAGAAAACCGGCGCAAAAATCGTCACCAACGATTTCAATTTGAACAAAGTCGCCACCGTGCAGGGAATCGCCGTTCTCAACGTCAATCAGCTGGCCAATGCCTTGCGCCCGGCCGTGCTTCCGGGCGAAACCATGAACGTTTTCATTTTGCGCGAAGGGAAAGAAGCGAACCAGGGCGTCGCTTTTCTCGAAGACGGCACGATGGTCGTCGTCGATGGCGCGCGAAAATTCACCAATCGCAAGGTCGATATCACCGTCACTTCCGTTCATCAAACTCCCGCCGGCAAAATGATCTTCGGCAGAATGGAGGAACGCGCGGACGGCCCGCCGCAAGCCAGCAAACGAGCCGCCGCCGGCCGCGGAGGAAATGGCAGCTAAACCGATAAGAAGGCAACTCATCGATAGTTCTTTGGGTGATGGAGGTTTTAAGAAGTGCAGGCTTTAAGAAGCGGGTTCTTTATGACGTGGCGGCTTTAGGAGGTTTAGCCTTTATGACGTGGGTTCTTTAGGAGCTGGGCTCTTTAGGAGGTGGGGGCTTTTAGCCCCCACGATGAGGCGAGGAAAAGTAGGGCTTTAGCCCCTGAAGAACCAACTTCCGCATTGCTCGGCGATTTATGCGATAGCTTCAAGTAGCAATTGGCTCGTGGCTCATTCGGGCAGGTCCTTGCCTTCAGCTCATCCGCCGCGGCGAAGTTTTCCTGGCCGCGAGTTTTCCCCGCCACTTCGTTAAGGTACACTGAGGTGTTTGCAGGCAGCCGGCACAACCATCTGCTTGCAGCACACTCATGAGCAAAATCGCAGCAATCTTGCCCGCCGCTGGCATGGGCACGCGCATGGGGGCGGAAACTCCCAAGCAATTTCTCGAGCTCGATGGCGCGCCGATCCTCGTGCACAGCTTGCGAAAGCTCGCCTCGTGCGAATTGATTACCGACATTATCGTTGCCACTCGAGCGGAAGAAGTGGCGCGCCTTGACGAAAGACTTCGCGCCGAAAAATTCCGCCCGTCGTTGCGCGTCGTAAAAGGCGGGGACACGCGGCAGGAATCCGTGGCCGCGGCGCTCAAGCACGTCGCCGAAGGAACCGAAATCGTCCTCGTGCATGACGCCGTCCGTCCTTTTGTAACGCGCGAACAGATTGCCCGCGTCATCGAAGAAGCGCGCCACTGCGGCGCGGCGATTTTGGGAATTCCGGCAATGGACACCGTCAAAGAAGTGAAGCGCGCCAGCCTGCCCGAAGACGTCGCCTTGATCACCATGACGATTCCGCGGGAACGAGTCGTGCTCGCGCAAACGCCGCAAGCCTTTGCAACGCAAATCTTGAAAGAAGCATTCGCCCGCGCGGAAGCCGACAGCGTGAACGCCTCCGACGAAGCCGGCCTCGTCGAACGCCTCGGCAAAGAAGTCCACGTCGTTCTCGGCTCCGAACGAAATATAAAAATCACGAAACCCGCCGACATGGAACTCGCGAACTTTTACCGGGAACGCGAAAAGGCGCACCGCGCATGATCGTAGGCAAGGGATTCAAGGTCGTCTTGTTCTGGGTCCTGGTAGTGGCTGTGTCGGCCATCTTGATTCATACGCATATAGCCGGCGAAGGTGCGAGCTCGTATTCTCTGGTTTTTTCAGTGACAGCTATTCTTCTCGTGGTGCTTTTCGTAGGCAAAAAACAAAAGAATACATTGGCTGACAGCGATGCTAAGTCGTACGTAGTTCGCACCGGTATTGGCTACGACCTCCATCGCCTCGAAGCGGGACGAAAACTAATCGTGGGCGGGATCGAGTTGCCCTTTGATAAAGGACCGGTGGGGCATTCCGATGGCGACGTGCTCGCGCACGCGCTGTGCGACGCATTGCTCGGCGCGGCGGGCCTGGGCGACATTGGCACGCATTTTCCGGATACCGATCCCAAATGGAAAGGCGCGAACAGTCTTTTGTTTCTCGAACACGCACGAAAATTGCTCGATGAAAAAAAGATGGCAATTGAACACGTCGACGCCGTCGTGATTCTGGAGCGGCCAAAATTGGGACCGCATTTTCCCAAAATGCGCGAAGCGCTCGCAAAATCGCTCGGCGTTTCGCCGGAAAAGATTCATTTGAAGGCGAAAACGAACGAAGGCGTCGACGCCGTCGGACGCGGCGAAGCAATCGCGTGCCACGTCGCCGCGACCCTCGTTTCACGATGAAGCAAGCGCCATTCCCGACGTGCAAGAAACAAATCCAATCCACACCGAAACACCGGCGAAAGCTTCCGAGCGCGCCAATCCTTTTTCCGCCGAGGATGTCGTCACAATTTTGCGCGAACATAATTGGCTAACGTTCGAACCGAATGAAGAGCAATCGGCCTGGTGTACGCGAGCGGCTGCATTTCTCGGCCCGCAAGTTGCGGACCGCGCCGCGCTGTCCGATCTTTTGAGTTTAATTTTTCAATACGACGCGAGCGCAATCCTGAATACGACGGAAGCGCACGTCGTGATGTCGCGCTACGCCGCGCGCGATGTGCTGCGGCAACTTGCGTTGTTGTTACTGGACGACGCCGAACTCACCTCCGCGCGGTTTAGCGAAATCATCACAAAATTGAAAGAAGCGCTCGATCTGCGCGGCCGCGAACTATTTCATCCTTTGCGCCTCGCGCTTGCCGGTCGCTGCGGCGAAGGCGAACTCGACCGCGTGATTCTCTTGCTGGATGAAGCGGCGACAGCGGGATTTTCCGCTCGCGTCAAAACCGCGCGCGAAAGAATTCTGGAATTCTGTTCCGCGTTTGAGTAATCGCGCGACGCGGCTAGACTGGTGGACCATGGACAAGATCACGGGAATTCATGCGGTGCGCGAAGCGCTCGAAGCGGGGCGGCCGCTCGAACATGTGCTGATCGCAAAAGGGCGCCAAGACACGCGCACGGAAGAAATTGTGCAGCTTGCGCGGCGCAACGGCGTGCCGGTGCGATTCGAAGAGCGCTCGCAAGTTGATCGCAGCGCAGGCACGCGCGATCATCAAGGCGTGATGGCGATTGGCGCGGCGCGCGCGGCGACGTCTCTCGAAGATATTGTTGCGAGCGCGAACAAGAGCGCGGCGCAGCAGGGATTGATTGTGCTGCTCGATGGAGTGGAAGATCCGCACAACCTGGGCGCGGTGATCCGCACGGCGCTGGCGGCGGGCGCGCACGGCGTGGTGATTCCGGAGCGGCGCGCGGCGGGATTGACGGACACGGTGGCGCGGGCGTCGGCGGGAGCGCTGGCGCATTTGCCGGTGGCGAAAGTGACGAATCTTGTGCGCGCGATGGAAGAGCTGAAAGAGATGGGCTATTGGCTGGTGGGACTCGATGAGAGAGCGGTAAAGAGTTACTCCGAAGTAGACTACACGACGGCGACGGGAATCGTGATGGGAAGCGAAGGAAGCGGTTTGCACGAACTGACGCGGAAGCGCTGCGATTTTCTGGTGTCGCTGCCGACGACGGGCCCGGTGAAATCGCTGAACGTTTCGGTGGCGGCGGGAGTGGTGCTGTTCGAGGCGGTGCGGCAGCGCAGGGCGCGCAAAAAGTAGTTACTTATTTATCATACTTAATCAGAGAGAATACATCGAAGCCGGGAAGTTTGCCGCGGCCGCCGAGGAAGGTGAGTTCGACGGCGAAGGCGGCGCCTTCGACTTTGCCGCCGAGTTTTTCGATTAATTTTGCGGTGGCGAGGGCGGTGCCGCCGGTGGCGAGAAGATCGTCGCAAATCAGAACGCGCTGGCCGGGCTGGATGGCGTCTTCGTGGACCTCGAGCGAATCGGTGCCGTATTCGAGCGCGTAGGTCATGCTGACGGTTTTGGCGGGAAGTTTTTTCGGTTTGCGCACGGGAACGAAACCGGCGCCGAGGCGGTAGGCGAGCGCGGGCGCGAAAATGAAGCCGCGCGCTTCCATGCCGGCGACGAGGTCGATGGTGTGGCCGTTGTAATGATCGCAGAGGCGATCGATGAGCAGATGGAAGCCGTGCTTATCTTTGAGAAGCGTGGTGAGGTCGTAGAAAAGAATTCCCGGCTTGGGATAATCGGGCACTTCGCGGATCAACTGTTTCAACTCGTCCATTCGGGCGGCTCCAATCAGGTGTCGTGCGTGATGCTGAATTCGTTTTCGTACTGCGCGTCGAGCGCGGCGGATTCTTCCGCGACGGCGTGAACCATGGCGCCGCGCGGCCCTTTTCTTAACAACGCCAGGAAGCGCACGAGGCGATCTTCGGGACCGATGGCGTAGGCTTCGACGCGGCCGTCGCGCAAATTGCGGACATAACCGGCGAGGCGAAGACGTTCGGCGGCGTCCTGCGCGAAGTATCGAAAGCCGACGCCCTGGACGAGACCCGACACGAAGAATCTTCTGGCTTGTTTTTCGGCGCTCACCGGGTTCGCCATTGTAACAGAAGTGGCCAAAGGCACGTTGGGCGCTGGCCGTCGGCCGTTTGCAGCCGGAGAAAGGCACGAGGCGAGGAGGCAAGCAAACGCGAAGGCAGTGAAACGGCGAAGCAAGCGGCGAGGGCATCGCCGGGCGTGGTTCCCAGATTGGGAAGAGTTTGGGTACACCCCGGTTGTTTTTGTAAGAGTGGCAAATAAAGGAGTTACGGGCGGGAAAGGGGTTTGGGGGGCGAATTTGAGGAATTGAACATAGGCAATCCAGATGGTTATGAAAAAAAAGGGGATAGGGGAGAGACAAAACGGATCGTTGTGAAAAGAAAGGGGATAGCCAGACTGGACCAGATTGAGACGATATGAAGATGACCGGGTGGGGATTGCGGCCCCTCGTAGATCGGGGTAAACAAAAGTGGGGGCCGACAGTTCGAATGGAGCTTGATTACACTCGACAGTATAGCATGGTATCTTTTACGAAGTCAATAGATATTTTATAAGTATGTATATCGATGAATGGGAAAGACTTAGCGCGGCGTTATCTGTAGATGAGGTGTCCTTGCGAAGGAAACGTCCCGTCTGTCCCCGAATTCCCCCGAATTCCCGAATTCCAAAGGAGAGCTGACGTCCTACGAAATCGCTTGTGAATTCGCGGCCAGCCGCGAATTCACAAGCAGCAAAACTGCCTGAGACTCACTCTCGGGATGAAGCAGAAAAAGGGGACCGCTCACGCGGTTAGCAGTGCGTGATAGAATCCGCGCAGAGAGCGCAAAACAGTTTATCCGAATGCAGTCGCGCTCCCCGAATATCCCTTGAGCAGACGATGGGGGAGCAATAATGATTGAGCCGAAATACCAAACGCTGAATGCATTGTTCGCTGACCGCGTATTTCAAATTCCCAAGTATCAAAGGTTTTATAGCTGGCAGAAGAAACAAAGAGAAGACCTCTTTGGCGACATCCGCGAACTTGCGAAGAAGGGCGAGGACAGACACCACTTCATGGCGACCATCGTCTGTTTTCGCACACGCGACATAAAGTCTTTTGGCTCGCTCGAATACAGAATGTACGACATCGTGGATGGTCAGCAACGCCTAACAACTCTAATCCTCATTATGAAGGCCATTCAGAAGCGATTGGAGGAGGGCGAAGAAAAGAAGGATATCAGCAAGATACTTGTGAAAGGCGATGGCAACCTATTACTTTTGCAGACAAACAATGCCAACCAGCAGCTGTTCAACGACTATCTGAAGAATGGCAAGTCACCATCCAAAGACAAAATCAAGACTTATGCCGACCGTAACCTAAGAGACGCTATCCAAGACTGCGAGCGGTTTGTGAGCGTGTGGCTTGAGGAGGGGAAGGACTTGATGGCCCTTCTTCGGTTACTGCGAAATAGGTTGGGGTTCGTTGTTTACGACACTGATGACAACACAATTGTTTACTCGGTTTTTGAGGTGCTCAACAGCCGAGGTTTGGAAGTTGACTGGCTGGACAAATCTAAAAGTGCGCTTATGGGTCGGGCCTTTGAACTCTCCAAGAGTACGGCGGCTGCGACGGCCAAAATAGATGAACTCAACGCTCTGTGGGGAAAAATCTATGAACGGCTGGCTTTGGAGCCTGTGGCCGGACACGAAGTGCTACGCGTGGCTGCGACTATCCGTCTCGGAGACGAAGCTGGCAAGCCCCTGAAAGCAGAGACTGCACTCAAGAAGTTTCGTGAGTTCTGCAACGACGCTGAAAAAACAACGACAGTATCAACTTGGCTTTACGACAACGCTGATACGTTGGTTAAGCTACAGAAGAATCGCTATTGGGAACCCGTGGTCGGCATTCTCCAAGCAAGAGTCTTGGCAGTGTCACTGATGCTCACCGACACGTTGACCGAGTCTGAACGAGAAAAGGCTCTCGACCAATGGCAGCGTGTCACCTTTAGAATTTATGGTTTGTTCGGAAGAGATTCGCGATCGAAAGTTGGAGATTATGTTCGGCTGGCTAACAATATGATGAACCGAGCGGAAGGCGCAAAGCGTTACAGCGAAATCATGGCTTCGCTTAGGAAACTCGGTGAGGACTATCCAATTGAAGCAGCCGTGGCTGAAGGGCTTTCAAAAAAGAACTGTTATGAGGGATTCGCCGAGGAAACTCGCTACATCTTGTGGCATTACGAAGAACATCTCGCCGAATCCGCCGGTGCCCAGATCAACAAGGAAATCAGGGAAGAAATTTGGCAGGAGAGAAGCGCCTCCGACACTATCGAGCACATATTCCCACAGTCGCCAGAACCGGGCGGTGCGTGGGAGGGGAAATTGAAAAAGCATCAGAGAATCGAAACCCACGTACACCGCATAGGAAATCTAATTCTGCTGGCTGAACCCTTGAACGAAGAGGCCCGTCGCAAGGGTTTCTCCGAAAAGAAAAACATATACGCAAAGTCCGAGGGCCTACGGATGGTCAAGGAAGTCATGAACGAGAAGGATTGGAGACAGCAAGAGATAGAGAAACGCGAGAACAAAATTATTGAGTGGGCGAAGACTGCTTGGGCGGACCTTCCTGACTAATAGGCCGGTGGCCGGTAGTCCTTTCTAGATGTTTCTTCCCAGCGGGAACGATGAGAGGATACCAGTTGTGCATGACTGGAGAAGGTGGATTTTTGCGTAGGGTGCCTTCTCTCTTATCGAGTGCCACGCTCTGTGCGATTTGAAATGGAGTGGCTGGGGGATGTGGCGTCGCGACGTATCGGCGCGGCCGGGAGAACGCACGAATTTTGCCTGCGACACGCGTCTGGCCGGCTTCACATTGTGCTGAAACTTTGGGGTTTAGATGTGACGCACTGCGAGTTATTTACAAGGTGAGTCCAATAACTTGGTTATGCGGTCAGGCGATGGTTTTCCCCAGAATCCAAGAGGCGAGATCATTTACAACATCCAGAGGCACGTGCGCTGGCCTCTCCCAATCTTCGGGAGCGTCGCCTGTCCCTGCGGCAGTGCTCGGCAAAAAGAGATGAAAGAGCGCGGGATAGAGCTTTACGGTGGCACTTTGCCGGCCGGCGAGTATTTTCTTCCAGCGGTCGAAGTCGTCTGCCGGCACGGAAGCGTCGTGCCCGGCGACGAGGACAAGGAGCGGAACGCTCAGCTTTGCCGCTCCCGTTCCCGCCGCATAGTTTCCCAAGTCGTTCCAGTAGCCCACAAGAAATCTCTGGCCGAATAGATCAAACGTTCCTGCGGTATTCAGCGCACCGCCTCGCAGTTGTTTTAGCACGCGCATGTTGGAATCCACTTCGTCGTTCGGGCCGCCGGCGCCGGCCATCCCTTCGACGCGCTTGACAAGAACCGTCAATGGATCTTCTGAAGGCGTTCCCATGAGCGCCATGCCCGCAATCCGCGCATAGTTGGCTGCTACCCGCGAAGCGGCTATTCCGCCCATGCTGTGGCCGACAAGAAAAATTCGACGACGATCGATTTCGCTCCGGCCGGACAACAGCGCCACCGCCGAGCTGGCGTCATCGTCCAATTCTTCGCGGAGAGTGAAGGAAGCAAAGCCGCCGCCGAGCCCAGCGCCGAACTGGTGAGTGCGCTTTGTATACCGGAGAACCGCGATGCCTCGATTCGCCAGTCCCCAAGCGAGATCTTTGAAGATCTTGTTCGGTCCCACGGTAGCGTCTTGATCGATGGGCGGAGAGCCCGGGATGAGGACGACGGCAGGGAAGGGACCCTTGCCCTTGGGAAGAGTAAGCGTCCCGGGTAAATGCCATGCGCCATGGGCCACGGAGACTGCCACCTCTTGCTGGCCGGCGGGATCGGCATAGCCGGGGGTTTTCCACTCATTCGCGCTTTCCGTTGGCTGGGGCCCAAAATAAAGTCCGGCAATGCGCCCATCCTTATCAAAGACGACTTGAGCATCGCCTTCCGAACTGCGCTCGAATACAAGGTTCATCGCGACGACGTGATAGCCGCCTGACTCTTCCGTCACTTCCGTCGTTCCGACCTTTTGGAATGAACCTACTTGCGTCACGAGCCCTTCCCAAAGCTTCGATAACTTTTCTTTGGGCAGTTCCTGGGTCATTTGCGCGTCGAACTGTCCGACAACATCGCCGTATTCGCGGGCACCGAGCATCCGCATGAGCTGAGCACCGTGCGTTCGGTACTCGTCGGTTTGGGGCGGAACGGCGGTTTGCGCTACCGCCGATTGCCACATGGCTGCCAGGAGGCTGAGAACGACCAAGGCCAGGCGCGGAAAAATCCACTTTGATTGGTGTGTTTTCATGTCGAGGCCAGAGTATGCCCGCGTGTTTTATTTGTAAAATGGATTGTCGGAATGATGGTACATTCATGTGGTGAATAATACGGGAATCGACCTAAATCTACTTTTTGTGTTCCGCGCTCTTTTGGACGAACGCAGTGTCACGCGCGCTTCGGCCAAAGTGGGTCTTAGCCAACCCGCACTCAGCAATGCCCTGGCGCGACTACGCTTGCAGTTTGGGAATCCTTTGTTCGTGCGCGGCCGGAATGGCATGCAGCCCACGCCGCGCGCTCTTGAATTGGCGCCGCACATCGAGGCTGCATTCGAACATATATTGGCCGCGGTCGGTTCGCCGAGCTTTCAACCGGCGACGCTGACGAGAACGTTCCGCGTCGCGACAACCGACGAGATCGAAATGTCTCTTTTACCTGCATTGGTGAGACAAGTTCAAACGGCAGCACCAGGAATCACGATCGCTTGCAAGAGATTACAAGGGCTTTTCGAGCTGCCCGACGCGGAACTTCAGTCCGGCGCGCTCGACTTTGCCTTGGGAACTCTTCCCCACCCTCCGCGTGTAGAGTCGGGTTTTTATGCACAGCCTTTGTATGAGGAAGAACACGTGTGCATCGCGCGACGCAACCACCCGGATATCGGATCCAGGCTGACACTTAAGCAGTACACGACGTTGAAACATGCGGTGACCTTCTACCCCGGAGAAGGCCCAGGACTGTTCGACAAAGTGCTTTCACAGCGGGGGCAGAAACGAATCGTCGGTGTGTCGGTTCCCCACTGTCTGAGCGTGCCATTTGTGGTTGCGAAGTCGGATATGATCGCCACCGTGACCAGGATAACGGCAGGGACATTTGGGCCTTTGCTGAAACTCCGCACGCTACCTTGTCCGATAAATATTCCGCGGTTGAAAGTCAGTTTAATGTGGCATAGTCGCGCGCAGGAAGATCTTGCACACCGATGGCTGCGTGGAGTGATTGTGGACGCAAACAACGAATTGCTGCGTCGAGCGAAGCGCCACAACAAGTGGACTACCTAGACCAACTGGAGTTCCACCAGGGGCTGGTCGACGCGCTCATACAATGAGCCGGGTGCACGATCACCTCTCGCCACAATGCGAAATTTAATTTACTTTGGTGAACCTTCGGTGATATAAGGTGGCGACTTCGAGAGGTCCAAGACGGGCATTCCCCGATTCCGTTGACGTGCCTTCCTCGCGAACCCGCAAGACAAAAATTTAAATTGCAATTGAGCCGGAGGAACCCGTGAACCTGCGCGACGTCTCAAAAGTGGACTTTATTTCCTTGTTCTTGTTTGGCAAGAATCGCGGCACGCTTCTTCGGCTGGCAAACCTGCCGTTCCGCAAAATTTTCATTGGCGTGTTGTTTTTGTTGCTGTGCCTCTCCGCCCCGGCGACGGAATCCAACTCGGTTCAATACGTTTTTGGCCGTTCGGCATTTCCGGCGAGCAATCATGGGGTCGTGATTGCGGTGGGAGATTTCAACGGGGATGGGCGGCTGGACCTGGTGTCGCTCAATTTCGGCCAGCAAAGCCTCGCCATTCTGCTGGGCCAGCCCAACGGAGGTTTTGTCGAAACTCCGCTCACAACGTTTCTTGAGCCGGTGGTTGCGGGGGTGACGGGAGACTTCAATGGAGACGGAAAGTTGGATCTGGCGATTGCGAGGCCGTCACAAATTACCGTGCTTTTGGGGAATGGCGATGGGACATTTGGCGAACCCAGGACATTTGCCATCAACGGATTTCCCGTCAGCATGATCTCCCGGGATTTCAATCGAGACGGGCGTCTGGATTTGGCCGTCACCGTGGCCACGAACAATATCTCGACCGCGAGTCCGGGGATGGTCGCCGTGTTGCTGGGGAACGGAGATGGAACGTTCAAGAACGAGATCGATTCTTCCGCCGGAGTGGGAGTGCGAGACTTGGTCGCCGGAGACTTCAATGGCGATCAGAAACTCGATTTGGCAGTGGTGAATGCACCCTCTTCCAACAGCAACACGATTTCGCTGCTGCTCGGCAATGGAGACGGCACCTTCGCGGCCGCGCGGAATTTGAGCGTCGCGGGCGAGCCGACGAGCATACAGGCCGCGGATTTCAATAGAGATGGAAGGCTCGATTTGGCCGTGGCCACCGCGGCATTGGACCCTGGCGGGAACGGCGATGGGCTTATTTCCGTGTTGCTCGGAAATGGGGACGGCACTTTTCAGCCGAGGTTGGATGCCCACGCCGCGGCGGGAATTGACAGCATCGTGGTCGCGGACCTCGACCATGACGGGAATCCGGATATCGTGGCGGATTCGCCGCTCGCGTTCAATGGCTCGGCTTTGGTGCTTCTCGGAAAGGGCGACGGGACTTTTCGGGCGCATCAGGAGTATCTCTACGGCGGAATACTCGGACGGCTGTACGCCGGTGATTTCAACGGTGACGGAAACCAGGATATTGGCGTCGCCAATGGTAAGAACACGTTTCTTGTGTTGCTGGGCGACGGCAAGGGGCGTCTCGCGGGAGGAAGCTCCGCCACCACCGGCGGTCTGCTTCCCACGGACATCATTTCCGGCGACATCAATAATGACGGCCTTCCGGAATTGATCGCGGTCAACAGCACATCAGGTAGTTGTCCCGCGCCGGACAGTTCGGTTTCGGTGTTTTTTCCCAACGGAGACGGCACCTTCCGCTTCCAGGCCCTCTATTTGACGGGGAATAGTCCGGCAGGGGCGGCGGTGGGAGATTTTACCGGGCGCGGCCATCTCGACTTGGCGGTGGTGAATTCCTGCGACAGCACGGTTTCGATTCTGCTGAACAATGGAGACGGTAGCTTCGGTCCAAGGACCGATTACGCGACCGGCAACCTGCCCGCGGCGATCGTCGTCGGAGATTTTAATCACGATGGAGTCACCGATCTGGCTGTCGCCAACGTGGGCGATAACAGCGTCTCCATTTTATTGGGGAAGGGCGACGGCACATTCAGGCAGAAGGTGGACCATGCGACCGGCCCTGCGCCTGTGACTATTTTGGCCGCAGACCTGACCGGCGACGGAAATCTGGACCTGATCACCGCGGATTCCGCCACGGCCTTGACCAACAGCGATACCGGCAAAATCTCCATTTTGCTGGGCCTCGGCGATGGAGGATTTAAGTCCCACACGGAAGTGAGCATCGGTCAGGTGCTTACGCCTTCTCATGTGGTCGCCGCCGACTTCAATCGCGACGGAAAGGTGGACCTGGCGGTGGTTGCAAATCGCAACGCCGTCGGCGGGGTGATCGTACTTGCCGGAAATGGCGATGGCACGTTTGTTCCTCAGGCTCCATTCTATTCAACGGGGCGGCTGTCCGCTCATGCCGCGCTCGCCGATTTCAACGCCGACGGAATCCCGGATCTTGCCGTGACCTCCTTTGGCGAAGGCACGATGACCATGCTGGCTGGAAATGGCGACGGGACCTTTTCACAAAAAGGAAGCTATGGCGGCACCGGACAGCCGTTGGGCATTGTGGCGGCGGACTTCAACGAGGACAATCTGCCCGACGTCGCCTTTGTAAATCCGTTCTCGAACGCAATTTCCACTTACTTGAGCATTCCCGGCGGAAAACCGGACTTCACGCTGCTCGCCACGCCCCCCACGGCGTCGGTGAGCTCCACAAAACCCGTCGCCGTGAACTACACGCTGACGGTCAGCGCCCGCGCTGGCTTCAAGCAAACGGTTGCGCTGGGTTGCAGCGGGGCGCCCTTGAATTCCATTTGCACGGTTTCGCCCGGTTCGGTAACCCTTGGCGGCGCCGCAAAGCAGACCGTCACGGTATCGGTGGTCCCCGCTTCGGGCGGCTCGGCGCGGATCCCGCCGGGAACCTACACGCTCACCCTTCACGGCGCTTCGGGCGCGCTTCAGCACAGCGTGAGCGTGAGCTATCTATCGAGGCGATGAAATCTTCGAGAGCTGAGCGCGCAGTTGGACGCAGCGATAGATCCGTGTGCAGTAGCAATTGCTGATTCACGGCAATTCACTTCACTTCATCTACGCGTGAGCACTATTTGTGAGACGCGGGCGTTGCCGCTTGCGGGGACGGAACAAATTTTTGATAGCGCGAGTGCGCGAATAGCAACGCAAGAAGGGCGCCAAGGAGAGCAACACTCACGTATCGTCCAATCGCGCGAGCGCGATTGTTTGCGGCGATCATGCCGTGACGATTACTCGTACTCTTAATTTCTTCGACGAACCGATACCCCTTCTTGCGAACCGTTTGAATATAGCGTGGACGCTCACCGCTATCTCCCAAAGCGATCCGCAGGCGGTTCACCAGCACATCCAAGCTATGTTCGTAATCCACATTACTGTCTGGCCAAAGGGCGGCGCGAATCTCTTCGCGCGCGATAACTTGGCCGGGCCGGTCGAGCATTAGAACCAAGAGGTCCAAACACTGGCCGTTGATCGGTACCGGGCTTCCGGCGCGACGAAGCTGTGTGGACTGCTCGTCAAATTCGAAATCGCCAAACACTTTCATCGCCGTTGCCCCTCACGGAAAATGTGTTTCCACGCTGGCTACCAGTTTGGAAGGAAAATTATAGCGCAGAGAGGTTTTTGAGAGGCCGAAATGAGGTTGATTGAGTTGACCGCGACAGGCGAATCGCGGTGGGATGAAGCGGCTCATTCTGGAGCGCTGCGATTTGTTGAACCGATAAATTCGAGAGCCAACCGTGAGGACGAGGATGCTACGAACTGTGGGGATCTGGACGCTTGCAATTGTGGTTGGGTTATTTTTTGTGCTTACCGGATTTTCAAAACTGGCGGGAGCGTCGGGCGCTAACTGGGCGATTCGGCTTTCTCACTGGGGTTACCCGGCTTGGGCAAGGTACGCGATCGGAGGTGTGGAAATGCTTTCTGGTGCCGGATTGCTCATACCTTCGTTCAGACGCGGGGCTGCGGTCATACTGGCGGCAGTGATGCTGGGAGCCTTTACCACGCACCTCTTCCACGGCGAATTCCCTCGGCTGATACCGCCGCTCGTGTTGGGCGGTTTGTTGTGCGCACTGTTTGTCTGGAAGCCGCAAACTTCTGAAAGGGGCGGGAGGCCCGGCCTCGGTTGAAGACGCGAAGAGGGCGGGCGAAAATGAGAAGTGCCGCGCCCAGGTGGAAGACGGAAAGCGAACGGTGCGGAGAGGGCGGTGGCGGGGAAGCTTGGAGGCGACGCACTTATCCAATGAGGCAGATTACTGCGCGAAGCGAATGCCGGGGCCAAGAATTGCGACAAAGACGATGGCGACAAGACAGGCAGCGACGATCCAACGAAAGTTCCGAGTAATCGGCGCGGCGGGCGAAATTGCGGGATTCGGTTGAGAAGCACGGGGAAAATTGTCGAGCTGCGTGAGGCCGAACGAAGCGGCGGCGGCCGGAAGGGCAGCGCTAAATACCATCGCCCAACCCCTGGGATTTGGCAGGCCGCCGAGGAAGGCGAGGCCGAAGGCGGACAGAAAAGGAATCAGGGTGATGCGGCGAAGCCGTTCGCGTGCCGGCCCATCGGAAGAGATGCCAAAGGAATGAATCGCGCGAGCGAGGAATCGCATGGAGAGGTAATAACCAGCGATGCCGACGATGGCGAGAAGCGTTCGCCAGAGCCAAGCGGGCGCGAGACCGGAAATGACAGCCGCCCAATCGCCGAACAAAGCGAAGGCAGAGTACACGGGATAACCGGCCGCGAAAAACAGGTTGAATGCCGCGGCGAGCACCAAGAAGTAGCGGCGGTGCGGCGAGGCCCCCGGAAAAACGCGCACGAGCGCCAGTGCGACGAGGCCCACGGCGAGGTTCGCGAGGCCGCCCGCGGCAGGAATCCAGCGCTCGCTGCCGGCCCGCGAATCCACGAAACAGGTGGTGAGAGTGATGAGCTTGCCGCCCGTAAGCAGAGTGGCGAGCGCGTGCCCGAGCGCTTCGTGCGTCTGATCCGCGAAGGCAAAGGCGAGAACGCCCAAGCTGGCCAACGTTAAAGCGTCATCGCGAAATTTTTCGGTCATGGCAAGAGTCGAACCCGATTCGGTCTGCATGGAAACGACGCGGCGCAGTAAGGCGAACGAAACCGAACGACGGATAAGACATACGATAAACAACCGCGGGAAGGCAAGCGCATAGAGCACGGCGATCCGCCAATTCGGTTTCGGCCTTGTGGAGGAAAGAACGGAGAAAAGAACGGAGAAAAGAACGGAGAAAAGAACGGAGAAAAGAACGGAGAAAAGAACGGGTCTAAAGACCCGCCACTACAAGGAGATGGTGCGCGAGGCGGGCGAGGAAGAAGAGCGGAGCCGGGACGCACGGGACGCGAGAGGCGACGGCCGGGCGATGTGCGATAAACTGGACCGGAGAGGCCGCGTTTATTGCGTGAATGGCATCTGAATGAAGATGAAGAGAGCGAGAGATTTGCGAGGCGTAGTTTTGCTGGCGCGGACGGCGGTGATTTGCGCTGCGCTCGGCGGCGGGATTTTGGCGGGAGCGGCGAGTGGGCAGGAAAATGAAGGGCCGCAGAAACCGCCGGCGCCGGAACACGATGTGCGGCGAGTGACGTCGACGCAACCGACGGAAGAGGCGCCGCCGGATGTGCCGCAGCCGCTGGTGATCAAGCGGTTTGCGGAGAAGGAAGAAGAGAACGCGCGGGTACGCGGGCGGTACGGATACAAGAAGACGATCAAGCTGACGGAGTACGGAACGGACGGAAATCCGATGGGAGAATTTTCCGTGACGGCGACGCCGATGGTGACGAGCGACGGAAGAGTGTACGAGCGGGTGCGAGCGGATGGCGAATCGACGCTGCGGACGGTGAGGCTTTCGCCGGAAGAGGTGAACGCGATTTCGAAACTTCCCAGTTATCCGCTGGCGCTGACGGAAGTGGAAAAGTACAACATTACATTTGTGGGGCGCGAGCTGGTGGATGAAGTGGATTGCTACATGTTTCAGGTGAAGCCGAAGCTTTTGGAGCGCGCGAACGCGCTGTTTCAAGGGATTGTGTGGGTGGACGCGAAATATCTGGAGATTGTGAAGAGTTACGGGAAATTTGTGACGGATCTGGGAGATTTTCATTCGCGGGAACTGCCGTTTGCGAATTTTGAGACGTACCGGGAAAACGTGGAAGGGAAATACTGGTTTCCGAATTATTCGCGGTCGGACGACCGGCTGCATTTTCAGGATGGCGATGTGCCGCTGCGCGTGGTGATCAAATGGACGGAGTTCAAGCCGCTGACGATGCCGAGCGCGAACGGCGCGCAACCAGCGAGCAAGCCGCAGTAACACAGACGATTCAACTCAGAGGATACCGAGGCCGGAGCACGGAGAGCGGGGCAATTCTTCGCTGAGTGCGTGGGGATTGTCGAATTGGTCCGGTCGGAAGAGAAAAGAACGGGTCGGAAGACTCGGCAGTGAGAAGAAGAAGAGAAAAGAACAAGAAAAAAAATAAGAAAAAAGAAGGAGAGAAAAGAAGGAGAGAAAAGAAGGAGAGAAAAGAACGGGTCTAAAGACCCGCCACTACAAAAACTGATTTAGGGCGCGGGGAAGTTCTTCGATGGATTCGAGGAGGGCGTCGGGCTTTGCGGCGCGGAGGCGCTGTTCGGTGGGGAATGGGCCGAGAACGGCGATGGCGGCGCGGACGCCGGCGCGGCGGGCCATTTGAAGGTCTTCGGGAGTGTCACCGACGTAAACGGTATCTTGCGGGTCGAGGCGCATGCGGCGGAGCGCGAGCTGGAGCGGCGCGGGATGAGGTTTGCGCTGGGCGGTGTCTCCGGCGCAAACGCGAGCGGAAAAGGTGTGCCAGAGGGAGAAAGATTTGAGCTGGCGATGAACGCGGTCGCGATCGCCGCTGGTGACGAGGCCGAGGTGGTGGCGAAGGCCGAGGCGGGAGAGAACGCGGCGGGCGCCGGCGATGAGTTTTGGATTGTGCCTGGCGTAATTTGCGCGCCAGATTTTATCGGCGGCGGACCATTTGTGCTTGGGAAGTTTTGCGGCGCGATAGACGCGATACCAGTCGGGCGAATAGTGTTGCTCGAGTTCGGCGAGTCCCCAGGGAATGCCCATGGCGCGAAACATGGCGAGATAGGCGGCGGTGTCGGCGGCGTGGGAGTTGAGTAGGGTGCCATCCCAATCGAAAAGGACGCCTTTCAACGAGGAAATGTTTTTCGCGGGCATTTTTCTTGAGGAAATGAGTTTGACAGGAGTGAATCGAAAACAAAAGAGGAGCGCCGAAGCGCCCCTCTTTTGGCCAATCACTTTGCGCGAATCCTGCCGGTTTAAAACTCCAGACGCAACGACAACTGCGCCTGACGCGGATCGCCGACGCCGACGCGCAGGAAGCCGTTGAAGTCGAACAATTGCGGCGACGTGAGCGGGTTGACGTTGTTGACGTTGTTGAAAGCGTTGAACATTTCGATCCTTGGGATGATGCGGAGATGCTCCGACACATGGACGGGACGTGAGACGCCGAAGTCGAAAGTGAAGAACGCATTGTCTTTGCGGAGGTGATTGCGGCCGCAATCCACGACGGTGGTGCCGGAGACGACAAAGCGGGTGATGGAATTTTGATCGCTGCAGGGTGCGCCGGTGCCGTTGCCATTCACGTTGTCGGTGATGGGCTGAGCGGAGTGGGCCTGCATCCGAACGTTGCTTTCGAAACCCCAGGGAAGATTGGCGACGGTGTAGAAATTGAAGCGATGGCGTTCGTCGCGATCGGAATTGGAATATTCCGCGGCGAGATTGAAGAGGTTCGCGTAGCGGAAGGTGAACGGATCGCGCTCGTTGGAGTCGTCGTCCTTGTCGATGGAATAAGTGTAATTGGCGTCAAAGAGGAAGCGATGGCTCAGACGCTTGCGGAAACCGACGGTGACGCCGCGGTAGAGCGACTTGGCGGAGCTGACGGTGTCGGTGATGTCGCCGAGGTCGGGAAAGACGCCATGAACGTTCACGTAATTGACGGTGTCCGCGCCGGAAGTGGGAAGGGTGAAGCCGGTGCCGGAGTTGGGATTGGTGACGCGAGTGAGGTGCACACCCTTGGAGAGAGTGAAATCGGCGTACGCGGCATAGTCACCGAAGACTTGTTGCTCATAGCCGACGTTGGACGCGTAGATGCGCGGATTGGCGTAGCTCTTGTCGAAAACGGTGACGCCAGATTGGAACGGGAAGGTGCCGGGCGGCAAGAGCGGAACGGGAACAGTGTTCGGAAAGGTGGGCGCAGGCCCGCCGGCGGAATTCTGCTGGCAGACGCTGGCGATCTTAAATAGGCAGGTTCCCGCGGCGATGGATTGCTGCTGCACGCCGTTGGTTGTGATGGCGCCGACCTGCGTGATCATATTTTGACGAGCATTGTAAATGCCGTAGCTGGCCCGCAAGGCGGATTTACCGTTGCCAAAAATGTCCCAAGCAACGCCGATGCGCGGCTGAAACTCTTTGTACTGGTTGGGGAGTTTGCCCGTCGATGGAAACGCCGGATTGCTGAGGTCGGCGCCGTAGGCGGTTTTTGAAGGAGCGATGGTCGGATCGGGAAATTTCTGCGCGTCCCAACGAAGGCCGTAGGTCAGAGTGATGTTGCGCGAGACTTTCCACGTGTCCTGGACGAACAGCGAATAGTCTTCGTTCTTGATGTCCGACGCGCCGGAAGCGTCGAGAGATTCGCCGGAAGTGGTCGGTCCGTGCTGGAGGTAGAGGAGCAAGGGCCCGCCGGTGAACGCGCTGCCATCGGGACACTTGCCAGCGGTGGAGACGAGGGTGATGTCGGTGAAGGTGCCGTCACCGCACTCCGCGGCGTTGGGGCCGAATCCGGCACCCAAGCTGGCGGGCGAAGCGTAATGCAAAAAGCCAGGGGCGCTATCGAAGATGTAGCGGCCGGCAAAGAAGCCGCGGAAGATTTGCGAGTTATCGGTGTGAAGCCACTCGCCGCCAAATTTGAAGGTGTGTTTGCCGTGGATGAGCGAAAAACTGTCGCGAATGTCGGTGCGCCAGGTGAGTTCGTCAACGCCAGGTTCGAGGAAGAAGGGCTGACCGAAGCGGAAGTTAGGAGAGAAACCGATGGCGGTGTCGGGCACGGCGGCGGGGTCAACGGCGGCGCGCGGACGCGTTTCGTGCGAGAAGGAGAAATGGGCCTCGTTGAGTTTGTTGGGGCTGAGAGTGGAGGTCCAGTTTCCATTGATGGTTTGAATGTGGGCAGCGCCCTCGATACCGTTTGCGGTGGTTCCATAGGTGGGCACATCGAACGTCTGGTTCGAGTTGTTGGAACGATCGAAACTGTACGTGGCAAAAAACTGGTTCTTTTCGCTTTGGATGTAATCCGCGCGGCCAAACACGGACGCATTGCGAACGGTGTGGTCCACGGGCGCGCCGTCATTTTCGTTGAAATTGGTCTGCAAAAAATTGAGCAGGACTTGCCGCTGGCAATCGCCGTTTAGGGAGATTTGCGCGTCGGTGATGTTGGTGTTGAAGACCGGTTTCGTTACGCCGCAAGGGGCGCCGAGAGGGACGCTGAGATTCGAACGCGTCAAATCTTCCATGATGCCTTCCGTAGCGCCGAAGAGAAAAAGCTTGTTTTTCACGAGCGGTCCGCCCGCGCTGCCGCCGAACTGATGGCGGCGGAAACCGGTAAGCGGCGTGCCGTCGGAAGCGGCGGCGGTTAACGCTTCGGTGCGGAAATATTCAAACGCGCTGCCGTGAAATTCGTTGGTGCCGGACTTGGTAATGACGTTGACCACGCCGCCGGCGGTGCGGCCGTATTCGGCGTTCGCTCCGCTGGCAATGATCTGAAATTCCTTGACGGCTTCGAGCGAGATGTCGACAGCGGCGCGCTGGCCGCCGGCCTGCTCGCCGAAGAAGCCGTTGTTGTAGTCGCCACCGTCGAGGCTGATGTTGTTAAAGATGCCGCGCTGGCCGTTGATATTGATTTCATCGCCGTCCGGGCCCTGCGAGATGCTGACGCCGGGAGTGAGCGTAAGCAGATCTTCGAACTTGCGGCCGAGCACGGGAGTGGTGGCAATCGCGGCTTCTTCGAGCGTTGCGCTGGTTTCTGTTTTTGTGACTTCAATGACGGGAACATCGGTGACCACGATTTGCTGCGCCACCGAGGAAACGCGAACCGTGACGGGAATGGTGAGAGCCTGGCCGACGGTGAGGTTGACGTTCTGCTGGACGATGGTGGTGAAGCCGCTTTTTGCGATGGTGAGCGTGTAACGGCCCGGAGCGAGATTCAAAAACGTATAGTGGCCATCGCCATCGGTGGTTTCCGTGCGGACAAAATTTGTATCGAGATTTTTTGCTTCGACGGAAGCGCCGGGAACGCCGCCTCCTTTTTCATCCAGCACGTCGCCCTGAACGGTGGCAGTCGTAATTTGCGCTTGCCCCCAGCCGGTTGATGCAAAAAGCAAACACAGCGCCATGAAAATGGCGCCCGACAAAAGCTTTTTCATTTTTCCCCCAAAGACACATTCCCCGGTTTCGCGTGTTAGAAATTCACCCCGAGGATGGAGTACACGCGGAAGCAGAAGGTGAGAGGAGTGTGTCAAAGAGGCAGGGAAAGCACAAGTAGACTGCCTGTGGAAACTTTTTTTGCGATGCGGCGATTTCTCGCGGCGCGGCGCAGCGAAAAGCGAATGGTAACAATCAATTTTTCAATTTTTATACGGAAGGGAAACGAGTCGGAACGCCGTCGTCGCGGTCGAATTTAAGGTCGTCAAACGACGCGGCGATGCCGAACCAGCCCGGCATGTTGGCGGCTTCGACGCGGCGGACTTTTGCGACGGTGACGGCGACGACGTTGCCGCGTCCAAGAGGCCGGCTGACGAGGATGATTTCCAGTTCGATGGCGGAATGAATCTCGATGCGCTTCGGACAGAGGAAGAAGACGCCGGTGGAGCTGATGTCGCGCGTGACGAGCGTGATCGGATATTTTTCGGCGACGTTTTCGACGCTGCGCAAACGCAACGGCAAGTGGAGCGAAGCGCGCGGGTATTCGCGCTGTTCGTGAAAAACGCCGACGGCGTGCGTGGGAACCCGCGCGAAACGGCGCAGGGAAACGGCGCGAGGAGAAAGCAAGGGAACGACTTTGAGAGCTGGCGTTCGAACGGGAGCGGGAGCGACGGACGGCAAGGACTGCGCGACGACGCTCGCCTCGCCATATTGCGGCAACGACGTTTCCGGTTCGGCTATCGGAAGAGCAATTGTATTTGTTGCTTTCATCTCGACCCCAGAGATGCCTCGGCGCACTTCCGCGAAGGCGCCGCAAGAATTCACTCGATCTGGCCCAAAATCCCAAGGAAAAGAATGGACTGCCAAAATGCCACTAGTGGAGGGTGGCGTCAACCTGTGGAAATCGAAGGAAGTGTCCTATCTTCAAACAGATAGTAATGGTACCGGGTCGATTGGTGCGGGCTGTGAGAAGGTGCGGCGGTGGCCAATATGGTTCTTCTGCAAGGCGGCGAGAGGCTTTACGATCATGAATTCGAAGTGGCGCGCGATTGCGGATAGACCTTTGCCGCCGCGCTTCGTACCTTGGCGAATGAACTGATGCACGAAACTTCAAAACAAAATTCGACGCTTCTCATGGGGGCATTCCTGGCCGTGTATGTGGTTTGGGGATCGACGTACCTGGCGATGCGGTTTGGTGTGGAGTCTTTTCCACCGTTGCTGCTGGCGGGGACGCGCCACATGATCACTGGATTGGTGTTTTTTCCCGTGCTGCGCTGGAAGACGGGAATTCGGCCGACGGCAGCCCACTGGACGACGGCGGCCATTACGGGATTTCTGCTGCTGTGCGTGGGGAATGGCGGCGTGTGTTGGGCGGAAGTGACTGTGCCTTCTGGCGTTACGGCGCTGCTGGTGGCGATGGTGACGCTGTGGATGGTGCTGGTGGACTGGCTGCGGCCGGGCGGGAAGCGGCCATCGAGCAGGGTGTTTTTTGGCGTTTTTTTAGGATTTGCGGGGTTGGCGCTGCTGGTTGGGCCGACACATCTGGGGTCTTCCGGCCGAATTGACCCGTTTGGAGCGGCGGTGTTGGTGGTGGCGTCGTTCGCCTGGGCGTGTGGGTCGCTGTATTCAAAGCACGGCGAATTGCCCGGGTCGGCGATGCTCAGCATGTCGATGCAATGCCTTGCGGGCGGGATTGCGTTGTGGATTGGCGGGCTATTGACGGGTGAGGTGAGCCGGCTTCACTTTTCCGCGATTTCGATGCGAGCCTGGCTCGCGGTGGCGTATTTGATTGTGTTCGGCTCCGGAATTGGATTCACGGCTTACATTTACATTTTGAAAAAAAGTACGGCGGCGCGCGTGGCGACGTATGCGTTCGTGAACCCGGTTGTCGCCTTATTGCTTGGCTGGGCGTTTGCGGGAGAGGCGCTGAATCTGCGCACGCTTGCGGCAGCGGCGGTAATTCTTGGCGCGGTGGTTCTGGTGATTACGGCGCCGCACCGCATGCCCGCGCCGGAGATGGAACCGGCGCCGTGTCCAAGCGAAGCGTAACGTAATAAAGCCTTCCGCACGCGCCAATCCAGACTTTCCACTTTGGCGAGCCATTCCGGATAGAAATAATTTTTAGTGCGCCGTATTATTGCCACGCTGAGAATGACCATGAAGAAATCACAACAAGTTGAGCCGATCGACTCGCGAGCGGCGGAGCGGTATTGGAAAGCGACGGTGGCGCGGGATTCGCGCTCGGATGGCGTGTTTTTTCTCGGGGTGCGTTCGACGCGGATCTATTGCCGGCCCAGCTGTCCGGCGCGGCGGCCGCTGCGGCGGAACGTGGAATTTTTCAGAACGCAACGTGAAGCGGAGCAGCGGGGTTTTCGGGCGTGTTTGCGGTGCAAGCCGAATGAGATTTCGGCGGCAACGGCGCTCGTACAAAAAGCGGCGAGTCTGCTTGCGCAGAACGGCGAGGAATCGCCGCGGCTTGGCGCAATCGCGCGGCAGCTCGGGACATCGACCAGCCGGTTGCGGCGGTCTTTTTCGCAAGTGACCGGTCTTTCGCCACGCGAGCTTGCCGAAGCGCTGCGACTCGATCGGTTTAAGAAACTTTTGCGGCAGGGAAGCAAGATTACGGACGCACTGTACGAAACGGGGTACGGATCATCGAGCCGCGTTTACGAGCGCAGCAACGCGCAGCTGGGGATGACGCCGGCGACGTATCAAAAAGGGGGAAAGGGAATGAAACTCGGATTCACGATCGCGAAAGCAACGGTGGGAAGAGTTTTGGTTGCGGCGACGGAGCGCGGAGTGTCCGCGGTGTACCTGGGAGACTCCGAAGCAAAATTATTGGCGGAACTTCGCGCGGAATATCCGAGGGCGGAAATTGCGCCGGCACACTCCGGCCTGGAGAAATGGGTGAAGGAAATCGTCTCGCGGACCGAGGGAAATCCGCCGCGGCGCGAACTGCCGCTGGATTTGATGGCAACGGCGTTTCAGCGGCGCGTGTGGCAGGAGCTGCAGAACATTCCGATGGGCAAGACGAGGACGTACGCGGAAGTGGCGCGCTCGCTGGGCCGTCCAAGCGCGAGCCGGGCGGTGGCAAGAGCGTGCGCGACGAATCCGGTTTCCATCGTGGTGCCGTGCCACCGCGTGATTCGCGGCGACGGCAATTTAGCCGGTTATCGCTGGGGAATTGAGCGGAAGCAGCAATTGCTGAAGAAAGAGCGGGCGGAGGCCGGGGCGAGGAACTAGCCGCGCGGCTTTACTTTGGTGGCGTTTTTGGGCCAGTCTGGTTTGAAGCGGGAATCTTCAATTTTCAGGTTCTTGGTCATTTCCGTGTAATGGATGATGAAATAATCGCCGGAATTGGCCTCGAAGAATTTCTGCTGAATGGGCATCCACGAGCCGGTGTCGACCCACATCTGAATTTTCGTTATTTGCTCGCGAGTTTTTTCGGATTTGGGTGTGAGCTCGATGACGACGGTTTTGCGGCTGTCGAGTTCCTGTTCGCCGTTTACGGCGATCAAATAATTTTTCTTGAGATGCTCGCCTCGAGTGTTGAAGCCAAGCTCGAGATATTGGTCCACCATATCGCGATTTTTGCCGAGGTCGTACTCTTCGACGCGATTAATTTTTGGATTGAAGATGTAAATTGCATCGCCGGTGCGCAACACGGTGCGGGCGTCCGGTTTGGCGATCTGAATGCGCATTTTGTCGTCTTTGCGAACCCAGAGTTGCCCGGTTTCGGTCGAAGTGTCTTTGACGACGTCGGTGTATTTAATGCGTTCGATGTTGGCGGTGAGGCTGTGAAAATCGAGCGCGGCGTGATCCATCCGGGTGAGGATGTCGTCGGGAGTCCATTTTTGCGCGGATTGTGGAGAGGCCGGGCCGGCCGAAGCGCACAACGCCAAAGCCGCGAAGAGCAGCGCTATTTTTCTGATGAAGGTCAAACGGAGCCCCTGTACCGACGATTCTTAGCTGTGAAGCACGAACAATCAGTATACCCAATGTTGGATGCGCGGGGCGCAAATAGAGTTTCGTGCGGGAAACACCGGCGCAAGAGGCTAATGGCGGACGTACACCTGGTAGGCGATGACGGCGCCATGTTCGTCGCGTTCCGCTTCCACCTTGAGAATCGAAAAGTGGCCGCTTTGCAAATCGGGAAGCGCGCGTTGCAAGGCGCGGTGAAGTTCGTTTTGCAATTGCGGCATCTGTTCGGGAGGAGTGAGGACGCGCGCGTCGACGCGATATTCGCTTTGGTCTCCGGTGCGAGTAATCAACTCGATTTGCTCGGATTTGGCGGGCTGAGAGGATTCGGGCTGGTCGCGCAGCCATCGGCGCGGCATGAAGAAAACGAAGACGAGGATGCCAATGACGGCGAGGTCGTACTGCCACGAGCCGCGTTCGAATTGCCAGAAAAAGATGCGCGAAAGAATTTGTCCGCTTCGAGGCATGTCAGTCCGCCGGCACGCCGTCCACGATGACGCCATCGCGCATGTGGACGACGCGATCGAAGTACGTTACCGCTTCGGGATTGTGCGTGATCATCACGATTGTCTGGCCAAGTTCCTTGTTCAACTGGCGCAGCATTTCAAGCACGAGGTCGGAATTCTTGGTGTCGAGATTGCCGGTCGGTTCGTCGGCGAGGAGGATTTTCGGTTCGTTGATGATGGCGCGGGCGATGGCCACGCGCTGCTGTTCGCCGCCGGACATTTCCGAAGGCTTGTGATTCAAGCGGCCTTCGAGGCCGAGCAATTTGGTCACGACGTCGAAACGGTGCGGGTCAAAGCCGTCGCCGTGGATGTATTGCGCGATGGCGATGTTGCCCTTTGCGGTCATGGTGGGAAGCAGATTGAAACGCTGAAAAACGAATCCGATTTTGCTGCGGCGGAGTTTGGTGCGCTCGCCGTCGGACATGGCGGCGAGATCGTTGCCGTCAACGAGCACCGTGCCGCGCGTCGCGGAGGCGAGCCCGCCGATGGTGTAGAGAAGCGTGGACTTGCCGCAACCGGACGGGCCCATCACAGCCACCGATTCACCCGGCTGCACGGAAAAATTCACGCCGCGCAGGGCGGGCACTTCCACCTTGCCGGCGCGATAGAGCTTCCATAAATTTTCCGTTTTGAGTATCGGTTCCACGCTTTTCCTTACGAGCCCCTGTCCAATGCTCCGCGGTGGTTCCTCAAATTGCGCGCTTGGAATTGTAGCTGCGATTGCCATCTGTGCCTAGCTTCGTGCCTCCGCTTTCTTTTGGCGAATCAGTCAAACGTCAGTGCTTCTACCGCGTCTCTTCGGCTGGCCATCCAGGCCGGATAACTTGCGCCGAGAATCGCGCCGAGCATGGCGATGATGCCCGCGCGCAAAATCCAATCGGGAGTAATCAAGATGGAGAGCGTTGGAAACGCCTTGATGAAACCTGCGCGAACGGCATAACTCAGGCCCACGCCCGCGGCGATACCGGCGAAGCAGAGCGCGACCGATTCCATCAAGATGGCGCGCACGATAAAGGGCGAAGTTGCGCCGAGAGATTTCAGCACGCCGATGTCGCGGGTTCGTTCCACGACGGTTGTGTACATGGTAAGGAAAATGACGAGCAAGCCGATGCAGACGGCGAGAGCGATCATTGCGTTGACGAAGACGTTCAGGCCGGGGACGTTGGTCGAGGTCATCAGCGACAAATAGTCCTTGAGTTGGCGGATTGGGTAGCCAGGAAAGAGGGTTCGCATTTCTGCCACGACATCCTCCGTATGCTCGGGACGAGTGCACTTGAGCAGAAAAACTGACGCCTTATCGTGCCCTCCGCCAAGGTCTTGCAAAGTTAGGATCGGGACGAAAATTCGCGCTCCTTTGCCGTGCTCGACGATACCTGCGATGTTCCAATCATGATTAAGTAGTGTAAATCTATCACCAACTTTGAGGTGCTTCGCCTTTGCTGCGAGATCGTCGACCAAGAGATCGTCGGGTCCTTCCATGTCCTTCCCTTCAAGGAACACGAAGCCGCCCGAGACTGCGTGAAAACTTTCTCGATCGATTCCGTAAACGAGGTCAATTCCACCGGTGGAATTGAATTGAAAGAAGACCGGCGAGACAGCCTTCACGTATTTCAATTCCCGCAGCCTATCGGCAATCTTGATGGGCATCGGAGAACCGCTAAAGACGATAAACATCTGGGCGGACGGCGCTTGAAGCATAATGTCCGCGCCGATGCCTTCGACGCGTTTGGCAGTTTCGGTGAGGATTCCGCTGGTGAGGCCGACGACGAGCACGACGAGAGCGACTTCCACGCCGATCGCCAGAATGCCGATAATGGTGCGAATCGGGCGATGGAGCAGATTGCGGAAGATCATTTCGCCCATCATGGCTTGGAATCCTTTGGCGCGGCCGCGCCTGATTCCTCGCCGACTTTTACAAGCTCGGAATTTGGCGGCTGGGCGAGCTGAAACCGCTCGGCGGGCAAATCTTCGTTCAGCGCGAGCTTGGTGATTTGCAATTCGATTTTGTAGTCGTCGTGCGGGCGGTCGATGCGAATCTGGCGCGGATAAGAGGAAGTCGAGGCGGCGGAAGGGTCGCCCGCCGGCTGCCAATCCCAATAGCGGACGTCGGAGAGCAATGCGCCTTTCGGCCCGTAGCTTTGCATGCGCGCGACGTTCAGATCCGCGCGGTCAAACCAGATCTTGCGGCGAATTTCAGTGGTGTAGCCGCCGCGAAGTATTGTCAGCACGTAGTAGCGCGCTATTTCGTCGTTGAACTCTTCGATGAGAACCGCTTCGCCTCTTACGATTTCCGGCCAAAGTAAAGCGTCAAATAAATGCTGCGGACGCAAATTCTCCAGCGGCTTCGCGCTGTTCCGTTCAACCCCTACGTCGCCCACAAGAAATTTATTCTTCGTCGGCAAGGAAACGCGGAACGTTGCGCCGTCACTCGTCATGTCAAAAATCGTCTTCGAAATGACCGGCGCTTGCCCGATCATGCGGATGTTTGCGGGACGCGCCGCGAGCACGAACGCTTTTACCTGGTGATACTCCTGAATCAGCCCGCTGTATTTTGAGCCCGCGGTCGGCTGCAATTCGACCGTTGCATTCAAGGTCTTCGCGGCGTTCGCTTGCGCGTTGAATTTTTCGATCAACTCCTCGCGCGTGGCATCTTTTGCAACGGCGATCTGCGTGGGCGAAAGCCTGGTGTCATGGCTGACGCGGCCGCCGCAGCCGGCAAAGGCCGTCAGTGTCGCCAATCCCAGACAGGTCCACACACGTCGCATCAATAACTTACGTCCTTTCGAACCTATACAGTGCAAGCAAGCAGCCAACTTTGGCCAGCGCCGGGCCCGGAATCGCTCAATGCGGCCGCGCGATGTGAACATCAAACGGTTGCACCGCGGGGCGCACGCGGCGGATGGCTTCGCTCGGCCAAAGCGTTTCACTCAGGATAGTGAGCCAGCCGTCTTCGAGTTCGCAAACGACACAAAAAGTATAGCGCGTGTAGGCGCTCTGATAGGCGTCCAAACCGCGTTTGGAGAGATTGCCTTCGAGTTCCGCGTCGCCGGTCAAGACGGCCTTGCCCGCGCGCAAACCGAATGTTTCGCCTTCGAATCGCTCGATCAATTCGCGCACTTGATCTTCGCTGGGCTGCGGCACGACGAGGCAGCGGCCGGCCGCCTCGCGAAATTCGATCTTGCGATTGGCGCAAAAATCACGCACGCGGTCGAGGTGGCTGAAAAAATCGAGCACAAACGGTTCTTGCGCGACAAGCGCGGGGAAAATGCCGGCCCACATGGCGATGGCGTCCTTGCCGCGAACGGGTTCGCGGCTTTCCGTTTCGATGAGCTCCATACCGATGGCTTTGATGCCCGGTCCGAGGTCCAGCGTTTCCACGTCGAGCGAAAAGGGAGGAAGGTCCAGCTCGCTCATTCTTCGTCTTCAGCGTGGGGGAATTTTGCCTGGAATTCAGGCGATTTCTTGCGCACGTCCAGCCAATCGAAAAATGCGTCGGGCGTTTCCAGCCAGATGCGGAACCAATTGGCCATCTCGTCTTTTTCGGCGCGCTTCTGCGGTTCCACTTTGCGATTGCGCGCGATCATTTCCGCGCGGCGTTTGCCGAGCCGCGCCACGTCCAGTACGCGCCCCGCCGCCGCTTTTTCTCCATGCGCCTGAAAGCGCCGCCAGAGTTCATCGAGCCGCATCAGGCTCACTTCCGCGTCGCCGAGCGTCTTGAAGTGGAGTAAGTCTTCAAATTCTTCCTCGAACTGATCTTCCACTTCCTCGATTTGCGAAAGATTCACCTTCAGTCCGGCGGACTTCAGCACATCGGCAATATAATCCGCGCCGGTTTTGGCCGCTTCGCCATGTTCGGCGATCATTCGGCGGCGCAACTGATCGATTTCGGCCGCGGTCCATTTTTCCGCGCCGATTTCGCTCGCGGTCTCGAGGATCAAGGCCTTCTTTGTTTTTGCGTCTTCGCTCATTTGCGTCTTAACGCTTTTTTGCCTGCTGTTTCTTTTTCGTGTGCGCGGGGGCCCGTTTTTTCGCCGGAGGCGCCGGAGGCGTGTCCGCCGGCAATCCTGCGAGCAAACGATGATACCTGTTTACGTTCTTATTGTGCTCGGCCAAAGTGGCGCTGAAGAAGTGGCCGCCCAGCGTGTTGGCGACGAAGTAAAGATAATCCGTCTGCGCGGGCGCAAGCGCCGCGCGAAGAGCGACTTCTCCGGGATTGCCGATCGGTCCGGGAGGCAATCCTCCGTGCTGATAGGTGTTGTACGGCGAATCGTAGTGCAAATCCTTGCCGGTCAGAGTGCCGTTGTATTTTCCGGCTTGCTCGAGCGCATAAATCACCGTCGGGTCGCACTGCAGCGGCATGCCCTTGTGCAACCGGTTTTCAAAGACGCCCGCCACGAGCGGGCGTTCGTCGGGTTTCGGCGTTTCGCGTTCGACGAGCGAGGCGAGCGTAACCGTTGAAAGCGTTGGACGGCCGACGCCCGCGGGAGCGGGATCGGACGCCGCGATCGAGCGCCACTGTTCGCGAAACTTTTGCACCATCGTTGCGGCCAGGTCCGTCGCCACCGGATGCCGCGGCAATTGATACGTCGCGGGAAACAGGAAACCCTCCAGCGTTTTTGCGTAGGGCGCCAGATCTTTGATGCTTGAGGGGTCGTTTGCGACACGCAGGAAATCGCCGGCGGGCATGAATTTAGCCGTTTCCAGATTGTGCGCAATGTCGAACATCGTTTCGCCCTCACGGACCGTAAACGGCAGAACGTAAACATCGCCATGTGCCAGCTTCCAGAAAACGTCTTTGCCGGGCATCGCGTGGTCGAAAAAATATTCTCCCGCTTCGGGCGAACGCCGCGGATTGCGCCGCGCGTAGACTTCAAACGCGATGGCGCTGCGAATCACGCCGCTCTTTTCGAGAAGACGGCCGGCGGTTCGGCTCGAGGCGCCGTGCGGAATCGTGACGAAGACGCCTTCGCTTCCAAACGCTTGATACGGCTCTTTGATGCCGTACCACAAATAGATGCCCGCGCCGGCGGCGGCCAGCAGCAAAAGCGAAACGACGACGAGCAGAACTTTCATCTACTCACTCTCCGTCGCGTCGAGTTGCGCCAGATATTCACGCAAGATGACGGCGGCGGCGACGGAATCGACCGTCGGCTTGTCGCTCGCCACTTTCTTTTTTTTGTCGGATTCGTCGTGATAGGTCCTGCCGAATTCTTCTTCGAGCAGGCGCTCCGCTTCCCAACTCGTCAGCCGCTCGTCCACCATTTCCACGGGAACGCCGATCTGTTTTCGCGCACGTTGCGCAAAGCGCTCCGCTTCTTCGGCCATTTCGCCGCGCGTGCCGTCCATGTTGAGCGGCAAGCCGACGACAATCTGCGTCACACCCTCAGCGCGAGCCAATTCTCGCAGGCGGCGCATGTCTTCGTTGCGATTCACGCGTTCGAGCGTCGCGAGCGGCCGCGCCAACCGCGCCGCGGCGGTGGCAATCGCCAGCCCAATCCGCGCACGGCCGTAGTCCACGCTGAGAATTGTCTGCGTAGCGGCGATTGGCGGCGAGTCCCTTTTATTTTTCGCGGAGTTCACACTTCTATTATAACGATTACGGCTTGCGGCCCCGCTCTCCGCTTTGCCAGGCGTCCCAATAACCCAACACCTTCATTTGTTGGTCCAGGCCCGTTTCTTTGACGAGGGCATCCATCTCCGCGCGCGAAAGGCGCTTGCCAAGGGGCTCGGCGCGGTCGGCAATGCCCCAGGCCGTCAGCGCGGCGAGCGCGGTATTCAGTTTCAGTTCGCGGAGGTCGACTTTGTCGAAGGTGTCCGACGCGGCGTGATAATTGACCAGATAATTTGAAATTTCCTGATTGGCGACGAGCGTCGGCACGCCTTCAAGCAGAAAATCGAAATTGTCGGTGCCGAACGAAGCGTCGGGCGTGTGATTCGTCGCGCCCCACGAGTCGAGCGGTTTTAGAATGGCCCGCACACCTGCCTCGATATCGCGCCGCCCGCCAAGGGAATAGCCGGTGACGCGGCCGCTGCCCGTGTCGTAAACGATGACGGCGCGCAGCTTATCAAGTTCCGTGCGATGGGCTTGTACGTAGCCGTAGGACCCCACCGTTCCTTGCTCTTCACCGCTGAACAAAATAAATCGAATGGTGCGGCGTGGCAAAAGACCGGTCGCTTTAATTGCTCGCGCCGCTTCGATCACGAGCGCGGCGTTGCAACCGTTGTCGAGCGCGCCGGTTCCCAGCTCCCACGAATCGAGATGCGCCGCCAGAATCACCACCTCGTCCGGTTTTTCCCGCCCGCGAATTTCCGCGACGACGTTTTCCTGTTCAATCGGGCCGCCCACTTTGTTCGGCATGTTGAACCGCGCACGCACCTGTGCCGGATGTGCCGCGACGGCTCGCGCAAGGCGCATGGCGTCTTCTCGCGCGACCACGGCTTGCGGGATTTTGTCGATCTGCCCCACGAGTGAATTCGTGTGCCGGTACAACAGCAATCGTTCGCGCGCGCCCATCCACAAAATGGCGCCGGCTCCGCCTTGCACCGCTCGCGCGATAATTCCGGGCGGCCGCAGATATTCGTCGAAAAGGTCCGCCCACGACGAACCGATTTCCGAGTGCGCCAGCAAAATCGCGCCCTTTATATTCCCGGCGCGGGCAAATTCCTGTTCCGTGCCGCCGCCGATGTCGACGATCGGCGCTTCGATTCCGCCGGCCGGTGTCGCCGGCGACCAGCCCGTGCTGACGACGTGCAAAGGAAATTGCGCTGGTCCGAGCAGTTCGATCCGCGTTTCGCCTTCGCTCCATGTGACGGGCAGCGTGTATTTTTCCGTGTGAACGTCCACTCCCGCCGCGCGAAAGCCCGCTACGCCCCATTCCACCGCTTTCGCCATCTGCGGCGAACCGGTCACACGTCCGCCGACTTCATCCGTCAGCCGCCGCAAATTTTCCGCCATCGGCGAATCGCCCAGCACCTGCGGCAAAATTTTTGCCGCCGCCTCCGCGCACGACGAAAGTTCCGTCGCCGAACACGCCGCCACGCCCTGCGGCGGCTGCAGCTTGCTCAGTGGATCGTTCTTCTGTGGAGAGAGTTGCGCCATGCAGGCCATCGGCAGAACCACGAATAGAAAGCTGAGACGTTTGAACATGATCGGAATCCTCTCGGCGAAAGAAAGCCGGCACTTATATTGCATTGTTCAAGATGCAGTCTGCAACGCGCGCCACTTCGAGCATTTCCGCCACATCGTGCACGCGCACAATGTGCGCTCCGCCCAAAATGCTTGCCGTCACGGATGCGGCGGTGCCCCAGATGCGCGCTTCGGCTGGCGCGGCTTTTCCGTTTCGAGCCAGCGTCTTTCCCAGAAATGCTTTTCGCGACGTGCCGACAAGCAGCGGATAACCAAGCTTTGCGACCTCTTTGAGGTTCGCAAGCAGTTCGTAGTTCTGCGCAAAGCTTTTTCCAAAGCCGATTCCGGGGTCGACGATAATCTTGTTTTTCGCGACGCCGGCCTTTTGCGCCATTGCCACGGATTTTCTTAATCCGCTTACGACGTCCTTTATCACGTTTTTGGCAAACGGCAATTTTTGCATCGTGCGTGGCGTTCCCCGCATGTGCATCAAGATCACTGGCACACCATGATGCGCGATAACCTTCGCCAGCCGCGGGTCGTGCCGCAATCCGGAAACGTCGTTAACCATCGCCGCACCCGCGCCGACCGCGATTTCCGCCACGGCCGCTTTTTGCGTGTCCACCGAAAACGGAATCTTCAACTTCCCGCGCAGCGCCTCCAGCACGGGCAAAAGCCGTGCCAACTCTTCCGCCGCGGAAATTTCCTCCGCGCCCGGCCGCGTGGATTCCGCTCCAATATCAATAATGTCCGCGCCCTCGCGCTGCATTCTCAGCGCATGTTCCACCGCGCGCTTTACAGGAAGAAATTGTCCACCATCGGAAAAACTATCCGGCGTCACATTCAGAACGCCCATCACGAGCGTCTTGCGCCCCAGCACGAGCGCTCCGCGCCGCATATTGAGCCGAAAAAGTTTTCGCTGCGTCATCTGTTTAATGCAGTGTACCGTACCCGCTTGGCCGTTCGCTTAAAAGGAAAGCCGTTCCGAAAACATCCACCGGTGATCGTATGTGTGAAATCGCGTCGCCGCGATCTGCATTCCGGCCGCCGAAGAAAATCGAAGTTTCCTGCCAACTCGCATGCGTCCGAAACCAAGCCCGGGTGTCAGAAAAACCTGTTTTTCTCCGGCGTTCTTTCCGGACTTATAAAATGTCGAATTTACTTCGAGTTCCGGCCATAGTTTCCAGCTCGCACGATACTGAAACGCCGTGTTCCACACCAGCTGGCGCCCGAGTTTTGTTGTATTTCCACCCGGCAAATTAACGCCGATTGTGGACTGCGTGTTAAAGCGGCCCCAGCCCTTGCCGGCTGCAATGGTCGGCGTGAAAAGCGGATCTCCAGCGCCGTAGCGATGCGCTCCTGTGGGCACCGTCGCGCCGAGAACAAACGTCACCAGGTAATTTCCTTCCGTCTGCTCCGCCGAGGCGATCCGGAATTTGAGCTGGAGAGGCAAATCGCCAAAGCCGCCGGCCGGGCCATTTGGCGATTGCAAAGTATAGGTCGGTATTCCCAGCAGGATCTGAGTTCGTGGCGCGGCGACGAACTCCACGCCCCTATTGCCGCCGAGTTGCCACGCCGTATTTCCTCCCGTTGCCGGCTGCCGCCAAACGTCATATCTCAATTCATCTTTGAGGCGGCCGGATGTGGTCGCCAGGGGCGAAAGCCAATCCGGCTGATTCGCTTTGGCGCGGCCCGCCGCGTCTCGCCACTTACGATACCAACTGCGTTTCGGCCGCGGATTGTTTGAATCGCGCTCCTGGCCGAATGCGTTCGATCCGATCAGCGTTGCCGCGACCGCCGACAAAAATAGTTTTGTCCTGTGCCTCATTCGATTCTCCAAATTTGAAATGGGAGAAAACAGAATCGGCCACGGTCAGATGCGAGTCTAGCCGTGGCCGCTTGGAATTGCGCTAAAGCGTTTTTATGCCGATGGGCGAGACGCGCAACGTTCCGCAGCCGGGCAACAACAAATCCTGCTGCCGCTGAAGTTTGTGGGTAAATGTTGCGCGCGATGCAAAGAATTTCCTTGGACGGCCGATCTTTCCCAGACTAAAAGAAGACGCCGCGCCTCGTCAAATCGATTCGATGAATGCGTCGAAAGCAAAATTTGGGTGTTAATCCAAATCAAGATCGCGGATCGGCTTTCCCGCCGGAGCGTCTTTGGCCTTCTTCATCGCTTCTTCGAATTTCTTCGCGAGGATGTCTTCCTTGTGGGTTTCCTGGAACCACGAATCTGCGAATTTGTCCTCGCGTTGCTTTTTCTGTTCTTCGAGGATGCTCGAAGCTTTCGTCAGGTCCACGTCCGGACCGGGCTTCACCGGTGCCGTGTGCGAAAGCACGCTGCCGAAAATCGGATCCACCACCAGCTTGGCCTGGCAGCACGGGCACGTCACGTTTAGATTTTCGCCGTCTTTCAATCCCATGGCCGTATTCTACGCCAATTCCATTTTCGCGCCAGCTGGCGCTTCAGGTGCGCGGTTTGCCGAGGAGATATGCCGCCATGCTCGCGTGATCCTGGTGAATGCGATACGGCCCATAGCAAAGTTTGCGCAAAATCGGAATCGGCCGCGCATACCAACTCGCCCACGAAAGCGGAGACTCGCCGTTCATATCCTTCGCATCAATTGCCGCGCCGGCGTCCAACAAAAGTTGAATCACTTCCTCATCGCCGAACGCCGCCGCTCGATGCAGCGGCGTCTCACCCTTCGTTCTGCAATCGCGCATAAACGCGCCTGTCTCTACATTCTTTTTCGTCGCACAATTCGGATTCGCGCCGTGCGCGAGAAGGACTCTCACCACAAGATTGTGCGCCAGGCGATTCGTCTGGCTCAACGCTGCGTGAAGCGCCGTCTCTCCCGTGTCCGCCTCGGCTGCCTTCACATCCGCTCCTCGTTCCAGCAAAAACTTGCACAACCTCCAATGTCCATGAAAGCTCGCCGCGTTGAGTCCCAGGTTCTCGCCCAAAAGGTTCATCGGCGCGCCACTCGCGAGCAGAAACTTCATCGCGCTCACATCTCCGTAATATGCGCACCACTGCAATAGCGAAACTCCGTCCTTATCGGTGGCACTCGCCGAACCGCCGGCGGCGCAATACTCGAAGACGAGATCGGTCCGGCCATCTACAATTTCATCCAGCATTGCCATATTTCCGCACTTTACCACGCTTCCGAGCCCAATAAAAAAAGGCCCGGCACAGCCGGGCCTTTTTTTTACAATTCAATGAATGGCGATCGCGATTACGCCTTCGCCGGCGAATCTCCGCGCGTGAATCCCGGCGCCGGCCGCAACTCCGGCCGCACCACTTTCGGATCGGCGCTTGTCGCCGCCTGTGGCGGAGGCGTCGGAGGCGTGCGCGGCTTTTCCGGCAGATCCTTGCCTTCCATCAGCAGTTTCACTTCGTTGGCGTCGAGCACTTCGCGGTCGAGCAAGGCCTTCGCGATGCTCTCGAGCGTTTCGCGGTTCGTGTCGAGAATCTTCTTCGCGTTGTCGTAAGCGAGGCTCACGATGCGCTTCACTTCCTTGTCGATCTGCACGGCCGTGTCTTCGGAAAAATCGCGGTGTTGCGCGATTTCTCTCCCAAGGAAAATCGCTTCTTCCTTCTTGCCGAAAGCCAGCGGTCCCAGTTCGCTCATGCCCCATTCGCAAACCATGTTGCGGGCAATATCCGTCGCGCGTTCAATGTCGTTCCCCGCGCCGGTCGTGATGTATCCGAGGAAGAGTTCTTCCGCGCATCGTCCGCCCATCAACACGGCGAGCATTGCTTCGAGGTGTTCCTTCGAGTAGGAATGTTTGTCGTCGGTGGGCAATTGCATCGTCAAGCCCAGCGCCATGCCGCGCGGAATAATCGTCACTTTGTGCACCGGATCGGCGCCCGGCGTTTTCGCCGCCACCAGCGCGTGTCCCGCTTCGTGGTACGCCGTATTCTTTTTCTCTTCGTCGGACAAAATCATCGACTTTCGCTCGACGCCCATCAGGACTTTGTCCTTGGACATCTCGAAGTCGACCTGCATGACAAATTTGCGGTTCTGCCGCGCCGCCCAGAGCGCCGCTTCGTTCACCAGGTTCGCCAGATCGGCGCCGGAAAATCCCGGTGTGCCGCGCGCAATGATCGAAAGCTCCACGTCGTCGCAGAGAGGCACCTTCCGCGTGTGCACGCGAAGGATTTCCTCGCGGCCTTTCACGTCCGGACGCGCCACGACCACGCGCCGATCGAACCGTCCCGGCCGCAGCAAAGCCGGGTCCAGCACGTCGGGCCGGTTCGTTGCCGCGATCAAAATCACGCCTTCGTTCGATTCAAATCCGTCCATCTCCACGAGCAGCGCGTTCAAAGTCTGTTCGCGCTCGTCGTGGCCGCCGCCAAGCCCCGCGCCGCGATGGCGACCCACCGCGTCGATTTCGTCGATGAAGATGATGCACGGCGCGTTCTTCTTGCCTTGCTCAAACAAATCGCGCACGCGGCTCGCGCCCACGCCGACAAACATTTCCACGAAGTCCGAACCGGAAATCGAGAAAAAGGGAACGTTCGCTTCGCCGGCAATCGCCCGCGCCAGCAAAGTCTTGCCCGTGCCGGGAGGCCCAACGAGCAGAACGCCTTTCGGAATCCGTCCGCCCAATTTCTGGAACTTTTGCGGGTCTTTCAGGAACTCAATAATTTCCTGCAACTCTTCTTTCGCTTCGTCCGTTCCCGCCACGTCCTTGAACGTAACTTTTTTCTGCTGCGCGGAAAGCAATCGCGCGCGCGACTTTCCAAAACTCAGCGCCTTGTTTCCGCCCGCCTGCATTTGCCGCATCAGGAAGAAAACAAATCCCGCCAGCAACAAAAGCGGCGCGGCGTTCACCAGCAAAATCAGCCAGTCGCTGTTGTGCACTTCCTTGACGCTGATCTTCGCGCCCTTGTCGCGCAGCTCCTTTGAAACGATCGGCAGGTCTTCTTTCGCAATCGTCGTTCGGAATTTCGTTTCCGTCGGAACTTTGTATTCGCCCTGAACTTCATACGCAACGGGCCCCAGGTAAATGGTGGCTTCCTTCACTTCGCCCGCGTCCACTTTCGCGATCCAGTCGCTATAGGCAGGTGTTTGCTCCCGCTGCGCCTGGCCGTTCTTCGAGACCAGTTCCCAGAGCATCACGCCCAGCAGCACGATCGCCAGCCAGAATAAAATTGTTTTTGCCGTAGAACTTGAGTTCACAGTTGCCTCACTAATTTTTCCCAAGCAGCTTTTCGCGCTTACTTCTTCCCACGCTTTCCCTGCCTACTCCTATTAGACGCCGCTCGCCCCCCGGAAGACAAATCTTTCAGGTTTCGATCGTTACCATTCGGCGACGCCAGCCCATATCCGACCCACATCTCTTTAGATGCAGTTCGAAAGCCAAAGTAATCGGGCTCCAGCGCCACGCGCCGCTTCGACGTCTTATCGAGCAGCACGGCCAGCCGCAGCGAGCGCGGCTTCGTCTCTCCCAGCCGGCGCAGCAGAAAATCCTGCGTCACGCCGCTCTCCAGCACCGCATCCAGCACCAGCACGTCGCGGCTCTTCAGGTCCGGCCGCGCGCTGAAGAATACCTCGCGCCGCGAATTGCCGCCGTGTTCCACGTCGCGCACTTCTTCGCGAACAAAGTGGCAATGCACGGGGCACTTCACCTGCCTCAGCAGATCCGCCGCGAAAATGAATCCTCGATCCAAAGTGATCACCGCATCGATCCGCCGTCCGCGGTAGTCTTTCGTGATCTGGCGGCCAAGCTGTGCGACGGCCTTCGCGATTCTCCCCGCCGCGTATGACGCGGATTTTGCTGCGCTCAAGCTGGCTCCTCGCTCACCAGGATTGCTTTTCGCGTGCCCTGCGTTGCGGCAAATTCCGCCGCAACAAATCCCCGCGCCCAAACGATATTCTTCCCGCTCTCCAGCACCGGCCAGCCTTCGCGTTCCCAACGGCCGATCCGCTTTTCGTTCAACAAGCGGCTCAACTTGTGCGCGTGCTGGCGCCCTTCCGGTCGCATCCGATCGCCTGGCCGCAGGCTTCGCAAAACCAGCGGACCGCGCAATTTCGCTGCGTCCAGAACGACGCGGGTGCCCTTACTAGTGTCGCGCCCCGCCGTAAGCCAGTCAATGGACCTGAGTCGGATTACGCAACCAATTTCCTTTACGGCAATCTTCGTTTCACCGCCGCCAAGCTCCACCGTGCGAGAAAACTCCCTCGACGATTCATTCTTCAAGCGGCTGCTTTCACGCCGCACGAAGATCAACGCGTCATCGTCGCGCCGCACGTCCACCCCGCCCGGCAATTGCAGCACTTTCCCGTTTTCACCGGTTTCCGCGAAGTCTAAAACCTGCTCGACGTGTCGAAGGGTTACCTGGCCTGTTTTCCTGGAAATCCGCGCAAACGCATTCCGCACCAGCCGCTTTCCGAGTGCGCGATTCGCGGTTTCGCGTACGGGCAACGGAAAGGGCCGCGTCGCGTCCTGCACGGAAATTTTCGTGAACCCGTTTTCGGTTTTCAATTTCGTTGCATCGAATGTTTCGCAGAAGGCTTCCATCAGCGCTTCGCCTTCTCTTGCCGCGTTTGCAAGCTCCGCCAAGTGCTCCACGGACTTTGGATTGAATTCTTTTTCCAAAAGCGGCAAGAGCTTCTTCCTCATCCGCGCGCGCTGTTTGGCCGTGTCTCGATTTGTCGCGTCCTCTCGCCAAGCCTGCCGCTTCGCACGCAAATACTTTCGCAATTCGCCGCGCCGCGTCGCCAGAAGCGGCCGAACAATGCCGTTTTTCGTTGTCGGATGAATTCCGCCGAGCCCCGCCAGTCCGGTGCCGCGCAAAATGTGCGCCAGCACGGTCTCCGCCTGATCGTCGGCCGTATGCGCCGTCGCCACGCAATCGACCGCTCCGCCTTCCGTCAGCCTTTTGAAGAATTCGTACCGTGCCCGCCGCGCCGCATCTTCCAGGTTTGCTTTTTCGGCCTTCGCTTTTTTCGCCACGTCTCCACGGCCAACATGGAGCGGTAACCCGAATTTTTCCGCCAGCTTCGCGACAAACGACTCATCGCCGTCCGAACTCTTCCCGCGCAATTTGTGATTGAAGTGAACCACGCTCAAGACGACGCCCAGTTCCTCGCGCACTGCAAGCAGCAATCGCAGCAGTGCAACGGAATCCGCGCCACCGGAGACGGCGACGCCCACGCGCTCGCCCGCGCGCAAAATGCCGCGCTTCTTGAAATTTGCAACAAGCTCTTGAGGTTTGATCGCCACGCGCCGCGCCACCACGCCGCAGCTGAAATCCTAGCAGCCGCCGAAGCAAAACTCACGCTTCTGCCGGGCTATGGGAGTTGCCTTGCCTGCGCGAGGAATTGCTCCGACCGCGCGCGAACCCTGAAATCCTCCGTCAGATTGACCCAGCGGACGACGCCATTCGAATCGACCAAAAATTCGCCCGGCCGCGCGATGTCATGTCCATCGGGACCTCCTTTTGCGTGCAGCAGGTCATACTTGCGAATCGCTTGCGCGTTTGCATCGGAAGCAAGCACAAAAGTCAGCCCGGCTTTTTTCTGCAATTCTTGCGATTGCTCCGGCGTGTCCACGCTGATGGCAACAACTTCGACTCCCGACTGCTCGATTTCAGCCAGCTTTCCTTCGATTCCCCGTAACTCGGAGACGCAGAAGGGTCACCAATAGCCCCGATAGAAGACGAGAAACACGCCCTTTGGCGGCTTTTGGCTTCCGCCCATCGGCGTGGCAAGCAAACTCGCAAGCGAAACTTGCCGATGATTCGTATCCGTGAGGACAAATTCCGGCGCCTTGTCGCCAACTTTTGGCGCGCCCGCCGATTTCGGCAATTGCTTCGAGGCATAAAAGACGCCGAAGCAAAATAATCCGACCACGGCGACACTCAGCGCGCCTAGAATCGATCCGGCAATCCGGCCTTTATATTCCCGAGAACGGCCAAACACTTGCCGCAGGCCCGACGCAACGAACGCAAGTCCGGCTGCAAAAATCAGGAAAGTAACCCACGGAATGTCCCGTGTAACCGGGTACCGGACAAAAATCAGCAGGTAGCTCAGAAATCCGGCCACGCACACGAGGAATCCGATCCAAACATGCCAACTGCGCTTTCGTTGTTCCATCTTCCCACCTCATTTCCGCTGTAGAGTTTAGCGCACTAGTTCTTCTTCGAACCAGACTGCTTTGCCTTCGCAACGATTTCGCGCACGTCCGCAAGCAGCGCCTGCGAATCGAACACCACTCCGTCGCGAATCGTGTATTTCACGCAATGCTCCTGCGTCATCTTTCCGTCTTTATTCGCGCGCGTCACGCCGGAGCCGTACAGAATCTTCACGTCGGCCAGCGGATTTTCCGTCAACACCACCATGTCCGCAAGGTATCCCGCGCGAATCAGTCCCAGTTCCGGATTCCGCAGCGCCTTTGCGCCGTTCTCCGTCGCCGCGTGAATCGTTTCGAGCGGCGAAAACCCCGCCTCTTCCAGCAACTCCAGCTCGCGAATCGTTCCGAATCCCCAAATGCTGAACAGAAATCCCGTGTCCGAACCGACCGCCACGATCCCGCCCTGATTCTTGTAGTCGTTCACAAAATCCATCCAGATCCGGTAGGCGCGCGCCCAATCCGCTTCTTTGTCCGAAGTCCATTCAAAAAAATACGAAGCATGATGCGAAGGGCTCGGCAAAAAAGAATTCATCACCGCCGGCAGCGTGTACTCGCCGTGCCACGGCAGATTTACCGCGCGCGTCACATCGCGATTCGCTTCGTAAATGCTGAACGTCGGCACCATCACGAATCCCGTGTTGTGCATCGCGTCGAGAAGGGAATTGATCACGTCGCCGTGCAGGCGTCCAATGTCCGCCTGCAGCCAGGCGCGCCCCGTCTCCAGAAAGCGGTCCGCTTCGTTCGAATAGTTGTACTCCGCCGGCAAATCCTGAATCGTCTGGCTGCTGAACGACGATTCCGAATATCCATAATGGTGTTCAATCGTCGAAGCGCCGTCCGTTGCCACGCGCACCGCGTTCATCGGATACACGCCGTCCTGCGCGATGTGTACGGCCACGCCCATGTTGTTCTTCCGCGCTTCGTCGGCAATCGCCTTAAACACATCCGGCCAAAGCCCCGGCTTGCCCAGAATTTTTATTCCGTCCACTCCCAGCGAGTGCCACTCGTCGACGATCTGCTTCGCGCCTTCCGCATTCGAACTCCGCGCGTCAGTCGCTCGCCAGAACGGATACACATACATTCGCGGCGCAATTTCCTGATTCGCCGCAATCTCTTTCTTTTCCTCGACCATGCGCTTCGCGTCGCCTTCACCGTAATTGAACGCGCGAATCGTCGTCACGCCATGCCCCAGATAAAGTTTGTAAATGTAGTCGGCCGGAACGTCCTTGCTGAAGTTGATGTGCGCGTGCAGGTCGATCAGCCCGGGCATCACGTACATCCCTTTGCCGTCGATGTCGCGCTCCGGTGCGGCGTGTTTTGTGCCCGTCGCGTCCGCCTTCTCTTCTTCGCGCGTGATCGCATCCGTCAACGCAACGCGCGTAATGCGGTTCCCCTGCACAAAAATATCCGCCGGCCCAAACGCCGGCGCACCCGACCCGTCCACAATCGTCACGCCGCGTATCACCAGCGATTGGTACGGCCCTGTCTGCTCCGTTCCAATAGCTTGAGCGGACACCTCGGTCGCGAAACCTAGTCCGAAGAGTACTGTCGACAGCGCAGGAATCCAGCTTGCGATATGTAAAACATTTTTCATAAAGGAGGTTCTCGGCTTCGCGCGAAATTTGCCTTCAAACGGACAACGGCGCCGATTCTACTCGCGTCCGAGGCGTCCGAACAACCTTTCGCTCCTTGAGATTCTATTGAATCTGAAATGCGCACTGAACTGTCGCGCTTACCGTAATCTTTTCCGGTTGCGGAATCGGCGGTGGTGGCACAAATCGCTTATCGGCCCTCCCGTTTCCGGCGCCCCCGGCGCTCACGTCGACGGTTTCCGTCGCCATCCCTAACGTTCTTAACGCGTAGGCACTCATTTCCGCAACACCCGTCAATTGCTTCACGTCGAGATTCGCGAATCGCAGTGCGCCAACTTTTTGGCCCTTCTGCTCCAGCGCAGCATTTGCCCGCCCAACAGCGCGCTTCATTGCTTCACCAACTGCCTTTTGTTTTGCCGCTTCTTCGTCGGCCAGCGAGTATGTCAATGACCGGAAATCCGTAAGGCCGTCGTCCACCGATTCTTCGAGAATCGGTCCGATTTTCGAAAAGTCTCTGATCTTCAATGCAATCTGCCCTTGCACCAGGTAAGACTTCGCCTTCTTCTTGCGATCGCCTTCGTAATAAGGACGCACCGTCAGCACGCCGTTGGCAACGTCACTCTTTGGCAAACCGTTCTTGTCCGCCAAAGCCACGATCTTCTCCATTGCTTGCGAAGCTCGGTCATAGGTGGTTCGCAGTTCCTTATCCTGCGACGAGATGTCAAACGTAAGCGTCGCCAAATCCGGGTCCGCTTTATAAGTTCCGTCGGCCTGTACTACTAACGTCTCCGCAATGAATTTAATGTCTGAATTCTGTGCTCGCGCAATTTCACCGCTCAAACACACTACCGCTAGGGCCCACACGATTCGTTTCATAGGAAGTCCTCCTTCTCAGTACACTTCTTTGAACGGTGCGATGCAAGACTCTTGCACCTAGTTGTCGCCGGATTTCGTTAGTCGCGCCATCGAGTCATCGTCCAGCATTGACGTAGAGCCATAGTCACCGCGGACGAGGTAGCAGATTCGCCGGAATCGGATTTCCCGGCCCTTCTTCGTCCCAAAGCATCGTCTGAATCCACCAGCGCTGGCCGTCAAAGTACAGCGAAAAAATGTTCACGCCGCGCGTCACCACTTTTCCCGTCGATTGCACTTTCCCTTCGTAGCTGCTCAACACCGTCGCCACATTTCCAAATCGCTTGATTTCGCGCCCCAACTCCATCTCCGTGAATCCCTGCTTCACCATAGAATCGTTGCTCTCATCAAGATATTCCTGATCATCCGTCGTCCGCACCTGCACGTGGCGCTTCTCGCCCTGCTTCTCCATTGCGCTTCCTCCGCCCAATCCGCAAACCAGCAATCCGCAAAATACCGCCGCGCGCAGTCCCGCCGCCAAGCGCATCATGGAAATTTCTCCCCGGTTCAGCCGCTCTGTGCACCATTCGCGCCGCGCATCCTACCATTTTTCAGCCACTTACAGCGGCTTGTGCAAGCCTGTGGAAAACCAAAAATTTTCTGTTTTCCGCTGTTGACTTCTTCGCGGCCGGCTGGCATACTCTCCTAGTTGTAAGGACGTCTTCTGCTGGACAGGAGGCATTCGCTCTTTGACAACCGATACGATGTGCCAGAATCTGTTCGAAACCATTGGAGCTTTTCGAGCGCCAATGGTCTGAGTAATATCGAGCGATCAACAATTCGCTTGGCAGGCTGCCTGGGATGCAAATCCCGGGATTTTTTTTCGCCAAGCAACCAGATTCAAACGAGAGTTTGATCCTGGCTCAGAACGAACGCTGGCGGCGTGCTTAACACATGCAAGTCGAGTGCGCGCCTGTAGCAATACAGGTGGCGCACGGCGCACGGGTGCGTAACACGTGGGTAATCTGCCCTCTGATGGGGAATAACTCGCCGAAAGGCGAGCTAATTCCGCATAACATTCCTTGGACCCCGGTTCGAGGATTCAAAGGCGTAAGTCGTCGGAGGTGGAGCCCGCGCACGATTAGCTAGTTGGTAGGGTAATGGCCTACCAAGGCTTTGATCGTTAGCTGGTCTGAGAGGATGGCCAGCCACACTGGAACTGAGACACGGTCCAGACTCCTACGGGAGGCAGCAGTGGGGAATCTTGCACAATGGGCGAAAGCCTGATGCAGCGACGCCGCGT
>DATGEI010000025.1:0-48571 GCA_035310365.1 Candidatus Acidiferrum sp.
TGGTGGTGCCGTCGCCCGCGACGTCAGACGTCTTGGAAGCGACTTCGCGCACCATCTGCGCGCCCATGTTCTCGAGGGGATCCTTCAATTCGATTTCTTTTGCAACCGTCACGCCGTCCTTGGTGATGATCGGCGCGCCGAACTTCTTTTCGATCACCGCGTTGCGGCCCTTTGGGCCGAGCGTGATCTTCACTGCATCGGCGAGGGCGTTCACGCCGCGCAAAATTGCCTGGCGCGAAGCCTCTCCCGTAACAATCGTCTTTGCCATTGCTTGATTCCTCCGTGAAATTCTTTTCCTGCTAAATCCGACCGGCAAGCAAACCACAAGCCCGCTTCGCCGTTACTGATCACTGATAACTGATAACCGACGACTGAAAACTTCGTTACTTCTTCGCTGCCTTCGCCGCGCCGCTCAGCTTCGCAAGAATCTCTTCTTCGCGGAGGATCAGCAGCTCTTCGTCTTCGATCTTGATTTCCGTGCCGCTGTATTTGCCAAAGAGCACGCGGTCTCCGGCTTTCACGTCCAGGGGAACGAGTTCGCCCTTTTCGCGCTTTCCGGCGCCGACGGCGATCACTTCGCCCTCTTGGGGCTTTTCTTTTGCGGTGTCCGGGATGATGATTCCACCCTTGACGGTTTCTTTCTCTTCAATGCGCTTCACGATCACGCGGTCGTGCAGCGGCGTAAGATTGACTGCCATCTTCGAAAAACCTCCGTTGGTAAGCTTTCAGGTTTGCTGTAGGGAGGAGGCAGGGTAATTAGCACTCCTCACAGACGAGTGCTAATATAGCAGAAAAGCCCTCCAAGTCAAGCGTTTGCCCGGCATTTTCGATGGTTCTCATTGAAAATTTATATGCTTCTTCATGCAATATAAGCCTTGTATTTGCATACAGTTATGAGATGCCAGAAAAATCTTGCACTTGGCGATTGTCGTGCTTTCCCCTCCGGCGTAAGATTTAGTCGCTCCTCAAACCAGCTCCGATGAACGCTTTGACCTACATTCGATTGGTCGGATTCACCGCCGGAACGCTTCTCATGCTGTTCTGGATGGTCGTGATTCTCGGCTATCGCCGCCAGCGCAATTTCGAGCGAGTGTTTTTCTTTCTTTGCCTCGCGCTGTTTCTTTTTTACGCCGGCTCGTTGCTCGCATTGAACGCGCAAATCTATTACGCATTGCCGCCGCACAACCTCACGACGTTTGCCGCGCTCTTGATCGGAACGGGCCTGGCGCTCGTGCCCGCGCTCCTGTTTCATCTGCATTGGGAGTTTGCCGAGACACGCGATTTTCATCCGCGTAAGAAGTTCAAGTGGCCGATTCTCCTGTTTGCCTACGCTCCGGTTGTCTATTTCCTTGGAATGGCGCTCCCCACGCGGCTTCGTTCACAGAATTTCGATTTTGGCATTCCGGGGAATTCGCTTGGGCTGGGATTCGTGATTTGGTTTGTTTTCATAGCGGGCGTCTCTTGCGAATGGGAGCGACAATTCGCGCAAGAGATGAAGGGTCGGCCAGAGCGGACTTTTCATCGGCTTGCGTGGGCCGCGATGGTTTTTGCCACTGCATTCCTGATTGCCATTCACCTTGCGATTCCTTCCTTGAGCCGTTCCGGCAGGGAAATTCTGGCGACGGCGATTTCGCTCCTTGGGCTCTTTCCTTTTGTCGCGTTGATTTATTTCGTGCAACGGCACAACTTCCTGAACATTGGGCGGCAGAAGAACCTTTTGTACGCAGTTTCAGCAACGTTCGTCGCTCTGCTCTACCTTGCGCTCGTCCGTCGGATCGGCGAATGGTTCGCTCCCGTTCTGCCGCCAGAAGCAACCGCGGCCGTGCTTCTGTTTGTGCTCGTTGTTTTTATCGAGCCGCTCCAGCGCTTGCTGGGACGCCGCCTGCGGGAAACGGCGCAACGCGAACTCGATCGCGTGCAGCGCTTAATGACGCGAATTCAGCAGGAAGCCAGGCAAGGGAATCAAGCCGAGTTGGCGAAATACATCGAGCAGACGACAAGGCAGGAGCTTGAACTCGAGTCGACGACCTTGAAGTTTGTCGGTGCGGCGGCGGAAGTTCGCCCGCGATCCGTGGAACAGACCGAACTCGATCCGGCGCGGTCTCGTTGGGCAACGGAGCTGGTTTTTCCTCTGCGCCGAAACGGCGACGTATTCGCGTACTTGCAGGTAAAGGCGCACGGATCGGCGATTTCCGGCGAAACGATGGCGGCGCTGGAATCTCTGAGCGAACAACTGCCTTCCGCATTGGATTTGTGCCGCTTGATCGAAGAAAAAGTTCAACTCGAAAGGGAGCTTGCCGAGCGCGAGCGGCTGGCGCTTGTCGGACAGACGGCGGCCAGCATTTCGCACAACTTGAAGAATCCGCTCGGGTCGATCAAGACGATCCTCCAGGTCCAACTCGAAAATCCGGAAATGCCGGAATCCATGCGCGGCGAAACGAAAATGGTGCTCGAAGAAATCAACCGGCTTTCCTCAAAGCTCAATCAATTGCTTCAATTCAGCCGGCCGGCGTTTGCCGGCTCGGGCGAAGACGCCAAGTGCGACATGCGTGAGGTCGTCCGCAACGTTTTGGAAGTTTTACGCCCGGAAGGCGAAAAAAGAGGCGTGCGTCTTGGATCAAGAATCGTTGAAGGAGATTCCATCGTTGAGGCGAGCGTCGAGGCGATTCACGATATTGTCAGCAATTTGGTTGTGAACGCGATCGACGCGTCTCGTGCGGGCGGAGAAGTAAAAGTACAGGTTTCCTGGTTGGGATTGCCGTGCTCGGTAAGTGTTGAAGACGAAGGGCCCGGCATTCCGGAGGACCTGCAGGAGAAAATCCTGGAGCCTTTCTTTACGACGAAAGCGCAAGGTACGGGACTCGGTTTAGCGATTGTGGCCAAGAGAGTTGCGGAGTTGTGTGGGGAGTTGAAGGTGGCGAGCCCAATTAAGGACGGGCGAGGCTCGCGATTCGAAGTGAAAATTTGGCCCGCAGCGATGCGACGCACGCGCGGGTTGTCTAAATCGGCTGAGTAGTTCTGCGAGAATTTGCGAGGTCCGGCATGAAGACGATTCTGATTGTGGACGACGAACCGGCGGCGCGGTACGGATTGCGGCGAGCGCTCGAATCGCGCTATCGCATTGCCGAAGCGGAATCCGCCGAAGCCGCCCGCACCGCTATTCCCACCGAAAAGCCCGACCTGCTTTTGCTCGACATCGTGATGCCCGGAGAGGACGGCCTCTCCTTTCTGAAAAGTTTGCGCGAAGAAGGGAATGATGTGCCGGTGCTGATCGTTTCCGCGCTGGACACGGCGAAAACGGCGGTGGAAGCTTTGCGCGTGGGCGCCGCGGATTATCTGGTAAAGGGTTTTGAATTGGACGAATTGCGGCAACGTGTGGCCAATTTGTTGAAACTCACCGGCCTCGAAAAAGAAAATTCGGTCTTGCGCAGCCAGTTGGCCACGGAAGGGCAGTTTGGCGGAATGATCGGCCGCTCGGCCGGGATGCGCCGCGCCTTTGAAATTGCCGATCGCGTGGCGGCGACGGATTCGACCGTTTTGCTTTTGGGAGAGAGCGGCACGGGAAAAGATTTGATGGCGCAGGAGATTCATGCGCGGTCGCCGCGCGCGACGCGTCCGTTTGTGGCGGTGAACTGCGCCGCGCTGCCGGAAAATTTGATCGAGTCCGAATTGTTCGGCTACGAGCGAGGGGCATTCACCGGCGCGGCGCAGCAAAAAAAAGGCAAATTTGAGCTGGCGAATGGCGGCACGTTATTCCTCGACGAAATCGGCGACATGAATCCCGTCACGCAGGCAAAAGTCTTGCGCGCGCTGGAAAATCGCACGATCGAGCGGCTCGGCGGCGCGCAATCGATTCCCGTGGATGTGCGCGTGATCAGCGCAACGCATCGCGATCTGCCCGCGGAAATCGCGGCGGGAAAATTTCGCGAAGATCTTTTTTATCGGCTGCGCGTGATCACGATCGATCTGCCCGCTTTGCGCGAACACAAGGAAGATATCGCCGTGCTTGCGGACTCGTTTTTGCAAATGCACGGCAAGCGCTTGCATCGCGCCGCCCGTCTTACGCGCGAAGCGTATTCGGCGCTGGAACGATACGATTGGCCGGGCAATGTGCGCGAACTGAAGAATGCGCTGGAGCGAAGCATGGTGTTGACGCCGGGAAACGAAATCGACGCGAACGATTTGCCGGAAGAAGTGGCGACGGGCAAAGCGCTGACGCAAAAGGAATCGCCAAACGGCGAAGATACGGGAATGAACGAGCGCGATTTTCGCGATGCGAAAAGAAAATTCGAAGTCGCGTGGATTACCAAACAGCTCGCAAGCCACCGATGGAACGTTTCCCGCACCGCCGCGACGATTGGATTGCATCGGCAGAGCTTGCAGGAAAAATTGCGCGAGCTGGGAATTCGGCGTCCGGGCCGCGAGCCGATCGAGGACGAGGCGTGAACGCCGCATCGCTCGTGCGCGGATACGTGCTGGCCGGCGGAGCCAGCTCGCGGTTTGGCACAGACAAGGCGCTGGCGGAATTGCAAGGCAAGTCCATGTTGGCGCGCACGGCTGAGGTTGTAGCCTCGGCGTGTTGCGATGTCGCCGTTGTCGCGGCGGAATCCAAAGTTTCGCATCCACAAGCAAGAAATGTTCCGGATCGCTGGCCTGGCGAAGGGCCGCTCGGCGGAATCTTGACGGCGCTGCTCGACGCCGGGCAAAACTCGTCGCAAGAATCGTGGTGCCTGATTGTCAGCTGCGACATGCCATTTCTTACCGAAGAATGGCTGGCGTTTCTTGTAAAGCGCGCGGCCGAAAGCGGTGGCGAAGCGCTTGTTTCGCAAAATGCAGGCCGATTCGAACCGTTGTGCGCGTGTTGGAAGAGTTCCGCGAGCGCCGTAATTTTAACGATGTTCGATGGCGGGACGCGCAAGGTCACCGACGCTCTCAAATTGTTGCGAACGGAAATCCTTGACGAAAAGGACTGGAAACGATTTGATACGAACGGGCGGCTCTTCTGGAATATGAACACGCGCGCGGACTTTGACGAAGCTCGCCGCGTTTTGGAAGTGGAGAACAAGTGACCGATAGCTTGGCGCGCAGCCTCTTTGCGGAAAACTTTTTCGAATTCCGCGACGTGAGCAAGGCTTTCGACGGCCGGCCGGTGCTGAATCATGTCACGTTCAAGGTGAAACGCGGGCAGACTTGCGTCATCATGGGCCGCAGCGGCGTCGGAAAATCCGTTTCGCTCAAACACATCATGGGCTTTCTGAAGGCAGATTCAGGCCAGGTCTGGATCGACGGCGAAGACGTCACGCATTTTTCCGAAGCCGAGTTTCAAAAAGTACGCGGAAAAGTGACGATGGTTTTTCAATCCGGCGCGCTCTTCGATTCGCTTAGCGTGCGCGAAAATATCGGCTATCCGCTCGAAGGACAGCCCGGCCTGACCGATGAAGATGTGGACGCCTACATCGCGAAGCTCGCGCGCGAGTTGGAAGTGGAAGAGGTTCTCGACAAGATCCCGGGCGAACTTTCAACGGGCATGAAGCGAGCCGTGGCCATCGCGCGGGCGCTGGCGCAAAATCCCGAGGCGATTTTGTACGACGAGCCGACCACGATGGTCGATCCCCTCATGGCGGCGCACATGGGCGACATCATTTTGCGTTTAAAGGAAAAATTTCATCGCACGTCGATCGTCGTAACGCACGATACGCATCTGGCGAAAAAACTTGCCGACAATATCGTTTTCCTTCAGGAAGGGAAGGCGGAGGTGTTTTCTTCGTGGAACGAATTTGAAAATTCCGCGGACCCGTTTCTCCATAATTTCCGCATGCAAGACGAACTGATTCCCGAATTGGACGTGACTCTGTGAGCCAGGCGGCGGCTTCTTCCGATCCGCGTAGCCAGCTTTGCCGCGAAATGGGTTTTTGGGACGTCCTCCTTTTCAATATCGCAACCGTCTTGGGTCCGCGATGGATTGCGGCGGCGGCGCACAACGGAACTTCGTCGATCAGTTTGTGGGTGCTCGCGGCCGTGCTTTTTTTCGTGCCGATGGCGCTCGTCATCAATGAATTGTCTTCGCGCTTTCCCGAAGAAGGCGGTTTGTATGTGTGGTCCAAGGAAGCGTTCGGCGACTTCCATGGTTTTGTGGCGGGTTGGACGTATTGGGTCTACACGATTTTTTATTTTCCCGGATTGTTGCTGGCCAGCGCATCGATGAGCGCATATGTGATGGGCGGAAAAGGCGCCGAACTGGCGCAAGACCGAACGTTCTTGCTCGTCGGCTCGCTCTTGTTATTGGCCGTTGCGGTGATTCTGAACATCGTCGGTTTGAACGTTGGAAAGTGGCTGCAAAATGCGGGCGGCGTTTCGACTTATGTGCCGTTGCTGATTTTGGTCGGCATCGCGGCGGTGTTGTGGGTGAAAAACGGATCGGTAACGCACTTCACGCGGGCAAACATGATGCCCACTTGGAACTGGGACACGGTCAATTTCTGGTCGCAAATCGCCTTTGCGTTCACGGGGTTGGAACTCGTTTCGGCGATGAGCGGAGAAATTCGCGAGCCGCGACGAACTTTGCCGCGGGCGGCGCTCACCGCGGCGGCATTGATCGCGGCGATGTACATCATCGGCACGTTTTCGTTGTTGTCGCTCGTGCCGGCGGCGGACGTGGATCCAAAGAGCGGCGTCTTTCATGCCATCACGATGGGATCGGTGGCGCTGAAGATCGGATTCGTCGGAATCCTGGCCGCGCTTTTGGTGACGGTCGGCAACGCCGGCGGAGTGGGCAGCACCGTCGCCGGAATCGCTCGCGTGCCGTTCGTGGTTGGAATTGACCGGTATTTGCCCGCCGCGTTCGGAAAAATTCATCCGCGCTGGCGCACGCCCTACGTTTCAATCGTCGTGCAAGCGCTTTTGTCGGCGCTGGTCCTTTTGCTGAGCCAGATCAATGAGTCAACGCGCGGCGCGTATCAGGTCGTCATCGACATCACGATCATTTTGTACTTCATTCCGTTTCTTTACATGTTCGCCGCGGCAATCAAACTTGCAAATCGTCCGGACAGAACCGCAAATCCGCACGCGGTGCTGATTCCGGGAGGCAAAATCGGCGTTTGGATCGCTTGCGGACTGGCGTCCGCCGTAACGCTTCTTTCGATCGTCGTTTCGGTTTTTCCGCCGGGCGATTCCTCGAATCGCTTGCTGTTCGTCATCAAGGTGGTTGGCTCCACGATCGGAGCGATCGCGTTTGGATTGGTTTTGTATTTTCGCGGCGCGCGGCGCAAAGCCGCGTAAGCGTTTAGAAACCTTGCGCGATGAAGTCTCGCAACGAAAGCGCGCTTTTCGCCGTTGCGCTCGCCCGCGCTTCCAGATGCCGTTCGATGTATTTGCCCAGCACGTCGGCTTCGAGATTTACGGCGTCGCCCGGTTTGCGATCGCGGATGTTCGTGTGTTCAAAGGTAAAAGGAATCACGGCAATTTCTGCAATTTGGTTTTCCCAGTGCGCGACGGTCAAGCTGATGCCGTCAATCGTGATCGAACCTTTCGGCACGATGTATTTCGCGACCTCCGGCGGAACGCGCACGGAATAGCGCCAACTGTCGCCTTCCGGTTCCATCGCGGCCACGGAGCCGGTGCCATCGACGTGGCCCAGCACAAAATGGCCGCCGAATTCCTTTCCGGCGGTGAGCGGCTGTTCGAGATTCACGCGCTCACCTTTTTTTAATAACGAAAATGTCGTTTTGTTCAGTGTTTCCGCGGAGAGATCGGCGGAGAAGCTTTTTTTGTCGCAGGCCACGACGGTCAAGCAACATCCGTTCACGGCGACGCTTCCGGAAATGGCAAGCGAAGCGGCGAGACTCGGGGCATGCACGGCGATGCGGCCGCCGTCGCTTTCAAGCGACAGAGCCTCAATCGTGCCAAGATGTTCGATAATGCCGGTAAACACGCCGTTCGCCTCTAAGAAAAGATAACGGATTCGCCGCGCGGAGCCAAATCCGCCAACGCATTGCGGCAGAGGCAAACCTTACTGAAATTGTGTAAGATTAAGCGGCCTCGGGGATTCCGCCATGAATGACAAACAACTCGATCTTGATTTGGGAATGGACCGTTCGATCTCGCGCCGCGATTTCCTGGACGGCGTCGCCGTCACGGTGGGCGGCGCCATGTTTGCCATGCACTCTCCCGGCACGAGCGCGCACGCAGCAACTGAGCCGGATTATCCGCCGGCGAAGACCGGACTTCGCGGCGACCAGGCGGGCGTCTACCAGTTCGCGCACGCCTTGCGCGACGGCAAAAAATGGGATTCGCTCGCAACCGCCGACGACTCCGGCGAAACGTACGATCTGGTCGTGGTCGGCGCGGGAATCAGCGGACTCGCCGCCGCGCATTTTTATCGGAAAAAATTCGGCGGAAACTCCAGGATTCTGCTGCTCGATAGTCACGACGATTTTGGCGGGCACGCGCGCCGCGATGAATTCCAGGTCGATGGCCGTTTGTTGCTCGCCAATGGCGGCACGCAATCGATCGAAAGTCCGGGTGCGTACAGCAAGGCCGCGAAAGAGTTGCTCGTCGAACTCGGCATCGACGTCGAGAAATTTTACAAAGCTTACGACGAGAAACTTTACGAAAAATTGGAGACCGGCTGTTTTTTCGACAAGGAAACGTTTGGCGCCGACGCGCTCCTGGTCGGCATGGGCACAAAGCCCTGGGCGGAGTTCTTATCGAACGCGCCGCTCCCCGAAGCGGTAAAAAAAGAAATTGTCAGAGTCTACACCGAAAAAAAAGACTATCTGCCGGGCTTGACCCGCGCACAGAAAATCGAGCGTTTGCAAAAAATCAGCATGGCGGAATATTTGACGAAGCACTGCAAGCTTGCGCCGGAGGCGCTGCCGTTTTTCCAAAAATATTCGCACGACCTGTTTGCCGTGGGCATTGAAGCGATTTCCGCCTACGGCTGCCACATCAACGGCGACGATTACGGTTCCTTCACGTATCCCGGCTTCGATGGCCTGAATCTGGGCGACGACGAGAAAGAAGAGCCGTACATTTTTCATTTTCCCGATGGCAATGCGTCGGTTGCACGATTGCTCGTGCGCTCGCTCGTTCCCGGCGCAATGCCCGGCCACTCCATGGAAGACGTCGTGACGGCGAAAGCGGATTATTCGAAGCTTGACCGCGACGGACAAAACGTTCGCATCCGGTTGCAGGCAACGGCCGTGCATGTGAAACAAGAAGTTGCAGGCGAATCCAATGGGCCTGTAAGTATTTCCTACGCAAAAGACGCGCTGCTTCTTACCGTGACGGCGAAGCATTGCGTCATGGCGTGTTACAACGTAATGGTCCCGTACTTGTGTCCGGATCTGCCGGCAAAGCAAAAAGCGGCGCTCGAATACTGCGTGAAGGCGCCGTTTTTGTACACGCGCGTCGCCATCCGGAATTGGAAAGCGTTCGCGGACCTCGGTATTCACCAGATTATGGCGCCCGGAAGCTACTATTCGTACGTTGCGCTCGATTTTCCCGTCAGCATCGGCGAATACAAATTTCCCAGCAAACCCGAAGAGCCCGCGGCGCTTTTTTTGCTGCGCACGCCGTGCCGTCCGGGCGCGCCGCGGCGGGATCAATATCGCGCGGGCCGCTACGAATTGCTGACGACGCCCTTCGAGGAAATCGAACGCAACACGCGCGATCAGCTGCAGCGAATGCTGGGCGGCGCGGGATTCGATGCCGCGCGCGATATTGCCGCCATCACCGCGAATCGCTGGGGCCACGGCTACGCATACGAATACGATTCGTATTCGGATCGCGATTTGCCGCACGGGCCGCGGCCGAATGTGCTGGGCCGCGCGCCATTCGGGCGCATCGCCATCGCCAACGCCGATTCGGCCGCGCACGCATACACGGATGCGGCCATCGATGAAGCGCATCGCGCCGTGAGCGAACTTCCTAAATAGTTTTCGGAAAGAAAAAGCGCATGACGGTTCAAGAGAAAAATTTCTGGCTCACCACGGCGGAAATGCCGCGCATCGAGCGGCGGCCGCTTCCAGAAAAAGTTGACGTTGCGATTCTCGGCGCGGGCTTCACGGGCCTTTCCGCCGCGCGCACGCTGGCGAAACTTGGCGCGCACGTCGCCGTGCTCGAAGCGCAAACGGCCGGATGGGGCGCGAGCTCGCGCAATGGCGGAATGGTCTTGACCGGCCTGAAGCTTGGCGCGGCCGAACTGATTTCTCGCTACGGCAAAGAAACGGCGCGGCGCATGTTTGCCGCTTCGCTGGAAGCGATTTCGACGGTGGAACAGATCGTGGCCGACGAAAAAATCGACTGCGATTTTTGCCGTTGCGGTCACCTGGAAGTGGCCAACAAGCCCGGCCATTTTCACGGATTCGAGCGCAGCGCGGAAACAATGGAGCGCGAGTTGGGACATTCCGTGCGCGTCGTGCCGCGCGAGAATCTATTCTCGGAAATCGGCTCCACAATTTATTTTGGCGGACTTGTGGATGAAGTCAGCGCCGGCGCGAATCCTGCGCGCTACGTGGCGGGATTGGCAAACGCGGCGATGCGCGCCGGCGCCGATATTCACGAACAGACGCGCGTGGAAAAGATCGAGGCGGCGGCAAATAACGGCGCGGCCGGCTGGAAAGTTTCCACAACGCGCGGGCCGCTCTGGGCTCGCGACGTTTTGGTTGCAACGAGCGGCTATACCGGCGACAGCACTCCGTCGCTACGCCGCAAATTGATTCCCATCGGCTCGTACATCATCGTCACGGAAGTCTTGCCTTCCGCCCTCGCCGCCGAAGTCAGCCCGCGAAATCGCATGATTTACAATTCGTTGTACTACACGCATTACTACCGGCTGACGCCGGACCGGCGAATGCTCTTCGGCGGGCGCGCCGCGTTTTTTCCGGAAAACGAAAACACGATCCGCGAAAGTCAGGCAATCCTGCGGCGAGACATGATCGAAATCTTTCCGCAGCTCGCCGACACCAAAATCGAATACGTCTGGGGCGGAACGCTCGACTTTGCCTTCGATAGGATGCCGCACGCCGGAAAAATGGATGGCATATATTATTCGGTCGGATATGCCGGCCACGGCGTCGCAATGGCCACGCTGCTCGGCCACAAAATGGCGGAGCGCATTGCTTCCGGTTCCGCCACGCCCGATGCCAATCCATTTGCGGAAATTCCGTTCAAGGGAGCGCCGCTGGGCCTCTATCGACGCAAGCCGTGGTTCCTTCCGCTCGCCGGTTTGTGGTTTCGTTTTCTGGACATTGTCAGTTGACGCTTCAATTCGCCGCCACGGCCAGCGATTTTCTCCGCAAGAAAAGATAAGCCACCGGCCCAAGCAAAATCGCCGCCGGTCCCCAGTGCAGCGCAAATTTATCCGCGCTCAAAAGGCTGCCAACCGTCGCAACGATTCCCATAAAAACGGGTGCGGCGACGGCGTAAAACAAACCCGCTTTGCCGCCGGGAATTTTAAATGGACGTTCGAGTGCGCCATGCGTTTTTCGCAACCGTCGTGCGGAGAGCGCCGTCATCAACGTTGTGGCCACACGCAGCCAGGCGTAAATCGTGATCAACTGCGCGAGGCTGTGAAGCGCGAGTAGCGCATAAACAATTCCCGAAATAACGATGCAAACCGCGGGCGTTCCAAACCGCGGATGAATTCGCGTCAATTGTTGCGGCAAAAATCCGTCTTCGGCCATTGCAAACGGCATACGCGTCGTCGCAAGTACCGTGCTGTTGAGCAGGCAGATGTTGGCGACGGCGGCGGCAATCGTGACCGCCGCGGCCAGCGTTGCGCCGCCGAGCAATCGCGCCGCTTCCGAAAAATAGCCGGAACCCCAGTCCTGCCAGTTGTTGAGCGCGGCGAGCGAGGCAAACGTCGGCAAAAAATACGTGGCGATGGACATCGGCACGACAATCGCCAGCGCCAGCGGATAATTTCGCCGCGGATTGTCCACTTCCTGCGCGACGGTGGAAAGCTGCTCGTATCCGGAATAGAGCCAGACGCCGAGCGCAAGTCCCACGCCGAAAACTTGCGAAAACGGTTTGTGCGGAGGCGTCAGCGGCACGAACGGATTGTGATGCGCGTGCGCGAGGCCAATCACCGTCATCACGATCACCGGAATCAAAACACCGATTTCCAGCACCGTCGAGATTTTGCCCACCCAATCGATTCCGCGAACATTGATGTACGTGATTGCGCCGATCAGCGCGACGGAAATCGTGTAATGCTTCCATCCAACGACGCTCGGATAGTACGCGGTGATGTAATCGGTGAAAAGCACGGCGTACGCGCTGCCGAGCAAAAACGAAGCCGTCCAATTCCACCAGCCGGCAAGAAATCCCCAAAAATCGCCGTAGCCCGCGCGCACCCAGCGGTAAAAACCGCCTTGCACTGGCATCGCGGTGGTCAGCTCCGCCGCGACAAGCGAAATGGGAATGCACCAGAAAAGCGGAATCAGCAGGTGATAGAGCAGCGTCAATCCCGGGCCGGAAGTCGTGACCTGCTCTTCGAGGCCGAACGGGCCGCCCGTCGTGTATGAAAACATCACGAAGACGAACGAAAAGATTCCCGCTTTTTTTGCGGCGGATTTTAGCGAGGAAGTGTTGGCGTCGGTCACAGGCGATGCGCTGATGCAGCTGCGGGATAGTATCCGCGCCGGTCGTGGGACGCAACTTTCAGGCCGGCGCAAAATTAGAATTTGCGCGAGTGTTCTTTCGCCCAGCGTTCCACGACGACTTTTTTGTCGGTATAAAACTCGATCGCGTCGCGCCCTTGCCCGTGCATGTCTCCGAAAAAGCTGTCTTTCCATCCGCTGAATGGAAAGTACGCCATCGGTGCGGCGACGCCGATGTTAATGCCGATATTTCCGGCCGGCGCTTCGTAGCGAAAACGGCGCGCCGCCGAACCGCTCGATGTAAACAGCGATGCCTGATTGCCAAACGGGTTTTTATTCAAGAAAGACATCGCTTCGTCCAAATCTTTCGCGTGTACCAGGCTCAGCACGGGCCCAAAAATTTCCGTGTGCGCCAGTTCGCTTCCGACCGGCACGCCGTCGAGAATCGTCGGCTTGACGAAATGTCCATTTTCGCCGCCGGCGATTTTCGCGTTGCGGCCGTCGACCAAAACTTTCGCGCCTTGTTTTTCGCCTTCGCCAATCAGCGTTTCCACGCGCGTCTTGCTTTGCCGCGTGATGACCGGCCCCATCTGCGTTCCTTCCTCCAAACCGTTGCCAACGCGCAATTTCGTTGCGGCTTCGGCGATCGAATCGCGAAACGTTTTTTGCGCCTCGCCAATCGCAACGGCCACGGAAACCGCCAGGCACCGTTGCCCCGCGCAGCCGAACGCGCTGTCGCCGATGATTTGTGTCGCCATTTCCATATCGGCGTCGGGCAGCACGATCACCGGATTTTTCGCGCCGCCCTGGCATTGCGCGCGCTTGCCGCTGGCCGCCGCGCGCGCATAAATGTATTTCGCAACCGGGGTCGAGCCGACGAAACTGACCGCGCGCACTTTCGGATGATCGAGAATCGTGTCGACGGCGGTTTTTCCGCCGTTGACCATATTCACCACGCCTTTCGGCAGCCCGATCTGCTCGAACAATTCAAACGCGCGCTTCATCGTAAGCGGCACGCGCTCGGAGCCTTTCAGCACAAACGTATTTCCCGTGGCGATCGCATACGGCAAAAACCAGAACGGAATCATCGCCGGAAAATTGAACGCGGTGATCGCGGCCACCACGCCCATCGGCTGGCGGATCATCGTTTCATCGATTCCGCGCGCCACGTCTTCCAGGTTGTAGCCTTGCATCATCATCGGAATGCCGCACGCGACTTCCACGTTTTCAATCGCGCGGCGAAGTTCCGCTTTCGCTTCGCTCAAAGTTTTTCCGTTTTCGATGGTGATCAGGCGCGCCAGTTCGTCGATGTGCTGTTCGAGCAGCATTTTCAGTTTGAAGAGCGGTTGAATGCGGTCTTCCGGCGGCGTGCGGCGCCAATCCGGAAAAGCGGCGGCCGCCGCTTCGATCGCGGCGTTTACTTCGCCGGCTTCGGCGATCGGAACTTTGCCGAGCGATGCGCCCGTGGCGGGATTGACGACGTCTTGCCAGTTCGATGAAGTCGAATTGGTCCATTGTCCGCCGATGAAGTGCGGAATGCGAATGTCGGAAACAGCGGTGGCGCTCATGAGAGGAACCTCGGCGATCGCGAAGAGTGAAATTCCGCCGGTCGCGCAGCGAACAGACCTTACGGAATTTGTGTAGAGTTTACAGGAAAAGTCCGCAGCGGGAAACGAGCAACAATAAAACGCGGCTCATTTACTTGCGGAGCCAAGCCTCCATCGCGAAGTCGCCGCCGAAGTCTCGCTCGCGATAGTGCAACGTGTGAATCTGCGGCGCGGAAACGTTTCCCCGCACGAAGGGTACGGTCGGGCGGCCGGCGATTTTCGGCGCATAAAAAAGAAAAAGTTTGTCCACGATTTGCGCCGCCAGCGCCGCGCCATTCAGTGTGGGCCCCGCTTCGAGCAGTACGCTCAAAATCTCTCGCCGTCCCAGTTCCTTCATCACGGCATTTAAATCAATCTGTCCGCGCCGCGCCGGCGCGCGAACCAGTTCCGCTCCGGCGCTTTGCAACTTTCGCGCTTTCGCAGATTTCAGCGATGCGGCGGTGAAGACGAGCAAGTCTTTCTCGGCCGTTTTGACGATGCGCGATTTAGGTTGGAGCTTCAGCTGGCTATCCAAAATCGCGCGCAGCAATTTCCTGCGTCGCGGCGATCCGGTGCGATCCGTAAGCAAAGGATCATCCGCCAGAATCGTGCCGATTCCCGTGAGCAACGCGTCCGATGCGTGACGCATGCGCTGCACTTCCGCGCGCGATTCTTCCGAGCTGATCCATTCGCGTTTCTTACCTTTGCTTTGTCGCGGCAACGCCAGTTGCCCGTCGAGCGTCAGCGCGGACTTTAAGGTGACAAACGGCTTGCCGCTTGCCGCCCATTTGAAAAACGCTTCGTTCAGTTCTTTTGCATCGAGGTCGATGTCCGCCGGTCCGATTTCCGCTTTCACGCCGGCGGCCTGGAGTTTTTCCATGCCAAGACCGCGCACGTTCGGATTTGCGTCGCGCGTCGCGACGACCACCCGCGCCACGCCGGCTTTTTCAATCGCTTCGGTGCATGGGCCGGTGCGGCCGGTGTGGTTGCACGGTTCCAGGCTGACGTAGAGCGTCGCGCCGCGCGCTTTTTCGCCTGCCGCTTCGAGCGCGGCAATTTCCGCGTGGTCGCGCAAATCGTATTGGTGAAATCCTTCGCCCACGATTTCGCCGTCGCGCACAATCACGCAGCCCACCATCGGATTCGGGCTGGCCAAGCCAGCGCCTTTGCGCGCCAGCGCAAGGGAGCGTTCCAGAAAGCGAATGTCGTGTTCGTTCACGGGTTCAGTCGAAAAGGGAATTGACGTACGTCTCCGCGTCGAACGGCACCAGATCGTCAATCTGTTCGCCGGTGCCGACGTAACGAATGGGCAAGCCGAGTTCGCGCGAAATGGCCACGACGATGCCGCCCTTTGCCGTGCCATCGAGCTTCGTCAAAATAATTCCCGTCACGCCGACGGCGGAAGTAAATTCGCGCGCTTGCGCCAGGCCGTTTTGTCCGGTCGTGGCGTCCATCACCAGAAAAACATCGTGCGGCGCGCCGGGAATCGCTTTTGCCGCCGTGCGCTTCATTTTATCCAGCTCGGCCATCAAATTGGATTTCGTGTGCAAGCGCCCGGCGGTATCCACAATCACCGCGTCGGCTTTCCGCGATTTCGCCGCGGCCATCGCGTCGAAAACAACCGCGGCGGGATCGGCGCCGGATTTTTGTTTCACGACTTCGATCCCGTTGCGTTGCGCCCAGATTTCCAGCTGTTCCACGGCCGCCGCGCGAAACGTGTCCGCCGCGCAAAGCACGACGCTCCAACCTTGTTGCCGCAGCCGATTCGCCAGCTTGCCGATGCTCGTTGTTTTGCCGACGCCATTCACGCCGACAACAAAGACCACGCGCGGGCCTTCGCCGTTTGCCGAAGCCGCGCCGAGCTGCAACTCCGTCGCGGGCTGGACGATTCGCGCGATGTGCGATTTGATTTCCTGCTTCAGCTGCGCCGCATTCGCCAGCGCGTTTCGATCCATTTTTTCTTTTACCGCATCCAGCACTTCGCGCGTCGTTTTCACGCCGATATCGGCCGAAACCAGCGCCGTTTCCAGGTCCTTCAAAATCGAGGGATCGATCGTTCGCTCGCCGAGAAAAATCGCGTCCACCGTCTCCGCGAGCGCCGCTTTGGTCTTGGTAACCGACGCTTTCAGCCGGTCCAGCAGAGAGGGTTCGGCCTTCTCCGTTTTTTCTTTTTTGCCGAATAGGGAGAACATGGTTTGCCGCGCCGCGATGGACGCAAACGTAAATTGTAACAGAGAGGGGAATCACGCGCCGCGCAGGCTTCGCGCTTCAGACTTGTACTTCGACGGCCGAGAGCCGGATGCGGCCGGCGGCGACCGCCGCATCGAGCGCCGTGACAATCGCGGGATCGAATTTCGAGCCGGCCAGCGCTCGAATCCGGCCCATCGCGTAGTCCAGTTCCATCGCGGTCTGATAGGGGCGGTTCGTCGTCATCGCGTCCAGCGTATCGGCCACGCCGATGATGCGCGCCATCAGCGGAATCTGCGGTCCGGAAAGTCCATACGGATAGCCGCGGCCGTCAATGTGTTCGTGATGCAATTCGATGCCGGGCAGCATCTCTTTCAACTGCGAAACCGGGCGCATGATGTTCGCGCCTTTCACCGTGTGCTGCTTCATCAATTCAAATTCTTCCGGCGTCAGCGAGCCGGGCTTCTTCAGCACGCGATCGTCCACGCCGATTTTTCCCACGTCGTGCAGCAACGCCGCGATGCGCAGCCTGTCCAATTCGTCCGCGGGCAATTGCAATTCGCGCCCGATGATTTGCGAATACTTCGCCACGCGGCCGGAATGGCCTCGCGTGTACGGATCCTTTTCGTCGATCGCGGCCGCGAGCATGCGGATCGAGCCGATAAACAATTCGCGATTTTCTTCGGCGGCTTCTTTCAGCTTCTCAATGTATTCTTCGATGTCGCCGGCCATTTTGTTGAAGTTTTCGGCCAGCTCGCTGATTTCCACCGCGCCGCGCACCGGCGAACGCTGATGAAATTCGCCGCGGCTGATGGCGCGCGTGGACGCCGCAAGAATGCGAATGGGGCCGCTGATGCCGAATGCAAAAAAGTAACCGAGCAGAATCGCCACGAGAACGACAACGCTGACGAACGCGAAAGCCTGCCGGTTCAAATCGGCGAAACCCGCGTCGTCGCGCGCTTCGCCCAGGCTGCGCTCTGCGACGACGGCCCATTCGAGCTCGCCCAGCGTGCTGTACGTTCCGATCATTTCAACCGGTTTTTTACCTTCGCGGTCCGTGAAGCGCATCGTCTCGGTGTTGTGCAGCGCCTGCGGCAGCGATTTGAATTTCACGACCACCGGATTGTTGCCCGCGTCTTCTCCCGGGCTGAAGCCGCGCGTGTCCGGATGCGCGATCAGTTTTCCATCGTGATTCACGATGAAAACGGCCCTGCCGCGGACGCTGGCATCGGCCAGACGCTGCAGAATGGGCCGGAATGTGACGACCGCCGCGAGCATCCCGTTGAACTTGTCGTGATCCATCAACGGAATGGCGATCACGAACGCGGTATCGTTATTCGGAGAGACGGTGAGCGGATCGCTGCGGAATTTTACAAAATTGGTCGCCGACGATTGCTGCGTGATCTGAAAGGCGCGGGCCAGAACCTTGTTGACGAACGGATCTTGCTCGGCGCGAAAATTTCCCTGCGAAGCGCTGGTCCCTTTCTTGTTCGCGCTGACCGCGGTCACATACAGCACCGACGTGCGGTTGCTCTCCACGAAATTTTCCAGAAGCCGCGTGACTTTGGGCTCGGCGGCGGGATCGGAAACGTCCTGCACAGCCCCAATCAACTCCAGAATCTGCTGTTCGCTCAGCAGTTGCTGCGTCAGATTGGAATCGAAGCTCTGCACTTCTTGCGCAAGCGTGCGCGTCAAATCCGACTGCTGCACCCGCTCCGTGTCGAGCAGCTTGTCCTGGCTGAGCTGCAAAACCTGGCGGTGGTAAAGGCCAATCGGCAGCGCGCTGATCAGCAGCATCGCGCCCAGCACCAGCCACAAAATGCGAATGCGGCCGGCACGCACCCGCTCAACCGACTTTTTCCAGTTCAATTCCATACGCCGCTTCCTATTTTACTGGCGCAGCGAAAGCTTCAGGATGGCATTGCAAGCGCGAGGTGCCGATCCGCCAATGGGACGAAGGTACTACTCGCCCGCGGCGCGATTATTCGCTTTTTTGCGGGCGTTCCATGATTTCGCGAATCGCCGCCGCCGGACCTGTCCCTTGGTACAGGATGGCATTCACTTGCTTCGTGATGGGCATTTCAACGTTGTGCTCGCGCGCCAACGCGAGCAGCGCCGCGGCGGTGCCCACGCCTTCCGCCACCATTTTCATTCCGCCCAAAATTTCCGCGAGCGTGCGGCCCTTTCCCAGTTCGATGCCGACGTGCCGGTTTCGGCTCAGCGCGCCCGTGCAGGTCAGCACCAGGTCGCCGAGCCCCGCAAGCCCGCCGAGCGTACCCGGCTGCGCGCCGAGCGCCGCCGCGAGCCGCGTCATTTCCGCGAGACCCCGCGTGATAAGCGCCGCAAGCGTATTCGCGCCAAGCCCCAAACCCTGGCAAACGCCGGCGGCGATCGCAATCACGTTTTTCATCGCGCCGGCAAGCTCCACCCCGAGCACATCGCGATTCGTGTAAAGCCGCAACGTCGGTCCCGCGAAACATGCCTGTAAACTCTGCGCAATCGCGTCGTCTTCGCAGGCCAGCACGACGGCCGTCGGTTCGCCGCGCGCGGCTTCCTGCGCGAAAGATGGTCCGCTCAAGACCGCAATTTTTCCCGCCGCGCGTCGCCGCACCGTCCGCGCAATCACTTCGCTCATTCGCGCATGCGTTGCCGGTTCAAGCCCCTTCGTTGCGCTCACGATCACTGCATCGGCTTGCACATGTGCAAGCGCCGCGGCGTAAATCTCTCGAGCGTGCGCGGCCGGCATCGCGCCGACGACGATTTCCGCTCGAACCACCGCTTCACGCAAATCCGCGAGCACCAGAATTTCCGGCGGAATCGCCTGCCCGGGCAAATACGTCGTATTTTCGCGCTTCTCGCGCATTGCGCCGGCAAGCGCCCCGTCGTGAACCCAGATCGCAACTTGATGCGATTCGCGCGCGCGAGAAAGCAAAATGGCCAGCGCCGTGCCCCAGCCTCCGCCGCCGAGAATCGCGATGCGGCTCATTCGGCGCCATTCTCTTCGCGTTTATTTCCGAAATAAAATTTCGGTTCGGTGCCTTCCACCAGCCGTTGAAGATTCGCGTCGTGCTTGTAAACGATCAGCATTGCCGCGGCCAGCGATCCGATCGTCACCGAAATCGGCGGCGCGTAGTGCGGCGCCCACAAAAGGTAGATCAGCAGCGGCATGGCGGCCGCCGCGGAGACGGAAGCCAGCGAAACGTACCGCCAGAACCCCGCCACCAGCGCGAAGACGACGAGCGCCGCCGCCGCGGCAGGCAGGCACAAAACCAAAAACATTCCCAACGCCGTTGCCACGCCTTTTCCGCCGCGGAATTTCAGCCACACAGGAAAGCAATGTCCCACGAGCGCGCCGAGCCCCGCGAAAATCTGCAACGTCGCGTGATCCGGAAAATAGTGCCGCGCCAGCCAGACCGGCGCCGCGCCCTTCGCGGCATCCAGCGCCAGCGTCAGAATTCCGGCAAAGAGCCCCGCCGTGCGCGCCACGTTCGTCGCGCCGATGTTTCCGCTGCCGCGCTTGCGCACGTCCGCGCCGCTGAATAATTTTCCGAGCAGCAATCCAAACGGAATCGATCCGCAGAAATAAGCGGCAAGAAAAATCGGGAATGGCGTGAGCGGCGTTTGCATTCGGAGTCAGCGCGTCAAGCGAAACGATTCGAGCGTAGTGTACTCCGCCCCGCTGGATTCGAGCTTGCTCTCGATCAGATGGAATGTCGAAGCGTTCATCGTTCCCAATTGCCGGGTGGCGCATCCCGCAATCGCGTCACGCAATTCCGGCGTGATGCCGGCCGTTTTGTTTCGTGCCAACGTCAGATGCGGCGCAAATTCGCGCTCCTCGTGCGGCAAGCCGGCGCCGGCCAGCGCAGCCTTTACGCCGGCGGCCAATGCGAAAAGGCTCGGTCGATCATCCATTCCGACCCAGAGCACGCGTGGACGCCGCTCGTTCGGAAAAAATCCCAAGCCCCGAAATGCGAGCGTCACCGTTCCCGCGGTCGCCGCGCTTTGCAACGCACCAACAACGTTCGGCAGTTTTTCCATCGCCACTTCGCCCAAAAAATTCAATGTCACGTGCAAATTTTCCGCCGGCACAAACTTCCACGAACGATCGAGCGGTTTCAATTCGCGAAGGAGCGATGCAATTGCCGCGCGAACGGAATCCGGAACGGCAAGCGCGACGAAGAGCCGCACCGTTCAGACCCGCTTCGCCACGCCGTTGTAAAGGAAATGCATGCGCACCATGTCCAGCGCCGCTTGCGACGCTTGCAATCGCACCATCTCGCGATCGCCGGGGAATCGCGTCGCGCGTTCTTTCACTCCGCCGGCGCTTGCAATCGCCAGATGCACCAGTCCCACGGGTTTTTCCTCGCTGCCGCCGCCGGGGCCGGCAATGCCGGTAATTCCAACGCCAAGCGTGCTTCCCACTCGCCGCCGAATTCCTTCCGCCAGCGCGATCGCCACTTCCGCGCTCACCGCGCCTTTCGTTTCAATCAATTCCTTCGGCACGTCGGCCCACGCCGTTTTCATTTCGTTGCTGTAGCAAACCACGCCGCCCAAAAAATAAGTCGAGCTGCCCGCGATGCTCGTCAGCCGCTCGGCCAGCAAACCGCCGGTGCAGCTTTCCGCCGCGGCAATCGTCGCGTTGTTCAAGGTCAGCATGCTCGCCACGACTTCCGGCAACGTCGATCCATCGCGCGAAAAAATCCGGTCGGTCAGCGCAATTTCAAATCCCTGTTCGATTTCCGCAAACGTCTTTTGCGCGAGCGCCGCATCTTCCGTCCACATTCGCAGGTGTACCTGCACTTCGCCCGGCGACGCCAGCACCGTCGTGTTCACCTCTTTATATCGCGTGTAAACCGGTTGAATGCGCTGATCCACCATCGATTCGCCGAGCCCGGTCACGCGCAGCTCGCGGTGAAACATGCGAACGCCCGAAGCGCGGCGCGCCACGCGCGGCAGCACTTCTTCGCGAAACATCGGCTCGAGCTCGCGCGGCGGCCCCGGCAATAACGCAAGCAGATGTTCGCCGTCTTCGATCCAAAGTCCCGGCGCGGTTCCGCGCGGATTATTCAGCGGCTCCGCGCCTTCCGGCACCATCGCTTGCCGGATATTTGTGTCCGGCATCTCGCGCCCGAACGAACGAAAGCGCGCCTTGATGGCGTCTAAAATCGCGTCGTCGCGTTTCAATTTCCGTCCAAGCAAATCGGCGACGGTTTCGCGCGTCAGGTCGTCTTCCGTCGGCCCCAGCCCGCCGCTCGAAATAATCAATGGCACGCGATTGAGCGCGTCGCGAAACGCCTCGCTCAGCAAATCGCGATCGTCGCCGACAATCGTCTTGCGCACCACTTCGATGCCAAGCTTGTTCAGCTCTTCGGTGACGAAAAGGGAATTGGTGTCCAGGCGGTCCGGCGTCAAAAGTTCCGAACCCACGGCAATGATTTCAGCTTTCACTTTCTACCAGCCTCGCAAATCCAGTCGAAGAAGATTGTTTCTTCGCCACAGCCACGTATCTATTGAATTCAGAACTATCTCCACTTAGGAATATTTGTGCGAAATTCTCCAAGTCATATGCCAAACCTTGGAAGCAGTCGGCGGGATCGTCCGAGAAGCAGGGATACTTGTTTCCGCCGTTTGATCCAAGGATCGCCTTCATCAGTGCTTCGTGGCTAATTGACGCTTGACCGAAATGGTAGGTGACCAAGCCGAGCGAATACCGAAAATGCATCTCAAGTTTCCGGTCACCATTTAGGTACACAGTGGTAGCAAAATGACCACCGCTAGCTTTTCCTGAGACTATTTCTTCGTGTCTAAATCCATACGGACGAAGTACTCCGTCGAGAACGGCACAGCCTTGTTCCAGAATTTCGCCAGGATTGTGTGCCATAGATTTAGAAGAGAAGTGGCAATCCGCGAACGTCCCAATCGAGCGTGTAGAGCGCGCTCGTCGTCGCGATCATCGCTCGGCCCGTCGGCAGCAAGGCCATGCCCACGATCTGCGAGCCGGACAGCGCCAGCTCCGCGTGTCCATGCGGCGTGATTTTTACAATTCCTCGCCGGCCGCCGTGCGAGGCCGCCACGTACAAATTCGCGTCGCGATCGAACGCCAACCCCTGCGGCCGGCCCAATCCGCGATAAAAAATTCCAACTTCGCCGTTTTTGGAGATGCGATAAACGCGATCGAAGCTCGACGTTGTCGGTCCCGTGGCGTAAAGTTCGCCGTCCGGATGAAACGCCAAATGATATGCCGCGACCGAAGCCTCCAGCGTTGCAAAAACAAAAATCTCTCTCGCCGGATTTATTTTGAAAATGGTGCCGCTCCGGTCGCCCACATACAAATTTCCGTCGCGGTCGAACGCAATTCCCGTCGCCACGCCCATCCCTTCAATCCACTCTTCCGAACGGCCATCGGGCGTTACCCGGTAAATCGTTCCATCGTTGCGGCACGACACAAATAAATTTCCCGCGCCGTCCAGCGCCAGCCCGCTCGGATTCATCAGCGAAGTCACGTACGGCTTCACATTAAAATTCGAGGTCACTTTGTAGAGCGAGACCGGCACGCGCTGTCCGCGCTGCCCGCTGAACGTCACATACGTATTTCCCTCGGAATCCACCGCCGGATTCGCCACCGGTTGCAAATTGTCCGCAATCTGCATCGCCACGGAAACGGGAAACGGTTCGCTGCGATGGCCGCCCGTTTCAATCGAAACGAGCCCTCCGAACGCGTCTTCCGGCACGCGCGCCACAACCCGATTCGCGCTCACCAGCGACAGCCCGCTTTCCGCTTCGCCAAACCGCACCACGGGCTTTGCCGCGCCGCGCGAAGCGAAACCGCTTCCGACAAGCGCCACTTCGCCGCCGGGAATCGCCGCGCCCGGCATCACGCGTTCAATCCGCGGCGTTCCGTTTTTTTCGGTGGACATTCCGAATCCGAATTTCATACCAACCCAAAGTGTAGCGCGGCGCGCAGAAGAATGGCAGCGTAGACGCCGGCCAGCCAATCGTCCGCCATGATGCCCCAGCCGCCCGGCAATTTTTCCAAACTCTTGATGGGGTAGGGCTTCCAGATGTCGAATAGCCGGAAAAGTAAAAATCCCGCCAGCAAATATTTCCAATTCACGAGGCTGAGCGCGGAAAAAATCGCGTACACGGAAAAATCCACGTGCGCCTGCAAGTGCGGCATGGCAATCGGAATCAGCGGCAGCACGAGCGTCAAATGCTGGCCCGCCACTTCATCGATCACCACGAATTGCGGATCTTTCAATCCCGAATAATCCGCCGCAACGTGCGACGCCCAAACGCCGGCCAGCCCGAGAAGAATCAGCAGCGCGAATGCGCACAGCAGCGGCAGCCACATCGCGGCGTCGTGAATGTCCGCGCCGGGCACAAGAAAATGCCGGTCCATCAACGTCGCGTCCGCCAGCGGATGCAGCGAAAAAAAATCCGTCCAATGCTCCGGGCGAAGAAAGAAGACCGCCGAAAGAAAAATCGTCACCACGCCGACGAGCGAACCGAACGTTCCCGGCGCTTTCGGCGCGTAGCCCACGCCGAGCGCCGTCGCAATCGCGAGCGCCAGCCGCGGTTTTTCTTTCGTGTTCGGAGCTTCAGCGGTCGCCGTCATTGGTCTCGTTCAGGTCCAGGATAATCGTCTTGCGGTCGCCGTCCGCTTTTTCAATTTCCTCTTCGTCGAAAATCGGATCGGAGACGACATATTTTTCCGTCGCCCAGTTTCCCAAATCCTGCATCCGGCAGCGCTCGCTGCAGAACGGAAAATCCTTGTGCGCATCGGAATCCGTGGAAGTTTTGCAGATAGGGCATCGGTGAATCATGGCTTTCACTCGTTCGGGATTTTTTGCCGCGCAATTCCGCAAAGTAAATGCCGGCCGTATTCGGCTCGCGAAATGCGGACCCAATCTTAACCCAGTTGGGCGGGAGCCGTTAGCCAATCACGCGCAGCGGCGCGCCGGTCGTGATGCGCGTCAGCGCTTCCGCCGGCACTTGCGCCGGCGGTCGCTGCACAAATGGCCGCGGCTCAATTGCCACGACGCGGCCGACCAGATCGTACGAATCCGTTTTTTGAATTTCCACGCGAACCATGTCTCCGGTCGCCGCAATCTCGCCGCTCGGCAATTCAATGTCCGTCAAATAAAGCTTGCCGTCGATCTCCGGCGCCATGCCTTCGAGTCGCGCTTCCCACACCAGCGGATTGTCCTTCGATTCGCCTTCGACCAGCGCGCGAACCGTTTGTCCTTTGAATCGCTTCAGGCTTTCGCGCGAAATTTTCTTTTGTATCGCCATCAAACGATTGCGCCGGTCGGCGATCGTCGCGGCATCCACTTTGCCGTCCAGCGGAAAGCTCGCCGCATTGTCCACGTCCGAATACTCGAACACGCCCATCCAATCGAGCTTTGCCGTGCGCACGAAGCCGCACAGTTCTTCGAAGTCCGCGTCCGTTTCACCCGGAAATCCCACGATGAACGAAGTGCGCAGCGAAACGCCGGGAATCGTCGCGCGAATCCGCTCCAGCAATTTCAAAAATGCGTCGCCGTTCGATCCGCGTTTCATCCGCGCCAGCACGTTGCGGCTCGCGTGTTGCAGCGGCATGTCCATGTATTTCACAAGCCGCGGGTGCGCCGCCAGCGCGTCCAGCAGTCCCTGCGTCACGCGATTCGGATACGCGTACAGAAAACGAACCCACTCGAGCTCTTCAATTTCCGCAAGGCGCGAAAGCAATTTCGCAAGGCCATCGCGCAAACCCAAATCTTCGCCGTACGACGTGGTGTCTTGCCCGATCAACGTGACTTCGCGCGCGCCCGCCGCCGCCAAATTCTGCGCTTCCTTCACCACCGATTCAAAACGCCGGCTGCGAAATTTTCCGCGCAATTGCGGAATAATGCAGAAGCTGCACGGGTGATCGCACCCTTCCGCGATTTTTATGTACGTGGCGTGTTTCGGCGTCGTCACGATGCGCGGCGTCAGGTCGTGGTACAAAAACGCGGGCGGCGCCGCCGGCAAAACTTTCAGATCGCCTTCAACCGCTTCGATAATTCTTTCCACTTCGCCCGTGCCGACCACCGCATCCACTTCCGGCACCTGCTCCAGAATTTGATTGCGATACCGCTCGACGAGGCATCCCGCCACGATCAATTTTTTCGCCGCGCCAAATTTCTTGTGCTCGGCCATCTCCAGAATCGTGTCCACCGATTCTTTTTGCGCGGACTCGATGAAGCTGCACGTGTTCACGACCAGGATTTCCGCCTCCGCCGCATGCGGCGTCAGCTCGTATCCTTCGCGCGAAAGTATGCCCATCATCACCTCGCTGTCCACGAGGTTCTTCGGGCATCCCAGGCTCACGAATCCTACCTTCGTATTGGCGCGCTTTTCGCTCATTCGGGCAGTTTTTAATTATAACATGCGCGCCGTTCCGCCCCACCGCGCGAGCCATGCGGCAAGCGCCGGCGATTCTTCAGTTGGCTTTCGGAGTTTCCCGCGCTTCGTTCACCACGTCTTGCACGGCCTTGACGACCATTTCCTGCGGAATCGTCGTATGCGTCGCGTCGGGCACAACGATCTGCCGCCCACGCGACGAAAGCCTCGCCAATTTCGGCTGAATTTCGTACGCCCAGATTTTCTGGTATGCCTCGGCCTGCCGATTGAGCTCGGCATCGCCAAAGTCCGCCGCTTTCCCCGCGGTCAGCGCGATCAACGGAATGTCTCCGAGCGAAGGAATCGCTCGCGCTTCCGCGTAACTTTCATCGAGTACCATGCCCGCGTCGACGTTATTCACAAATGATTTTGGCTGGTGCCGGAGTTCCGTGACTAATTCCTCGCGCGTCATTTGCGATTCGTTTTTGTCTCCGGCAGCGGAAGAACCGGTTACCCGCAACAAACCAACTTCCGACGCCGCCCAAAACAGTGTGTGAATCGGACGCCACAAAGCGCGCGGCGCATGGTGACTCGCCAGAAAAACCTTTGGCGCGCGCAACGGCTCATCTTCGTGCGCTGCATCGTCAAACACAACACCAGCCGTATCTTTCGGAAACATTCCCGCGAACACGCGCGAGTTCAGCCCGCCGATGGATCCACCAACAAGAACATAGGGCGCAGGAATTCCCGCGCGCTTCAAAAGTTCGTGCAGGTCCGCGGAAATCGCCGCGCTCGTCCTCGGATACGGCCCGGAGTCGCTCCATCCAATTCCCGCGCGGTCATACCAGCACGCCTGCGTGAACTTCGCAATCTCCGCCCGTGTTTGCTCGAGCGCCAGGCCCGGATTATCGCCGCCCGTATCGAGAATCACCGCCGGGCTTCCCGTCCCGGAACAGAAAATGTTCAGCGAGCGTCCGCCAATATCCACGGAGCGCCCGATCTGCGGAAGCCGCCGGCGATCTTTCGCCCGGCCGATCCTTTCGTAAACAAATCCGCAAAGAACCAGCACGGTGCATGCGGCAGCAAGAATTTTTATCGCCACTTTGATTTTTGTTTTTAACATGGCCGCGCTTCCGGATTCGTCGCCGTAAACCTAGAAATACGCGCGCAGCGCCGTCCAGAAATTGCTCCAGGGCAGAAAGCTGCCAAAGCTCAAAATCAGCGGCACCGTCGCTCCAATGCTCGCTGCAATCCATTTCCAAATTGCCGGCCGCAAAAACCACCGGCGCAGGAGCGAACCGGCGGCGTCGCACAGCAGCGCCGCTTCGCCCCACGACCGTGCCCCTTCTTCGAAGATCAATTCCATCTCATCTCCAAAACAGTCGCGAAAATCGCGTGGATGCAAGCGGATCAGCAGACGATGGATTCGGCGCGTCACGTTGCCCTCCGCGGATTCGCTCGCAAACGGCCCTTCGCCTCGCGCACCAGCGAGTCAAGCCGCTCGATCTCGGTCGCGAGCAATTTTTTCCCCGCGCCCGTCAGGCGGTAATAGCGGCGCCGCGGATCTTCTTCGCCGGCTTGCCGCGGAAGTGCGCGCACGAAATCCTGTTCGAGAAGCTTTTCCAGGTTGTCGTAAAGAGTTCCGGGGCCGAGCTTGTATCGGCCTTCGGATTGCCGCGCGATCTCCTGCATGATCGCGTAACCGTGACGGTCTTCGCCGGAAAGTGCTAGCAGGATGTGAAGAACCGCCGGGGAGAGCGGCAGGAATCGGTTCAGCGCGTCTTTCATAATCGGAATACGATATATCGGATTCCGAGTGATATGTCAATCGGTGTTTATTTATGTTCCGGCGGCTAGTGGCCGCGCGCCGCCGCGCGAATCTGGCCCAGCAGCTTCTGCAGCGGTTCGAGGTTTTGCGCCGCGCCGCCGAATCGCGCGGCGCAATAGAGTGCGGTGAATTCCTGCACGGCGCGCGCCAGGGCCGTCTCTTTGATCTGCGCGGCAAATTCGGCCGGCGTTTGCGTTTCCCGGTGCGAGAGGCCGGTTTTCTTCACGATGCGCAACATTTCCAGGTACAGGCGCGAAGCGATCTGCGGGCTGTTTTGCGCGGAAGGTTTTTTTCGCAGCTGCAAAGAGAGCATTGCGCGGCGCACCAGATGCGCAATTAAATTGAATCGCAAAACGGCCAGAAAACCGATCAACAGCACCGGCAAGAGCATGCCAATCGCTTCATTGCGGAATTGAAATTTTCGCAGCCACGTTTTGCCCGCGTCTTGTTTGCGGTCAAACCATTCGCGCGCCACCTCGCGCCAGTTCCGCGATTTCGCCTGCATCGACTGCGCCAGCTGCACCTGGTGATTGAAATCGTAATTGATGATCCATTCGTTCCACGTCAATTCCAGCCAGTCGGCGATCAGCGCCAGCCGCGAAAACATTCCCGGAGGAGTTTCGACGGCCGCGGGCGTTGGATCGAAAACAACCCAGCCGTTGCCGGGAAAATACGCCTCGACCCAGCTGTGCGCGTCGCTGGCCCGCACAATGTAATCGCCGCCCAGCGAATTGTATTCGCCGGGCAGGAATCCGTTGATTTCGCGCGACGGAATTCCCAGCGTGCGCAGCATCACCGCCATCGCCGAAGCGAAATATTCGCAATGGCCGGCGCGCTTTTCAAACAGAAAATACGCAAGCGGATCCTTGCCGGGTTTTCCGGCCAGATCCAGGGTGTAGGCGTAGCGCGTGCGGAGGTACGCTTCCATCGCGACGGCCTTGTCCACCGGCGTCGCGGAGTTCGCCGTAATCTTTTGCGCCAGCGCCGGAATCCGCGGGTCGAGCGCGGGCAATTGCAGATACGCCGCGCGAATATCTTCCGGATACTCGGCGCCGGCGGCGCGCAATTTTTCCAATTGAAATTGCGGCAGCCGCGAGATTCCGAAATATCGCATCGCCGCATAATTGTGAAAAGGATTGAAGACCGAATCGGAGGCATCGCGGAAAAGATACGCGCCGCGGCCGCCGTACGGGCTCAAGCGATCGCTTGCAAAATTTCCGCGAATGGCGACGCCAACTCCCGGAATAAAAAGCGCATCGCTCGCCATCGGCTCCATCAGCACGGTGTACTGCAATAGTTTTGCGCGGTCGGTTTTAGCAAGCGGCGTCTTCGTCACCGGAATCCAGCCGTCGCCGTTCGCAAAAATTCTCACCGAACCTCTTCCGCCCGAACTCCATTTTGCGCCGTCAAAAGTTGCCAGCGCGATGCCGCGCCAGCGGAGGCGGTCGTATTCCACCGGCTCGCCGGTCTGCACGTGCAGCACGACGGCGGTGTTTTTCTTGATCTCGCCGATTTCGCCGAGTTCGACGTCGTCGGAAAAGCCGCTCATCAGCGTCGTATTCATGCTGCTGTGGCCCATGTAACCGGCGCTGAATCGCGGAAAGAAAAAGAAGAGCAACGCGCCGGTGCAAATCGCGCCGAAGGTCACCAACGCGACGGTGACGCCGAGCGCGCGCGCCATGCGCCGCTCGCGTTCCCGCGGGTTGGGAAGTTCGGCGGGCACCGCGTCGCCAACGCCCCGGCGCAATTCGAGAGTTGCGAAGACGGCGACGGCGAAAAGCAGGTACACGAAAAAAAGAATCAAAAAAGTCGTGTCGACCGTCAAAACCGCGGAAGCAAGAACCGCGGCGAAGGAAAGCATGGCGAGAAACATCGCGTCGCGATCGGACGTGGCGCTGTACAAACGGACCAGCGTGATGAAGAAAAGAAAATGCACCGCGGCAAACAACGTCGCGTACAACACCGGATTCGTGGAGTTGGCGCTGTAAATTCGCGAGAAAACAAAAATGTCGATGGGGAAAAACCCGAGATAGCCGGTGACAAGCCACGTCGCGGCGCGCGTCGAAAGCTCGGGCGGAGACTGGTTCCACCAGCGATGGCCTTTGTAGAGAAGGCCCGCGATGACAAGAATGGAAGTGAGAATATCGAGCTTTCCGGTGGAGACGACGCAGACGGCGCCGGTCAACAATAAAAGAAACAGCGAGGCGCGAAAGAAGCGCTCGGCGGGAAGCTGCAAAGAGACTGCGGTGATGGGCGCGCCGCTCATGGCGAAAATTCAGGATAACATCGGGCGGAGATGCGGCGGCGCTGGGCGCGCGAAAGAATAACGGCGGTCAGCGCGGAAGCTCATCGAGCGCCGCGATCGCCCGCTTTGCGATTTTTCGCGTGAGGCTCGAAATGGCAAGGCCGGTGACGGCGCGGAGCGCGACGATTTTCGCGCCGCGCAATTTTGGCAATCGTGCCGCGCTGCACAGAAAGGGATGGACGGAGATATTCCGATACGTCACGGCGTGGCGGACGGGCGCGAGACGCCGCATTCGCGCGGCGGGCGGCACGCTGGATTTAAATAGTTCCTTCCATGCTTTCCTGGCGCAAAGCGTTGCGTCGCCGGTCAATGCAGCGGCCGGAAAATGCCAAAGATTCGAGGCCAGCGCCGGAATGCCGCCGGCGCGTTCGTCCTTGTTTTTTCGCGCCGGCGGAGAAAGCAGAAGAGTTTCGGCGCGGCGATTCGCAATGACGAGGCTGATGAGCTCGACGTCGACGGTGCCGCGTTTCTTTCGCGCTTCGGGCAGCGTTTCCGCGATTCCTAATTTTCGCGCTTCGCAGTGCGCCGCGACCGGACAGAGAAGACAGCGCGGCGCGCGCGGCGTGCAAACCATGGCGCCGAGTTCCATCATGGCCTGATTCCAATCGCCCGGCGCGTCAATCGCGAGCAATCGGGCGGCTTCGCTTTGCAAGGCTTGCCACTTTTTTCGTTCGCGCAAATCGCCGCGGAGCGCTCCGAGCCGCGAAAGGACGCGCGCGACGTTTCCATCGAGAACGGCTGCGCGTTGGTTGAACGCGATGCTGGCGATGGCGGACGCGGTGTACTCGCCGATGCCGGAGAGCGAAAGAATGTCATCGCGCGTTTCCGGAAATGCGCCGCCGAATTTTGCGACGATTTGCCGCGCGGCTTTTTGCAGATTGCGAGCGCGGCTGTAATAGCCGAGGCCGGACCACAGGCGCAAGACTTCTTCTTCCGGCGCTTCGGCGAGCGATTCTGCGTTTGGGAATCGCGCAAGGAAACGTTCGTAGTAGGGAATGACGGCCGCGACGCGCGTTTGTTGGAGCATGATTTCCGAAAGCCAGATGCGGTAGGGATCTTTTGTCTTGCGCCAGGGAAGATCGCGCTGAAATTTGTGAAACCACGCGAGCAGGGATTTGCGAAACGAAGCGAGCGCGCGGCTGGTGGGCATGGTCCGGCTGCATTTTCGCACAGCTTGGCGGGATGTGCTTCAGTTGAGGAAGTCGTCCAGAAATAAAACGTAAGAAGAATGCCAGAGCAGGGCGGGAATCGATCCGTGCGGCTGGCTGGTGACGATCAACTTGAAAATGTCCGGCTCGGCGGCGAGTTCCTGCATCAGCGCGTGCGAAGGATCGAAGGGCAGCGGCTCGACGCGCGCGAGATGCTTCAGGATGGGAAAGATATTTTTGTCGGCGGCGCCGATGGGCAATTCAAGGCCGGTGCTGCGAAATTGCAATTGCGAGCCGCGCTCGAAAAAATGCCAGGCGAGGCCGGCGCAGAGCGTGACGGCGCGCTCGAAGCGCGGATTGCGAATTTCCGGCGAGGCAGGAACTTCGCTTCCCGCCGGAAGATGCGGATCGAGCACGAGCAAAACGCGAAAATCTTCTTCGTGCGTGAATTCGCGGACCATCAGATTGCCGAGGCGCGCGGACGCTTTCCAGTGGACGTGGCGCGCGCTGTCGTTCGGAAGATATTCGCGGAGCGCGTACAAATCCTGGCCGCGGCCTTTGGCCATGCTTTCGAGAGCGCCTTCGATGCCGGCAAAAATTTCCGAGAAGTCCGCGACCGTTTCGACGTTTGGATAGACGAGAACTTCTTTTTTCAGTTCGAGTCGGCGGGCTTTTTGCAAGAAGCCGAAGGGAAAACGCGTGACGATGCGAAACGTATCCTGGCGATAGACGCCGCGCTGCGGAAACGTGACGGGCACGCGCTGGCGAAGCGATTCCTGCCGTGGCAGATAGGGAAAATAAACTTTTGTCTGAAGCATTGCGGCGGCGGCGTCCGCTTTTTTCGGAATGACGGCTTCGACCGTGAGCGAAAAGGAAGGAACGGTCAGTTTTTCGTTTTTCAATTCGACGGTGGCGCGTTCGGGATAGCCGGCAAAAATGTGCTCCGGCATTTCGAGATGAAGCTCGACGCCGGAAAGGCAGACGGAGGAGAGAATGCCGGACATCAAGATGACGGAAATGAGGCACGCGAGAATGAGGAAGAGGAGATTGTTGCCGGTGTTGAGCGCGGCGAGAGCGACGAGGAAGGTGCCGAGGATGTAAATCCAGCCGGCGCGCGTGATTTTGTACTCCATCCGGTAGCCGATCCAGCGGAGCGGCGTGCGTTTGGCGAGAGTGGGAACGAGCGTGACGGCGACCCATGCGGCGACGGCGAGCGCGAGCAGCGCGCAGGTGCCGGCGAGGAGAACGTTACCGAGTTCGGCGGCGACGCCGGAATAGAGCGCGAGAATCAGCGCGATGCCGAGCGCGACCATGGAAAGGAAAAAGGCGCGGACGGCGGGGCGATCGGCCTTTGCCCAAAGTTGCGCGAGAGTGGATGAATTAGACGCCATGGGTCACGGCAGAAAAATCGGATTCCTCACTTCGTACGGATTCCGCACTTCGATTGGAACGAAAAATCGTTGTGAGCGCGCTGTGTCGAGCATCCACGTTAAAGCGGAATGGGAACGGAATCGACAATTTCGCGCAGCGCGGTTTCGGTGGTTTCCGATTTTCTTTGCAGCGAGGCGTGGCGCGAGCTGGCGACGACGCGATGGGCGAAGACGGAAACGGCGAGCTGTTTGAAATCGTCGGGCAGGCAGAAATCGCGGCCGTCGAGAAAGGCGCGGGCTTGCGCGGCGCGCTGAAGCATGAGCGTGCCGCGCGGACTGACGCCGAGCGCGAGCTGATTGGATTTGCGAGTGCGGTTCACAATGTCGAGCGCGTAATCCTGAAGGCTCGAATCCACTTTGATGTGGGTGACGGCTTCCTGCATGGCGAGGACTTCGCTGACGTCGGCAACGGGCTTGAGCGATTGCAGAGGATCGTCGTTGGCGCGTTTGCGGAGAATTTCTTTTTCCGTTTCGTGCGAGGGATATCCCATTTTGATGCGCATGAGAAAACGATCGAGCTGCGATTCGGGCAGCGGGTAGGTGCCGTGGTGCTCGACGGGATTTTGCGTGGCGATGACGAGGAACGGTTTTGGCAACGCCAGAGTTTTGCCGTCGACGGTGACCTGCGCGTCGTTCATGGCTTCGAGCAGCGCGGACTGCGTGCGCGGCGTGGTGCGGTTGATTTCGTCGGCGAGAACGACGTTGGCGAAAATCGGGCCGGGACGAAATTCAAATTCGCGCGATTCGGGATTGTAGACGCTGACGCCGAGCACGTCGCTCGGAAGAAGGTCCGAAGTAAATTGCACGCGCTGGAATCCGCATTGAAAGGATTTGGCGAGCGCCTGGGCGAGGGTGGTTTTGCCGACGCCGGGAACGTCTTCGATGAGCAAGTGTCCGCGCGCGAGAAGAGTGATGAGCGCGAGCTGAATGGCTTCTTCTTTGCCATAAATGGCGCGCGCGATGGTGCTCTTTAACTGCGATACGACCTGAGAGGTTGCGGTCGGCATTGGTTGAAAACCCGGGCCCTTCCTGATACAAATGAAAGCGGAGTTGGGCGACTAGCTCAGTTGGTTAGAGCGCTCGCCTCACACGCGAGAGGTCAAAGGTTCAAGTCCTTTGTCGCCCACCATTCCCAATTCCAATTTCTATTTTAACGAAACAAAATCATGTCAAACATTTTCCGTGCGCTGGAGTTTCTAGGTTTGAGCGTGTGGCTGGGGAGCGATATTTTCCTGAGCTTCGTGGTGGCGCCGGGCGCGTTTCATTTGGCGGCGCTCAACCGCGATCAAGCGGGCGCGGTGGTCGGGTTCGCGCTGACGAGGATGCATTGGATTGGCATTGCGTGCGGCGTTGCGATTTTGTTGGTGCGGCTGGTTCGCACGAAATCGTTTGCGAGTTTGGTGGCGCCGGCGTCGATTTGTCTCGTTTTGATGATCTTGCTGACGACGGTTTCGCAGTTGACCGTGACGCCGAAGATGGCGGCGCTGCGGACGAATATGGGGTCGATTCAAGCGACGGCGGCGGACAGTCCGCTGCTGGCGGAGTTTGGCCGGCTGCATCAGATCTCGGTTGCGCTTGAGAGCGGAGTGCTCGTTGTGGGATTGGCCTGTATGTTTCTGATGGTACGCGAGTCTTCTGGGAGTGGAAGTTAGGTATACCCCCCTCCCCCGTTTTTACGTAAGTGTTGATTCTAAAGAGAGTTAAAGGGTGATTATGCACTTGACACAGAATAGAGTTTCTGGCACACTTTCTTCAGTGAGGCGCTGCCATGAAGCTGATAGACGTAACCGCCAAATTCAAATCAGATGACGATTGCTTGGATTACATCGAATCCATGCGCTGGCCCAATGGCGAGATTGGCTGTGTGCATTGCGGCGAAGTGGGTCGCATCTCCAAGATTACCCGCGAAGCAAAGGGCAAGAACAAGCGCAATCGGCTCTACCAGTGCCTAGCGTGCGGGAAGCAATTCAGCGCGACTAGCGGCACGATTTTCAATGACACGCATCTCCCACTCACCAAGTGGTTTCTCGCCATTGCGCTGATCTGTGAAGCGAAGAAAGGCATCTCAGCGTGCCAGCTACAACGTCACTTGGGCGTGAATTACCGCACGGCTTGGCACCTTGCCCACAGAATCCGCGAAGCAATGCAGGAAGGTGCAAGTCTGCTAACTGGCGTTGTGGAAGTGGACGAAACCTATGTCGGCGGTAAAGTGAAGCGCAAGGGCAAGCCCTACGTTAAGAAAGAAAAGAAAGACGTAGTAATCGGGCTAATCGAACGCGGCGGCAAACTTCGCCTAGTCCCTGTCGCCGACAACAAAATGTCCATAGTTGAGCCTGTCATTCAAAAGCACGTCAGCCCTGACGCATTACTCCAAACCGATGATTCAGCGATCTACCACATAATCGGCAAGCGCCGCTCTGGTGGGCATCGCGTAATCAATCATTCCAGCAGCTACGGGATTGGCGAGAATCACAGCAACACGATTGAGAACGCGTTCTCTTTGCTCAAGCGCGGCGTGTATGGCACCTACCACAAGGTTTCGATAAAACACTTGGGACGCTATTGCAATGAGTTTTCCTATCGGTTCAATCGGCGCGGGGAACAACTCAGCATGTTTGACGTGACGCTGAAGAACATTGCACGGGGCAAGGCACTGCCATACACCAAAATCACTTCGCCAGTATCGGAGTCTTAGAGCCTTTGCGGCCATGAGTCTTTATAGCCTGCCGCTCTATCGGTTTTGACCGCAGCAAGGCCGATAGGGCACCGTCAAATTCACTTTTTTCCACAAGGGTTGGCGTTTTTTTCACAGGACGTGCATTGGCTTGTGTTCGCTTCATAATCGCCATACAAGATATAGTAGTTTCAACAAACTAGGAGCGGATTTAAATTCTTGACAACCCGCGAGGCCGCTCGTACCATTGCGGCTAGCACTCATCCCTCGGGAGTGCTAAAGAAAAAGCGCGGGGGTTTTAAGCCCGCGCCTAATCTTGATTTCCTCGGTCTGGTACCCGAAGGATCGAATCTCGCTAATTCCATCCTGTGGCAGCCAATCCCAGAAGTCAAGAAGAAATGTACGGGTGTGGCCAAATGCCGTTGGAGACGATTGTATTGCTAGGATGGATGGAACGAGACGATGCCGTCACCTTTCTCACGAAGGAGTGCGTATTCCCTGAACCTCTCACCGAAGCTCAGGCCGTATCGCATTGGGAGCGATACAAACAGAAAGTGGATGAACTGCCCGAACGTCCAATCATTTTGCCTGATAGAAAACGCCTGAAACCTGAAGAGAGCAACTGGGAACGCCAATTCCTGCAATTCACTCGCGCACGCAGTGGAAACGTAAAATCAGTAATCAAAATAAATTTGCTGGATTTGGTGGTGCACCAATTACGAGTAATTACGGAAAGATCGGCAGATTACGCCAAGCGCCTCAAAGACAAATCCCAATGGAATAAAATATGTCTTCCTATCGAGGCAGAAAATGTTCGAATCAATCCACAGATTAAACTTACTGGATTAAAAGTTGAAGTGGAGATGGATGTTCCAGACCAAGAATGGGTAATTCTCCCATTCATTGAACCGCCCACGAATCAATTTTCTCTGAGACCGGGCCCGATGTTGAAATATGTGACCGCAATTTCCCCAGAGCCCGACAGAATGGTTTTATGGGCGGGGTATCACCGTTCGTATGCGTGGGCCGCAGCCAACATCCAGGGGGATGCGATGGATTGCCCGGCGCTGGTGGCTTTTGCTGAAAATGTTGTTGCTCCGCCAACCGCTGGCAATTTGAGTTTCTTTGATCGACTAGTGCGTGGAGCCAAACCACCTTTGTTTCGCGATTTTTTTGACGAAAGTCTTTTCATGCGCGTTGCCCTCAAAAAGAAGCGATTCCAAATGCAAATAAAATCGGACGTGGTGCCTATTGATGATCCATAAATTTTAACCAGAGGCCCGGAAGGCGAACGGTCAGCCGCTCCCCCTGCAATGGTTGAGAACTGGGTTCAATTCCCAGCCGGGCCTCCAGCTTCTTTCAACGGCGGGATAGCATTAACGGTAATGCCCCCGACTTATAATCGGAGAGTGCCATGTGTACGCATGGCAATGAGCGTTCGAGCCGCTCTCCCGCCGTCAAATTTTCAAAGATCGCACTAAAGAACAACCTGAAAGAACTTCTCGAAACTTCACTTTGTATATCTCGTGTTCGTTGAGTGAGGCACGGCCTCGTAGGACTACAATATACCTCAACTCTACACGGCTTTGCACTACTTTCGCCTACTTTATGCCACTTTCTAGATATCCCTGTCACGGCAGGCCTACCTTATCACCTTTCTGTGTGAAATGCATAATCACCGTTAAAGTGGCTTGTTTTGATACACTTGTGTAAGTGTTGATTCTAAAGGGCTTACTGGTGATGCAAAAAGAAGTCTCCAGAAAACAAAAAATGCGGCAGAGAATCGCCGCACAATTACCTAACACAGAACTATACCAGAATATAAGCAAAAGTCAAGGAAATTTGCATGGAGAAATTCTGCTAGGTAGCGAAAGGGGCGCGATCATCGGAATGGATGGCAAGCGGTTTTCGCTTCGCGTGGTGAATAACCAGTTTGATCCTGACCTTGCTTGTTCGGCCGTGGAAGTAGCCAGCAAGTGGCGCTACGAGCCGACGCTGTTGAACCTGGAACCGGTCGAAGTGGATACGACGATTAAGGTGAATTTCACCCTGCGGCGGTAGTCGCTCAATTCATTTGAAGTCGGAAGGTGTTAGTCCGCCGACCGCGCGGTTCGTAGGAGTTCGTAAAACGCAGGGAGTTCTTCCTTCGGGCCGGCAAATGTAGCATCGAGATTGCGGAGTTGTAGCGGTGAAGAAGTTTCGCAATGGATTACCCACAAGCCGGTGCTCCATGGTGACAAATATCCCGAGCACTCCAGAGTAATTCCGTTGGCTTCGATAATGCGGGATGTGTGCTCAGCCTTTTCAATCTGCGACCAGCGAGAGGCATTTTGCCGACGATCCACGACTTCACTTGGGGAAAGGCTGTTGATCGTGACCTCGGAAAGATAATTATCCTGATTGGGTCTGAATTTCCCTCCGAACGGCCACGGTGCTTGATGGTCGATCAGGATATAAACGGAGGAGAATCTGCCTGGAGCGTCGAATGTGTTGAGGATTGTCCAGTTCCATGGAATGTGGACCTGATTGTGAAGCAAATGGTCCGATCCCGGGTGGGAGAGATTGTGCAGTTTGGGTAGAAAAATCCAAGGGCGTATGCCGGAATCTCCCATTTCTGCGCGGGGATGAAAAAGATGCGTCACTTGCGGAAAAGCGACGAGAACCGTTAGAGCCCAAGCGCTGGGCAGCCAAAGCAAGATTCGTTTGACGTTGCGAATCAGCTTTGCTCGCCGAGGATGCCTGATCGGGGATTGCCTGCTTGCAAGAAAACGAATGGCGTCATAGTGGAGCTTGAAACGCGAAGTTTTTCGGCGGACATAAATGAAAAGCATAAATGACAGCAGCAAGGCAGAAGCAAGAACCGGCAAGGGATCGCGAACATTCAAGTATTCGAAGAAGATGAGGCCCAGAGAAAGGCCCAAGATTGCGCCGAAAGGAATAAACACGGACTCGATGAAATAAATGCCTATTCGTTTGAATCGAAGAAGGAGCATTGAGTCTGCAAGGATTGGACGCCGGGAACGCGAAATTGTTCCCCGTTAGCGGCGGGACTTGATTTTGCGCGCTCGCTGCGGCGATTTGGAAAGTCTCTTTTTACGCTTTGTCGGTTTGGGTTGAATTTTGTTGGTGGCGGCGTAGCCGGCTCGCTCGAAGGCGCGCCACATGTACCAACTGGCGACGGTGCGGTAGGGGCGCCAGCGTTCGCCGAAGGCGAGGAGTTCTTTGGGACTGGGTTTGTGCTTTTTGCCGTAAGCGACGGACCAGCCTTTTTGTACGCCGAGGTCGTGGATGGGAAGAACGTCGGGGCGGCCGAGGCGGAAAATCAAAAACATTTCGACGGTCCAGGCGCCGATGCCGCGGACGGATACGAGGCGCTTGACTAGTTCGGCGTCGGATAGTTTTTCGGATTGTTCGAGCGTCGGGACGACGCCTTCGATTGTTTTTTGGGCGAGGTCTTTCATGGCGAGGACTTTTGCGCTGGAGAGGCCGGCTTTGCGGAGGGATTGGGGGCGGAGCTTGATCATTTCTTGCGGAGTGGGAATGCGGCCAGTCTTGATGAGGGCTTTGACGCGGCCGAAGATGGTGGCCGCGGCTTTGCCGGAGATGGATTGGTAAGCGATGGCTTCGAGGAGGGCTTCGTAAGGGGATTGGTTCGGATCCATTTCGGCGTGGAAGGGAGGGGCGGAGCGGGCAAGTTCGGCGATGGTTTTGTCGCTGGCGGAGAGATGATTTACGGCGGCGGCGAGGTCGAAAGGAAGGGTGGGCGGTTGGTTGATCATGACGAAAAATTTTATTCCAAGCGAAGAAAAATAGAAAGTTGAAAGAGCAATTTGCCGTAGAGTCACGGAGGGTACAGAGATGGATGAGTCTCGCTTGTGACACGATATTCTGTGAGAACATGCGGCCATGCCTCTGCATACAAAATTGAAGAAGGGACTGCTCCTTCTAACCCTTGGTGGACTTCTCTACCTCGGAATGGGCTTGCTCGAAGGGTTCTTGCCCTACGAATGGCGGCACGCGATTGACCAACGCTTAGATTTGGTATTCCCGCACACTGTCTACGCGCCTCACCCGGACATGGATTGGGAATTTGAGCTAGATTTCCAGCAACACCCTTGGCACAGACGGATTGAGTATGCCCTTCTTGGTGTCTTGACCCTCGGTGATTTGTACCTGATTTCAATCGTGTGGCGAGCGTTTCGAAAGCCTCCTGTTCATCACGTTACTGGCCGATAGTGCTCTGATTGCAAAAAAACGCCCGCTTCAGAAAGCGGCCGCTACAACGGCTTCCCGATGATCGACGGCGCCAGAATTCTCACAAGTGACCCGTAGAGGCCGCCTTCTGAGGCGGGCTCTTTTCGGATTTTGGAGGCGCCCAAATATTTTGTATAGGGCAAGTGTGAGGCATCCACCGAGAGAACGAACCCGCGAAGGGATATTCACCCAAGTTCTTTGCTAATCCGGCGCGAATCGGGTTTAGCCAGATGTAGAGCGCCACGGATTCGAGAGACTCCGATGCGCGCAAGATATGATCGAAAAATTTCTTCTGCCAAAGGAGTGAAACGCTGGATCGGGTGAATCGGCGGGATGAACGAATCCGGAACGTCTTCATAAAGTTTAAGAAATCGGAGTCGCGATCCAGACCTTCGACAAGTAAGTGCAAATGGTCCGGCATGAAGCAATAGGCGTGAATGACGAAACGTCGTGAAGCGGCTGCTTCCCGCAAAATCTCTGCAGTCGCCAAACATGCGTCGGACCGCAGGAAGTGCGATTGACGTTCAAAACAGCATAGCGTTGCAAAAATCGCCGTTTGGCCCCAGTAGTTCCGGGCATGCAGGCGGATGTTTCTATGTAAGTACATTCTACATAGGGTAAGCAGAATGCGATTAACTCGTCAAGCGCGGCCTTAGAGCGACTGGCGAAGAGCCCGCCTCGGAAGGCGGCCTCTACAACGGCGGGACAAAACCGGTGTGTGCTAAAATTTCGGGTTTATGCAAACAGGAATTATTGGACTACCACAGGTTGGGAAGACGACGCTGTTCCGGATTTTGACGAAGGCGCATGTCGATGCGTCAAAGGGCGGGCAGGAGACGCGGGTGGGCATGGCGAAAGTGCCGGAGCCGCGGCTGCTGGATTTGGCGAAGCTGTATAACCCGAAGAAAATTACGTACGCGACGGTGCAGTACGTGGACCTCGGCGGGATGCAGAAGGAGCGCATGCGCGAATCGCTGGCGTCGCTGCGCGAGGTGGATTGCATCCTGCACGTGATTCGCGTGTTTGACGATCCGAGCGTGCCGCACGCCGAGGGAAGCATCGATCCGCTGCGCGATGCGACGAACCTGGAACTGGAGTTGATGTTTTCGGACCTCGATCAGATTACGAAGCGGCTGGAGCGGCTGGAAAAAGATTTGAAGAAGAAGGCCGACAAGCAATTCGAACTGGAAAAAGCGGTTCTGGAAAAGTGCAAGGCGCATCTCGAAGCGGAAAAGCCGCTGCGCGAGCTGGTGTTGACGCCGGAAGAGAGGCGGCCGATTGGCGGATTTTTGTTTTTGTCGCAACGGCCGATGCTCTTTGTGCTGAATTTGGGCGACGAAGAGGCGGGCGAGCTGGAGACGGCGGTTGAACGGCACAAGCTGGGCGCGCTGCAAGGGCGGCCGAATACGGGAGTGGTGGCGGTGTGCGGAAGGCTGGAAGCGGAACTGGCGGAGATGGATGAAAAAGAAGCGGCGGAATTGCTGGCTTCGTACGGATTGAAAGAGCCGGGACTGAACCGGCTGATTCACGCGACGTATGACTTGATGGGGCTGACGTCGTTTTTCACGGCCGGCGAACCTGAGGTTCGCGCGTGGACGATTCACAAGAATACGAATGCGGTGAAAGCGGCGGGCGCGATTCACAGCGACATTGAAAAGGGATTCATTCGCGCGGAAGTGGTGCGGTGGGACGATTTGGTGGCGGCGGGATCGCTGGGCGCGGCGCGGGAAAAGGCGCAGGTGAAGCTGGAAGGGAAAGAGTACATCGTGCAGGAAGGCGATGTGATTTTGTTCCGGCACTCGGGATAGTCGGACGGGAAGCAGAGCCGGTAGGAATCGGTCACACCGGCGCGCGACGCACGTTGCGCGGCCGGAAGTTCCCCACCAAAATCAGACTCGATGAGATTTACGGCCGATAAACGGCGCGATTGGTTGCGCGTGGCGCTGATTGCGATTGCGCTCGGGTATGCGCTGCTGGCTGGATTGCGGACGGTGAGCGACCCGGATATTGGCTGGCAGCTGGCAACCGGAAAATACATCGTTCAGCAGCATCAGATTCCCTCGACGGCTTTGTATACGTACACGGTTCCCGGCGCGCGATGGGTGTATCCGCCGCTGGGCGAAGTGATTTTCTATTTGTGTTTTTTGATTGGCGGATATGCGGCGATTTCCTGGTTCAGCGCGCTCGCGTGCGTGGGAACCGTGGCGCTGATGACATGGCGAGGAAGCGCAGCGACGGCGGCGCTGGCGATTATTGCGGTGCCGGCGATTGCGCTTCGAACGGGGCCGCGCGCGGATTTATTCACGACGATATTGTTTGCGGCGATGCTTGTGCTGCTTTGGCGACATCACGAGGGAGAGCGCGTCCGGTTGTGGCTATTGCCGGTGCTGATGCCGGTGTGGGTGAATCTGCATCTCGGATTTGTGGCGGGACTTGCGCTGATGGCTGGATACCTGGGGATGGAAGCGTTCGCGTCGCTCTTTGTGGAACAGCGCGCCGGGGCTTTTTTGCGCGCGAAACAAGCGCTTCCGTGGATTGCAGCGAGCGCGGTGACAACGATTTTGAATCCATGGGGAATCGGAATCTACAAATCGCTGGCACTGCAAAATGCCGCTGCCCAGGCTTCGAATGATTTCATCGGAGAGTGGTCGGGAATGCATTTTAATGCGCTGGCGCTTCGGCAATGCTTGAGCCCCGGCGATGCAGCGAGCGGGGACTGGTGGATTTTTGCGATGGGAGTGCTGGCGCTCGCGATGTGCCGTTTTCAAAAACGGATTGGCGCGGCAATTTTATTGGCAGGCGGAATGGTGGAAGCGATCCGCCATGTGCGCTTCCAGGCGATTTTCGCGATTTTAGTGGTTGTGATTGGCGGCACGTTGTTGGTTGAGCTGAGCGGTTCCTTGAAATGGAAACCCAACTGGACTGGCGCAGCGGGTGGTGCGGTTGCCGGGCTTGCGTTGGCGCTGGCGGGAGGGCGTGCCTACGACCTTGTTACGCAGCGGCACTATCTCGATGCGGGAGAAATTGCGCTATTTGGAGCGGGCGAATCGTGGTGGTTTCCGGAAAAGGCGGCGGCGTTTCTTGAACGCGAGAAATTGCCGCGGAATCTCTTCCATAGCTACAACGCCGGAGGGTTCTTGAATTGGCGGCTGGGGGAAAAATTCCCGGTTTTTGCGGACGGGCGCAGCATACCGTTTGGGACGGATATTTTTCTGGAGCAGCGGGCGCTCTCTGCGGCGGCGCCGGATTCGAAAATCTGGGAACAATCGGCGGAAAAATGGAAAATCAATACGATTGAGTTCTCGCTTTCGCGCTATTGGGGACTGAATTCTTTTCCGTTGGCGGAATTTTGCCGCAGCACGAATTGGAAACCGGTTTATGTGGATGATGTTGCGATTCTGTTTGTGCGAAATCGTCCGGAGAATTCCGCATGGATTGAAAAGTTTGGAATGAAGTGCGAAAAGGCCGTTTTGCACGAGCCGGAGGCCGCGAAAGGAAATAGCCGGCGGGCGCGGGCGGAGCGGTTCAACTTCCTGCTGAATGCGGCGTCGGTCTATTACATATTGTCGCGCGATGCGGAAGCGTACGGCGCGCTGCATCAGGCGGAGACGCTTTTTCCCGACAACGAAAGTTTGCATTTGACGAAGGCGCAGCTTTTGCAGGCCAACGGCAGAATGGCGGAAGCGGAGCAGGAGTATTTGCGCGCGGCGGGAAAGCGGCCGAGCGATGAGGGATGGTTTGCGCTGGCGGCGCTTTATAACAGCGAAAAGCGCTATGCCGATGCAGAGCGTTGCGTACGCGAGGCGATTGAGCTTTCGCTCGCGCCCCATGAAAGATTGCGCAGCCTGGGACTGGTTGAGATTTCCGAGGGCCGGCCGAAGGATGCGCTTGCGGATTTTGACCGCGCGGATGCGAAAAGCCCGTATCGAAATGACGTGAACTCGGAAGAAGGGCGCAATTTCAATGGCAGGCTGGCGGCTTCGCGGGCGCGGGCGCTGAGAGCGATGAACGATTTGCCTGCCGCCATCGCGCAGCAGGAGCGAGCTGCACAGTTGATGCCGGAGAATCCGGCGGCGTGGGACATTCTAGCGGAGCTTGCGCAAACGCAGGGAGATGCAACAAAAGCGCAAGTTGCGCAGGCGCGTGCGGAAGCGTTGCGCGCTGCGGCGAAGACGGATCCTTCCAGGTAGTTCCAAACAATCCGGCAGAGTGGTGTATTCTGCTGCGTCAACGATTCAGTTTAGCGGCGCAGGTCAGTTTGAAGGTTTGACTTATTGTGTCACGAACCAAAAAAATTCAAACTGACCTGCTTGGGCTTACCTAGGCGAAATGGAACACGAACTGGCAATGCGGACGGCGATGGCGGCGGGGCTGGGGCTGGTGGCCGCGGCGGGGAATTTGCTGGGCGGGTATTTTGTCGTACGCAAGGATTGGCCGCGGCAGTATTTGCAATATTTTTTGGCGCTGGGCGCCGGCTACATGCTGGCGGTGGCGTTCCTTGACATCATTCCCGAATCGATTGCGCTGGCGGGACGCGGGGCGCTGTTTTTTGTGCTGGCGGGATTTTTTCTGGTACACCTTTTCGAACATACGCTGGCGCCGCATTTTCATTTTGGCGAAGAGACGCATACGGAGGAGATGTCGCATCGCCGCGCGCAGAGCAGCGTGATGCTGGGACTGACGATTCATACGTTTTTCGATGGAGTGGCGATCGCGTCGGGCTTCTTGGTTTCTGCGTGGCTGGGGACGGTGATTTTTATCGCGATTTTTCTGCACAAGCTGCCGGAGGGATTCACGGTGGCGTCGGTTTTTCTGGCGTGCGGGAAGGGAAGAAAAAAGGCGATTCAGGCGGCGGCGGCGCTCGGCGCGGCGACGTTGCTGGGAGTTTTGCTGACGAGTTTGCTGCAGAGTCAGCTACAGTATGCGTTGCCGCTGTCGGGCGGGGTGACGGTGTACGTGGCGGCGACGGACCTGCTGCCGGAAGTGAACAAGGAGCCGAACTGGCGGATGGCGGTTTTGGTGTTTATTGGCGTTGCTAGCGTGTTGATAATGCAGCACTTATTCCATGTTTGAGCTTGACGAGAGTGTCGCCGGTAACGGACACTACCTCGCAACTTTCTGATAATTCAGGTGTTCGATAGGATGTGGTTGCTATGACCAGGTCGGACGTCCAACTGATGCTGGACGTGAAGGCGGGCGATGCACAGTCGTTCGAACTTCTCTTACAGCGCTATCGGACGCCACTGGTCAACTTCCTGTACCGGATGGTTCGAAACCGGGAACAGGCGGAAGATCTGGCCCAGGAAGTGTTTTTGCGGGTGTATCGCGCGCGGGAGGATTATGAGCCGAGCGCGAAGTTCACCACCTGGCTGTTTCGGATTGCGACCAATCTGGCGCTGAATTCGCTGCGCGACCATCGGTACCAGAAGCTGGAAACGTCGATGGACGCGCCGATCGTGGCGGATGCGGAAGACGGCGACGAGCGACCGATGGAAATAGCGGACGAGCATCCGGACATTGAGCAGCACCTGGTGGAAGAGGCGCGAAAGAATATGATTCGCCATGCGATTGAGAAACTGCCGGAAAAGCAACGCGCGGCGGTTTTATTGCATAAATACCAGGAGCTGGACTACGCGGAGATTTCGAAAGTTTTGCAGTGCTCGGAGAGCGCGCTGAAATCGCTGCTGTTCCGGGCGTACGAAACGCTGCGAGTGGAACTGGCCCCGCTTGTGGCGAGCGCGGCGAAATGAAGATGCCGGCCTCGGAAGGCCGGCGCTACATGGCGCGCGCAGTGAAGCACGAGGGCCCCAGAAGGAAGGTAGTCATGAGTTGTGGACGAATGGAAACGCGGATTCTGGCGTATGTGGATGGCCGCCTGAAAGAAAGCGAACGCGGCGAGATGGAAAAGCATCTCGTGGGTTGCGCGGCGTGCCGTGTGCGCGTGAATGAATTTCGCGCGGTGGGCGATTTGCTGGATGAGCTGCCGGTGATCGAGCCTTCGGGCGCGTTCAATGCGCGAGTGCATGCGCTGGTGGCGGCGGAGCCGGAGAAGCGGCGGAGCTGGCTGGCGTGGCTCGCGCCATCGCCGCGGATCGCGTTTGTGGCGTCGATGCTGCTGGTGGCGACGGTATGGCTGGGATCGCGGCCGGTGGAAAACCCTGCGATTGCCGAAACGGATTTGCCGGTTGTGGAGAATGTGGATTACGACGTGATTTCGAATTTTGCGCCGCTGTCGGATTTGTCGCAGGCGCCGGATGACGATTCGAGCGATTCCGATGCGACGTCGCAGCAACAGCAACCGCAGCAGATGTAAAGAGAGATGACGAGACGATTCCAAATCGCAGGCTGGTTGATGGCACTGACACTCGGTGCGCTTGTGGTGTCGCCGGCGCAGGGGCAAAATCGTCCGCCAAAGAACGAGCCAAGGCCGCGGCAGGAGCAGAGACCGCAGCCGCGCCAGGAACGGCGCGCCGAGCGGAACAATAACAATGCGAATCGGCCGCCCGCCACGAATCGATCCGCCGCACCGAATATAAATAGGCCGCCGGCCGGCGCGCGGAACGAGCAGAATCGGCCGCCATCGGCGAATACGCCGCCGGCAAGAAACTTCAACAACTTGAATCCGCAACAGCAGCAACGCGCGCTGGACAATTACCGCAAGTACCAGAATTTGCCGCCGGCGCAACGGCAGCAAATGCAGGAAGCGGCGCAAAACTGGAACCGGTTGTCGCCCGAGCAGAGAAATCACATTAAGACCGACGTGCTGCCGCGCTGGCAACAACTGCCGCCGCAACGGCAACGCGCGATTCAGCAGCGGCTGGGCGTATTGAAAAATATGCCGGAATCGGCGCGGAACCAGCATCTGGCCGATCCGAATTTTACGCGCGGGATGACGGAAGAAGATAAATCGATGCTGCGCGATTTGAGCCATTTGCATGTGGGCGGCGCGCCGGATGCGCCGAATGAGTGAGAGTTGTAAGTGAAAAGTTGTAAGTTTTAAGCCGGGCAAACCTTCGAACACTTCTCGCCAACGACCGCTGTACCGTACCGCGCCAAGCGAATTTACAGGCAGCTGCGATCGGCATTGTGCGGTGCGCGCGGTTTCGCGCCGGAATAGTCGCTTGAGCAAATGGCAGGTTCGCGGATAGTCCGCCGCGACCTAAATCAGAGACAATAGGGAACACGATTGACGGGAACGCGAAAGAAGCGTCATGGTGACGATTCGCATTCCGTTGCATCCAACAGATTGAGGAGATTCGTTTGGCCACGGGCCACAGTGAAATCCATCGGGAGGAAAGTTCGGGCAGCCTCGCATCCTCCCGCTTTCGCGCATTAAAACATCGCAATTTTCAATTATTCATCGGCGGGCAGCTTGTTTCGCTGTGCGGCACGTGGATTCAGAACGCGGCGCAGCTGTGGCTGGTGTACCGATTGACGGGTTCGGCGGCGCTGCTGGGCGTTTTTGGATTTGCGAATCAGATTCCGATGCTGCTGCTTTCGTCGGTGGGCGGATATGTTGGCGATCGATACAGCCGGCATCGCGGCGTGATTGCGACGCAAGCGGCATCGATGTTGCTCGCGTTTTTGCTTGCGGTGCTGACGCTGAAGCATGTCATTCACGATCGGCGCGGGGCGTGGGTGGTGATCGTGGTGGGTTTTTTTCAGGGAATCGTGAACGCGTTTGATGTGCCGATCCGGCAGTCGTTTATTGTGAACATGGTGGGCAAGCCGGATCTGCCGAATGCGATTGCGCTCAATTCCTCGATTTTTAACGGCGCGCGCGTGGTGGGGCCGGCGATCGCGGGATTTTCCATCGCCCTCGTCGGCGAAGGCTGGTGTTTTTTTGTAAATGGATTGAGTTTTCTCGCCGTGATTTTGGCGCTGCTGGCGATGCGGATTGCGCCGCAAGAAGAAATGGCGGAGACGCGCTCCGCGTGGCAAAGCTTCTTGCAAGGATTCCGCTTTGCGATGAGCGACCGCGCGATTCGGTCGGTGCTGATTTTGCTGAGCATGCTGAGCTGCTTCGGCTTGCAGTACATGGTGTTCATGCCCGTTTTTGCGCAAGATGTGCTGCACGGCGGGCCTCGCGGTTTGGGATTGCTCATGAGCGCTTCGGGAATCGGCGCGGTGCTGGGCGCGCTGCAATTTGCCGCGCGAACGAATTACAAAGGGATGGTGAATTGGGTGGGGACAATGTTTTTGATTGCGTCGGTTGGCTTGATTGCGTTCTCGCAATCGCGCTGGTTCTGGGTTTCCGCCGCGGTGATGTTTGTTTTCGGATTTGCCGCGACTTCACAAATGGCCGCGACGAATACGACGGTGCAGAACCGTGTGCCGGATGAATTGCGCAGCCGCGTGATGGCGGTTTACGCGACGATGTTCATGGGAGTGCAGCCGATTGGATCGCTGCTTGCCGGCGGCCTTGCGAAGCGATATGGCGCACCGGCAACGGTGGCCACGTTCGGTGTGATCTGCGTCGTCGGCAGCGTCATTTTTCTGTTGCGCGTTGTGCCACGCATGCAGAGCGCAAAGGCCGCATCGGCGCAGGCTTAATTCACCGACAGCACAACTACGCGGTCCGTTTCGCTCTTTGCCGCCGCGGGCATCTTCAGCACGACGCCGTTCGCGGTTTGCGTTACCTCCACTTTTGTTCCCGTGGCCAAATCCTGACCGTTTGCGATTGTTTTTGAGATCGGCGGAAGCGCGAGAAGCGGGGCGTTCCATTTCAAGACGTGGACGTAAATTTTATTGCCTTTTTGCGTGGTGACGCCCCAATCGGCGGGCGCAAGCGGACCGCCGCGCGTTCCGTAAATCGAGTCGCCATATTTGGCGAGCCATTGGCCGACGGCGCGAAGGCGAGTTTCGAATTCCTCTTGAATTTCCCCGTTCGGAAGCGGGCCGATGTTCAAAAGCAAATTGGAATTGTTTCCGGCGGCGCGAACGAGCATCTGTTCGACTTCTTCGGGCGATTTGTATTTCGTGTCGCCGATGTTGAAGCCCCATGAGCCGTTGAGCGTGTTGCAACTTTCGAGCGGGAGCGCGTCGCTGATGAACGTGGTGTTGAAGCCGGCGGTGTTGTCGCCGGGAAGGTCGCGTTCGAATGTCTGCACGTCTTCGCCGGGCCGCGGTTTTTGGTGATGATTGGGAATGATGAGCGCGGCGGGCTGGAGCCGATGAATCAGTGCGTAAGTTTTATC
>DATGEI010000026.1:0-48041 GCA_035310365.1 Candidatus Acidiferrum sp.
GCAGATTTGGTCGCCGTCGAAGGCGATCCGTTGGCCGACGTAAATGTGGCCATCAACAAAGTGAAGTGGGTGATGAAGGCCGGCGCGGTGGTCACAGACAAAACGAAGACGCAACTTCGCTAGCCAAGAAGCGGCAAAATCGGCATCGGACGCGTGGCTATCCGCGATTTCTGCCCAGGGCGCGGAGGCGTTGCAGGAAAATGTCTTGCAGTTCCGGGGTGCAGCGGAAATTCGTTTTCGTCGCGAGTTGCTGGTACGTCGCCGCGGCGTCGAGCAAGTCCTTTTGGGCGGCGGCAAGAAGGACCCCGAGAGTTCCGGTTGTAGCCAAGCCGCGACGTTTTGCCACCAAACGTCCGCGCCGCTCGTCAATCAAAAGCAAATCCGCTCGCTGCTCTTGCGCGAGTTGAATCGCTTCCCGTTCCCCCGGGTCAAGATCGGCAAGCGCAGTATCGGGCGGTGCCGCCGTCCGTCGCACTTCGATCCAAACTGGCAAGTGCAAGAGCCAGTCGGCAATGGCTTTCGGAGCATCAGGGTGAGCGAGTTCTGCGAGCACGGTTGGCGGAACCAGCACGCGCTGGTACAGGGAAGACAAAACCGATTGGCAACCAATCTGAACAAAATAGTTAAGGGGAGAAGTATCGGCGACGACGATCATCGTAGCGCGGAGCCGTTACCTTCAAGCTTCCGCAACGTTTCCTCGTCCTGCTTGAGGTCTTCCGCGCTGTAGGCGTGTTCGTGGATATTCCGTTCCTTCAAAAAACCTTCGAAAGCGAGACGGGAGAGGCCCAGGAGTTGGCTCGCCTGATAATCGGAGAATGCTCCGGAGCGGTACCCTTCCACGACCAAAGCTTCGAGAGCCTCGCGCGCCGGGTTACTGTGTTCTGCGAGATCGTCGGGCAGCTTGACGGTGATTTCCATTGCTCGATTATACGCCTGTTCCTAACGATGCCGAACCGAGGAACTCAGCGAGCGCTAGCGGCTGACGGTCGAGGAAGGGGGCGCTTCAAGGCTGTGCGCGGCAAATTCGAACACCGCCTTGAGCTGCTCGCGGTCGAGCCCTTCAAACCACTTCATAACTTCTTCGACGGTGTGGCATTGCGAGCAATCGAGCGCCGCCATGGAATGGTTCTCCTTTCCGCCATTCTATATCGATTCGCGGGCCATTGCGGAGTTCCGTGTGCTCTGCACAACGTGAAGTGCGTAAAAGTTCGGCGCGGCGGAGAAAAGCGCGGGGAAGATTCATCGAGGGTCCTTGCTGGCGACGTATAGGTAAGGTACAGTAAAAAAGTAAGGAATCGAGACTAGGTAAGGAAAAGATGCAATGTAAGGAGCGATTCATGACCCATTCCACGGTCACGAGCAAAGGACAAACAACGATTCCAGGGAAGATTCGCAAGGCGCTGCAGATCAAGCCCGGCGATAGGCTCCAATACGTGGTGGAAGGAGACCATGCCACGATTCGCGTGCATCCCGGCACGCGGTCGCTGAAGGGTGTGCTGGCCAGCAAGAAGGGCAGGAAGAAGAGTTTCGGCGAAATCCGCGAAGCCGCGGCGAAGGCGGCGCGGAACCGCGCGAGCGTCCGATGAGCGCGAAGCGCAGGCTCGTGGACACGAATCTGATCGTCCGCTACCTGGTGCAAGACCACGAAAAGCACGCCAAAGCGGCAGGGAAACTATTTGACGCGTGCGATCGCGGCGAGGTGGAAATTGTCGTGTTGCCCGCGGTGCTGGCGGAGTGCGTCTTTGTGCTGGAATCTTTCTACAAGCATCCGCGAGCAGAGATCGCGGCGGCGCTTGGCACTTTGCTTTCAAGCCCGGGTGTGCAGATCGGCGAAGCCGCGATGCATCTGGACGCGCTGGACCGCTATCGCCGGACAAAGGTTCATTTCGTGGACTGCGTAATCGCCGCGGCGGCATCGGCCGAAGACTCTCCGGTTGCCACGTTCGATGAGGACTTTCGAAAATTTAGAGACGTGCGAATCGAAAACGCATAATGCAAAAGATGATGTCGCATCCCGCGCGCTTAATGTGTTCCCTGCGAGTGATTTGCTCTGTGATGTCTTCATTGCCAACGTCGTTTCCTACTTCGTCCAACTCGTCGTAGGTCGGCGAGCCTACCACGGCCAATAGTGCCGTAGTGCCGCAGGTTAATGCCAGCGAACAAGCTCGCTAGTGAAAAACCGAACCGTAGAAGACCCACCCTTGCAAAACCCGCGAGGGCCACCCAAAATCCTTTTTTGGGATTAAGACGCGGCCACCAGCACCGAGTTCCTAACCTTGACAACAACTCCGTTTTGGTTATTCTTCATAGGCCTTCAATGGGGGTAAATCCGCGATGGGTCATCTCCATATTCCGCTGAGCGGTGACGTTCCGATAAAAGACATTCTTTCCGATATGCCCGCTGCTCCAAAGGCATTGCTCCGCAGAGGATTTTCAGTAGTTGCTAAGCTGCCAGAGTCTGCATACTCCGCCATCCTTGAAACGGTTCTCACGAATGCAGGTCGTCAGAGTCGCGCAGAAGAAGAGCAGCTTGCAAAGGACCTTAATATTTCTGTCGACGAGGCAACAAGTGCAGTGGTATCGCTGGCAATGTTCTCTGCTCTTGCTTCTACCGGCAAAGAAACCGTTGAACAGGTATTACAGGGATTGCTTGACTCAGGACTTGTTTCTACGGCCGAAAAGCCTGCGTTGCTGCGGATTCTTCCCAAAGTCACGCAAATTAAGCCGGAACTTAGTAAAGCAGTCGCAACACGCAGGCTGACAGATGCCGTGTTGCCTTCATTCGACGACTTTGAGGCAGTTGTGGATATCAGAATTGGCGACCAGGAGAAAGGCGGATTCGCCGTACCAATGGCGGTCGCATTGCTCGACACCGACGCGCGCGACCAAAAGGTTTGGTTCCAGATGACAAAGCAGGATGTAGAGATTTTGATAGAGAAACTTAATCAGGTCCTTAAGAGATTGAAGGAGGCTGAAGAGCTTATCGCAAAATTCCCTCCGCCCAGTGAGCGTGGTTGATGTTCCCAAATCCGTTGCCGCTTCGTTGGGTCATCGCATACACGGCGGTAGGTGCAATCGTGTATTGGTGCAAATGGGGACCTGATAAGCTGCGCGTCTATGGTCTGTCTAAGATTGTGGAACTGCTACCCATTGACAATCGGTGGAAGCGTATAATTGAGTTGTTGGCTTTCACAGTCGTTGGCTGTTTCGTCGGGATAGGAGTTTTGCAGCCTATCAATCCACAGCAGGCGTTAACGGCTGGCTTCGCTTGGACTGGCCTATTCGCGAAGATGAGGAAACCGGATTGAAGACAATCAAGAGAAGCACCTATGACGCCGTGAGCATGACTGCTGTTGTTGCGGTGGTTGTGTTCACGTTCTCGGCTCAATATTCAAGTCTTGGCTATGTTTTCGGTATTCTTGCTGTCTTGACTGCGGCCGGAATGCTTATTGCGTACATAAAAGCTCTACCAGGCGCTGAAACATCTGAACAAAAACCTCAGATAGTTGAGCCGGTTCGACAGTTAGAATCTGCAGAGCAGAGGGAAGCTCTGGTGCGGGCCGTTCGTGAGGACCTTTACCGAAAACATATCCTTACAGAGCGGGACCGGTCGGCACAGACGTTCGAATCACTAATTAAAGAACGTCTAAGTGAGCGCCGACTCCGGATTTCCATCTCGTCCGACTTTAAGGTTGGCAGTTACTACACGCAGATTAAGTTCCACCACCGTGAGCCTGTAAACGACCGCGCATCCGTCATTATCAACATCATTGAAAGGCTATGCGTATCCTCCAAGGAGCCGCGGTTCGAATTTATCCTCGCGCCGGACGGAAGCTTCAAGATTCAACAAGTTTCCCTTAAGCGGTCTGCCATTGAACATCTCGCTGAACAAGAAGAACTCGTTGAACAAGTCAAGGAAGCTGACGAACCACAGGTCGTCATGTAATCTGAAAAACTAACTTCGGACCGAAGGGGACAGACGGGACGTTGACGCTTGTCAGGAAAAATTAGAATATGCCCGACACCATGCCAGACCTCGATCTACTGTCCGTTCTTCCACAACTTCTACCCAAGGCCATAGCATGGGCGGAGATGCAATCGCAGGACATAGCGCAAACCGGTCACGGGTTGAATGCAACGAACCTGGCGTTGGCACAAAGCGTTGGAGTCAAGAATCCTGAGCGGATACGCGTAAAAATAGTTCCTACGATTCCTATGCCAACCGACGCGGAATTGCGGCAGGCAGCTATTCAGACAGGCTTACTTGGTCCGGGGAACGTGGGCCTCACACTTGGCTACGGCATATTCATAGCTGCCGGTAATTTTACCGCCCGCGTCTTGTCGCACGAGTTCCGACATGTACATCAATATGAAATAAGAGGCTCGATTGCTGCGTTTCTGCCTGAGTATCTTCAACAGATCGTGACCGTTGGCTACGACAACGCTCCACTCGAAATAGATGCGCGCGCGTGGGAGCGTGACGCTTAGGACGGACGGGAATAGACGGGAAGTTTCCGTTTATCTGATGTCCTGGTGAGCGAAGCGATTCTTCTGAAACAATTAGCGGAAACATCTCGTATGTCTCCGAGCTTCCGAGCTTTAGGAACGTTCGACACTGGGCGTGGACTGCGCTCCGAGCGGTTCGCGGAAAGGATCCATGGGAATCGGCGCGTACTCGATCTCGACGATCTCGAGGCTCTCCGTCTTCGATGGGGCGCGGAGTTCCACGCGGTCTCCGCGGCTCGCCTTCATGAGCGCATTGGCAAGAGGCGAGCGCCAGCTGATGTAGCCGCGGTCGAGGTCCACCTCGTCAATGCCGACGATCGAGACGACGTGTTCCACGCCGGCGGCATCGTTGTAGGTGACGGTTGCGCCGAAGAAGACGCGCGAAGCGGCGGACGCCGGCCGTGGAGCGGCGGGATCGACGACGACGGCCGCGTCAATGCGTTTGGTGAGAAAGCGAATACGCGAATCGATCTGATTTAGCCGTCGTTTGCCGTAAAGGTAGTCGGCGTTTTCACTGCGGTCTCCGTTACCCGCGGCCCAGGCGACGACCTGCACGACAGCGGGCCGCTCGCGGCTCAGAAGAAACAGATGCTCGTCTTGCAGCCGCGCGAATCCGGCGGGCGTGATGTAGTTCTTGAGCGTCGGCCCCGCCGGCTCCGGCCGAGGTCCTCGGAGTGGCCGCTTTTCTCGCATTTGCGAATCTGCCATTGGATTTTGTGTACTGGTGGATGGCCCCATCGCGGAAGGTCCGCGCCTATGCACCGGGCGGCGTTCCCAATCCGCAGGGTTCAGGCTTCCACGATTTCAAAAACCTCACGAACCGCATTCGAGGAAAGGCCGGTGTAGCCGCCTTCTTTGGCAAGCACGAAAACGGCGGTTTGCTTCATGCCCGTAGATTATCACGGCTGCTAAAGGCGGCGGGACGCGCGGTGGCCGGAGTCCCCGGGCTCTTTACCCTGAAGAGAAAGAAAAAAACTTAACACAGAGGACACAGAGGGAAGCGCACAGAGGTCGCAGAGAAAGGCCAAGCCGGCTGGAAGCCGGCGTTACAAAATGTGCGCATCCCTACACGCAGGCTATTTGGTCGCTAGCCGGCTCGAATCAATTTTGGGAATGAGCTTTCCGGCTTTGAGGGCGCGGAGAGCGCGAAATCGGATGCGGAGCTCGGCGGAGTTGAGTTTGCGTTCGCGGAAAAGCCAGCGCAGGAACTCTTCTGCAGGGCTAGCTCTTTTTTTTGTGTTGCAGCTGTCGCAAGCAGATACCAGATTGCGGTAGGAATTGCGGCCGAGTTTAGCGCGCGGGACGACGTGGTCCAAGCAACGCCTGCGTGGAACCACGCGGCGGAGGCAATAAAAACACCGGCCCGCTTCCCGTCGGTGAATCGAGAGGCGCAAGACCGAGCTGTGCAGGAAGTCCGTCTCCTCAAGGTTTACCGTGCTGACTTCTTGTTGGGCGCACGCCATCTTGGACAGACGCACGCCGCGAATTTCCTTAGGCAGTCGCACTTGCACGACGTGACCGTCTTTGCTGCATTCGATCAGGCGCAGTGCACCAGTGTGGATGAGGCGATGAAGGGCCAGGCGAGCAGTGCCTGGGGTGAGCCCAACGCCGTGCCCGAGCCAGGCGAGAGAAAAGCGGAGGCGTGGCTTGCCTTCGAGATGGGTGTGCCGGAAGAGGTGCGAGTATACGGCGCGGTCGACGACGGAAAGACGAAGCTGCGGAACGAGGTCGTCATGGAAGTGCTTCCACACCCGTGCCGCATCGATTTTTGTGTTTTTCATGATTTTCGATTCCTGAGTGGAAATAGGTCTAAATGTAGCGCCGCGGCTTTAGCCCGGCATCTTCGATCGACAACTAACGGCCAACGCGGAAGAAGAAGGAAACGGCTTAACACAGAGAACACGGAGATAGAGCACAGAGATCGCAGAGAGAAAAAGCAGATTCCTCGGGCAAACTTCGCCTCCGGAATGACCAGTTAAGTCGTTTTTCGGCAACCTGTTGCTAAAAAGAAAAAGCCCCGACGGGTGTCGGGGCGTAATTCTCTACGAAAATAAGCCTACCACACCGTTAATCCTGATGTCAAGTCAAAAGTGTATTATAGTAAGCTGCTCGAAGGGAAGGACTTAGCGGCGTCAGCGCTACACGATGTGACACAATGGGGACAGATTGGAATCAAAACACGGAAGGACGGTCGCCATGGCTGCAAACTCGCAGAGCGTGATTATCCAAGACCCCGAGATCCTCAGCGGTGAGCCAGTCTTCCGGGGCACACGTGTGCCTTTCCAAACCTTGCTCGACTACCTGGAAGCAGGGGACACGCTCGATGAATTTTTGGAACAATATCCGGGCGTTAGCCGGGAACAAGCCATCGCTGCGCTGGAAGAAGCGAAAGCGCTAATGCTAGCTCGATTTGAGAAATGAAAATCCTCATCGACGAGTGCCTGCCAGCGACGTTGCGACAAACGCTTACCGCGATGGGCCACGAGTGCGAAACAGTGCGCAGAGCGGGCTACGGCTCCAAGAAGAACGGTGAGCTGCTGGCGCTTGCGGAAGGCGTGTGGGATGTTCTGCTCACCAGCGACCGAAGAATGAAGTACCAGCAGAATATGACGGGACGGAAGGTGGCCGTCGTGGTCCTGTGCGCAAAATCCAATCGAATGAAAGACTTGCTGCCGCTATTGCCTGCCTTTGCGGAATCGCTCTTATCTGTCTCGCCTGGTCAAATCGTCGAGGTCGGGCCACTGTAACTGAAACCAGCCGCGGAATTTGCCCGGAAGATAGTTCTGTTTGGCGAATTAACGGTGTTTGGAGGCGGGTGCTGCAGGCAAATGTCTCCGCAGGCGAGACTCTTGTTGCGGTGAGTCAATTGCGGCTCAATGATCGTGCGGCGCTCGATGGTGGAACAAAGCGGGCGCCATGTTGCAGAGAAAGCAATGAGCGCCGCGCCGGTGGTCGTTCAATTCGCGCTGGCGGCCGGAGGGTGGGGCGAAGCGGTTCGGCGGATAATTCTGCAGCAGCTTCTCAACGGACTTCTGGATCTTCGCCTCGCTATTGCCGAGACTTAGACCGAGATCGAACGCATTGGATACGGCGCCGCGCCACACCAGTTTTTTTTCCGCTGCGGCATAGATGTCCAGATCGAGGTGGCCGGCGCGGACGGAAGATTCGGCAATCGACGCCAATCCGCCGCCCCACCCGGGGCCGTAGCCCCAGCCGTCACGATAGGCCATCCACGGAGTTTGCCGGCTGAGGGCCGTCTGGTAGCCGATGTAAAGGTCGGCGTAGTCGGAATTTGTTTTGAACAGGCCTTTCTTGGCCAGCTCCGCGTCAACCACAATGGTGATTTGCTCCGCGGTGAGGTGGTCGACCTGCTGCTCGCCCTTGATGTCGACCCATTTATAGCTGAGGAATTTGGAGAAATCCGTGTCGAGGTCGAAGTTGTAGCTTGCTTGTTGGGCCGCGGCACGACCTGCCGCAAACGCCAGAAGCAGCGCTACCCGCAAAGCGATCCGTTTCATCCCAGTGTTCCTTCCTGGGACCGGGCAGCAACCATGATGCGCCGTCCACCACAAATTTGAAAAGAAAATTGTGCGGTGTAGCCGGGGAGGGAAGAAATGTCCGGGGCAACGCGCTTTAGTCCGCGACCGGTGCGGATTTTGCGCAACGAAACGCAACACATCACGATGCAAGTCGCGCCGTTTGACGGTGTTTGGAAGCGAGTGCTACAGTCAAATGACTCCGGTAGAGAGTCTCCTGCAGCGTTTCCAGCGGAAACTGAAGCGAAAAACGAATCGGGTACAGGTCTAGGAGGAAGCATGGCTACGTCGGTCGCACCACGCGTATACAAAAATTTTATTGGCGGGGAATGGGTCGATTCGAAGAGCGGGAAGACGTATGAAAACCGCAATCCGGCCAACACGGAAGAGCTGGTGGGAAATTTTGTCGCTTCGAATGAAGCCGATGTGAACGCGGCGGTGGACGCGGCGAAAGAAGCGTACAAATCGTGGCGGCTGGTGCCGGCGCCGAAGCGCGCGGAAATTTTGTATCGCGCGGCGGAAATTTTGGTCCAGCGCAAAGAGGAATATTCGAAAGACATGACCCGCGAGATGGGCAAAGTGCTCGCCGAAACTCGCGGCGACGTGCAGGAAGCCATCGACATGACGTATTACATGGCCGGCGAGGGCCGGAGATTGTTTGGGCAGACGACGCCTTCGGAATTGCCGGACAAATTTGCGATGAGCGTGCGACAGTCGATTGGCGTGGCGGGAATGATTACGCCGTGGAATTTTCCGATGGCGATTCCGTCGTGGAAAATGTCGCCGGCGCTCGTGGCAGGAAACACGGTGGTGTTGAAGCCGGCGGAAGACACGCCGCTTTCGTCGTATCACTACATTCAAGCGCTGGTGGACGCGGGATTGCCGAAAGGCGTCGTGAATCTTGTGAGTGGAGACGGGCCGGATGCGGGCGCGCCGCTTTCGAAACACAAAGACGTTCCGGTGATGAGTTTTACGGGTTCGACGGCGGTGGGAAAAATTATTGCGTCGGCTTGCGCGCCGGATTTCAAGCACGTGAGCCTTGAAATGGGCGGCAAGAATATTATTGTGGTGATGGACGACGCGAATTTGGAATTGGCGGTGGACGGAGCGGTGTGGGGCGGATTTGGCACGACGGGCCAACGGTGCACGGCGGCGAGCCGCGTGGCGGTTCACAAGAAAGTGTATGCGGAGTTCGTGAAGCGATTTGTGGATCGCGTGAAGACGCTGAAAGTCGGCAATGGCCTTGATCCGACGGTGGAAATGGGGCCGTGCATCAACGAGCAGCAATTGCAGACGGTGATGAATTACGTGGAGATCGGCAAAAAGGAAGGCGCGAAACTTTTGACGGGCGGAAATCGCTTGTCAAGCGGCGCGCATGCGAAGGGCTGGTTCCACGAACCGACCGTTTTCGGCGACGTGAACGCGAAAATGCGCATCGCGCAGGAAGAAATTTTTGGGCCTGTGGTGAGCGTGATTCCGTTCGAAGGATTCGACGAAGCGGTGCAGATCGCGAATGGCGTGCCGTACGGACTTTCGGCTTCGATTTACACGCGCAATGTGAATCAGGCCTTCGCCGCGATGCGCGATCTTTTCACCGGCATTGTCTACGTCAACGCGCCGACGATTGGCGCGGAGACGCATTTGCCATTCGGCGGCACGAAGCAAACCGGCAACGGACATCGCGAAGCCGCGATTGCCGCGATCGATTTTTACACCGAGTGGAAAACGCTGTACATCGACTATTCGGACAAGCTGCAACGAGCGCAGATCGACAACAACTGACCCACGAAAAACCGCGTCGTTCGAAACGAAGTGAGGCGACAGCGTGACCATGACTCATGGAGACTGGCTGCTTATTGCTAGAAGCGTCGTCATAATTTGCGTGTGCTTTCTCGCACGGCTTTATTTCATTGAATGGAGTCGACGTGGATCGTTTCGGAGAGCGCACCGGGCTATCTGGAAGAAGCCTAAGGACTGGCAAGTCGTCACTGTAAGCGCGCTATGGACATTTATCATCGTCGGCTTCGTAGCCCTAGTTTGGCTCGATAAGGCACGGTGAAGCGCAAGCTACATTGACGGGACTTGATAGCGTTCCTAAAATGGTAGTTGGCACTGTCAAGCACTGAGTGCTAACGATGAAAAACGCGGCAATTCAAGAGCGGCGCAACCGGCAGATTCTGGCGGATGTGGTTCGAACGTACATTGAAACGGGCGAGCCGGTATCGTCGCGCGCAATTTCGAAGAGATTCGAAGAGACGCTGAGCCCGGCGACAATTCGAAACGTGATGGCGGACCTTGAAGACGGCGGATTTCTGTATCAACCGCACACTTCCGCGGGGCGAGTGCCGACGGCGGCCGCTTACCGTTTTTTTGCGCACGAAATTGCGGCGCAGGCGACGCTGAGCGTGCACGATCGCGACTGGATTCGCGGGCAGATGTCGTCGGCGAAAACCACGGAAGAGATTACGGAGCGCGCCGGCCACGTGCTGGCGGAAGTTTCGAACGGCTTGGGCATCATCGTGGCGCCGCCGATGCGCCGGACTGTCCTAGAGCACGCGCGGATGTGGAGTCTGCCCGACGGCCGCGTCGTGATTGTGATCACTTTGCCGGGCGGGAGTTCGCGCGACAAAATCGTGAAGGCGAACCGGGTTTTCACGCAAGCGGAGCTGGACGCGACGTCCGATTTTTTGAACAGGCACTATTCGGGCTGGACGCTCGAAGCGATCCGCGAGGATTTGCTGATCAAATTGGCGACGGAGCGGGAGCGGTACGAAGGGCTGATCCAAAGCGCGCTGACGCTGTGCGATCCGGCGACGCTTGAAGAGGGCGCGACGCGGCAGATTTACGTGGAGGGCACGGCGCAGATTGTCGGGTCGCCGGAATTTTCCACGCAATCGCAAATGAAGGAATTGCTGGAAGCGATTGAAGAAAAACACCGCCTGGTGAGCGTGCTAAATGCCTGCATCGATTCTCCGGAGCCGGTGCTGGTGCAAATCGGCATCAAAGAAATATCGGAAGCGGGCGAGAATTTGGCGATGATCAGCGCGCCGTATACGCGCGGCGATCTGGCGCAAGGTTCGCTGGGAATTCTTGGCCCCACGCGCATGCAGTACGAACGCGCGATCAGCGCGGTGGCGTACGTGGCCGAGCTTTTCGGCGAAGCGCTGGGAAAAATATAAAGCGACGAGCACACCAGAAAGGGAACGTGGTCATGGAAGCGAAGCGGGACGATTTGGAACCGACACAACGCGAGGGCGCGGAAGCGGAAGAATTGTCCGCGGACAATGCGCGGGCGGACGCGGACGTGGCGAAACTGGCGGCGGACCTGGACGATTTGCGGCAGACGTTGCTGCGGCGGCAAGCGGATTTTGACAACTATCGCAAACGCATCGACCGGGAACGCGCGGAAGACGGCAAGCGAACGACGGCGCGGGTGATCGAAGCGCTGATTCCGATTGTGGACGGCTTCGAACACGCCTTGGCCGCGCATCGCGAAGCGGAGTACGAAAATTACCGCAAGGGCTTCGAGCTGATTTTCAAACAGCTGCTGGACAATTTGACGAAACTTGGCGTGGAGCGCATTGAACCGGCGGGACAGGCGTTCGATCCGCATCAGCATCAAGCGGTGGATCGCGTGGAATCGACGGACCAGCCGGACGGCACGGTGCTGCAAGTATTCCAAGCGGGATATTTGTTTGGCGGCCGGGTGTTGCGGCCGGCGATGGTGCGTGTAGCGGTACACCCGACTCACGCATCGAAGTCGTCAGTGAATTAGGGAGAACCGGCATTGTAGAAGATGGCCGGTACAACGGCGCACACAGCATAGCAAGAGAGGGCCATCTCGAAAGATAGCCCCTACAACGGCAACTAGTGCTGAGCGGAATTCGATGACAGGATTCGAAGAAGGGAGCGCATGGCAAAAGGGAACCAAAGAGATTTTTATGAGGTGTTGGGCGTTGCGAAGACGGCGAGCTCCGAAGAGATCAAGGGCGCGTACCGCAAGGCGGCGCTGAAGTGGCATCCGGACCGCAATCCGGAAAATAAAGAAGTTGCGGAAGTGAATTTCCGCGAGTGCACGGAAGCGTACAGCGTGCTGAGCGACGGAGAAAAGCGGCAGGTGTATGACACGTACGGCCACGCGGGTTTGAGTTCCTCGGGCGGCGCGACGGACTTTAGCGGAACGATCTTTCAGGACTTTCACGACATTTTCGGAGATTTTTTTGGCTTTGAGGACGTGCTGGGCGGCGGACGGCGCGGCCGCACGCGCAGCCAGCGCGGCGCCGACCTTCGCTACGACATGACGCTGACGTTTGAAGAAGGCGCGGCGGGCGTAACGACCAAGATCAAAGTGCCGCGGCAGGAATTTTGCGGTTCGTGCAGAGGGACGGGGGCGAAGGCGGGAACGGGCGCCACAACTTGCCAGGCGTGCGGCGGGCGAGGACAAGTTGCTTATCAGCAAGGATTCTTTACGATCACGCGGACATGCCCCTCTTGTCAGGGCGCGGGGCAGATTATTCGCGAGCGCTGCGCCGATTGCCACGGACAGGGCCGGATTGAAAAAGAAAAGACGATTGAATTGCGGATTCCGCCGGGCGTGGACAGCGGCACGCGGTTGCGGGTTCCCGGCGAGGGTGAAGTGGGAGCGAATGGCGGTGCACCGGGCGATCTCTACGTTGTGCTGGAAGTGCGGGAGCATCCTTTTTTCGAACGGCGCAATGCGGATTTGTACTGCACGATTCCGCTGAGCGTGGCACAGGCGGCGCTGGGAACCGAGCTGCAAGTGCCGGGACTGAACGGCGAAGAGAAACTTAAAATTGGCGAAGGCACGCAGAGCGGCGCGGTGTTTCGAATCAAGGGCAAGGGATTGCCCGATCCGCGCGGCGGCGGGCGCGGCGATTTGTATTACCACGTGCAAGTGATGACGCCGACGAAGCTCACGCGCGAACAGCGGAAATTGATGGAGCAACTTGGCGCGACGTTGAAAATCGAAAATGCTCCGGCCGAACGCGGCTCAACGTTCTTCGATAAAGTGAAAGACATCTTCGGGTAAGAGGCGGCGAGCGGCTCGGTTGACGTCCTCGTGAGAGTGCAGTCAAAAAGCGAAAAGCAGATCCCTCACCCCGCTAAAGCAGCGGGGATTCGGGATGACACCGGGGCAAGGCGGGGCATGGGAAGCTGGACAACAGAGCCACGGCGAGCCGTACTTCCGCAGGGCAAGGCGTAGGCGTGCGCAGAAGATTTTTTGTTGAACAATTTAACGGAAATACGGCCGTGATGACCGGTGATGCGGCGCATCACGTGGGGCGCGTGCTTCGGGCGGAGCGTGGACAGCTTTATGAATTGAGCGACGGCCAAGCTGCGTGGCTTGCACGAATCGAGGATGTAAGCCGCGATCGGGTGGAGTTCGCTTTGGTGGAGCCGATTGCAAGCAGGGAAGCGGCGTTTCAGGCGACGCTGCTCCTTTCGATTGTGAAATTCGATTCGTTTGAGTGGGCGATCGAGAAGGCGACCGAGCTTGGCGTGCATACGATTGTTCCCGTTGCCGCGGCGCGGAGCGAAAAGGCGCTTTTGCATGCGGCCGAAAAGCGCGCGGAGCGATGGAAGAAGATTCTGCTGGAGGCGTCGCAACAATCGCGTCGCGTGGCGATTCCGGCGTTGCGATCGCTTGAAAAATCTGGCGCGGCATTTTCCCAGGCCGATGGCTGCAAAGTGATGCTCTCTGAACGGGCCGAAGCGCGGCCGCTGCGAACGATTCTGCCTGCCGAGGCGCCATGCAAAGTCACATTAGCGATTGGCCCCGAAGGAGGATGGACGGAGGAGGAATTTTCCGCAGCGGCGGCGGCGGGATTTCGCGAGGCGGCGCTGGGGAGTTTGATTCTCCGCACGGAAACGGCGGTGATCGCGGCGCTGGCTGGATTGAATTATGCGCTTGGCTAGAGGCGGAGGAGTTTGCGTGGAAGGCGGTTGAAGCGAAGCGTTGTGGATTGTGTTTGTCGGGTTGTGCTGGGCGGAGATTACACCGTGCACAGCCAGGAGTGGCTGTGCTACCTTACGGGGCATGCGCAAGGTGGTTTTCGTTTTTGCCCTGTTCTGCTTCGCGTGCGGCGCCGCTTCGGCGCAAGACCGCCCTTTCAAAACGACGGATGTGCAGACGGTGCCGGCGGGCGACGTTCGCGCGGAAATCGGTTTCGACTTCCTGCAAGATGCGGGCTTTCCTCTGTCAGGGCTGCGTGGAGACGAGACTTCCGTCGGCGTGCTGAATCTTCGCGTGGGCATCAGCAAGATTGCAGAAGTCGAATTGGAAGGCGCAGTTCAGAATTTTCTGGACGTAAAGTCGCGAGGCGCGTCGTTCGTTCCGAATTTGCAGCTGACGGGCGTGAACACGACGCACGACACGGGCGATTTTGCGCTCTCGACGAAGATTCGGTTCTTTCAGCCGTCGGGGAAAAGGCCGGGACTGGCGTTGCGGTTCGGCTTCATCATGCCGAATTCGAATCAGGCGCGCGGCATTGGCACCAACACCACGAATGTGTTTGCGTTGATTGCGCTGGAAGAGCAGCTTCGGAAATTGAAATTGATGGGCGACCTGGGATTGGAGATTTTGCAAGCGCCGAACGCGCTCTTCACGCAGAACGATGTGCTGATGTACGGCGCCGGCTTCAGCTATCCGGTCCACAAACGCGTGAACGTGGTGGGCGAAGTGAACGGGCTGTATTCGGATCGCACGATCAACAATGCGTTGATCGGCACGCAAAGCACGGGCCAAGCGCGCTTCGGCCTGCAAATCAACGCCGGGGGATTTACGTGGGATCTGGCCGGCATCCGCGGGCTGAACAAGTATGACCCACGTTCGGGGTTCACATTCGGCGTGACGAAAGAGATTCGTCTGTTCGATTACAACCGGATGCAGTGATTGGTGGCTGTCTCTACGCGTTTTGTGGCTTTGGCGGAGGCGCGCGGGCAAGAGTGCCTGCGCTACCGGCTGCAACCGGATGCGGCGGCGCGCGCATCAAAAAAATGCAAAGAGAGCGCAATTCGAATCTGGCGCGGCGCTCGGTTCGCGTGCTATAACTTATAGGCAAGAAAAATGCTGAATCCGGACGAGAAAGAGCATCCTTCCCCCGCCGAGGCAGCCGCATTGAACTCGGACTTGCCGGCAATTGCTCTGGAAACAAAACCTGCCGCCACGCAATCGCTGAAACGCGAGATACGGGTGTGGACGCGCGATCTTCTGATTGCGATCGGCCTGGCGCTGGTGATCATCGTCTTTTTGTATCAACCGGTGAAGGTGGAAGGCACGAGCATGGCGCCGCTGCTTTCGGACCAGGAGCGAATTTTCATCAACAAGTTCGTCTATCGCTTTGCGCCGATCCAGCGCGGCGACGTGGTGGTATTTTGGTATCCGCTCGATCGCAGCAAATCGTTCATCAAGCGCATCATTGCGCTGCCGGACGAAGTGGTGCAGATTCGCAGCGGCGTGGTGTATGTGGACGGGCAAACGCTGGCCGAGCCGTACGTTCCGCCGCAATACGAAGATTTGAGCGACTACGGTCCGGTGCGCGTGCCGCGCGACATGTACTTTGTGATGGGCGATCATCGGATTAGTTCGAACGATTCGCGCGTCTTCGGCCCCGTCCCCAGCCGGTTTATTTACGGCCGCGCCGTTTTCGCGTACTGGCCGGTGGATCATTTCGGTTCGCTCTCGTCGTCGGCCGAGGCAAAAGAAAAATAAATATGAATCACGGAGGCTCCACTGACGGAAGTTCATCACCGACCTGCAATCCTTGCGCTGGAAGACGGGCGCGTATTTAACGGGAGAGCTGCGGGCGCGAACACGCGCCGCGGCGGCGAAGTTGTTTTCAATACGAGCCTCACCGGTTACCAGGAAGTTTTTACCGACCCGAGCTACGCGGGCCAGATTGTTTGCCTCACCTATCCGCACATCGGAAATGTCGGAGCGAATGTGGACGACGAGGAATCTTCGCGGCCGTACATTGAATCGCTGGTGGTGCGGGAGTTTTCGCAAATTTCATCGAATTGGCGGTCGTCGGAGACGGCGCAGCTTTATCTGAATCGCCACAAGATTCCGGTGATTTGGGATATCGATACGCGCGCGCTCGTGCGCCACATTCGCAAAGTGGGCGCGCTGCGCGGCGTGGTTTCGACGGACGGCACTTCCGCGGAACAACTGATTCACGAAGCGAAACAATTGCCGAGCATGGCCGGGCAGGAACTGGCCAGCCGCGTGAGCTGCACGAAGCCGTACGACTGGGCGCAAGGCTCGATCGATCTGGCCACGTCTCCGTGGACCGAACAGATGGGCGAAGCGGAATCGGACCGCGGCGCGCGAAAGTTCCGCGTGGTGGCGTTTGATTTTGGCATCAAGCAAAACATTCTGCGCCTGCTTTCCGATCATCATTGCGAAGTGGGCGTGGTGCCCGCGAAAACTTCCGCGGAAGATATTTTGGGAATGCATCCGGACGGCGTTTTTCTTTCGAATGGGCCGGGCGATCCGGAGCCGATGGACTACGCGGTGCAAAATGTGCGGCAACTGCTTGGCCGCGTGCCGGTATTCGGCATTTGTCTTGGGCATCAGGTTTGCGGGCTGGCGCTGGGCGGAAAAACGTACAAGCTGAAATTCGGGCACCACGGTTCGAATCATCCGGTGAAGAATTTGCTGACGAATCAAGTGGAAATCACGGCGCAGAATCATGGATTCTGTGTGGACCCGGAGTCGCTGCCGTCGAGCGACGTCGAGCCGACGCACATCAACTTGAACGACCAGACGAATGAAGGGATACGGCATAAATCGTTGCCGCTTTTCAGCGTGCAATATCATCCGGAAGCTTCGCCCGGGCCGCACGATTCGCATTATCTTTTTTCGCAGTTCACCGACATGATGAAAGAATTTCAGCAACCGGGAAGTTCGCGCCGGTAGATTGAGCAGCAGCGTTACGACACACAAATAAACGGAGCCGCAAGCCAGGAATGCCGAAAAGAAAAGACCTTAAGAAGATTCTGATCATCGGATCGGGCCCGATTATTATCGGGCAGGCGTGCGAATTCGATTATTCCGGCGCGCAAGCGTGCAAAGCGCTGCGCGCGGAAGGATACGAAGTCGTGCTGGTGAATTCGAATCCGGCGACGATCATGACCGACCCGGAGCTGGCGCATCGGACGTACATCGAGCCGCTTTCGAAGGAGTACGTCGAAGAGATTATCGCGAAGGAGCGGCCGGACGCGCTTTTGCCGACGGTCGGCGGGCAGACGGCGCTGAACCTTGCGGTGGCGCTGGCGGAAGAAGGCATTCTCGAAAAATACAAAGTGGAAATGATTGGCGCTTCGCTGCGCGCCATTAAAGTGGCGGAAGACCGGCTTTGGTTCAAGGACGCGTGCCGGAAAATCGGACTGGAAGTGCCGGCGTCGGCGCTGGTGAACAACGCGCAAGATGCGATGCGGCTTTGCGAGCAGCTTGGTTTTCCGCTGGTGATTCGGCCTTCGTTCACGCTGGGCGGCACAGGCGGATCGATCGCTTACAATCGCGAGGAATTTGCGGATTCCATTGCGCACGCGCTGGACATGAGCCCGGTGCACGAAGCGCTGGTGGAAGAATCCGTGCTCGGCTGGAAAGAATACGAACTGGAAGTGATGCGCGATTTTCGCGACAACTTTGTGGTGATTTGCACAATTGAAAATTTCGACCCGATGGGCGTGCACACCGGCGATTCCATTACCGTTGCACCCGCGCAAACGCTGACCGACAAGGAATACCAGCGCATGCGCGACGCGGCGGCGGCGATTTTGCGCGAAGTCGGCGTCGAAACCGGCGGCTCGAACGTGCAGTTTGCCGTGAACCCCGACACCGGCCGCATGACCGTGATTGAAATGAATCCGCGCGTTTCGCGAAGCTCGGCGCTTGCCAGCAAAGCCACGGGTTTTCCGATTGCGAAAATCGCGGCGCGGCTCGCGGTTGGCATGTCGCTCGACGAAATTCCCAACGACATTACCACCAAGACGCCGGCGAGTTTTGAGCCGACCATCGACTACGTCGTGACAAAAATTCCGAAGTGGCAATTCGAAAAGTTTCCCGGTGCGGACAGCACGCTCGGCACGCAGATGAAATCGGTCGGCGAAGTGATGGCCATCGGCCGCACATTTAAAGAGTCGTTGCAAAAAGCGATTCGTTCGCTGGAGCCGCACACGCCGTGGCGCGCGCCCGCGGAAACGCCCGATTCGCTGCTTCGCGAGAAGCTGGCCACGCCGCGTCCCGACCGCATTCATTGGATTTTGACGGCCGTCGAACGTGGACTCCCCGCGGTCGAAATTTGCGACCTCACGAAAATCGATCCGTGGTTCATTCAACAAATCCAGGAATTGACGCAAGTGAACAAGCGCGCCGCCGGCGTCACGGTGGAAACCGCTTCGAAAGAACTGCTCCGCGAAGTGAAACGACAAGGCACGAGCGACGAACAACTGGCGCAAATGTGGAAGACCACGCCGGCCGCGGTGCGGCTGCAGCGCGCGCGGTACGGCGTTGCGCCGGTCTTCAAGCGTGTCGATACGTGCGCCGCGGAATTTGAATCCTTCACGCCGTACATGTACTCGACGTACGAAGACGAAGACGAATCCGACGTGCAGCCGCGCCCGAAAATAATGATTCTGGGCAGCGGGCCCAATCGGATCGGGCAGGGAATCGAATTCGATTACTGTTGTTGCCACGCGTCGTTCGCGCTGCGCGAAGACGGCTACGAAACCATCATGGTGAATTGCAATCCAGAGACGGTTTCGACCGACTACGACACTTCCGACCGGCTCTATTTCGAACCGCTCACGCTCGAAGACGTTCTCGCCATCGTGGAAAAAGAAAAGCCGCAAGGCGTGATCGTGCAATTCGGCGGACAGACGCCGCTCAATCTCGCGATGGAACTGAAACGCAACGGCGTTCCCATCGTCGGCACCACGCCGGAATCGATTGACCTTGCCGAAGATCGCCGCCGCTTTGGCCGCGTGCTCGACGAACAAAAAATTCCGCAGCCGCGCAACGGCACGGCGCTCATTCCGGAAGAAGCCGCGCGCCTCGCCGCGGAAATTGGCCTGCCGGTTCTCGTTCGGCCAAGTTACGTGCTTGGCGGCCGCGCGATGGTGATCGCGTACGACGCAAATACGGTGCAGGAATACGTGGCGCAAGCGGCGCTGATGGGTTCGGCAAAGCCGGTGCTCATCGATCAATTTCTTGAAGAAGCCACGGAAGTGGACGTGGACGCGCTCGCCGACGGCACCGATGTCGTGATCGGCGGCATCATGGAACACATCGAAGAGGCCGGCGTGCATTCCGGAGATTCGAGTTGCGTATTGCCACCGGTTAGCTTGACGCCGGCGGTTCTTGAAACCATTCGCGATTACACAAAACGGCTTGCGCTCGCTCTCAAAGTGGTCGGCCTGATGAACGTGCAATACGCGATTCAGCGCGACACGGTGTACGTGCTCGAAGTGAATCCGCGCGCCTCGCGCACCGTTCCGTATGTCAGCAAGGCCACCGGCGTACCGCTCGCCAAAGTTGCCGCGCGCTTGATGGTCGGGAAAAAACTGAAGGACATGAAGCTGCCGCTCGTGCATCACAATGGCGTGGCGGAAATCGCCGTGCACGATTTTTACTCCGTCAAATCGCCGGTCTTTCCCTTCAACAAATTCCGCGGCGTGGACACGATTCTCGGGCCGGAAATGCGCTCGACCGGCGAAGTGATGGGCATTTCCACGTCGTACGGCCAGGCCTTCGCGAAGGCGCAACTTGCCGCCGGCCAGCGGCTGCCGCGAAAAGGGACGGTCTTTCTCAGCGTGAACGACCGCGACAAACGGCATCTGGTTTCGCTCGGCAAAGAACTCGAATCGCTTGGCTTCAAGCTCGTCGCCACGCGCGGCACCGCGGCCACGCTTCTCGGCGCGGGGATCGAAGCCGAAGCCGTCTTCAAAGTGAACGAAGGCCGCCCGAACATTGTGGACCTCGTCAAAACCGGCAAGATCGATCTCGTCATCAACACGCCGCTTGGCCGCGAATCCTTTTACGACGAAAAATCCATTCGCCGCGCCGCCATTCGTTACAACATTCCCTGTATCACCACGCTCGCCGCCGCGAATGCCGCCGCGCGCGGCATTCGCGCGATGCTCGAACAGGGAACCGAAGTGGCTGCTTTGCAGGATTTGCATCGCGGCGAAGTGCCGGCCTCCGGTTCGGCCGTTTCAGGAGATTAATCCGTGGACCTTTCCGGAATCTTTCCCGCGCTGACGACACCGTTCGATGCCGACGGCAATTTTTCCGCCGCTGACCTCAAACACAATCTCCATCGGTACAACCAAACCGACCTCGCCGGTTACGTTGTACTTGGCTCGACGGGCGAATCGGTGCTTCTCTCCGCGAAAGAGTCGGAAGCAATTCTTGCCACGGCGAAAGAAGCCGCCGCTCCCGGCAAGCGACTGATTGCAGGCACCGGCGCGGAATCCACCGCGGAAACCATCGCCCGCACCAAACGCGCCGCCGACCTCGGCTACCATGCCGCGCTCGTGAAAACGCCGTATTACTACAAGCCGGTTTACAAGCCGGAAGTGTACCTTACGCATTACCGCGCGGTGGCCGACGCATCGCCAATTCCCGTCCTGCTCTACTCCGTTCCGCAATTTACGGGCGTCTCGCTGGAAACGCCGGAAATCCTTGAGCTCGCCGAGCATTCGAACATCATCGGCATCAAAGACAGCTCCGGCGTGATTCAACGTGTTGTCGAAGTCGTTGCCGGCGCGCCCGGTTCGTTCCAGATGCTTACGGGAGGAGCGAGCGTCATCCTGCCGGCGCTTGCCGCGGGCGCGGTGGGCGCCATCCTGGCGCTTGCCAGCGCTTTCCCGGAAAAATGCGTGGCGCTTCATCAACTCGTGCGCCAAAAAATGTACGACCATGCGCGCGACCTGCAAGGCAGGTTGTCCGTCGCGTCAAAGAAAGTCGTATCGGAAAACGGAATCGCCGGCGTAAAGTTCGTGATGGACTTGCGTGGATATCGCGGCGGAGTGCCGCGTGCGCCGCTTCTGCCGCTCAGCGAAGCCACAAAGGCTGCGATCGCGAAATTCGTCGCAAACCTCGAACCCGCCGCGGCTACAACTCGGGCTTGACGCCAGGCTGTGGCCGATTTGGCCAACTCATGCCGCACCACTTGCTTCCTTACGACCACTTTTTCGTCTATTTGCTGTGACCTAATTCGGGGGGTATCATCTAAGAGTCCATGCAATGTCGCGCCCTGCCGTTTCGCGAACTTCCTCATCAGCCCCCGCTCCATCTCGCTTTCCTCGACGATTTTCCCCGCGTAAAATCCTTTTTCGCGCATGAGCCGACGCTTGAAAACGCCGTCCGGCTCTCCTCCACGCTTCACTATCCGCAATCGCGCCGCAGCGCCGTTGCCGCGATCCTGCGTGAACAGAACGAATCGCTCGGCGCCGGCCCCGCCGCCATCCAGAACATCGGGCGCTTCGAACGAGGCTCCGCCGCCGTCGTTACCGGGCAACAGGTTGGGCTCTTCGGCGGTCCGGCCTATTCGTTTTACAAAGTGCTCTCCGCACTCGAAACTGTTCGCTTGCTGGCCAAATCCGGCGTGGATGCCGTTCCGATTTTTTGGATGGCCACGGAAGATCACGACCTCGACGAGGTTCGCCACACCGCCTTCTTCCACGACGGCAAGCTCAATAAATTTATATTGCCCGCGCGGCACGGCGCGGCCTCGCCGGTGGGACCGCAAAAGCTCGGCCAGCAAATCGAAGAGATGGTTCGCGCCGCCTCCGTCATGCTGGGCGGCCCGGCGGCGGGAGAGCTGGGCGCGATTCTTCGCGCGAGCTACACGGCGGAAGAATCCTACGCTTCCGCGTTCGGAAAACTCTTTGCCCGCATTTTTGCGCCGCACGGAGTGATCATCCTCGACCCGCTCGATCCGCGCCTTCATCGGCTCGGCGAACCCATTCTTCGCCAGGCCGCGGAAGACCGTGTTGCATTGAACGACGCCTTGCTCGCGCGAAACAGGGAACTCGACCGCGCCGGCTTTGCCGCGCAAGTAAAAGTCACCGGCCGCAGCACCGCCCTGTTTTATCTTGGCAATGGCGGCCGCGAATCCATTCATTCGAACGGCTCGAATTTCCAGGCCGACTCGGTGAGCTGGTCCACCGAGGAGCTTGCCAGCGCCATCTCCGCTTCGCCGGAGTCGTTCAGTCCAAACGCGCTCCTTCGTCCCGTCCTGCAGGACTATTTGCTTCCGACCATTGCTTACATCGGCGGCCCATCGGAAATTTCGTATTTTGCTCAATCGGAAATTTTCTATTCGAAACTGCTTCATCGCCAGCCCGTCTTCCTTTCCCGCGCTGGATTCACGCTTGTGGACAGCAAGGCGCAGCGATTGCTCGAACAATACGGAATGACGGTGGAAGACGTTTGGGCCGGCTCGCAGATCGTGCGCAAGAAACTCGGCGCCGCCAATATTCCCGCGCGGCTCGGCGCAAAACTGGAAAAAGACGCGCGCCAGATCCGCAAACTGCTCGATAGCTGGAACGATCCCATCGCCAAAATCGATCCATCGCTGAAAGCGACGCTCGAAAAAGCCCAGCGCAAAATCTCGTATCAGGCGGAAAAGCTCCGGCAAAAAGCCGGCTGGGCGCGCGACAAAAAGACCGGAGTTCTCTCCGCGCACGCGGAATTCCTCGGCAATCTGCTTTACCCGAACAAGGCGCTGCAATCGCGCGAGCTGAATTTCCTTCCGCTCCTCGCGCGCTGGGGCATGGGCGCGCTCGACGACCTGCAAAAACACTCCTCCGGGAAATACTTGAACAAGCACTTCCTCGTCCCCATTCCTTGACGGCGCGATGGCACGCGCCGCGCGTGCTAAAATCAATGCTTCCGCCATGACGCTCGGCATCTACATCCAGGTTCCGTTCTGCCAGACGAAATGCACCTATTGCAATTTCCATACGGGTGTTGTCTCCGCCGAAAAGTACGCTCCGTACGCCGCCGCCGTGCAAACCGAAATTTCGCATCATCGAAAGTTTTATGCCGACGCCGGCATTTCGTCGCCGAAATTTGAAAATGAGGTGGTCGACACGGTTTACTTTGGCGGCGGCACGCCGAGTCTTCTGGACCCATCCCATCTGCACGGAATTCTCGAAGCAATTCGCGATTCCTTCGCGTGCGAATGGAAAGAAGTCACGCTCGAAGCCGACCCGGAAACGATCACCTCGGAAAAAGCCGCGGCCTGGGCCGCCGCCGGAATCAACCGCGTCAGCTTCGGCGTGCAATCTTTTAACGATCTCGAACTAAAATCTTCCGGCCGCATGCATCGCCGCGAAGATGTGTATCGCGCCGCGCCAATCTTGCGCGCCGCCGGAATCCGGAATCTCAGCTTCGATCTCATCGTCGGCCTTCCGCACCAAACGCCGCAATCGTGGCGCAATTCGCTCGAAGAATTGATCGCGCTGCGCCCCGAGCACGTTTCCATTTACATGCTTGAAGTCGATGAAGGCAGCCGCCTCGGCAGGGAATTGATTTCGCTCGGCACAAAATACAGCGCGCCGGCCGTCCCTTCCGACGATCAAATGGCCGATTCCTATAATCTTGCCCGACAACTTCTTTCGTCCGCCGGATACGAACACTACGAAATTTCCAACTGGGCGCAGCCCGGACACGCGTCGCGCCACAACCTCAAATATTGGCGCCGCGAACCTTATCTCGGCTTCGGCGCCGGCGCGCACTCCTTCCACGGCGCCACTCGCTGGGCCAACGCGCACGACTCCGCCCAATACGTCGCGGCAATTCAATCCAGCAAGCTTCCCGCCGAACAAATTGAAGCCGTCTCCACGCAACAAGCTCACGAAGAGGAAATGTTCCTCGGCCTGCGCCAGCTTGCCGGCATCAATCTCGATGGCTTCGATCCTTCTTACGCGGCAAGGCTAAATGAAAAACTCTTGTCGCTCGAATCCGCCGGCCTCGTCGAGCGCCAAGGCAGCATCGTGCGCCTTGCGCCGGAAAAACTTAGCATCTCGAACGAAGTTTTCGTCGAACTGCTCGGCTAACAAATCCATCACAGAGGCAATTGCAGAATGTCCAACTCAAAACTCGCGAACATCGTCGATCTTCGAAGCGACACCGTCACGCGCCCCACGCCCGCCATGCGCCGCGCCATGGCCGAAGCCGAAGTCGGCGACGACGTCTATCTCGAAGACCCTTCGATCAATCGCCTCGAAAAACGCGCCGCGGAAATTTTCGGCAAAGAAGCTTCGCTTTTCGTTCCCACCGGCTGCATGGGAAATCTCATCGCCATCAAAGTCTGGACGCACCACGGCGACGAAGTGATTTGCGAAGAGCGCAGCCACGTCAATCTGTACGAACTCGCTTCGATGTCCGCCATCGCCGGCTGCATGCCGCGCATTGCGCGCAGCGACGACGGCATCCTGACCTGGCAAAAAATCGAAGCCGTCATTCGTCCGCGCATTTACTACGATTCGCAAACCGCGCTCGTTTGCCTGGAAAACACGCACAACATGGCCGGCGGCACTTTGTATCCCACCAAACAAGTCGATGAAATCTGCGCGCAAGCCCACGCCGCCAACCTCAAAGTCCACCTTGATGGCGCCCGCATCTTCAACGCCGCCGTCGCGCTCGGCGAATCCGTCGCGCAGATGACGCGCAATCTCGATTCCGTCATGTTTTGCCTTTCGAAAGGCCTCGGCGCGCCCGTCGGCTCCATGATCGTCAGCTCGCAAGCCTTCATCGAAAAAGCGCGCATCTACCGCAAAATGTTTGGCGGCGGCATGCGCCAAGCCGGAGTCCTCGCCGCTGCCGGCCTTCTCGCGCTCGAGGAATCCCCGAAGCGTCTTCATGAAGATCACGCCAATGCGCAATTCCTCGCGCACGAAATCGCGCAAATCTCCGGCCTCGTCATCGACCCCGCCTCCGTCAAAACCAACATCGTCATCTTCGATTGCGAATCCGCCGGCCTCAACGCCGTCGAACTTTGCGAAACGCTCCAGCCCCTCGGCATCTGGGCGCTCGACACGGCTCCTTATTCCGTCCGTTTTGTCACGCATTGCGATGTCGACCGCTCCGGCTGCGAACGCGCCGTCGCCGTCCTTCGCGACGTCATCGGCAAAACCCGTCGCGCCGGCGCGTAATTTCAATCTTCGCAATCGCCTCGCCTGATTGCCGTCAGTCTGCAAGCGCAGTGCGCGCCCGCGACATTTTGTCCTGACTGCGTTTTCTGCCGGACTGACCCGCTTTCGTTTTCCGCCACGGCAACCTACATCCGCTCGCGTCCTCATTGCGGCTCGTTATAAACTATTCTTTGTCTGACTATAGGGTTTACTTACAACCTGAAAATTAAAACTCCCTGGGGGCGGCGTGGATTTTTCGTTTACCGATGAACAGCAGCAACTCCGCAAGAGCATTCGTGAATTTGCCGAAGGCGAGATTGCGCCGCACGTCATGGAGTGGGACGAAGCTTCCCATTTCCCGCTCGAAATCATGCCCAAGCTCGCCGAAATGGGCCTTCTTGGCATCATTTTTCCCGAGCAATATGGCGGCGCCGGCCTCGGCTACATCGAATACGTCATCGCCATCGAGGAACTCTCCCGCGTCGACGGCTCGATCGGCATCATCGTCGCCGCGCACAATTCGCTCTGTTCGAATCACATTTACAAATTCGGCACCGAAGCGCAAAAGCAAAAATATCTCGTGCCGCTCGCACAGGGAAAAAAGATCGGCGCCTGGTCGCTCACCGAACCCGAAGCCGGCTCCGACGCCGGCGGCACGCGCACCACCGCCCGCCGCGACGCCGACCATTACATTCTCAACGGCTCCAAAACTTTCACCACCAACGGCCATTACGCCGACACGTGCGTCGCCATGGCCGTCACCGACAAATCCAAATCGTCGCACGGCATCAGCGCCTTCATTCTCGAAAAAGGCATGCCCGGTTTCCGTCCCGGCAAAAAAGAAAACAAACTCGGCCTGCGCGCCAGCGACACCTCCGAAATCATTTTCACTGATTGCCGCGTTCCCGCCGCCAATCTCCTCGGCCCCGAAGGCGAAGGTTTCACCGGCAGCCTCGCCATCCTCGATGGCGGCCGCATCTCCATCGCGGCGCTCGCGCTCGGCATGGCGCAGGGCGCGCTCCACGCCGCCACCAGCTACGCCAAGCAGCGCAAGCAATTCGGCAAAGCCATCAGCGAATTTCAGGCCATCCAATTCAAACTCGCGGACATGGCCACCGAAGTCGAAGCCGCTCGCCTTCTTGTCTATCAGGCCGCTTGGCACGCCGACCAAAAATCCGCGCGCTTCACGCGTGAATCCAGCATGGCCAAGCTTTTCGCCAGCGAAGTCGCCGTTCGCGTCGCGAACGAATGTGTACAGATTCACGGCGGCTACGGCTTCATCAAGGATTACCCCGCGGAAAAGTTTTATCGCGACGTCAAACTCTGCACCATCGGCGAAGGCACCAGCGAAATCCAGAAATTGGTCATCGCCCGCCAGCTTCTCGGCAAAAAGTAGCGTCGGCGCTCATGCCTGCGCTCTTCGATATAAAACGCGTCGCAAGTCATCCGTTGGCTGAATTTCTTGCGCGACTCCCGCATAATAGACGCATGCCTTTCGCGTCCGTCAGTGGCTTCCCGGAAAACCGTGTCTGCGCCGCCCTTTTCTATGCAGATTGAAACCTGGGCGCAACAAATCCGCGCGGGCGAAGTCCGCGCCGTCTCGCGCGCCATCACCGCCATTGAAAATCACGCGCCCGACGCCGAAGCGCTGCTGAAAAATCTTTTTCCGCACACCGGCGCGGCCTATCTTTCCGGAATCACCGGCGCACCCGGCACCGGCAAAAGCACGCTCGTCGATCGCCTCGCCGCTCATTACCGCAAAGCCAGCCAAAAGGTCGGCGTCATCGCCGTCGATCCCACCAGCCCGTATTCCGGCGGCGCCATTCTCGGCGATCGCATCCGCATGCAAAGCCACGCGGGCGACGAGGGCATCTTCATCCGCTCCATGGCCACGCGCGGATTTCTCGGCGGCCTTTCCCGCGCCACCGCCGAAGTCGCGCTTCTGCTCGATGCAGCCGGCAAAAATCAGATTCTCATCGAAACCGTCGGCGTCGGCCAGGACGAAATCGACATCGTCCGCCTCGCCGATTGTGTCGTCGTCGTTCTCGTTCCCGGCCTCGGCGACGACATTCAATCCATGAAAGCCGGCCTCATGGAAATTGCGGATGTATTCGTTCTCAACAAGGCCGATCGCGAAGGCGCGGACCGTCTCGAGGAGCAGCTTCACGCCATGCTCTCGCTCGTCATGCCGCGCGACGGCTGGCATCCGCCCGTCCTTCGCACCGTCGCCACGGAAAATTCCGGCATCGACGCCCTCGCCGCCACCATCGAAAAATTTCGCGTCCATTTCGAATCGAGCGGCCAGCGCGAAAAGAAGCACCAGGCGCACTGGAAGAATCGCCTCCTCGGCCTGCTCGAAGCGCGTTTGCTCGACAAAGTCCTGCGCGGCGCCGAAGGCGAAAAAAAACTCGAACGCCTCGCCGCCGAAGTCGCGCAACGCAAAAAAGATCCATTCACCGCCGTCACAGAACTTCTAGCAGGAGCAAATGTCCGGCCATAAATTCCTTGCTTTTGTAGTGGCGGGTCTTTAGACCCGTTCTTTTGCCTTTGCTTTTGCCTTTGCTGTTGACTTTGTTTTTGCCTTTGCTTTTGACTTTGTTTTTGCCTTTGCCTTTGTACTTTGCTTCAAGATCCAGATTTCCGGAGCGGAATGAATGCCTAAAGCACCTATGAAGCGCAAATCATCGAGCAAGCCCCACGCCAACATCGGCGTGATCGGTGGCAGCGGCCTTTACGCCATGCAAGGGTTAAGCCACGCGCGCGAAGTCCGCATCAAAACGCCTTTCGGCGATCCGTCCGACGCCATCGTCGTCGGCACGCTCGAAGGGAAGCAGGTCGCTTTCCTCGCCCGCCACGCGCGCGGCCATCGCATCCTGCCTGGCGGAATCAATTACCGCGCCAACATCTACGCCATGAAGCTTCTCGGCGTCGAACGCATCGTATCCGTCAGCGCCGTCGGCTCGCTCAAAGAAGATCTTCGTCCCGGCGAATTTCTCGTCGCCGATCAATTCGTCGATCGCACCAAGGGCCGCATCTCCACTTTCTTCGGCAACGGCCTCGTCGCCCACGTCACGTTCGATAAGCCCACCTGTGCGCAAGTCTCCCGCGTCCTTGCCGACGCCAGCGCGCACTGCGCCGTCCCGGTCCACCGCAAAGGCACCTACATCTGCATGGAAGGGCCGCAATTTTCCACGCTCGCCGAAGCCCACATGCACCGCAAAATGGATTTCGACGTCATCGGCATGACCAACGTCACCGAAGCCAAACTCGCCCGCGAAGCCGAACTCTGCTACGGCACCATCGCCATGATCACCGATTACGACTGCTGGCATCCCGATCACGAATCCGTCACCGGCGCGCAAATCATCGCCACGCTTCAGCAAAACGCCGAAAACGCGCAGAAAGTCTTGCGCGAAGCGATCAAGTCCATGCCGGATACGCGCGCATGTAAATGCGGTTCCGCGCTCGCGCACGCGCTGATTACGGATGCAAAGCTCGTTCCCAAGGCAACAAAGAAGAATCTCGCGGCCATCATCGGTAAATACATCTCGTAGGAGCTGCCCGGTAGCGTAGGCACACTTGCCTGCGCTCTTCGATGTAAAGTTAATCTCAAACGCAAGCTAGGAGCGCACCTTGTCACTACTCGTTGTCGGTTCCGTCGCATTCGACGCCATCGAAAGCCCATACGGAAAGGAGGAGCGCATCATCGGCGGCGCCGCCACCTATTTCGCGGTCGCGGCCAGCTATTTCACGCACGTCAATCTCGTCGGTATCGTTGGCGACGATTTCACCGCCAAAGACGAAAAAATATTTCGCGGCCGCCGTATTGACACCACCGGCCTCGAACGCGCCGCCGGAAAATGTTTTTTCTGGGCCGGCCGCTATTCGGAAAATCTCAACGAGCGCGTCACGCTCGCCACGGAATTAAACGTCTTCGCCGATTTCAATCCAAAATTGCCCGCAAAATACGTCGATTCGAAATACGTTTTCCTTGCGAACATCGCCCCAAATCTTCAGCGCAGCGTACTCCATCAAGTAAAAAAACGTCCCAAAGTCGTCGCACTCGACACCATGAATTACTGGATCGAACGCACCCCCGACGACCTCAAAGAAACCCTCAAGCACATCGACATCCTCGTCATCAACGATTCCGAAACGCGCCAGCTTTCAAACGAGCACAATCTGCTCCGCGCCGCAAAACATATCTTCAAAATGGGCCCCTCCGCGCTCGTCATCAAGCGCGGCGAATATGGCGCCTTGCTCGTCGATAAAAACGGCGTTTTCTGCGTGCCCGCCGTCCCGCTCGAAGAGCCGCACGATCCCACCGGAGCCGGCGACGCGTTTGCCGGCGGCTTCATGGGCTATCTCGCCGGCTGCGGCCAAAGGAACGACGCCGCGCTTCGCCGCGCCATGGTCTACGGCACGGTCATGGGAAGTTTCACCGTCGAAGAGTTCGGCCCGCGCCGCCTGGCCCGCCTCAAGACAAAAGAGATACACGCCAGGGCACGCCACATTTTGAAATTGAGTCAATTCAAACTCCGGTAGCGTAGCCACTCTTGTTTACCCTGTAAGGGCCTGCGCCCCCGACCGACTATATGCACTCTTTAGCACGCGAGGTTTTGAATCCGCGCACTCCAAAGCCCTAACGTGCTAATTTTTCCAGTAGCGTAGGCACTCTTGTTTACCCTGTAAGGGCCTGCGCATGTTTTGGACTAACGGCAAGTAAGCAGTTTCCATCGAGGCGCAGGCAAAGGAGTCTTGGGAAGTCACTCGGATCAACGTAAAAATGATTCCTCTCCCTACCATCATTTACCGGCTACTCTGGGCTGGACTGCTCGGCTCGTTCATTGGCCTCGAGCGCATCCGCAGTAAGCGCCCGGCTGGCCTCCGCACAAGTCTCTTTGTCTGCACGGCCGCCGCACTGTTCACCATCGTTTCCGTTCAATTGGCAAAGATGACCGGCGACGCAAGCACCACGCGCATCGCCTCGAACATCGTTCAGGGCATTGGCTTCCTGGGCGCAGGCGTCATCATGCGTGACAAGGGAAGCGTCCTTGGGGCAACCACTGCCGCCGCAATTTTTCTCGAAGCCGCTATGGGTATGGCCGCCGGCTCCGGCCTTTATAAAGTTTCCGGATTCGTCTGCCTCATGATGCTATTTGGTTTGGCCGTTCTCGTCCAAATCGAAAAATTCTTCAAGCTCCGCTCGCACTATCTCCTCTTTCGCATCAGTTCTGACAACGCATCCGGTCTGCTGCCCGAACTTCACCAACTCTTCGGCGAAATGAAACTGCCGCTCGACCAACTTAGCGTTTCGCGTGACGACGGAAAGCACGTTCTTCAATTCGAAGCCGATTTGAGCCAGCGCCAGCAGGAAAAAGTTACCGCCAAACTTTGCGAACTCGGCCTCGCCTACGAAATGTTGCCAGCGGAAAGGCAGAATTCCTGATGGCGCCCTCGACCACGCGTGCGGAAGCGATGCCGTCTGCTTCGCCGGTAAAACCGGACGCCGTCAAAAAAGGCTCTCGCGTCGGCATTTTTGCCCCTTCGTCGCCAGCCGAAGAAAATCGCGTGCAACGCGGCTTGGACGAGCTACGTAATCTTGGCTTTGCCGTGCAAGCCGGCTTTGCCCGGGAATCGCAGGCTTATTTTTCCGCTTCGGCCGCCTCGCGCTTGAATGATTTTCAAACGCTCCTCAACGACCGCGAAATTTCCGCGCTCATCGCGCTGCGCGGCGGTTACGGTTCGAATTACATGCTGGAAGAACTTTGGTCCGCGCCCACGCTCGCTCCAAAATGCATCGTCGGCTACAGCGATGTCACCTCTCTTCAAATTCTCCTTTGGCAGAAATTCCGCTGGGTCGGTCTTTACGGCCCGATGGTCGCCGCCGGCCTCGACGCGGGTGCAAATTCGCCAAAAGGCTACGACAGACGGTCGTTCGAATCCGCGCTCGACGGTTCATCGCGAAATTGGAAAATTAATCTGCAAGGCGAATCCATGCGCGCAGGTTTCGCCGAAGGCGTGGTCCTCGGCGGCTGTTTGAATCTTGTCGAAACCACTCTCGGCACACCGTGGGAACTGGCCACCGCGGGAAGCATTCTCCTGCTGGAAGATCGCGGCATGAAGCCCTGGCAAATCGATCGCGCCTTGATGCATCTGCTGCAAGCGGGAAAATTCCGCGGCGTACTCGGAATCGTGCTTGGCGAATTTCCCGATTGCGAGCCGCCCGTGGCGGGAAGCCCCACCGCGAAAGAAGTGTGTGAGCGAATCCTGGCGCCGCTCGGCATTCCCATCGTGTACGGCGCCGCGGTCGGACACACGCCGCGGCCGATGCTCACCATTCCGCTCGGCATTCGCGCGCGGCTTTCTGCCGAAGGAAGTGGCACGCTCGAATTTCTGGAGACCGCCGTAATCCCATGACTGCGACGAAGCACATTCACATTATCGGAATTGCCGGCTCGGCCATGTCGCCGCTCGCCGGAATGTTAAAAGAAAGCGGCTACAGCATCAGCGGTTCCGATTCCGGTGTCTATCCGCCAGCGTCCACTTTTCTCGATAAGCTCGGCATTCCGTACAACCACAGTTTTGCCGCGGCCCATCTGCAGCCCGCGCCGGATCTCGTCATCGTCGCCAACATCATCGCGCGAGGAAATCCGGAGCTCGAAGAAGTTCTCGAAAAGAAAATTCCGTATCGCTCTTTGCCCGAAACGCTCGAAGAGGTTTTTCTTCCCGGCAAACATTCCATCGTCGTCAGCGGCACGCACGGAAAAACGACCACGACGGCAATGCTCGCCTGGATTTTCCACGTTGCCGGAAAACAGCCGACGTTTCTCGTCGGCGGAGTGGCGGAAAACTTCGGCAAAAGTTACGGCCTCGGCGAAGGCAGCGAAATGATTCTCGAAGGCGACGAATACGAAACCGCTTTCTGGGATCGCGGCCCGAAATTCTTTCACTATCATCCCGACGATCTCATCATCACCTCGCTCGAATTCGATCACGCCGACATCTATCGCGATTTTGAAACGTACCAGCTGGCCTTCAAGCGCCTCGTCAATTTGGTGCCACGCAACGGCAGCGTGGTGATTTGGGGCGACACGCAGGATTCCGGTCCCGCGCTTCGCGCCGCCGCGGAAAAAGCGTTTTGCCCCGTCCACACGTACGGCTTCTCGAAGGAAAACGAATGGGTCGCAAGTGAACCGGTTGCATCCAATGACGGAATGCACTTTGAACTGTTTCGCAATGGCAACTCCTTCGGCAAATTCCATCTCGCCGCGAGCGGCAAGCACAATGTGCTGAACGCGCTTGCGGCAATCATCGTTGCGCAAGGCCGCGGCATTCCCGTCGCCAAGATTCAGGAAGCGCTGAAGACTTTCAAAAGCGTGAAGCGGCGTCTCGACGTCAAAGGCGAATTTGGCGGCATCCTTGTCGTTGACGATTTTGCGCATCACCCGACCGCGGTGCGCGCGACGATCGCCGCGGCTCGCGGACGCTGGCCCGGCCGCCGTCTGTGGGCGATTCTCGAACCGCGATCGAACTCCATGCGCCGCAAAGTTTTTCAAGAGGCTTTGCCGCAAGCCTTGGCCACCGGCGACAAAGTGATTCTCGGCGGCGTTCACAACGCAAAACAGCTTGGCGACGAAAACCGCCTGGATCCCGAAAGCGTTGCCGCCGATGTACGGTCGCTTGGCGTGGAAGCGAAAGTTTTTGGCGGCGCGGAGGCAATTGCCGCCCATCTTGCATCCAACGGAAAGAATGGAGACCTTTTCCTCATCATGTCCAACGGCAGCTTCGATGGCTTGTGTCAAAAACTAGTCGATAAGCTTTCTTCCGCAGTCGAATCGTCGCCCGGAGCCTCGTCTCGGTGAGATTCATCAAACGATTTTTCATTCCGTCTTTCTTTGCGATTCTTTTTCTTCTCCTCTCGGCCACTGCAAGCCGCGCCACAATCCAATACCAGATTTCACTCGCGCATCCCGAACAGCACACCTTTCACATCAAAATGACGATTCCGGACGTGAAGGATTCGGTCACCGTTCAAATGCCGGCGTGGAATGCACTATACGAAATTCGCGATTTCGCGAGCCACGTCTCGCAAGTCAAAGCCGCAAACGAATCCGGCTCGCTGCCCATTGAGAAACTCGACAAACAAACCTGGCGCGTTACTGGCAGTGGAACAATCACCCTTCAGTACGACACCTTCTGGGACGAGCCCGGCCCCTTCGCCTCTCAGCTCAATTCCGAACACGCCTTCTTCAACCCCGCCATGATCCTCCTGTACATCCAGTCCCGGCGTGACGAGATATCGGAGATTCTGTTTTACGATCTCCCACCCGGGTGGCAAGTCAACAGTCCCGCTACGGCGATAATTTTTTTCGTTGGCCAGGGGCATACGTTATACCGCGTGTCGGGAAAATACGATCAACTGGTGGACTCTCCTTTAGAGATAGGCAAGGCTGAACATTTCGCCCTCATGGGTACTTCTGCAGCGGTTGGCGTCGCAATTCACGGAAAAATTGAAAATCGTCAGGATTTTGAAAAACGCCTCGTAGCGATTTGCAAATACGAAATTTCGCTGATGGGCGGTGCGCCGTTCGAGCAGTACACGTTTATTTTTCATTTGGGCGACAACGTGGGCGGGGGAGGGATGGAGCACGCCAACGGGACGGCGATTGCGGCGCGCACGGAGGAAGGTGCGCTCGCGATTGCGGCGCATGAGTTTTTTCATTTGTGGAATGTGAAACGGATTCGGCCGGCGTCGCTCGATCCGGTGGACTATACGAAAGAGCAATACAGTAAATCGTTGTGGTTCGCGGAGGGCGTGACGAGTACGTACGAAAAGTACACGCTGCTGCGAACGGGAATTTGGCCGAAGGCGCATTTTTACGCGGACATGGGACGCGACATTTCGGAACTCGAAGCGAGTCCGGCGAACGCGTGGCAGAGCGCGGAACAATCGAGCCTCGATACATGGTTCGAGAAATATGCGACTTACAATCAACCGGAGCACAGCGTTTCGTATTACACGAAAGGCGCGGTGATTGGCGTCCTGCTCGACCTGTGGATTCGCGAGGGGACGAACAATGCGCGCAGCCTGGACGACATGATGCGCGCGATGAACGAACAGTTTGGGAAAACCGGAAAGCCGTATCGCGACCGCGAAGATCTGGAAGCGGTGTGCTCCGAAACGGCGGGAAAATCCTGTAAAGAGTTCTTTGACAATTTTGTGAGCGGCACAAAGCCGTTTCCTTACGACGAATATTTCGGATTCGCGGGGCTAAAGATTCGGCGCGTGGTTCATGCGCCGGCGCAGACGGGGAACCAGACTTCCTTTGAATTGTACGAAGACGAAGCGGCCGGCGAAAAACAGAAACGGATTCGGGCGGGAATTCTGGCCGGCACGACGGATAAATCGGCGGCAACCGCCAAGTAGGCGATTGAAAAGGAAGTTGCGCGAGCCCGCGGGGCTCATGCAAAGTGTTTTTCACGGAAATGTGGCGAACCATTTTCATTGCGATTTTTCTCAGCCTGTACATCATCGTGGCGGGGATTCCTCTTCTTTTTTGGACGGTGATTTCACGCAATCCGAATGCGCTGTACTGGGGCGGGATAAAGGGCGTGATGTTTTTTGTGCGCGCGGTCGGAGTGAAAGTAAAAGTTTCCGGCACGGATCGCATACCGGCGGGCGCGTGTCTGTTTGTGGCGAACCACACGAGTTCGGCGGATGCGCCGGCGGTGGTCGGGGCGATTCCGCAGCGGATCGCCATTTTGCTGAAGAAATCTTTGTTTGCGTATCCGATCGTGGGACAAGCGTTTACGCTGGCGCATTTTATTCCGGTGGAGCGCGGGAACCACGAGTCGGCGATTGCGAGCCTGGAAAAAGCGACGGAAGCGATGCGAGCGGGACAATCGTTTTTGATATATCCGGAAGGGACGCGGAGTCCGGATGGGCGATTGCAGGAATTCAAACGCGGCGCGGTGGTGATGGCGATCAAGGCGGGGGTGCCGATTGTGCCGATGGTGTGCGCGGGCGCGCACAAGGTGATGGAGAAAAGGTCGCTCGAAATCCATCCGGGAATCATTACGGTGGAATTTCTGGACCCGATTGATGCGTCGGAATATACGTTTGAGCAGCGCGACGAATTGAACAAGCGAGTGAGTGCGGCGATGGCGGCGGCGCTGCCGGACGAGCAAAAACCGCTTGCGTAGCTTGTGTAATGACGATTCTTTGTTCGAGCGGCGGCCTTTTTGCGACGGAAAAGAAAAGGCGGGCGGACTGAAGTCCCGCCCCTACACAATAAGGTCATAAGAACGTTCGATTCGGCGCTGGATCTGATACGCGTTGGTTCATTTTGATTTGAGGGCGGCGAGGGCTTCTTCCAGGTCGCGAACGCGCTTGAGCAAATCGGGCAGGCGATTCAGTGCGGCGGTGATTCTTAACCACAATTTATTTTCGACGGCGGGCGTGCCGGATTGAATGGAGTTGGGCGGAGTGTCTCCCGGCAGGGCGCTTTTTGCGGTGACGACGGTGCCTTCGCCGACGTGGAGATGGCCGGAGCTGGCGGTTTGACCGGCGAAGATGACGCCGCGACCGGTGGTGGTGCTGCCGGCGAGGCCGGTTTGGCCGCAGAGCATGGAGTCCGGGCCGACGTGGCAAGCGTGGCCGACGAGGACGAGATCGTCGATTTTGGTGCCGTGGCCGATGCGCGTTTCGCCGACGGTGGCGCGGTCGACGCAAGAGTTGGATTGAATTTCGACGTCGTCTTCGAGCACGGCGGGGCCGGACTGGACGATTTTGTGCCAGGTGCCGTCTTTGCGTTTGGCGAAGCCGAGGCCATCGGCGCCGATGACGGCGCCATTTTGGAGAATGACGCGATCGCCGACGCGGCAAAATTCGCGGACGACGGTGTGCGAGTGAGCGAAGAAGTCGTCGCCGATGTGCGCGCCACGATAGATGGAGACGGAACTGTGAAGAACGGCGTTTTTGCCGATGACGACGTTGTCATCGACGAAACAGTGCGGGCCGATGTGAGCGTTTGCGCCGATCTTGGCTGTTTTGGAGAGGACGGCGGTGGGATGAATGCCGGGCGCGTACGAAGGCGGCTGATAGAAGAGTTCGAGCGCTTTGGCGAAGGCGAGGTAGGGATTTTCGCTGCGGACGAGAACGAGTGGCGGCGCGCCGGGTTCGCGTGCTAGGAAAAAATTGTTGTCGACGAAGACGGCGGAGGCACGCGTGGTTTTGAGCAGGGGAGTGTAGCGTTTGTTGGCGAGGAAAGTGATTTGGCCGGGCTTGGCGTCTTCGAGGCCGGCGACGCCCGCGATTTCGAGATCGGAAGGGGAATCGAGGCGGCAATCGAGTTTGTTGGCAAGGTCAGACAGCTTCATGGAAGATTCTCCTTGTGGAGCGAAGTCGGAGAATACCACGGGCGTTGCGTGAGCCAGAGAGGATGCGATTTGGTTAACCATAATCACCCCCCTCCCCCTATTTTTTGTAAGTGTTGAAAACAAAGGGACTTTAAGTCCTTTGCGCCACAAGTGTTGATTCTAAAGGGGGTTATAGGCGCATTTTTGTAAGTGTTCATTCCAGGGGAGTTACGGGATTTTTTCGGGAGACCGAGAGGGTGGTTGGACGCCGCGAGGCAGGAGGAAGGCGACGAAACGAACACAACCCATCTTAGTACGAAATGTTGTTAAAGTAAATAAGATAATTGACAAGATAATTCGAATGGCTGTGGAGATTTGTTCGAACGGGAATAGAAGACAAACCCAGGCGCTGTAGCGGCGCGGCGCGCGACGGTGGTTTGGGGCGGGGAAAAGGACGGGGCTGAAAACCCGCCACTACAACTACCGCGGGTACGGGCGGAAGGTCCAGCGGAGTTTGATTGTGACGTGGGGATCGGTTTTTGAAGATTATGGATGAGATTCGTGTGCCAGATGATTTGACGCTGGTGGGATATGTGGTTATGCCGGAGGATGTGCATCTTTTGAGGCGTGTACGGAGCTTGGAGAATCCTTCGAAGTCGCCCGATCGTTTTGATGGCCTACTGTAAACCGAAAAAGAACGGGTCTGAAGACCCGCCACTACAGGAGAAAAGAAGGAGGCTGACGGGTGGCGATTTTGTGCAGGAGAGCGGTGTCTGGGAACACTGGACAAGTGTTGTGCGGCGCCGCGAGCGACGGTGGCTTGCGGCCGGACTTCGAGGTATCGACGATCATTCGGTGAAGAGTTTGGGTTGGGCGGCGGTTGGGGCGGAGGCGGGTTTGCGGCGGGCGATGCCGACGACGCCGAGGACGGTGAGGGAAGAGATGGCGGAGCGAGGGACGAAGATGCGGTCGGTGTTGGAGGAGAGGTCGGGCGGGGTGAGTTGGACGCCGTTGTCGAGGAGGGACAAAAGGTCGTTGGTGACGACGCCTTCGAGCGTTTCGCCGTCGGTGTAACGGAGGCGAATCCAAAGGCCGTCGAGCTTGGGGCGAGAGAGGAAAGATTTGCGTTCGGGCTCGAAGTCTCCGTTGAAATCGCGAACGAAGTAGAGGGAGCGAATGCGTTCGAGCGGAATTTGTTCGTGCTCGCCGTCGGGAGTGAGAAGGTCGAGCGGGTTGATTTGGCCGAGGCGAGACGGGTTGAGGTAGCCCTGCAAGGACTTGCGGTCCATGAGAGAGACGACGACCTTCTTGTGAGTCGAGGCTGGGGTATGGCGCTTCAAAGTAGCCGTTTCTGGCGCGATATTTCCGTGCTACCACTCAGTGTGAATCTTGCGTCATTGCGTTGCGATTCACAAACTGCAAACTGAGCGGGTGCAGCGGAGGGCGGCTGCGAGCCGTTGAATGCCTGTTTGAATTTCGACTTATTGTGTCACGAACGACGCGATGCAAACCGGCAAAGAACTGGGCGATCATCCAAAATTCAAACTCCTTGAAGAACCGCCGAGCGGGCAGCAAACGCTTGCTCGTGGAATTTGTACAACGAAACGAAGCGCAAAGCGCAGTGTAAATTTGACCCAGTGGCGGCCGAGGCGGCGAATGACGCCCGGAAAAGCAGCCGAAGAGCTAAAATTTGCGCTTTCGGAAAACGTATGTTATGTTAAGCGCGATTTTCCTGTCAACCTATTGTTTTCATTGGGGTTAGGCCTTGGAGGGCCACCCGTTGACCGACAAGAAGCAAATCCTAAAATCGGCTTCGATCATCTCGCTGGTCACCATTGTTAGCCGTATTTTCGGTTACGTTCGGGATCAACGCATTGCGGTGCTGCTGGGGACGACCGACGTATCGGTTGCGTACCAGCTGGCTTTCCGCATCCCCAATCTTTTTCGGCGGCTGGTGGCCGAAGGAGCGATGACAGCGTCGTTTATTCCCGTTTTTGCCCGGTACATGAAGGAGGAAGCGAAAGAGGCGGTTTGGGAATTTGCCAACAAGCTGTTTTGGACGCTGGCGCTGGTGGTGGCAGTGATCACCGTGCTGGGAATGGTCTTTTCGCCCTATGTGATTCATTTGTTCACCTCGGACGTGGGGAGCGCGGGCGGGCTGGACGTGGCGGTCGAGCTGAATCACATTATTTTCCCGTATTTGTTTTTTGTGGCGCTGGCGGCGCTGGCGATGGGGATTTTGAACTGCTTTCATGTGTTCGGGTTGCCGGCGTCGACTTCGATTTTCTGGAATGCGGCGTCGATTTTGTTTTCGGTGGCGGCGGTTTGGAAATATTTCAAGAGTCCGGCGACGTCTCTCGCGGTGGGAGTATTGGTGGGAGGCGTGCTGCAGTTTCTGATCCAAGTGCCGATGCTGGTGCAGAAGGGAATGAAGTTCAATTTTGGGATTTCGTTTTCGCACCCGGGGATTCGAAACGTGGCGCGGTTGATGATTCCGCGGCTGTTTGGCATTGGCGTGGCGCAGATCAACCTGCTGGTGGACACGCGGTTTGCGACGGCAAGCATCATGCCGAAAGGAAGCCTGACGGCGCTGTACTACTCGGACCGAGTGATGGAACTGGTGCTGGGCGGATATGCGATTGCGGTGGCGACGGCGATTTTGCCGATGATGTCGCATCAAGCGGCGGCGAACGATTATGGCGGATTGAAAAAGACGCTGGCGTTTTCGATTCGACTGGTGGCGTTTATTACGGTTCCGGCGATGCTGGGCTTGATGATTTTGCGCGAGCCGATTATTCGCGTGCTGTTTCAGCACGGTGCGTTTATTGCCGAGTCCACGCGGCTGACGGCGAGGGCGCTGCTTTATTACGCGATTGCGCTGCCGGGATTGGCGACGGTGAAGCTGGTGGTGCCGGCGTTTTATTCGACGAAGGACACGAGGACGCCGGTGATCGTGGCGGCGCTTTCGATGGTGCTGAACGTGTTGTTGAACATCGTGTTTCTGGAGTTTTTCTTTAACAAGGTGAAGAACGGCGGGCCGGCGCTGGCGACGGCGCTGGCATGCTACTTCGACTTTTTCGCGCTGCTGATTATTTTCCGGCTGCGGTACGGCGCGCTGGGGACGAAAGAGATTCTTCGATCGTTTGGAAAGATTTCGCTGTGCGCGGGAATTATGGGCGTGGCGTGCTGGCTGGGCGCGCACTACACGGAGTATGCGGTGCACTCGAGGTTCATCGTGCAGCTGCTGATTTTTGTGGGCTTGATTGTGGGCGCGACGGGATTGTATCTGGGGCTGGCATGGCTTTTTCGGTGCAACGAGATTGAAGAAGTTTACGGCATTGCGACGCGGCGGAAGCGCGGCGGGGAAGCGTACGTGGAAACGTGAAGGAACTGGGAAGCGCGATTTCGTCGTTTTTGACGCACGTGAAGGTCGAAAAGGGCCTCGCGATCAATACGTATACGGCGTACAAGCGGGATTTGGCGAAGTTTGAAGAGTTTGCGAAAAAGCGAAAACTGGAGCTTGGAAAGATTTCGCGGGACAACCTGGTGGATTTTCTGGCGGGACTCTACCGGCAAAAGCTGGAGAGCAAGACGGTGGCGCGGAATCTGGTTTCGCTGCGGAATTTTTTCCGGTACGCGCAGATTCACGACGCGATCACGGAAGATCCGGCGGCGAATCTGGAATCGCCAAAGATTCGCAAGTCGTTGCCGGGTTATTTGCGGCTGGAAGACGTGGAGCGGCTGCTGGAACAGCCGGACGGAAGCACGCCGCAAGGGCTGCGAGACCGCGCGATGCTGGAAATTTTGTATTCGACGGGATTGCGCGTTTCGGAATTGACGGGATTGAAGGTGAACGACCTGGACGCGAAGGTGGGTTGCGTGCGGTGCATCGGGAAGGGCGACAAAGAGCGCGTGGTGCCGGTGGGAAAAAAGGCGCTGGCGATCGTGGAGCGGTATTTGCGCGACGGAAGGCCCGAGCTGCTGCGCGGCGCACGAAACGGGCTGGTGAGTCCGTTTTTGTTTGTAAACCGGCGCGGGGCGAAGATCAGCCGCGTCGGCGTGTGGAAGATATTGTCGAATTACGGAAAGCAGGCGGGCCTGCGCGTGGCGCTGACCCCGCACATGCTGCGACATAGTTTTGCCACGCACTTGCTGGAGCGTGGCGCGGATCTGCGTTCGGTTCAGTTGATGCTCGGCCATGCCGACATTTCGACGACGCAGATCTATACGCATGTAGTCGAAGAGCGGTTGAAACAGGTGTATAAGGCGCATCATCCACGCGCATAGCGTGAGGGCCCGGAAGTGAGCGCGGGTGCCGCCGTGAAATTGCGGCCGCATCCTAACGGTGAAGGAGTGCAATGCCAGATTATATGTTTTTGTTGGAGAGCCGGCTGCTGCCGGAACAGAGAGCGGCGCTGTTGCGGGTGCAGGAGCTGTCCGCGGCGATGGGCTACAACGTCTATCTGACGGGCGGAACGGTGCGCGACCTGGTGACGGGCGCGTCGCTGCGGGACCTGGATTTTACGGTGGAAGGAAATCCATCGAAGATCGCGCGCGAACTGGAAAAAGGCGGCGCGAAGGTGCTGGCGGAGGACGAGAAACTGCGGCATGTGGAGATTCTGTTTTCCGGCGACTGTGAGGGGAGCATTGCGGCGGCGCGCGACGACCACTATGTGAGGCCGGGAACGCGGCCGGAAATTCGGTGGTCGACGATCATGGAAGATTTGCGGCGGCGAGATTTTTCGCTGAATGCGATCGCGATCTCGCTGAATCCGGCTTCGCGCGGATTGTTGCTGGACCCGACGAACGGGCTTTCGGACGTGGAGCGGGCGGAAGTGCGCGCGCTGATCATTCACAGTTTTACGAATCAGCCGGTGCGGCTGCTGCGCGTGCTGCGATTTGCGGCGCGGATGGGATTCAAGCTGGAGCAACGGACGCAGGAGTGGTTCGATCTGGCGATCGAGCGGGATTTGCATCACACGATTGCGCCGGAGGATGCGGGCGCGGAACTGCACTCGCTGGCGCGCGAGGAAAATCCGGCGGCGATTTTGAAATTGTGGGAAGAGCACGAGCTGCTCGAAACGGTTCATCCGCTGCTGGCGAAAAAGCATCCGGATTACGACGCGATCAACCGCTTGAGCAAAGTGCGCGACGATTTGTTCATGGCGGGGCTGCGGCCGCGGCTGGCGACGCCGATGATGCTGGCGATTTTGGGACGGCTGAAGGATCGCGAGCAGGGAAGTGTGCTGCACAAACTGGGATTCCGCGCGGCGGAAGTGGATCACATTCTGGGATTTGAAGAAGAAGCGCACGCGGCGGGAAAAGAGCTGTCGGGGAAAAAGCTGGCGGCGCCGATTGATGCATACCGGTTTTTGGAAAAGATGCGAACCGATACGCTGGCGCATCTGCTGGCGTTTTCTTCGAACTCGGCCGCGGTTTCGAAGATTCGCGCTTACCTGCACAAGTGGAGGCCGTTGCGGCAAGGAATTCCGGCGATTGTGAATGAATTGACGGCGATTGGGATGGCAACGGGGCCGAAGTTCGACGTTGTTGTGGACCAGGTTTTTGCGATGCAAATGACGGGCCGAGGGAAGACGCCGGAAGAGCGCGAAAAGATTTTGCGGAAGCTTTCCGGAATTAAAGAACAGCCCAAGCCGAAAGAAGCAAAGGGCAAAGAGAAAAAGCACGCGGGAAAAATAGTCGGAAAAGCGGCGCCCGTACCGGCGGGGAAGCCGGCGGCGGCACCGGCGAAAACGGCCGCTCCGGCGGGAAAGAATCAGAAGCCGGCGACGGGAGCGAAAGCGGAAAAGAAAAAAAAGAAGTAAGCGAAGCGAAATCCGCAAGGCTGTTGAAAACGCGAGAATGCGAGTCGCATTTCTATCGCAAGGGAATTAGAATCGGAATTCATGGGACGCCCTGATTTCGTTCACCTGCACGTTCACACGGATTACAGTTTGCTGGATGGCGCTTGCGAGACGAGCGAGCTGCTGGACGAAGCGTCGCGCCAGAAGATGCCGGCGGTGGCGATTACGGATCACGGAAATTTGTTTGCGGCGGCGAATTTTTTCAATGAGGCGAGCAAGCGCGACGTAAAACCGATTATCGGATGCGAAGTGTACGTGGCCAAGGGGAGCCGGCACGACCGAGGAGAGAAATCTTCGGCGAATGCGGCGAACGATCGCGACGATTGGGAGCCGGGACAGCGCGGCAACAATCACCTGGTATTGCTTTGCGAAAATCTGGAGGGATACCACAATTTAATTAAATTGGTGTCCGCGGGATTCCTGGAAGGTTTCTACTACAAGCCGCGCATCGATTACGACCTGCTGGCGAAACACAGCAAGGGGCTGATTGCGCTGTCCGCATGCCTGCAAGGCGCGGTGACGGAAGCGGTGGTGGAAGAGAAACTGGACCGCGCGCGGGAGAATGCGTACCGGTTGCGCGATGTTTTCGGAAAACAGAATTTCTTTCTGGAGATTCAGGACCAAGGGCTTGAGATTGAAAAAGGCGTGAATCCGCATCTCGTGCGGCTTTCAAGGGAGACGGGGATTCCGCTGGTGGCGACGAACGATTGCCATTACCTGCACCACGAGGACGCGCACGCGCAAGAAGTGTTGCTGTGCATTCAGACCGGCAAGACGATGAGCGACGAGCGGCGGATGAAATTTCCGACCGATCAGTTTTATTTCAAGACGGCGCAGGAGATGTTCGGCATTTTCGGCGAGATTCCGGATGCATTGACACGGACCGTCGAGATTGCTTCGCGCTGCAACGTGAAGATCGACCGAATTCCGAATCCGTTTCCGGAATTCAAGGTGCCGGAAGGACACTCCGCGGGAAGTTATTTTGAAAAAGTGGTGCGCGAGGGATTTGCAACGCGCGTGCCGCATCTGGAGCGGCTGGCGAAGGCCGGCGCGCTGAGCAATCCGCTCTCCGAGTATGAACGGCGCCTCAGCAGTGAAATCCAGATGATTCTGAAGATGCGGTACGAAGGATATTTTCTGATTGTTTGGGATTTTATTCATTACGCGCGGACGCAAGGGGTGCCGGTGGGACCGGGGCGCGGCTCGGCGGCGGGCAGTCTGGTGAGTTATGCGCTGCGGATTACGGACGTCGATCCCTTGCAATACAACCTGCTGTTCGAGCGGTTTTTGAATCCGGAACGCGTTTCGATGCCGGATATTGATATTGATTTCTGCATGCGGCGGCGCGGCGAATTGATCGAGTACGTGACGCAGAAATACGGCCGCGAAAACGTGGCGCAGATTATTACGTTTGGAACGATGGCGGCGAAAGCGGCGATCAAGGACGTGGGCCGCGCGATGGACATTCCGTATGCGGAAGTGGACCGCATCGCGAAGATGGTGCCCACGACGCTGGGCATCGAACTGGCGGATGCCTTGGAAGAAGCGCCGCAACTGAAGTCCGCGATCAACTCGGACGACAAGTTGAAGGATTTGATGGCGGTGGCGCTGCGGCTGGAAGGGCTGGCGCGGCATGCGTCGACGCACGCGGCCGGCGTGGTGATTTCACCGGCGCCGTTGACGGAGCTGGTGCCGGTTTACAAGACGAACCGCGACGAAGTGACGACGCAGTACGACATGAATGCGCTCGAGCGGATCGGCTTGCTGAAGATGGATTTTCTTGGGCTGACGACGCTGACCGTATTGCAGGATGCGGTGAAGATGGTGGAGCAAAACCGCGGCGTGCAGGTGGACCTGGAAAACCTTGCGCTGGAGGATGAGGCGACTTACAAGCTTTTTTCGCGCGGCGACACGACGGCGATATTCCAGTTTGAATCGCACGGCATGCGCGACATTTTGCGGCGGTATCAGCCGACGCGAATTGAAGATTTGACGGCGCTGAACGCGCTGTACCGGCCGGGCCCGATTCAAGGAGGAATGGTCGACGATTTTATCAACCGAAAGCACGGGAAAACCAACGTCGCGTTCGAATTGCCGCAACTGCAGGACATTTTGCAGGAGACGTACGGCGTGATCCTCTACCAAGAGCAGGTGATGCAGATCGCGAACCGGCTGGCGAGTTTTTCGCTGGGCGAAGCGGACATTTTGCGGCGCGCGATGGGCAAGAAAAAGAAAGAAGAGATGGCGGCGCAGCGAGCGAAGTTTCTGCATGGCTGCGCGAACAACAAGATTCCGGAAAAGAAGGCCGAGCGGATTTTTAACTTGATGGAAGAGTTTGCCGGATATGGCTTCAACAAGTCGCACTCTTGCGCGTACGCGCTGCTGGCGTATCAGACGGCCTACATGAAGGCGCACTATCCGGTGGAGTTCATCGCGGCGCTGCTGACATCCGAAACGGGGAACGCGGACAAAGCGGTGAAGTACATCAACGAAGCGCGCGGAATGAGCATTTCGATTCTGCCGCCGGACGTGAACGAATCGGATTTGTATTTTACGCCGGTGGGAGAGTCGATCCGCTTTGGACTGGCGGCGATCAAGAATGTGGGAGAGAACACGGCGAAGGCGATTCGAGGCTCGCGGACGGAGCAAGGGCGATTTAAATCGTTGTACGATTTCTGCGAGCGGATTGAACCGAAATTCCTGAACAAACGGGTATTTGAGAGCTTGATCAAGTCCGGCGCGATGGACTCGGTTGGACCGAGAGAATCGATGCTGGCGAGCGTGGACGACGCGGTGGCCGCGCTGCAACGAGTGGCGCGGAACAAGGAATCGGGGCAGCACGGACTGTTTGGAGGCGGCTCGGCGCCGGCAGCGCCGGCGTTCGAACTGCGCGATGCGGCGCCGTGGAGCGAACACGAGCGGCTGGCGAGCGAATATGCGATGCTCGGATTCTACGTTTCGGGCCATCCGCTGGATAAATACGCCTCTCGGCTTGCGGAGTGGAAAGTGGTGAGTCTGGGGCAAGTGGAAGGAGAACGGAACGGCAAGGAGATCGCGGTTGCGGTATTGATTGTGGGAACGCGGCCGATGCGATCGAAGAAGGGCGCGCGCTGGGCGATTTTCACGATTCAAGACATGACCGGAATTCAGGAGTTGCTGGCGTTTCCGGAAAGTTTTGCGCGGTTTGAGAATGTGCTGAAACCGGGGACGCCGTTGTTATTGAAAGTTCGCGTGCAGGTGGAAGAGGCGGGGACGCGGCTGTCGCTGCAAGAGGCGCGTCGAATTGAAGATATTGTGGAGCGAGTGGCGAATCAGGAGTTTCGCGTGCGAATGGACGTGCAGGCGCTGAATGAAGCGACGCTGGATGAGCTGGAGCGGTTGTTTGAAGGCGCGCCGGGCGTGAGCCAGGTGGTGTTCGAACTGGTTTCCGCCGATGGAACGGTGGCGACGATGGCGTCGCAACAGCGCGTGAAGGTGACGCCGGAATTGGTTGAGGCAGTGAGAAAATTGAAGGGCGAACAGGCGGCGGCGTAGGAAAACGAATGAGCGCGAAAAAAAACATTGAGCCGGTTCCCGGCGCGCAGCGGCAACGCGAGATCGAGCGGCTGGAGAAAGACGTGGAAGACTTGAAACGACTCGCGGGGACGGCGGAAGCGGACGCGGAACTGGAACGCGTGCGGCAACAGGTGGCGGAGCTGCGGCGCGAGTTTTACGCACACCTGGGTCCGTGGCAAAGAGCGCAAATTGCGCGGCATCAGCAACGGCCGTACCTGCTGGATTTTGTGCAGTACCTTTTTACGGATTTTATGGAGCTGCACGGCGACCGAGCGTTCGGCGACGACAAGGCGATCATCACGGGGCTTGCGAAATTTCATGGACGGCCGGTGGCGGTGATTGGCCACCAAAAGGGGCGCGACACGAAGCAGCGCGTGATTCGCAACTTTGGCCAGCCGAAGCCGGAAGGGTATCGGAAGGCGCTGCGCGTGATGCAGCTTGCGGCGAAGTTCCGCCGTCCGGTGCTCACCTTCGTCGATACGCCCGGCGCGTACCCGGGAATCGACGCCGAAGAGCGCGGGCAAGGCGAAGCGATTGCGCGAAATTTGCGGGAGATGTCGCGGCTGCCGGTTCCGGTGATCGTGACGGTGACGGGCGAGGGCGGATCAGGCGGGGCGCTGGCGGTGGCGGTGGGCGACCGCGTGAACATTCTGGAGAACAGTTTTTATTCGGTGATTTCGCCGGAGGGCTGCGCGGCGATTATCTGGCGCGATGCAACGAAGGCGGAGACCGCGGCGGAAGCGATGAAAATCACGGCAAAGGATTTGAAGGACTTTGGAATTGTGGATGAAATTGTGCCGGAGCCGGAAGGTGGCGCACACACGGACCACGAGGCGACGGCGCGGCAGCTGGGCGACGTGCTGGAGCGGCAACTGGCGGAATTGACGCTGACACGGCCCGAGGAGCTGGTGGCGGGGCGGTACGACAAGTTCCGAAAAATGGGTCAGTTTTTCGATGTACTGGGCTAAGTGCCGGATAAACGACCATATTTGGTTTGCTCGCACTGGTGAAGTGGCAACGCGCATAGGGCCTTCGTTCTTCCCCCGTAGCAGATAAGAAACGCAGAGAGCAGGATTGTGTGGGCGCGGAATCCATCCGGAGCTAGTCTGAAAGTGTCTTCGGGAGCGGATTGGACATGGGGGCTGGCATTGCCGGCAGCCAATTCGCGGAAAATGGAAACCGTTATGTCCGAGCCTTTCCGTCCGTACGAAAAGCTGGTGGAGATTACCGTTCTCGGAAAGAAGTTCAATGTGCCGGAGCGGAATTCGCTTTTGCGGTGCTTCCAATTCATGAGCCCGGAGACGATTCCGTACGGACGTTTTTGCTGGAATCAGGATTGCCAATACTGCCGCGTGACGTGCCAGTTGCCGGATGACGATGAGCCGCGAGAGATGCTGGCGTGCAAGTTTATCGTGATGCCGGGCATGGAAGTTTCCGAGCTGAGCCAGGAATTGAAGTGGTGCTTGCGGTCAAAGCTGCCGCAGGATGCCACGGTTCCACAGTAAGAAGCGCTGATCGCATCGCGCCGCTAACCACCCCTTCCCAACGCGAAGAGAAATTCGCACCTATTCGATTGCGCCACGCGGATAATTTGCCGCTGAGCGATGATTTGCTCGAACGTCAGCGGTGCACTACGATGGGAAGCAGCCACGATGAGCTCACACGCGACGGTAAAAGAACTGGTGTGCGACGGATGCGGCCGCGGAGCCACGGCGGAGCACATTGCCAGAAGATTGTGGCGGCTTGAATGCACCACGCGCTACCGGCCGATCCACATACAGGCGGTGTTTTTGGGGGCGCAATCGCCCGAGGCCGAGAAGGCTTTTCTGTATGCCGGGGAAACGGGATTTAGCGGAGAGGGCGCGGCTTTGCTGACGGCGGTGGGAATTTCGAGCGAAGGGCGTACGGCGGAAGCGGTGCTGGCTGAATTTCAGAAGCGCGGATTCTTGCTGACGCATGTGCTGGAATGCGGGGCGGAGCCAGGCGAGCACGGCGCGGATATTTCGGATGCCTTGCGGCGGAAGTTGCCAAGTGTGGCGCGCCGGTTGCGCGG
>DATGEI010000027.1:0-6514 GCA_035310365.1 Candidatus Acidiferrum sp.
CGTGCCGCTGCGGCTGACGACGCCGACGTGGCCGGGCTTGTGAATGCGGCCGGGCATGATGCCGATTTTGCATTTGCCGGGAGAGATGACGCCGGGGCAATTGGGGCCGACGAGGCGAGTCTTGTCGCGATCGATCGTGAGAGAAACGCGAACCATGTCGAGAACGGGAATGCCTTCGGTGATGCAGATGACGAGAGGAAGCGCGGCGTCGGCAGCTTCGAGAATGGCGTCGGCTGCATACGGCGGCGGAACGAAGATGACGGATGCATTGGCGCCGGTGGCTTTGACGGCTTCCGCGACGGTGTCGAAGACCGGACGTTCGAGATGCTTCGTGCCGCCTTTGCCGGGCGTGACGCCGCCGACAACGGTGGTGCCGTATTCGATCATCTGTTGCGCGTGAAAAGTTCCCTCGCGGCCGGTAAAGCCTTGCACGATGAGGCGCGTTTTTTCGTTTACGAGAACGCTCATCGCGCACCTCCCGCCGCCAGCGAAACGACCTTTTGCGCGCCGTCCTTCATACCTACAGCGATGGTGAAATTCAAGCCGGAGTCGCGGAGGATTTGCTGGCCGAGCTCGACGTTGGTGCCTTCCATACGAACGACGACGGGAACTTTCAATTGAAGATCCTTTGCGGCGGCGACGACGCCGGTGGCGAGTACGTCGCACCGTAAAATGCCGCCGAAGATGTTGATGAAGACGGCTTTGACGGCGGTGTCGCTCATGAGAATGCGAAATGCGTTTTTCACCTGATCGGCGGAAGCGCCGCCGCCGACGTCGAGGAAATTTGCCGGCGAGCCGCCGGCGTACTTGATGATGTCCATCGTGGCCATTGCAAGGCCCGCACCATTGACCATGCAGCCGACGCTGCCATCGAGCTTGATGTAGTTGAGGCCGTACTTGGAGGCTTCGACTTCGAGAGGATCTTCTTCGTCGAGATCGCGGAGGCCGCGAAGTTCCTTGTGACGGAAGAGCCCGTTGTCGTCAAAGGTCATTTTGGCGTCGAGCGCGACGAGTTTTCCGTCGCCGGTGAGGACGCACGGATTGATTTCGAGCATGGAGGCGTCGGTATCCACAAACGCGCGATGCAGCGCCTGGAAAAACGGCGCGGCGTTGTTGGCGACGTCGCCGGTGAGGCCGAGGCCGAATGCGAGTTTGCGCGCTTGATACGGCTGCAAGCCGACGGCGGGATGAACGATTTCCTTGATGATGGCGCCGGGATTTTCTTTCGCGACTTCTTCAATTTCCATGCCGCCGGCACCGCTGGCCATGAACACGACGCGGCCGACGCTGCGATCGACCAGCAGCGAAAGATAGAGTTCGCGCTTGATGTCGAGCCCTTCTTCGATGAGCAAGCGCTTGACGATGCGGCCGCCGGGACCGGTTTGAATGGTGACGAGATTCATGCCGAGCATGCGGCTGGCGACTTCGGCGGCTTCATCCGGCGAATGGACGAGTTTTACGCCGCCGGCCTTGCCGCGGCCGCCGGCGTGAATCTGCGCTTTGACGACAATGACGTTTGATTTGAGACGCTGGGCACCGTCGCGGGCTTCTTCTTTCGTGAACGCAACTTCGCTGCGCGGGGTGGTGACGCCGTAACGGGCGAGAATCGCCTTGGCTTGATATTCGTGAATCTTCATTCGTGAGGTTCCGTATCGGGTGTGACCGCAGTGCGGTCACCTGTTAAGATTTTGCTCAGTCGCAGAGAGTAGAAGTTTACCTGCAACCTCATCGTTGGAGCAAGAAGGGGCGGAAAAATCGCGGAAATGAGCGGGTATTTGATTGAAAAACTGGAGGGCGGCGCGGCGCTGGAACGTGGCGAAGCGGAAGCGCTGATGGAAGAGGTGCTCGGCGGGCGAATGGATACACCCGCGATTGTGCGGATGCTGACGGCATTGAACGCGCGGCCGTTTCGGGCCGCGGAATTGGCGGCGTTTGCGCGGGTGATGCGGCGGCATGCGGCGCGCGTGTTTGCCGAGGGCGAAACGCCGCCGGCAAATATGGTGGACACGTGCGGGACGGGCGGCGACGGCGCGCAGACGTTCAACATTTCGACGGCGGCGGCGATTGTTGCGGCGGCGGCAGGCGCGCGCGTGGCGAAACACGGCAATCGCGCGGCGAGTTCGCGCAGCGGATCGGCGGACGTGCTGGAAGCGCTGGGCGTGCGGATTGATTTGCCGTTTTTGGAGATCGGAAAAGCGATTCGCGAGATTGGGATTGGATTTTTGTTTGCCCAAGCGGCGCACACGGCCGCGCGACATGCGATGCCGGCGCGGAAGCAGATCGGCGTGCGAACGATTTTCAATTTGCTGGGGCCGCTGACGAATCCGGCGGGGGCGCAAGCGCAAGTGCTGGGCGTATTTTCCGCCGACGTGCTGGAGTTGGTGGCGGAGACGTTGCGGGAATTGGGGACCGAGCGCGCGATCGTGATGCACGGCGCGGGTGGATTGGATGAGATTTCGCTGGCCGGACCGACGCAAGTGATCGAGTTAAGAGATACCACGCTGAGGCGGTATGAAGTAACGCCGGAAGAGTTCGGGATGAAGCGGACTCCGCTGGAGGAGATCCGCGGCGGGACGGCGGCGGAAAATGCGGCGTTGATTCGCAAGATTTTTGACGGTGAACGCGGGCCACGCCGGAACATTGTGGCGATCAACGCGGGGGCGGCGTTGCTGGTGACCGGAATTGTGAATACGTTGCGAGAAGGCGCGGAGGCTGCGAGTGAAGCGATTGAGAACGGCGCCGCAAAAAGAAAATTGGAAGAGATGACGAGGCTTGGTAACGGTTGAGGGAGGGGAGGCTACGGCTTGGAGGGCGATTCGAGCGCTTCGTCAACGGCGATATAGGTTGCAACTCCCATTGCACCGATTATGAAATAAAGGAAGGCTTTCCTGCGCCGACGTCCGGGGCCGGGCACCTTTTGATGAGGAAAGCTGGAAATGGGGAGGTCATCGTCGGACGGATCGAGAACGAAGCGATAGGAAGCGCCTTCGGCGACGATTTGCGTTTCTCCTGCATAAGAAAATTGGAGAGCGCCTCGCTGCGCGCGGATGTCGATCACTTTTGGGCTAACTATAGAGATCTGCGCAACGGTTGGCTGATCGTTCGCGGGGCGAATGTGCGCTTGCGCAGCCTCGATGTCCATTGCCGAAGCTCGTGCCGAGGAAAAGACCATGGTGCCGGCAGAGAGTTGAGCCAGCGTTCCAGCCGCAACAGAGTGAACACAGAGGGCGCTTTGGCTCGCGAGGTAGAACTGAGCGGCAGCGGTGCGAACGCGAACCAGGCCGCCGGAAGCGGTGGTGAAAGAATCGCCGTCAAAAACGGTGGAGCCCGCAGAGGCAGTGGCGTCTGACAAATTTGCTCTTGAAGCTTGCGTGACAACGCCGATGGCAGACGCGCCGGTGGCGCGGGCTGGGAGCTGACTCGCAGCGAGTGCCAGGACAAGCAAGGATGCGACGATACGCCGTAACATATGCGAACGAATTCTCTTCGCGTTACATCGTTAACTTATAAAGTGTGTACGTAACGAGAAATAGTACTGTGCGAAGCCGCTGTTGGCGGATTCCGCACAGAACGGGGCCTGTACGATCGGACAGGCGACGGAAATAAGATTTCCTGGAGCACGCGAGGATTCCACCGACGGAGGCGCGGCTACCTGGCGCGGAATAAAGACCGAGTTCGGGCAGTTTCGATAAGATTGCAGGGCCCGGTGCGCAAAAGAGGAGAAGAACTTTGAGAAATGTTGCGATCACTTTGTTGATTGCATTTTTGGCTTTGCCGGCGCTGGGGCAAAAGACTACCGCGCCGGCAGAAGCGGCGAAGGCCGTGCGTGCGTACCGGCAGGCGAATGAGGATCGAATTGTTCGGGAGCTGTGCGAGCTTTTGGCGATACCGAACGTGGCGAGCGACGCGGCGAACATCCAGAAAAATGCGGCGCGGCTGCAGTTGATGCTCGAAGCGCGCGGGATTGAAACGCATTTGCTGTCGACGGATGGGCGCGGGCCGGTGGTATTCGGAAAACTCGAAACGCCAGGCGCAAAACGAACCGTGATTTTTTATGCGCACTACGATGGGCAGCCGGTGGATGCGGCGGCGTGGACGGATCATGCGCCGTTCGAACCGATTTTGTACGACAACTCGATTGAGGCCGGCGGGAAGCGCATTTCGTTCCCCGTGCCGGCCGTGATACCGCATTACAAGGACGATTGGCGAATTTATGCGCGGTCGGCGTCGGACGATAAGTCGCCGATTGTGGCGCTGCTGGCGACGATCGATGCGCTGAACGAGAAGAAGATTCCACTGGCGGTGAATCTGAAAGTGATTTTAGAGGGCGAAGAAGAGGCGGGTTCGGAGCATTTGCAGCAGACGCTGGAACTGCACAAAAATTTGCTGGCGGCGGATGTGCTGCTGACGGGCGATGGTCCCGTGCACCAAAGCGGGCGGCCACTGATTTTTTTTGGAGCACGGGGCGATATTGGACTGGGCATAACGGTGTATGGGCCGGTGAGGGCGCTGCACAGCGGGCATTACGGGAATTGGGCGCCGAATCCGGCCATGGAGCTGGCGCAATTGCTGGCGGCGATGAAAGATGAAAACGGCCGCGTGAAGATTCCGGGCTACTACGATGACGTGACGCCGCTTGGCGAAGCCGAGAAGAAAGCCGTTGCGGAACTGCCGGACTACGACGCGACGCTCGAAAAGGAATTGGGAATTGCGAAGCCGGAAGGCGGCGGGAAAAAGCTGGCGGAATTGATTATGGAGCCGTCGCTGAATATTCGCGGGCTGCGCAGCGCGTACGTTGGCGACGCGGCGCAGAACGTGGTGCCGGACCGCGCGGAGGCGTCGCTGGATGCGCGGCTGGTGAAAGGCGAAGATCCGAAGGAAAAGTCGCGGCAGATTGTGGAATTTATTCGGCAGGAGGGATTTTTTGTCGTGGACCGCGAGCCGACGATGGACGAACGGCGCGTGCATGCGAAGATTGCCAAAATTGTTGAACAAGGCGGGTACCGCGCTTCGCGGACGCGCATGGATTTGCCGGTATCGAAAGCGATTATCGGCGTGATGAAAGAAGCAGAAGGCGACGTGGTGATTGCGCCGGCGCTTGGCGGGAGCGTGCCGATGTACGTATTTGAAGACTTGGAATTGCCGTGGGTGGGCGTGCCGATTGTGAATTACGACAATCATCAGCACAGCGCGGATGAAAATTTGCGGCTGGGACATTTTTGGAAGGGGATGGAGACGTACGGGGCGCTGCTGGCGGGATTGAATTGGTAAACGGAATTCGGCGGACTACAGGGTGAGGAAATTTTTGAGAAGCTGTTTGCCGCAGGCGGTAAGAACTGATTCTGGGTGGAATTGCACGCCTTCGAGTTTGTACTTTTTATGGCGGACGCCCATGATGATGCCGTCGGCGGTTTGGGCGGTGATGGAGAGTTCGCGTGGAAGGGATTTTCGTTCGACGATGAGCGAATGATAACGCGTGGCGGTGAAAGGCTTGGGCAATTTGCGAAAGACGCCTTTGCCGTCGTGATGAATTTCGCTGGTCTTGCCGTGAAAAAGCTTTGGTGCGCGAATGATTTTGCCGCCGAAGGCGGCGCCAATTGCCTGATGGCCTAAACAAACACCTAAAATTGGAAATTTTCCCGCGAGCTTTTGCACGAGTTCGACGGAAATGCCCGCATCCTGCGGCGTGCAAGGCCCGGGAGAAATGATGATGGCTTGGGGTTTGCGCTGGGCGATGTGTTCGACGGAAATTTTGTCGTTGCGATGGACTTCGACGTTGCAACCAAGCTCGCCGAGATACTGCGCGAGGTTGTAGGTGAAAGAATCGTAGTTGTCGAGGAGGAGGATCATCGGCGCACAAACGCTTGCAGATTGAGTTTACCGCTTCGCATGGGCGGCTTCCAGCGCACGGACCGAGGCTTTGGATTTGTTGACGCTTTCGTTGTATTCGCCGACTGGCGTCGAGTCCGCGACGATTCCGCCGCCGGCCTGGATGTGCGCGACGCCGTTCTTGATGACCATCGTTCGAAGGGCGATGCAGGAATCGAGATTGCCGGCGAAGTCGAGATAGAGAATTCCGCCGGCGTAAATGCCGCGGCGCGTTTTTTCGAGTTCCTCGATGATTTCCATGGCGCGGACTTTGGGCGCGCCGGAAACCGTTCCCGCCGGGAAACAGGCCATCAACGCGTCGAAACAGTCGACGTCTTCGCGAAGCGTGCCGCGGAGGCTCGAAACGAGATGCATGACGTGCGAATAGCGCTCGACGGTCATAATTTTTTCGACGCGCACGCTGCCATATTCGCAGACGCGGCCGAGATCGTTGCGGCCGAGGTCCACGAGCATGATGTGCTCGGCGCGTTCTTTTTCGTCGGCGAGCATTTCGCGTTCGAGGCGCTGATCTTCGGCTTCGTCTTTGCCGCGCCACCGGGTGCCGGCGATCGGGCGGTAAAAAACGTCGCGGCCCTGCACCTTCACGAGCATTTCCGGCGAGCTGCCGACGACGGCGACATCGTTC
>DATGEI010000028.1:0-15189 GCA_035310365.1 Candidatus Acidiferrum sp.
TGGATGTGGAGCAGTACTTCGAAGCAGGTGTGGGTGCGAAAGCTGTTTGAACCAATGCAGAATCTCTGAGGCGCTGCGGATAGTCAGCCCGTGTGCACGGCCTGTCCCGCTGGCTCGTTGAACGGATTTCGGGGTTTGCGCCGGCAAACCCGGCGGCAAGAAAGATCCTTGACGCGCGAGCGGGGCAGGAAAGCCTAACGGTTGGCTCGTGGTGCCCACCTAATTCAGAGGTTCACGGCCTAGCTCCCCACGGCCCAGCAGTCTGCTCTATTCTAGTTTCCGGTTGTAAGTTTCTGGTTTTAAGCCGTCCCGCGCGGCGGAACGGTGAACCTTGGCCGGGTTCACAAATCTATCCAAACTTTGTAGACGGCAGGCGACGCATCAAACCGGTCGTACCAAATGGCGAATGGAACCACCGAATTGCGGTTGGTTGTTACTGAGAACTTAAAACTGAGAACCTGAAACTTCACTTATGCGCGTACTTTTTATCGGAGACATTGTCGGATCGCCCGGCCGCGAGATCGTGCGCGAACGGCTGGCGGACCTTGTCTCCACCAAGCAGATTGATTTGGTGATCGCCAACGGCGAAAACTCCGCCGCCGGTTTCGGCATCACGCCGCGCATCGCCGAGGAATTGTTCGGTTTTGGCATCGAAGTTCTGAGCGGCGGCAACCACAGTTGGGACAAGCGCGAAATTCTGGAATTCATGCCACACGAGCCGCGGCTGCTCCGGCCGGCGAATTTTCCCGCCGGAAATCCCGGCTGCGGAATGTACATCGGAACGGCGCGAAACGGAGTGAAGTACGCCGTCATCAACGTGCAGGGACGCATTTTTATGCCCGCGAATGAGGACCCCTTTCGAAAAGTGGACGAGTTGCTCGCGAAATTGCCGGCCGACGCCGGCTTCGTGCTTGTGGATATGCACGCCGAGACGACCAGCGAAAAAATTGCCCTCGGCTGGTACCTCGATGGCCGCGTAACCGCCGTGGTCGGCACGCACACCCACGTCACGACCGCCGACGAGCGCGTTCTGCCCGCCGGCACCGCCTTCATCACCGACGTTGGCATGACCGGCCCGCATGACGGCGTTATCGGCATGGACCGCATCGGCATCGTGAAAAAATTTCTCGACGGCATGCCCGCGCGCTTCGAGGTGGCGCAGGGCAACGTGCAGATGAATTGCGTGCTCATCGAAACGCACGACAACGCCGCGCCAAATGCCGGCGGACGGCTGCAGGCAAAGTCCATTGAAAGGTTGCGGCTCAGAATCGATTGAACACACGCGGCAACCAATCGGGCGACGCGCGAAGCAACCAGAAAACACTCTGGATAATCTGAAGAAACGACGGAAGAAGGGTTAGGTCAGGCCTTGAAAGCGATTGCGGTGATGTGTCTGGTGATGTGCGCGGCGTGCGGCGCCGCGGCGCAGGTGGATGGAGAGCTGGTCGCGAAGCGGCGCGTCTACGCGCCCATCGGTCCCGGTTTAAAAGCCGTTCGCCACGGAGCGGACGGCAAATTCTACGTGCTTGCCTCGCCCAATCCCGGCTTGATCGTTTTCTCTCCCGAAGGCAAAAAACTCCTCGCCATGAAAGAGTCTTCGGGTTTGCCGGCCGCTGCGCTCGCGGAATTGCGCAAGAGCGGCGAAGTGCTGACGCAATTCGGCGAAGACTGCGACGTGGACTCCGACGGAAACATTTACGTTGCCGACCGCGGCGCGAACGCCGTGCAGGTCTATGCGAAAGAAGGCCGCCTGCTGAAGACCATTCCGGTGAACGCGCCGGTCGCCGTCGCCGCGTTGCCCGACAATGAAGTCGCCGTGGCGACGTTTCGCGATCCGTCGCTCGTCGTCGTCTTCGATAAAAACGGGCGTCGCGTGCGCGAATTCGGCGATCTGGACGTGCTGACGCAGCGCGAGGAGCTCAATCGTTTTCTCAACATCGGCGAACTCGCCTCCGACGATCAAGGCCAGCTGTATTACGGCTTCAACTATTATCCCGAGCCGACCGTGCGGCAATTCGACCGCTTCGGCTACGCCAAGCAGGAAGTGCGCTACACCGCGCTCGACGCCTTGCCGAAAGCGGTGGCGCTGCGCCGCGAAATCGAAAGACAGGAAAAGCGCGGCGATCCGCCCGTTTTCAAACGAATCTTGACGGCGATCGGCGTCGATCGCGAGACGGGCGAAGTCTGGATGGCGATGGAAGATACGCTCATGCGCTTCGACAAGGAAGGAAATCGCCGCGCAACGTATTTGATCTACACGCCGGACAACGCGCGGCTCGAAGCGAATGTGATTTTGGTGCTGAAAGACCGCTTGCTCATCGGCGCGGACCCGATTGGAATTTACGAATTCGATCGTCCCGAGAGCCGCTGAGCGGAAAACTAATTTCCCGGACAAATTCTTTTCCACAGGCGGAAATCGCAAGCGCGCTTCACGGAAAGAATTTTATCCGAAGAAAAAATTCCGCCGAATCGCCTTTGCGGTGAAAACAGAAGGTTTTACGGGTATGGCCCGGGCGAGTTGCACAATTTTGGTGCTTGTGGAAAAGTTGTGCATGCCGTGTGCAAGGGTCCCTTAGCCTTCGCACACTTTTCGCTTGCCCATGCATCGCCAATCGGAGACAATCCCGCGCTGTCATAAAGCGGCGGTAAACGGGCCAACATCAATCGGGGACACCGCGCGCAGGGCATCAGGGGCCGCAAGCACAAAACGGGCGCACGAAAACCCGAAAGCCAATGGAAAGTTGCGGGTAACTGACTTTCCACAAGATATCCACACTTGTGGAAATGGTTTGGATACGGATTTTTTGTCTAATGACGACTGCTGCGCACACTGCGAAGGATCGAGAAACCACCGGAATGTGGGATAAGTTTCTGGAACGAGTGAAGTCGAGAGTAAGCCTCAATACGTTTACGACCTGGTTCGCGCCGACGCGCCTGAACCGCGCCGACGGCGATACGATTTACGTGCAAATCCCCACTGTCGTCTTCCGCCAGGTTCTCACGCGCACCTACGGCGAAATTATTCGCGCCGTTTTTCACGAACTGGCCATGCCGAATTTGAAAGTACAGTACGTTTGCACCGAAGAAGAAGCCGCCCCCGCGCCTCCACCCGTCATTCCGATAAAACAGTCGAAATTGGATTTTGAAAGCAGCGACAATCAGCTCCAGGCGCGCTATACCTTCGAGACATTCGTCGTCGGCAAGTCCAACGAATTTGCGCACGCCGCTTCGCGCGCCGTCGCCGAACAGCCTTCCAAGGCCTACAATCCGCTGTTTCTTTATGGCGGCGTGGGCATGGGCAAGACGCACTTGATGCACGCCATCGGACACGTCATCAAGAAGCGCAATCCCGCCGCGCGCCTTTGCTACGTCAGCGCCGAAAAATTCACCATCGAAGTCATCAACTCGCTGCGCTTCGACAAAATGATCTCCTTCCGCGATCGCTTCCACACCGTGGACGTGCTGCTCGTCGACGACATTCAATTCATCGCCGGCAAGGAGCGGACGCAGGAAGAGTTCTTCCACACCTTCAACGCGCTCTACGAACAGGGCAAACAGATCGTCATCTCTTCCGATTGCCTTCCAAAAGACATCAATTCCATCGAAGAGCGGCTTCGTTCTCGTTTTGAGTGGGGCCTGATCGCCGATATTCAGCCGCCGGACCTCGAAACGAAGATCGCCATTCTGCAAAAGAAGGCGGACAACGAGCGCTTTGGGCTTCCGGACGACGTCGCCGAATACATCGCGCGGGCGATCAAGTCCAACGTGCGCGAGCTCGAAGGCGCGCTCACCCGCTTGATGGCCTACGCTTCCTTGACCGGCGCCACGATTTCCCTGGCCACCGCCCAGCAGGTGCTTCGGAACATTATCGCGTCGCAGGAAAAGCGCGTCACGATCGACCTCATTCAAAAACGCGTCAGCGAACACTTCAATTTGCGCGAGCAAGACCTGAAAGTCCGCAGCAATACGCGCGCCATCGCCTTTCCGCGCCAGGTGGCCATGTACATCGTGAAGCAGCTCACCACCGCCTCGCTGCCCGAGATCGGCCGCCAATTCGGCGGCAAGCATCACACCACGGTTCTGCACTCCATCAACAAGATCGAAGAGATGCGGCGGTCCGACAAGGATTTGAACCGCGTCATCACGCGCCTCATGGACGCCTTGCAGTAATCCGTTTCCCCTAAAAATTTTTTCTTTTTTCGAATTGCGGCGCCTCTCCGCGCCCCTTGTCGTCTGTTCGCGCCACAAATTTGCGCTGTGGAGAACGCTTGCAAAAACTGCGGATCGCTTGTGCAAGCAAAAGGAAAAATCTGCGCCTGCTTCGCGCGGACGGCGTTTGCCGCCGGATTTTCCGCCATCTTCACACACCGCCACTTTTCGCCCACGCGGCTAAACGTTCGCACCGATTGGAGTTGGAAAGCTTTCCACAAATTCACAGGCTTCATCACAACAACAGGGTTCTTTTATTTTTTTGGAACTTCAGATTCAAATCCTCTTTTGTGATTTGTTGCCCCTGTGCATTTCGCGGTTCGAACGAAACATGGCCGCCGGTTATTTCCACCGTTTCCCACAGAGCGGAATTCACCGGCGCACTTTTCAGCGGCGCAAAAAGCGAGTAAAGTAGCGGCCAGTGTTGTTGCGTCCCCAAGAAAGGTTCTTGCGAAATGACGGCAACCGGAACCGCACGCGAGGAAAGCCAATCAATGGAATTCAGCGTCTCAAAATCAGCGCTGTTGAATGAGCTCACCACCACGCAGGGCGTCGTCGAGCGCAAGACGACCATTCCCATTCTTTCCAATTTGCTTGTGGAGGCCAAAGGCAGCCGCTTGACGATCACGGCGACCGACCTCGAGCTCAGCGTCCGCACCTCCTGCGAAGCCAAGGTGAAAAAAGAAGGCGCGGGTACCATTCCCGCCAAAAAGCTGCTGGAGCTGGTGCGCCTGCTGCCCGAAGGCGAAATCAAATTCAAGCTTCTCGAGAATCACTGGGTTGAGATCGTCAGCGACAAAAAGAAATACAAACTTGTCGGCATGGCGAAGGAAAACTTCCCCGCGCTGCCCGCGATGCCTCACGTAATGGTGAAAATTCCCACCGCCACGCTCGAAAGCCTCATCGGCAAAACAAAATTCGCGATCTCCATGGAAGAATCGCGCTACACGCTGAATGGCGGACTGCTGATTCTGAAGCCGGACACCGTCGCCATGGTCGCCACCGACGGCCACCGCCTGGCGCTCGCCGAAACCGATCAAAAACTCGCCGGCTTGAACGGCGAAGTGAAAGTGCTCGTCCCCAAAAAAGCCATGGACGAAGTGGAAAAACTCTCCAGCGCCGCGGGCTCCGATGCGGAAATGGAATTCGCCAAAGACGAAAGCCACCTTTTTTTCCAGGCCGGCCACCGCTTGCTCATTTCCCGCATTCTCACCGGCCAATTCCCGAACTACGAGGCCGTGCTTCCGCGCGACAACAACAAGAGCATCGTGCTCGAGCGCGCCGAATTGACCGACGCCGTCCGCCGCGTTTCGCAGCTTGCCGACCAGCGCTCGCACGCCGTGAAACTTTCCGTTTCCAAAGAAGGCGTGGAAATTTCCGCTTCCAGCCCGGAATACGGCGAAGCAAAGGAAAACATCGACAAGGAATACAAGGGCGACGCCATCTCCATCGGCTTCAATTCCAGTTACATGCTCGATTTTCTTGCCGCCGCCGCGGAAGGCCCGATCAGCATTGAGCTCAAAGACGAACAATCCGCCGGCCAGATGCGCCCCCTCGCCGACGAATCCTATCGTTACCGCTACATCATCATGCCCATGCGCATCTGATTCGCTAGTTCCGCTTGCGACGTGCTTCCGCTACAAGTCTCGCCCTGGGGTGCCCGGAGTGAAAACGAATCCTCGCATCGTCTCGCTTGTCTTGTTGTTTCTCGTCTTCGCAGGCTGTCGCAACAAAGAAAATCCATCTTCAACACAACCGCTCTCTTCCTCGCCAGCCGCACGGAAAACCGCGACTCCGCCACCTGCCCAATCGATTCCCGCGCAAACACCGCTCAATTACGAGTCGGACCCGCTCTATCGGCAAGCGCAAAGCCTTTTTCACGCCGACGTTCGCGGTTCAATCGGCCTCCTGGAGGCGGCAATTGCGAAGGCGCCGGACAATCCGAATTCCGCTCCGTACTACCTGCTGCTCGGCCGGGTGAAAAAAGAGTTCGAAAGTTGCCAAGGCGATTACGCGAACTCCTCGCTCTCCGAACCTGCGAAACAATGCAAGGGTTTCATGGAATATGCCGAGGCCCGGCCCAACGAATATTTTTACAATGAAGTCGGTGGCGACTATCTCTACGGCGGCTTCCACTTCCAGGAACTGGAGAAGCGATTTCCGTCAAGTCCGCTCGCCGTCGAAGCGGCATATGAAATGACAAGCCTCTCGCAAGGCGGCGAATGCGAAGGCTTCCTCGACTGTTACATCGCGAGCGCCTTTACGCCCGTCCGGAATTTTCTCGACCGCTATCCCGATACTCCGCACACGGCCGAAGCCGTAAGGCGCGCCGATGACGCTTTTCGCAAGACGCTTTGGGGCGATGTCTGGAAGACCGAGTGGGTGGAAATAAAAGATCCCAACAATTCGTCCGATTATTACGATCCCGCGAACCTGAAAAAAATGGTTCAGGAATACGAGGACCTCGCGGAAAAACTTCCCGTCCGCGCCCGCGCCAGCGCGTGGGAAACCGTCGCCTATTACCGCAACAAATTTGGCGAAAAAGATCGTGCCCGCGCTCTCTATGCGCGTATCTTGAAGGAAAATCCAGACTACGAAAATCTTCCGGAAATCCGCAAGCTCCTTGCGGCGCTGCCGTAACCGCGCTCGCCATTGGCCGCCGTCGCCTTGGAGCGCGGATTTGCGATTGATTTTTTTTCTTGAGCAACTATAGTAGAAAGCGCTTCGCCGTTTTTCCTCCAGCCGGCAAATCCATCTTTGGGATCTCCATGACCAAGCACAAATCTGGCGCGGTTGTACTGGCTGCCATTTCGAAAAAAATATATTTTCTCCGCGGCCACCGCGTGATGTTGAGCACCGATCTCGCCCGGCTTTACGGCGTCGAGGTTCGTGCCCTCATTCAGGCCGTGCAGCGGAACATCGAACGGTTTCCCGCCGATTTCCTGTTTCAACTCACCGCCGACGAGCACCAGAATTTGAAATCACAATTTGTGATTTCAAGTTGGGGCGGCGCGCGCAGTGCGCCCTATGCCTTCACGGAACAAGGCGTCGCCATGCTGTCGAGCGTTTTGCGCAGCCCGCGCGCCGTGCGCGTGAACATCGCCATCATGCGAACCTTCGTGCGCCTGCGCGAAATGCTCGCCACAAACCAGAAATTGCGCCGCAAAATCGAAGACATGGAGAAACGCTACGACGCGAAATTCCAGATCGTTTTCGCGACCATCGAAAGCATGCTCGAAGACGAAGATTTGCCCAAACGCGGCATCGGATTCCACGCCCCCGCGACGAAGTCAAAATGAACGGAAATCCGGCAAACCACCTTCTATAAAGCACTGAAACTAAGCCACTTACTGGCAAGCTTTTGTTGTTTACGGCATTGAGAATTTCCCGCATTTCGGGTACACTTTTCACGTTGTCGATTCGCTTTTGTTTCCTCCAAATCGACACGTTCGCCAGGTGCATTTCGGCCCGTTTTTTCGCTTCGCGCCAGAGGCGTTTGGCCAGAATTCGCTTGGAGTTGTTTGAGTCTTCGCCGCGTCTCGCTGCGCGAGATGGGATGGAGCAGGAACCCTACGAGTTCCGGTCGGCCCAGCGCGGATCGCTTGCGATCCTGCTCGTTGCCGGAATCAAAGGGTAAGGAACGCGCCGCATTGCGGCTGTCCCTGAAGGACGCACGGAAAATTCCGCACGCACGCCTTTCCTAGCTTCAAGAAAATTCATCGAGCTGCAAGGCTCGTTTTGTAATTCGCACTTTGTTTTCGGCGCTCGGCATGCGCTCGAAGTTTTGTTTTGGCCGGCATTCGCACGGAGGGAGAAAAAATGGGCGACAAGGAAAACGTTGGCGGCAAGCCAACCGGTGGCCATCAGTACGACGCGAAGTCCATCAAAGTGCTCGGCGGTCTCGAAGCCGTGCGCCTGCGTCCCGCCATGTACATCGGCTCCACCGGCGAAATGGGTTTGCATCACCTCGTCTGGGAAGTGGTGGACAACTCCGTCGACGAAGCCATGGCCGGCTACGCCGATGAAGTCAACGTCACCGTTCATGAAGACAATTCCGTCACCGTCGTCGACAACGGCCGCGGCATTCCCGTGGACATGCACGCCACCGAAAAGCGTCCCGCCGCCGAAGTCGTGCTCACCGTTCTCCACGCCGGCGGAAAATTCGACAGCGACACTTACAAAGTTTCCGGCGGCCTGCACGGCGTCGGCGTTTCCGTCGTCAACGCGCTCTCCGATTGGCTCGAACTGGAAATTCAGCGCGACGGCGCCGTTTGGGAACAAACGTACGAAAAAGGCAAGCCCACTTCGAAGCTCAAGCAAACCGGAAAAACGCGCAAGACGGGCACGAAAGTCACCTTCCATCCCGACGCGAGCATTTTCGAAAAGACGGTTTTCAGTTACGACACGCTGGCCACCCGCCTTCGCGAATACGCTTTTCTCAACAAAGGTCTCAAGGTCACGCTGAACGACGAACGCGCCGAAAAAAACGCCGAGTTCCGCTTCACCGGCGGCATCGCCGAATTCGTCAAACACCTCAATCGCGGCAAGGAAACGCTTCATGATTCGCCGATTTACATGGAAGGCAAGCGCGGCAACGTCGAAATCGAAATCGCGCTTCAATACAACGACAGTTACGGCGAAAACGTTTTTGCTTTCGCCAACACCATCAACACCGTCGACGGCGGCACGCATCTTTCCGGCTTCCGCTCCGCGCTCACGCGCACCATCAACAATTTCGCTTCCGCCAACGGCATGCTCAAGGAGCAGAAGGACGAAGTCAGCATCACCGGCGACGACGTGCGCGAAGGTCTTGTCGCCGTCGTCAGCGTGCGTTTGCCGCAGCCGCAATTCGAAGGCCAGACCAAAGGGAAACTCAACAGCGACATCAAGGGCGACGTCGAACAAATCGTCAACGAACGCCTCGGCGAGTGGTTCGACAAGCATTCCACCGTCGCGCGCCGCATCATCGGCAAATGCATTGACGCCGCGCGCGCCCGCGAAGCCGCCCGCAAAGCGCGCGAACTTACTCGCCGCAAATCCGCCATGGATTCCAGCGGCCTGCCCGGAAAACTTGCCGATTGCCAGGAGCGCGATCCCAGCCGTTGCGAACTTTTCGTCGTCGAGGGCGAATCCGCCGGCGGCTCCGCCAAAATGGGCCGCGACCGAAAGTACCAGGCCATCCTTCCCCTCAAGGGTAAAATTCTCAACGTCGAAAAAGCGCGTTACGACAAAATGCTCGGCCACGAGGAAATTCGCGCCATCATCACCGCGCTCGGCACCGGCATCGGCAAAGACGATTTCGACGCCGGCAAACTCCGCTATCACAAAATTATTTTGATGACCGACGCCGACGTCGACGGCAGCCACATCCGCACGCTGCTTCTCACCTTCTTCTTACGCCACATGAAGGAACTCATCGAGCGCGGCCACGTCTACATCGCGCAGCCGCCTCTCTATCGCGTGAAGCGCGGCAAAACGGAAAAATACATTCGCGACGAGCGCGACTTCGCGCGCGAATTGATGAAGCGCGCCACCGAAGATCACATCGTCAAGGCAAAAGAAGGCGTCAACCTCGACGGCGCGAAATTGACCAGTTTTCTCCTCAACGTGCAGGAATACGAAGCCGCCGCCGCCAAACTCGGCCGCCGCTTGCGCGAACCCGCCCTCGTCGAGCTTCTTTCCGAAAGCAGCCTCGAAAAGAAAACCGATTTCGAAGACAAGAAAATCCTCGAAAAACTCCTGAAAGAAATCGACAAGTCCAAACTCAAGCTCGAAGGAAAACTCGTCTTCGACGAAGAGCACAGCCTCTACGAAATTCAGTTTGGCCCGCCGCACAACCAGAAAATCAACTGGGCGCTCGCCTCCAATCCCGAATACAAGCGCTTGCGCGCCCTCGCCAAGCAGATCGAAGAGTTCAATCATCCGCCCTTCACCATCTCGACCAACGGCACGAAAGTCACCAAGGAAAAAGTCGTCGACGTTTTGAATTATGTCGTCGAAGACGCCAAAAAAGATTTCACCATCACCCGATTCAAGGGCCTCGGCGAAATGAACGCCGAACAGCTTTGGGACACGACGATGAACGCGGACACGCGCACGCTCCTCCAGGTAAAACTGGAAGACGCCGTCGCCGCCGAAGATATTTTCACGACTCTGATGGGCGAAAACGTCGAGGCGCGCCGCAAGTTCATTGAGGAAAACGCCCTCGAAGTCGTGAACCTGGATATTTAATTTGCAACGCCGGCTTACGGCCGGCGGTTGGTTTTGTAGTGGCCGATCTTGAGACCGGCAATTGGAGCCGATGCTTTATCAACTTGGCTGGACGACTTTACCGGGTTTGCGTGGCTTGAGTTGCTCGGAATTTCGAGCGGTAGCGACGGCCTCACCGGACGCGGTCAACGGCGTGGCGGCGGAATTTACAAGTGAAGCCGACCGTGACGCGTTCTTGAAGCAGCTTGAAGCAGAATTCGCATCGCGCCGCTTCACCAACGCGGCCGACGCCTTCGACACGGTGAAAGCATACGTGTCGAAAAGAAACGATAGCAATGATGCTTCAGGTTAAAGCAGGTCTAGAAACTCTTCGAGAGTTAGGCCAGCTTGTTTAAGGATGTCAGAAAGGGTGCCTTTGGCGAGTGCGGGGTGCATGGGAACCACAGTCTTGAGTACAGCTTCGGCTGTACGCTTCTCCAATGATACGTGGCTGCCCTTTTGGCGCAATTCAACAAAGCCGGCGCGCTTGAGCGCTCGCACTACGCGCTCGCCCGGAACACTCGGAAGCTTGGGCATGTCAGTGGGAGACTTCGACGGTCGTCCAGAAGGATGGACTGTTCAGAGGACGCTCCTCTGGCGCCCCCCAGGTTTCGAGGTAGAGCTCAATCGCTTCGCTCAAGTTTGCGCGGGCGTTCTCGATATCAGTGCCTTGGGTGGTGACGCTCAACTCCGGGCACCGGGCCACGTACAACCCGTCTTCTTTTGTGATCAATGCAGAGAAGCGGTAAGTCATAGAGCGATGCTAGCGGAACTTAAGTCAGCAGGCAAGATTCGAACAACTTTTGTTTCTGCGCACTACACAGCTTAGCGAGGAAAAATGGCGGACGAAATAAAACAGTCAATAGTCCTTCCGATTGATATCGAAGCGGAAATGAGGAAGTCGTACCTCGACTACTCCATGAGCGTCATCATCGCGCGCGCGCTTCCCGACGTGCGCGACGGCCTCAAACCCGTGCAGCGCCGCATCCTCGTCGCCATGAACGACCTCGGCCTCGCCTCCAATCGCGGCTACCGCAAATGCGCCAAAATCTGCGGCGATACCTCCGGCAACTACCATCCGCACGGCGAAGCCGTCATCTATCCCGCGATGGTGCGCCTCGCGCAAGATTTCAACCTCCGTTACATGCTCGTGGACGGCCAGGGAAATTTCGGTTCCGTCGACGGCGATCCTCCCGCGGCCATGCGGTACACGGAAGCGCGCCTCGCGAAAATTTCCGAAGATATTCTCGCCGACCTCGAAAAAGAGACCGTCGACTTCATTCCGAACTTCGATCAGACGCGCGAAGAGCCGGTCGTTCTTCCGTCGCGAATTCCAAATCTTCTCATCAATGGCGCAAGCGGCATCGCCGTCGGCATGGCCACCAACATTCCGCCGCACAACCTGCGCGAAATCGTGGACGCCGCCATTCTCCTCATCGAAAAGCCCGACGCAACGCTCAAAGAAGTCATGAAGCTCGTGCCCGGACCGGATTTTCCCACCGGCGCCTACATCGCCGGCCGCGAAGGCATTGAAGCCGCCTACAAGACCGGCCGCGGCAGCTTTACCATGCGCGCGAAGGCCGCGGTCGAAGAAGCCTCCAAGGACCGCGAAAATATCGTCATCACCGAAATTCCGTACCAGGTCAATAAAGCGAAGCTGATAGAGCGCATCGCGGACCTCGTGCAGAACAAAAAGATCGAAGGCATTTCCGACGTGCGCGATGAATCTTCGCGCGAAGGCATGCGCATCGTCATCGAGCTCAAGCGCGGCGAAGAATCGCAGCTCATCCTCAACAATCTTTTCAAGCAGACGCAGATGCAGGAATCGTTCCACGTGATCCTGCTTTCGATCGTCGGCGGGCAGCCGCGCGAGCTCGGCCTCATTCCTCTCATCAAGCTCTTCATCGAACACCGCATGGAAGTCGTGCGCCGGCGCACCATTTTCGAATTGCGCAAGGCCGAAGAGCGCGAACACATTTTGGTCGGCTACCAGATCGCGCTCGACCACCTGGACAACGTCATCCGCATCATCCGCGGATCGTCCAGCCGCGCCGAAGCCAAGGAAAACCTGTTCAAGTATTTCAGCGAGCAAGACGTCACCATCGTCGAAAACGGCAAATCGAAAAAACTCGAAGGCGTAAAGCTCGATGGCCGCAAGTATCGCTTCATCGGCGCCGCGGAAATCGAAGCCGCCGGCCGCGCCGGCTCGCTCAATCTCAGCTACAAGCAAATCGACGCCATTCTCGAATTGCAATTGCACCGCCTGACGCAGCTTTCCATCGACGAAATTGTGAACGAGTTGAAGTCCATCCGCGATTTGATCGCCGAACTCAGGGAAATTCTCGCCAGCGAACGAAAATTGAAAGCCGTCATCACCGCCGAGCTCAAGGAAGTTCACAAAGCCTACGGCGACGATCGCCGCACGCAAATCGTCGATAAAGTCGACGAAATCAAGCTCGAAGATTTGATCGCCGATACCGACATGCTCATCACCGTCAGCCATGCCGGCTACATCAAGCGCACCGCAGCCGACACGTACCGCCATCAAACGCGCGGCGGCAAAGGCCGCATCGGCGCGAAGACAAAAGACGAGGATTTCGTCGAGCATCTCTTCATCGCCTCGGCGCACAGCTACATTTTGCTTTTCACCTCGAAGGGCCGCGTTTACTGGCAAAAAGTGTACGAATTGCCGGAAGCCGCCGCCGCAACGCGCGGCAAAGCCATTTCGAGCCTCGTGAAATTCCAGGAAGACGAAAAACTCACCGCGCTCGTCGCCGCCACAAATCTTGAAGCGGCGGACACATTTGTCTTCATGGCCACGAAGAATGGCACGGTGAAGAAATCAACGCTCGCGGAATTTTCCAATCCGCGTTCGACGGGCATCATCGCCATCAACCTTGAAGCGAAAGACGAACTCATCGGCGCAAAACTCACCGATGGAAAGCAGATGATTTTCCTCGCCAGCCACGAAGGCCAGGCCATTCTCTTCCGCGAAACGGAAGTGCGCGCCATGGGCCGCAACGCCGGCGGCGTGAACGGCATGGACCTCGACAAGGACGATTACGTCGTCAGCATGGACGCCGTCCAGCCCGATTTCGAAATCATCGCCAAGGAACGCAAGAAAACCACGCAAAATCTCGAAGAACTCGAAAACGAAGACATCAAGGATTCGCTCACCACCCTGATGCTCACGGTGGCCGAAAAAGGCTACGGAAAGCGCACCGCCCTCGCCGAATACCGTATTACTTCACGCGGCGGCAAAGGCGTCGTCAACATGAAGACCACCGATCGCAACGGCTCCGTCGTCGCTACGCTGCAGGTCACCGAAGAATCCGACGTCATGATCATCACCGAACACGGTAAAGTGATCCGCGTTCACGCCAACGAGATTCGCGAAGCGGGCCGCTCCACCCAGGGCGTTCGCCTGCTCAAACTCGATGGTGACGATTCCATCGCCGCCGCCGCCGTCCTCCAAGAAGAAGACGAAGAAGAAAAGAAGTAGAAACTCTTTTCGCGGAGATTTCTCCCCTGAGTGCTAGAATTCTCAGGCCATGAAAACTTCGCGCCGCTTGCTTTTGCTGCTTCCGTTGGCTGTCCCCTTTGTCTTTGCCGACGGCAAGGACAAGAAACCGGCTCCCGTAAAAAAAGAATTTTTTGCCTTTGCTGGAACCTACACCGCGAAAACGCAGAGCAAGGGAATTTATTCATTCCGCTATGACGCCACGACCGGCAAACTGACAGCGATCGGTGTCGCGGCCGAAACTCCCGATCCTTCTTTCGTGGCGATTCATCCAAGCGGAAAATTTCTCTACGCCGTGAACGAAAGCGGCAAATCCAGCTTCGTCACTTCCTTTTCGCTCGATGCCAAAACCGGAACCTTGACGCAGCTCAATCAAGTGCCAGCGCAGGGCGAAGATCCTTGCTACATCGCATTCGATCAAAACGGCAAATATATTCTCGTGGCGAACTACACCTCCGGGACGCTTGCGGTGTTCCCGATTTTGGCCGACGGAAAAATCGGCGAGAAAACCGCGCTTTATCAGGACAGCGGAAAGTTGGGCCCAAACAAAGAGCGGCAGGAAGGTCCTCACGCGCATTGGATTGAAACCAGCGCCGACAATCGCTATGCGCTCGCCGCCGATTTGGGTCTCGACCAGATTTTGATTTTTCAGTTTGACGCGGCAAAAGGCACGCTCGGACCGCACATCCCACCCGGCGCCACCTTGAAAGCCGGGTCCGGCCCGCGCCACGCCATATTTTCTCCGAACGGAAAATTTCTTTTTGTCGTGAGCGAACTCAATTCGACCGCGACGAGTTTTGCCTTCGACTCGAAAAAAGGTGACTTGAAACAAGTCAACAGTGTTTCGACTTTGCCCGCGGAATTCACTGGCCGTAATGACGTTGCCGAGGTCGCCATCCATCCCAGCGGAAGATTTCTTTACGTCTCCAATCGCGGATTGGACAACATCGCCATTTTTGACATCGATCTGAAGAAAGGGACACTGTCGCCGGTGGGCGGCATTCCCACGGGCGGAAAAGAACCGCGCCACTTCACGTTTGATCCTTCCGGGACTTTTCTTTTCGTCGAAAATCAATTCAGTGACACGATTGTGGCGTTCCACGTCGACATCAATACGGGGCAGCTAACTCCGACTGGCGACAACGTCGCGGTGCCCTCGCCGGTCTGCCTCAAGTTCATCGCTGCTGAATAAAATCTCTGCCGGAGTCGTT
>DATGEI010000029.1:0-81748 GCA_035310365.1 Candidatus Acidiferrum sp.
CTTCAAAAAGTTTCCGGTGATCATACCGCGAGGGTCACACCCGTTCCCATCCCGAACACGGAAGTTAAGCCTCGCCGGGCCGATGGTACTGCACGGGTAACTGTGTGGGAGCGTAGGTCGTCGCCGGGATTAAATTAAAAAGGCCGGTCTGAGCAATCAGACCGGCCTTTTGCCTTTTAATTTCGTTTTTGTGAACGTTCAGTTCTGCGCGGCCGGCAGCGACAATTTCCGGGGCTGCGCAACGTGAAAAGTACCGTTGACGCGGCGCCTGTTTGAAGCCGGGGTTTGTGCTTGCTGCGATCGATTGGAATAGGACGACGGCCGAGGAGTGTCTGCCCAAAGGTGTGTTCGAAACGACGGATGGCGTAAGCGCCGGCCGCGCGACAGGTACTCCCTTGCAAAGTGCAGCGCAAGAACAAAACAATGCGGGCAAAAAAAATCGAATTTCGCACTGCACCTGGCGTGCGGATTTAACTGGCATTTAGGTCTGCTTCGTATACTCTTGTTCTATATCCCGCAGTCTGTTCGTTCGACGAGCAACCAATAATGCCGGTAAGAATTCTTACTAGCATTGACAAATCTGAGCCCGGAAGAGGTTGATTTCTTCTTCAGGAAACGGAGTTCAGAAGCACTTGTGCGGCATAACTGGCTTTACGCATCGCCACGGGGCGGGCGTCGCGGAGCGTATTGGTGTAGCTACCGATGCGCTGCGCCACCGCGGGCCCGATCAAAGCGACACCTATCATGACGGGCATGTCGCCCTTGGGGCGGTTCGTCTAAAAATCATCGATTTGCACGGCGGCAACCAGCCGTTCTTTTCAGATGATCTGAACACGGTTCTCGTCTTCAACGGCGAGATCTACAATCACGCCGAGCTGCGCGCGGAGCTCGAAACGCGCGGCCATCGCTTCGTTTCCAAATGCGACACGGAAGTGGTGTTGCGCGCGTTCCTCGAATGGGATACGGAGTGCTTTTCCCGCCTTCGAGGAATGTTTGCCGCCGCGCTTTGGTGCGCGCGGGAACAGCGCTTGGTCCTCGCTCGCGATCGAGTCGGCATCAAGCCGCTCTACCTTTATCGCCAGGGCGCGGCGCTCTATTTCGCTTCCGAACTCAAATCGCTTTTCGCGCACGAAGAAATTCCGCGCGAATTGGATGCGGGCGCTCTTACCTACTATCTCGCTCTCAATTACGTTCCTGCGCCGTTCACGCTCGTAAAAGGGATCGAAAAGCTCGCCCCCGGCCATTGGCTCGAATGGCGGAACGGCGAGATTCGCTCTGCTTCGTTCTGGAAGCCGCATTTTCACCAGGATCCCGCCTGGACATTGGATTCTGCCGCCGAAGCTCTCGATCGGCTCATGAAAGATTCCGTTCGCGAGCACATGATTTCCGATGTTCCGGTGGGAATCTGGCTCAGCGGCGGAGTGGACTCTTCCGCGGTGCTGCATTACACGCGGCAGGCGACTTCGGCGCGCATCAAGACTTTTTCGATCGGGTTTGCCGGACGCAGTTTTGACGAAAGCGAGCCCGCGCGCGAACTCGCCAAGCGGTACGATGCCGATCACTTCGAGCTCGATCTGAATCCATCGCTCGACCTCGAAGACGCCATCCACAATATCGTTTATTACTCCGATGAGCCGTTCGCGGATGCGGGTGCCGTTCCACTCTGGTTTCTTTCCAAGCTGAGCCGCAGCGCCGTTACCGTCGCGCTTAGCGGCGAGGGTTCCGACGAACTGTTCGGCGGCTACCTGACCTATCGCGCCGATGGGCTTGCACAAACCGCGAGGCGAATCCCGAAGCTGGCGCGGAAGCTTCTGCTGCAGGCTCTCCAATACTGGCCCGTTTCCAACGACAAAATCAGTTTCGAATATAAACTGAAGCGCTTCCTCGAAGGTACGCTCTTGCCGCCGGATGAAGCGCACACGTATTGGAATGGCTCGTTTTCGAAGGCGCAGCAGTCCGATCTGCTTTCAAGCGGCACTGCGAATTCCGTGCGCGATCTTTTCACGGACGCCATTCCGGGCGGCGAGCGCACAAGTTATTTGACGCGATACCTTGCCTTCGATCAGCGCTACTATCTGACCGACGATCTCTTGCAAAAAGTGGATCGCATGAGCATGGCTCATTCGCTCGAAGTGCGGCCTCCGTATCTGGATCATCGGATCATTGAATTCGCGGCGTCGCTGCCCGATGCGCTGAAAATCGACGGCAGAAAACAAAAGGTGATCCTGAAGCGCTTGATGAGGAACAAGCTGCCCGATTCCGTGCTGAACCGACCGAAGACGGGACTTGATATTCCCACGCACGATTGGTTTCGCGGGCCGCTTCGGCCGCTGCTCGAAGCCACGCTCAGTGAACAAGCGGTGGAAGAAACCGGCTTGTTCCGTGCCGGAGCGATTCGGCAATTGATTTCCGATCATATGGAAGGCCGGGCCAATCTGGGGTATCACTTGTGGGGCCTGCTCATCCTCTTTCTGTGGATCAAGGAATGGAAGATTCAAACAACTTCGCTGCCGCCAGTCGAGGAGACGCAAGAATCTCTCGTTACGAGACCAGCCTAGTCCTGCTCATTGTTGGAGCGGCCATTTTCATCGGTTGCATTGTTTCGCCGCCCGCGCTGATGGACGACGTGGACGCGGTCCAGGCGCAAATCGCGCGCAACATGCTGCAGTCCGGTGACTGGGTCATCGCGCACCTCGACGGTGTTCCTTATCTCGAAAAATCGCCGCTGGTGTATTGGCTGATGGCCGCCAGCCTTCGCGTTTTTGGCGTCCACGATTGGGCGGCGCGGATTCCGGTGGCGCTCGCCGCGATTCTGCTGGCGCTTCTTACGTATCTTTACGGACGCTGGGCTTTTGGCCGATCCGCCGGATTTTATGCCGGCCTCGCGGTTGTTACGTGCGTCGGATTGTTTCTCTTCACGCGAATTCAGATTCCGGACGTGATGCTTACGGCCGGCATTTGCGGCGCGCTTTGGTCGTTTCAACGCGCGATCGATCCCGCCGAACAAAATCCAAAGCGCTGGGCCGCAACGCTTGCAATGTGCTTGGGCATCGGCCTTCTTCTAAAGGGACTCATCGCCGTCGTGATTCCTGTTGGCGCCATGCTGTTTTTCTTGCTCGCCACGCGGCAATTGTTTTCCAGAACGATTTGGACGCGCCTGCAACTTGTAACCGGCGCTCTAATCGTCCTTGCCATCGCCGCGCCGTGGCACATTCTGGCCATGCGCCGCATGCCGCCTTATTTCGATTTCACGATGCACAGCGGGCCCGGGGAATATCACGGCTTCTTCTGGTTTTACTTCATCAATGAACACGTTTTGCGATTTCTGAATCTTCGCTATCCCCGCGATTACAACACCGTTCCGCGCCTCGCGTTCTGGCTGTTGCATTTGCTGTGGCTTTTTCCCTGGAGCGTCTATTTTCCTGCCGCGATGAAACTCGATTACCGATCGGAAGATCGAGCGAGCCGCACGCGCCTGCTCGCGTTGTGCTGGGCCGGGTTCGTGCTTTTCTTTTTTACGTTTTCCACCACGCAGGAATACTATTCCATGCCGCTTTACCCCGCGCTCGCCCTGCTCCTCGGTTGCGCCTTGACCGTGGAGAATTCCTGGGTTCGCGCGGGAACAAAAGTCCTGGGCGCAATTTCCGCGCTTTCGGCCGTTGCCGTCTTCACTTTGCTTTATCTCGTGCGGCACACGGCCGCACCGGGAGATATTTCGCGCGCGCTCGAACAGCATCCCGAAGCGTACACTTTATCGCTCGGCCACATGGGCGACCTCACGCTGCAATCGTTTGCTTATCTCAAGTTCCCGCTTTTGCTCGCCGGCATTGCGTTTCTGCTCGGAACGATTTCAGTTTTGACGATGAAATCGCGGCGCGTTTATCTGGCGGTCGCGTTGATGATGGTTCTCTTCTTTCACGCAGCACGCAGCGCATTGGTCGACTTTGATCCGTATCTTTCTTCGCGTCCGCTTGCCGAAGCTTTGCTTCGCGCTCCCTCTGGCCAGCTGATTCTGAATGGCCAGTACTACAGTTTTTCCTCCGTCTTTTTTTATTCGAATCGCTCGGCGCTGCTCTGGAATGGCCGCGTCAATAATCTCGAATATGGCTCGTACGCCCCGGGAAGCCCGGACGTCTTTATCGATGACCGCCAATTTCTCTTGAAGTGGTCGGCCGATTCCCGCTGTTATGTCCTTTCCGACGGCGACGGAATCGCGCATCTCCGCTCTCTCGTCAATCCCGCACAACTCCATCTCGTCGCGGAAAGTGGCGGCAAAACCCTCTATTCAAATTTGCCTTAGATTTGCGTCGTGCTGGTCGGTTTCTTCCGCTTGACCGCCCTCCCATTCTCGCGATAGCCTCCGCCTATCTCTTATCCCTTATTCCAGTACAGGAGGTCTCCGTGGTCTCTCTCGCCGCCTTGTGGCTTCCGATTTTGCTCGCCGCCGTGATCGTCTTCGTCGCCAGCTCCATCATGCACATGGTCCTTCCGTATCACAAAAGCAACTATCGTCAGCTTCCCGATGAGGACAAACTGTGCGCCACGCTTCGCGCCGCCAACCTCACGCCTGGTGTCTACCATTTTCCTTACTGCACGCCTAAAGAAATGAACACACCCGAAGGAAAAGCTAAATTTGCGGAAGGGCCCGTCGGCCACATGATCGTTCTCCCAAATGGTTCAATCGTGATGCCAAAATTTCTCGGCCTGTGGTTTGCTTACTGCCTTGTGGTGGGTTTCTCTGCCGCGTATCTCGCCGTGCACACCGTGGCACACGGCGCGCCGTATCGGCGCGTCTTTGGCGTGATTGGCGTCGCGGCGTTTCTTGCATACGGAGTTGGCACGCTTGCCAACGGCATTTGGAAAAGCTATCCGTGGAAAATGGTTCTGTTCGAAACGTTCGACGGCCTGGTCTACTCGCTGCTCACCGCGGGAACGTTCGGCTGGCTCTGGCCGCATTGATTTGGCCGTCTCGAATCGCTTGAAATGGAGTAATTTATGCGAGCACTGAAAATCATCTGTGGAATCGCAATCCTTATCACCGCGTTGCATTTCGGCCACGGCCTTCAGCATTTTTATTACCATCATGGACACGACGGCATGCATGGCCCTGCACTATTTGCCGCCATGGGCGCGGCGATTCTGATGGCCCTCCTCTCTTTTATTGGCGGCTGCCTGCTGATCAAGGGTTAAGGGGGGTTGAGCGGGGGTTGGGGGTGGGTGGGGCTCGAATCCGCCCCGGCGCACTTATCTTTTTGTCCAAGTACTATTGACCCATTCCCCGCACAGGCTTACCGTAAGGACTGCCCCTCCCCGGTACACCTCTTTTCGCTGCGAGGCACTCCATGGCCGTAAACACAATCGCCGGACCGATCAAAAAAGATGTGGAAGACCGCTGGATCAAAATGCGCACCCACAAGCGCATCATTTCGCAGGTTCGTTTTCAGGTGGAATGGGAAGATGGCGCCGAACGCCAGCACGCCAACGGCGTCACGGTGGACGTTTCGCACTCCGGCTGCATGGCGATCGTGGGCGCTCCGCTGCCGCTCCATCAACGCGTAAAACTCATCCATCCCAAAACCGGCCGCGCCGCCGAAGCGCAAGTTGTCTGGCGCGATCATGAAGCGTGGGACGTCGGCCTTGCCTTTGACAAACCGGACGCCACTTTCTGGAATCTTTAGCGTCCCTGGATTTCCTCCCGGCCCACTCCACAACTGGAGTGGGCTTTTCTTTTTTCGGCCTAACCCGTGCGTCCACCTGCACTTTTCTTGTCCTTCGAGCCAGTTTCGCGTGCCTCTTCCCGTGCGATAGGCTTTCCTTATCCCAGACCCAAAGCTAATACCCGGCGCAGCGGCCGAGATTAATTCGAGGTACAGCCATGACCGACTTTGGCGATTGGTTCCAAAGCAATTGGTATCAACTGGGCAGCTTTTTTATTCAATTCGGTTTTCTTGCCGCGGCGATCTGGTTTGCCGACAAAATTTTGAAAACTCTTCGCGCTTCGCAGGAACAAGTCGGCGCTTTGCTGAATCTTTCCGTGTCCGCCTCCTCTCTCGAGCGCCCGGCGGAACCGGCAATTCACTCGCGCGTTCCGGAAGCAAGCCCGTATTGGCTGCCGCCGACTCCGGCCAAACCGGCCAGCTCGGTTGTCGCGCCGCAAGTTGCCGCGCCGCAAAATGACCCGAATCATCTCGTCTCGTCCGGCCCCGGCCTTGTCGGCTGGCTCAAGGCTCCGATGAGCATCACGAGCGGCACTTCTTCTTTCCACCGAGTTCTGCGCTGGTTCCAATCTCCGGCCCACAGCTGACGCCGCGGTTTGCAAAGGCGGCGCGCGCGCCGATTGTGGGAACCATCTGCTCTCCCGCTGACTATGCAATATGCAAGCCGTTACGCACGAGGACGCGCGGTTGCTTTGTGTAGCGGCAGGGCGATTCCTGGCCGCAGGAGATTGTCGTCGTGGCCCGACTTCTAAGAAGGGTGCGACCGAGATTCAAGGCCTACGGCGGTGCCATACTTTACGAATACGTACGGTCGTAATAGCTATGAAAGCCGCCTTGCACCTACAATCAAAAGCGCCATCGCCGAGCACAAACAGGGCCGCAGCCGGCCGCTTCAAAAAAATGGCTCATCGTGCCACCGCGGGCCTCTGGATGGCATAGGAAGGACTTCCGCCTGCAATTCGCGCGATTGCAGACCGTTAGTTTGAGCGCTTGAAGTCGAATCCACCGCGTCCGTCGTTACATTTCAAAAAAATTGGCGATTCCCGTCGCAAAGAGATCCGGTCGGTGCGAGTTGCACTCGATTGGCGGGCGCTCGCGTTCAAAAGTGAAGGGGATCTCGCCTGGTTTTGGTTTGGCGACCACGAAACGTGCGACGCGATTTTGCACGAAGCCAGCGAAGCAGTTCGATAAGGTTCCATCGCGGGTCCGTTTTGCTTCTTTTCCCTGGCGCGATACCATCGATTCGTCGTCTTTCGCCAGAACGGAGTTTTGTCCCATGACCAGTTCATCTTCCGGCAAGGTTGTGCCCGGCAAAGTCGTGCTGATAACGGGCGCAACCGACGGGCTTGGCAAAGCCGCCGCGATTCTGCTTGCGGAGAAGGGCTACCGCGTTTATGCGGCGGGCCGCTCGGCGGAAAAACGCGCTGAGCTCGATCGACTTGCGCAAACCAAGAAACTTCCGCTGGCGTCGATTGAAATCGATGTTTGCTCGGACGATTCCGTCTGCACCGCCGTCGCACGCGTCCTTTCCGAAGCGGGCGCCATCGACGTGCTTATCAACAACGCGGGCCTCGGCTACATGGCCGTGGTGGAAGAGCTCAAAATGGAGGACATGCGGCAACAGTTTGAAACGAACGTCTTCGGCGTCCTTCGCGTGACGCAAGCCGTTCTTCCGCACATGCGCGAGCGAAAGAGTGGCCGCATCCTGATGATCAGCAGCATCGCCGGCCTCGTTTCGCCGCCAACATACGGCGCGTACAGCAGCAGCAAGCACGCGCTCGAAGGGTTGAGCAATTCGCTGCGGCTCGAACTCTATCCCTTTGGCATCGAAGTCGTGCTCATCGAGCCCGGCTACATCGTGACGAATTTTCAACAGACCGCCACCGCGCTCGCCAAGCCGTACGTCGATGCGGCGAAATCCAGCCCGTACGCGAAAGTCTATTCCGGCGCGTGGAGCGGAGCGAACAAAGGCCGCGGCGATTCCAAAACGACACCGGAAGATTGCGCGCGCGTGATGCTCGAAGCCATCGAAACGCCATCTCCGAATCCGCGCTATGGCGTCACGCCGCTGGCGCGCCTTGTAAAATTCGGCAAACGCTTCCTGAGCGACAAACGCATGGACGCCATCCTTCGCGGCAAATACGGAATTACGCGCGAGACGTAAAATGAAAACCGGTGGTTTCAAACGGAAGGGTAGGGCGAAAAATATTTTGGAAAGCGCAAAAACAAGGTGAGCGAATCTTCCGGCGATCCGTTTAGCACTCAACCTGGCGGCGCGGATTCTCCGCCGGCGCCGCACCGCGCGGCCATGCCGCAATTCGAATGGCCCAAATTGTGGATCGGGTATCTGCTGGCCGCCGCCACCTTCCTCGGCGAGACGATTGCCCTTTCCCGTAATCCCGACCTCTTAAAAAACGGCCAATTCATCGTGCCGCCGCTTGAGATATTTCTGCCGGCTTTCGTCGCGCGCGTCTATTGGTTCGTCTGCGTCTATCAATACCACAAGATACTCGCCGCGATTCCAAACTACGTTCATCCGATTTCGCCCGGCAAGGCCGTCGGCTTCCATTTCATTCCGTTTTTCAACTTGTACTGGATTTTTCGCTGGCCGGCGGCAATGGCAACGTTTGCGAATAGCCGTCTTGGCGTGCCTCTTCTGCGCGGCTGGGTTCTGGGCGTCGCCATGATTTGCGCCGCGATCTGCCAGACATTTCTCGACGCGGCTTTTGGAGCGGCGCTTCTATTTGTGGCCACGGGATATCTTGCCGCGGTTTTGAAGCGAGCGGTAATGATGCCTTCGATTCCGCAAGCGCCACTCGAAGGAAGCTGAAAATCAAAACGGCCCGGAAGAAATCCGGGCCGTCGGAAGAAAGATTTAAGAAGTAAATTATGGTTTGGGAGTTGCGTCGCTCGGCTTGGCGTCGGCCGCCGTGCTGGCCCCGATCGGCTTCACCGTGGCGTCCGTTCCGAAGCGAGTCAAGTAGGGCATGAAGGGCGTAACTTCAAACGGCATCTTTTCGCGTTCGGCCACCGTGCCAACCGGTTTGCTTTTGATGAGTTCGAGCTTGTCGTTCCAGGGATCCATCTTGACGCGGCCGCCAATCGGAAGGGCCGCAATCTTTTGCGGATTTAGTTTCGGATCGACGGGAGTCGTGGCCTGCAAATCTGGCATTGTGGGCACGCGGTTTCCGAGGTGCGCGCTGATCAGATTGGGAACTTCTTTCTGGCGGTTCTGCAAAGCCTGCAGGAAAAGGCCAGCGTTGCCGAGCTGCGCCTTGTACGGCGAATTGTTCAGGATCTGGATCGCTTTCGTGTTCGCGGCTTTTTCTTCATCGGGCGTGCGCGCAAATCCGAAGTGGCGGAAGGTGTCTTTGTCTTCAACGAGAAGTTCGTTGAAGAAGGCGTACTGCGAATCGAGGCGATGGCCGAGAACAACGTGGCTCAATTCGTGGGCGAGCATGGCGGCGAGGCTCGCTTCGTCGGGAAGCACGTCCACGAGACCGCGGCTCAAAACGATGGTGTGGCCGATGGTGTACGACTCGAGCGTGGAGGTGGTCATGACGCGGCAGCGAACATCCGGCTCGACGTCAATGTTGTTCGTCACTTCGAGGTTGTTGACGACCGTTTCGAGAACCTTGTCGACTTCGCCTTTTGGCGCGATGAGACCGATGCGTTGCAGCCGGTCCACGACGTTGTCTTCCGCCTGGCGGTCCCACGAACGCTGGGCCTGGATCGGGCTCAGGTCGTTGGCGGTGGTGGTTTCGTCGTTCGCAGGGCTTTCGACGAGAATCTTGCTGAGTTCCTGTTCCTGCGAGGAGTGGCCAAGGTTGTAGCCCCACAGGCGCGTCTGCGCCTTGAAGTCGAGCTTCTTGCTGAGCGCATAGTGAAGATCTTTTTCTTCGCTATAAATAAAAGTCGGCAGCCAGACGCCCTGCTGCACGTTGGAGCGCCAGCTGTCGAAATTGAAATACCAGCTGGAGTGCCCGCCGCCGTTGTAGGAGCCGTTGAAGCGAACGACGTTGAAACCCTGGTCTTCGACCCAGATGCGGCCGGCGAAACGTCCCTTGCCGCTCTTTGCGAGCGGAGTAACGTCGAAAACGAGGCAGCGCACTTCGCCGAGGAATTCGCGCTGAACGTAATCGAACTTGTAGTGCTGCTTGTCGAAGCCGTTGGTATCGATGAAGATCATCTGCAGAAAGCCGTCGGGCAGGTACTGCATGGCGAACGTGAAGAAATTTCCGATGGAGCTGAAGATCTTTTTGCCCTTGCCGTCGGTGTCGGAAAGGGAGACGAGGTTTACGCCCTTGGAAAAATCGGCGCGGCCGAGGAAGTATTTATCTCCGGCGGGAACGTAACCGAGATCCTTGTCGGGCTTGAGGTTTTGAATGTACGTCTCCACGAGCGGAGAGTAATTCTTGATGCTGCCGTAGAGGCGATTTTCGTTGGTGATGACGCGATCGATCGCCTCATCCATGGTACGAGGCCCCTGGCCGTCGGGCTTCGGAGTGTCGGGGCCGGCAAAAGACGCCACGCCGCTTGCGAGTAAAACGAATGCTGCAAAAGCTGCCTTACGCATCTTCATTTCTCCCTCAGTAAGCCAAACGGAATTCAATCCGCACGCGCGCCGGATAATCGACCGGCTGGCCAGCGCGTAGGGCCGGTTTAAAGTGAATCTGTTGCGCGGCGCGGGAGGCGTTTTCGTCCAAGCCGTGGCCCAAGCCGCTGATGACGCGATTGACGACGATTTTTCCGTTCGCGAGGAAAACCACATCGAGAACGACATCGCCTTCCAGTTTCAATGTGCGGCCATCGGCGGTGTATTCCGGTTTTGGTTTATCCAGAATGGTGACCGGAGTGTCCGCGGGACCTGCATCGACCGCTTTCTTTTTTGGCGCTTCTGCCGCCACCGTTTGATCGCCAAATCCGGTGGATTGAATGTTGCCTTTCTTGCCGCCGCCCTGCGGAGGAACGGCCGTGTTATTGCCGAAGCCGGTGCTTGCGACGGTGCCACGAATGCCTTTGTCGCCGCCCGTACCATTTCCGTAACCAGGTCCGCCGGGCAAGCTGGGCAAACCTTGGCGAACGACGATGTTGCCCTTGTTGGGATCGCCCTTGCCTTTGAGGCCGCTGGGATCGCCGAAGCCGCCGGTTTGCACTTGCTCAACCGGGGCTTTGACGGTGGCCGGCGTCGCGTTACCGTTGCTCAAATTCCCGACTTTGACGTCTTCTTTGGGGCGCTTGGGATCGTTCGTTTTGATGTCGACCTTCGGAGCGTCAAAGACTTGCGTCATAACGGGAGCCTTGACGTCGATGGCTTCTGCCTTGGGCTTAATGACGGCTTTCGGCTGCATGAAGATGTGAACTTGTTTTGGATTCAACTTCACCGGTTCGACGACGGGTTCGGGAGTCGGCGCCTTGACCTTCGCGATTTTCGGCGGAGGGGGTGGAGGCGCGACTGGAATTTCGATCACCGGGGTGGCAATTTCCGTAATGCGGTAGTTGAGGGCGGTGGCCATCTTCTCCGGATAGAACAGAGGAATCATGAGGAGGAAAACCACGACGGCAATCTGGATGCCGGCGCTCACGCCGAGACGGTTCCAATTGCGTTTGGGTTCGGGCAGCAAGGCCAAGCGGGCGCTGATCGGCTTGGTGCCGATGGCTTGCTTCCAGGCCTCGCGGTTTTGCGGCGCTCTGCGGTTTGCGTCGAACCCGACCCCGAGCCGCGTCGCCTTTGGTGGTGGATCTGCGATCATTGTTGTCATCCGCTTGCCGCCTCGAATCAGCTAATCGTCGGCGAAATTGGAAACTTTGCAGCAAGAAGCGAATATTCCCAAGATCGCTGGAATGCGGAACGCGCATTCGCAGTACGAGCGTACTGATTGGGCGGAGACTGCTCGAATAGGACTTTCGTACTAGCGTCGCGAATTCGCTACTGCCCTTGCGAACAAGGCGCGGAATACCCCTTTCCGTAAACCCGTTGCGGTGCGCTGAGTTGCGGACTGGGGATAATTATTGTGACTCCCGCCGCGTGAACGGTCAATCAAAAGGATAGCGTTAATCCGTCACATCACACCTGAGTTTTGCGCACCAAATTTCCATAGCGGGCTTATGCTTTAGGATGCAGGCCGAGAAGAAATCGGTGCCTGGCCCCTCCATGGATGAAAAAGCGAAACGGCGCGAAAACGGCGCCGAACCGGTGACACCAGACGCGGCATTGCGCGGGTGCGAAGAACTGGTGCGGCGGCTCTACGAGCAGGCACGGGCCTCGCGGTGGGGGCTGAGGGCTGAAGTGTTTTCGAATGCGCTGGAGCGGGCGGTTCGAAAGCGGATGAATCCGACGGGATTGACGCTCGCGCAGCGAGAAGAATTTCTGAGCACATTGCATTTGGAGGATTTGGCGCTGGCGCAAGCGTGCGCGGCGGGAAGTGAAACGGCGTGGGAATTTTTTGTGGAGGCCTACCGGCCGTATTTGCGATCGGCGGCGGCGGCGATTCTGCACGCGAGCGCGAGTTCCGCGGAAGCACGGGAACTGGCGGATTCGCTTTTTGCCGAGCTGTACGGCCTGGCCGAGGGAAAAACGGGAGACCGATCGCTGTTCCGATATTTTCACGGGCGAAGCTCGATAAAGACGTGGCTGCGAGCGGTATTGGCGCAAAGACATATCGATGCGGTGCGAGTGGCGCGGCGGTTCGAATCGCTCGATGAGCCGGATGGAGACGGCAAAGTGCGCGAGCGGGCGGACCGCGTGGCATTGCCGGCGGAAGATCCGCATCGCGGCAAATACATTTCGCTATTTCAAGCGGCACTGGGCGCGGCGCTGGAAAAGATTGCATTACGCGACCGCGAGCGGCTGCGGCTTTATTACGCGGAAGAACAGACGCTTGCGGAAATTGGGAAAAAACTGGGCGAGCACGAATCGAGCGTATCGCGAAATCTGGAGCGGATCCGGCGAGAAATGAAAGCAAACGTGGAGGAATGGTTACGAAAAACGGCGCCGGGGCCGGCGCTCAGCGAGGAGCAGATCGCGTTGTGTTTCGAATATGCAGCCGAGGATGTGCCGATCGACCTCGGCAAAATGCTGAAACAGAGCGAGACGGGCACGCTGCAAAAAGGGAAGCAAGAGGCATGAGACGCGATTGCAAGAATCCGGCGTTCGAACGTTCTAACGGGAGAGCAAGTTATGGCGCTTGACGACCGCGAACGGAACTTTGAAAAAGCACTGGCGCGAGAGCTGCGCGCGGATGCGCTGAATGGACTGAAATGCCCGGATGCGGAAACGCTGGCGGCATATCACGAGCGAATGCTTTCTCCGGAGGAGATGTTTGCGCAGAAATCGCACATCGCCGGATGCACACGATGCCAGGAGATTTTGGCGACACTGGAGATGACGGAAGCGATTCCGGTTGTGGAGCGAGATTCTGGCGAAGTGGTTGCGGCGGCGGCTGCAACTGCGGCCGCGAGACCTGCCGAAGCGGCCAGTGTCAGTGTGCGCGCAAAATCGGGTTCCGTGCGGGAGATGCCCAAGCGAAGAATTTATTTGAAATGGGTTGTGCCGGCGGGAGCGATTGCGGCAGGGCTGCTCGTTTGGGTGGCGGTTCATGATAGTCGAGCGCCGAAGATGCAGAGCCAGAGTACATCCGTGGAAGTAGCGGAGAATCGGGAATCGGGCAAGGCCGACCTGGGATCGCCGAAGACTGCGGCGCGAGAAGCTTTGCCGCCGCCCGCTGCTGCCGATAAAGCCGCTGCAAGACTCCAAGATAACGAAAAGCAGGAATTGGATGCGCTAGTGGCTGGCGACCAAGCGAAGGCGCTGAAGAGAGGCCGAGCGGGCGCGGCGAGCACGTACGACCATGGGCCCAGATTGGCGCAGAACCAGATACAAAATCAGATTCAGAATAACGGGCAATTTACGGCGCAAAATCGGCCTTCTGAAACGTTTGACAAGAAGGTGAATGAACTTCCGCTGACGAGACGAAACGTGGGCGGCGTCACGCGAGAGAATGCGCCCGCACGGAGCGAATCGGCAATGAAAGCGGCGCCTACGGCGCCGGCCGCCGCTCCTCCTCCGGTGCCTCCGCCCAGTTTTTCCGCAGGTGCAGGGACAGGGGCCGGTGCCGCTCCGCCAACGAAACCGGCCGATGCCGATGCTCGCAAGGATGAGACGGTGAGGCCGATGAGCGAAACGGTCGAGGTGACCGCAGCGGCATCGGTTACAGAGATCGAAACAAAGGCAGCAGACAAGGAAAAAGCAGCGCTGAAGAAGATGAACGCGGCGGACGCTTTCGGCGTAGTTGCCGGCGGTAATTTGCGCGATTCGAACGCAGGTGGCCTCACCGTGATACCAACGCCGGATCCGAAAGTGATGTGGATTATCAGCGTGAATGGGGCGGTTTTGAAGACGGAGGACGGTGAAAAGAGCTTCCGGCAGCAACAGATCGGCGAGGGAATGAACGTGCTGGCGGGATCGGCGGTGAACAAGAAGATTTGCTGGCTGATTGCGGAAAAGGGAATTGTGCTCCGGACGACGGATGGCGGAAAGCATTGGACGACGTTGAATGCGCCGAGTGGCGCGAATTTTACGGCGATTAAAGCAGTAAGCGCGACAGAAGCGACGATTACGGATGCGAGCGGGAAAGTGAGTTATTCAACGGTGGATGGCGGAGCGACGTGGAACGCGGTGGCGCGGCCGCAGCGGGAATGAAGGGTGTCGGTGAAGAGTTCTTTAAACGTAGAGCGCGCAGAGAACGCAGAGAAGAACAAGCAACACGATGGAGTTCGCAAAGGTTTAAATCGGCGGATGCGACTGAGTGGTGGAGCACATCGTAAAAGCGGCGTCGAGCCGCGGCACTTCAAATGGTCACGGCCCGCTTCAGAAAGCGGGCCCTACAACGGCAAGAAATCGGCGTGCAAGATTTTCTAACAGGATCGTTCTAACTGCAGATAGTTAATCTGGCGTCGAGGAGAGAGTTATGAAAATTGCGTTGAATCGAATTGCGAAGGGCCGCCGTTTAGCGATGGCGACTGGAGCATTGGCTTTGGCTGCGACGGCAGTGGTGATTCCACTATGCCGATACGGCGGCGCACAGGCAGCCCAGGAAAAAGAAGGCGCGCGAGCGACGGGACAGGATCAAGCGACGAGTTTGAGCGACCAGACGGATTTGGCGATCACGGTGTACAACTCGAACATCGCGCTGGTGCGAGACGTGCGGAATTTATCGCTGCCGGGCGGATTGTTTCGCCTGAAATTCATGGACATTGCGGCGACGGTGAATCCGGCGACGGTGCATTTCCGTTCGCTGAACGAGCCGGAAAAGCTGGGCGTGATCGAGCAGAATTACGAATACGATTTGCTGGAGCCGGCGAAGCTGCTCCACAAGTACGTGGGAAAAGAAGTGACGCTGGTGCGGTCGTATCAAGAGAACGGAACGACGAAGCACGAAGAGATCAAGGCGACGCTGCTGGCGGATAACAACGGGCCGGTATGGAAGATTGGAAACGAGATCGTGACGGGAATGTACGCGGAGAGTTTGCGATTTCCGGAAGTGCCGGCGAATTTGTACGATCGGCCCACGCTCTTGATGTCGCTCGAAAATGAAGGCGGACGGAAGCAACAGGTGGAGACGTCTTACCTGGCGACGAACCTGGCGTGGAATTCGGATTATGTGCTGACGATTGGACGCGACGATAAAGCGGCGGACCTGGATGGCTGGGTGACGCTGACGAACAACAGCGGGACGGCGTTTCACAATGCGCGATTGCAACTAGTGGCGGGCGATTTGAACCGCATACAGAATGTGCCGGCGGCGCCAATGGCGGGTGACATGGCAATGGAAGTGAGGGCGAAGAAAGCGGTGCAATTCGCGCAGGAAAATTTCAGCGAATATCACTTGTATTCGCTCGGGCGGAAGACTTCGGTCGAAGACAAAGAGACGAAGCAGATCAGTCTGCTCGAAGGCAGCGACGTGCCGGTGCAGAAGATTTTCGTGGTGAACGGACAGAATTGGTATTACCACAATCAGCAGAATCCCGGTTCGCCGCTGAAAGACAACGTGATGGTGTTTTACAAATTCAAGAATGAACAGAAGGCCGGCTTGGGAATGCCGATGCCGGCGGGGAACGTGCGCGTTTACCAGAAGGATTCGAAGGGAAACGTGCTGTTCGTGGGCGAAGGCCGGATCGACCACACGCCGAAAGACGAACTGGTGACGATTCACATTGGCAATGCATTCGACGTGGTGAGCGAGCGGAAGCAGACGGACTACAAGCGGATTGACACGCACACGTGGGAGATGGAATTCGAAATCACGCTGCGGAATCACAAGGACGCGCCAGTGACGGTGGAAGTGAATGAACCGATCGGCGGAGACTGGGAGATGGTGAACTCGACGTACAAGTACACGAAGACGGCGGCTTGGGCGGCGCAGTTCCAAGTACCGGTCGGCGCAAACGGGACGAGCGTATTGAAATATCGCGTGCGAGCGAAGTGGTAGGTCTAACAAGTTCGAAAGGAAGGAAGGCGGGCACCCGATTCGGGTGCCCGTTCTCTTTTTTGTGAGTTAGACCGGCTGGTTTTCTATTGCTCGAAGATCAAGAGCACCGGGTCAACGACGGGGCCCGCGCCCGATATGTTACCCGAGGAAAGTATGATGAACTTCGAGGGGGAAATGACATAGATGACACCGGGAAAGTTGCTCCCTGGAGGGTCTGGGAAGTTCCCCGTGGCCCCGAAGCTTCCGGAAACGCTTCCTCTTCCGTTTGTGGGCGCTGTTGCGGGATACGAAGATATTGAAGAATATGTGGCGGTAGTCGATGCGCCCAAAAGAGGCCCGCTTGCGGCACTAATGTCCTCCGTGCCAGTAAGAGTGCCGGTTGGGCTGGCGCCATCCGCGGCGAACACGCCAGAGAAAATAGTTTGGCGAAGAGAATTCGGACTCATCGTCGAACCCACATACCTGCCTTGGACCGAACTATTGGTGAGTGGGTTGAGCGGCCCTCCCGCTTGTGGCTCTCCAAACCCAGATGGAGCCGAAACGCCGCCGGCACTATCCGGCATGATTAGAAAGGCCTGGTTGTTGCCCACAAGGTAGGCAGCCGCGTAACCACCATAAGTGCGCCTGATGTCCACTCGCCCATTGGATGCTACCGCGTATGTTCCTGGGTCATTCACAGCACTGCCGCCGAACACGCAGCCATTATCAAGTGTCAAGGTTAGTCCGCCGATTCCGTTTCCTGTGAGCAGTCCCCCTCCAACGCATCCCCCGACTCCCGTAAAATAGACCACCATGCCGCCATTCAGGGAGAGGTTGGTGAAACCCTGGATGGAAGGAGCTTGTTGCTGCACCACGGAACCGAGCAGGAGTGGAGTTGCCGGCGAGATGGCATCCGACTCCATCATAAAGACCTTGCTGCTCTTGACCACGTAAAAAACAAAGTTGAGATTCTGAAGGGATCCGCCAATCACAGGAGCAAGGTTGAGTGCACCACGGCCAGTCGTTGTGTCCGTCACTATGTACGTCCCAGCGAACAGATTCATCGTGCTGAATCTCCCGGACATGTTCTCGTCCGCGGCTCCGTTGGTGAGCAGGCCCGATCCGTTTGCACTAAAACGGCCGACAAGCGCCGTGCGATTATTCGATTGATCCAGACCGGAAACGCCAAACGCATAGTCACCTGTGATTTTGCCGGTGTTGTAGGCGCTCGAGTCCACTTTTTCCATGGTCCCTGAGCCGACCGTGCCGTGGTTTCCCGAGGCATCCACTTCCACGAACTTCGCGTTGCCGTTGCTCAGCATCGCGAAGGCGAGCGTGCCGCCACCGGGGATGTTCAGATTCATCACACCGCGATGGTCCGCGCCAATGGAATACGTTCCTGTGAATGCGAGAGCCACGGCCTTTTCCACTCCACCTAAGCTGACACCGAGGCCATTGCTGTCGAGTTCGCCGTTCGTCAGATTTCCGGCGCCATCAGCCGTGAATCTTCCTACGGCCCCGAAAGGAGTTGATGCGGAGCCGTCTCCCGTCGTCATTCCAGTAAAACTGAAAGCGTAGTTTCCCTGTAACTCGGAATTGTTCTGGGCGCGGGTGGGCGAGGTAGCCACGACCAGGGCAAATCCCAGAACAAACACGAGCTTGCCCTTCCACGTCCTCATTTCTTGCCTCCATACAGATTTTCAGTGCGGCATGTGGAACGCACCCGCACTTTCTTAGGTTAGTTGTAACGGACCGGGGACTCGGCCACTATCCGGTGGATGCCTGAGAATTGCGTCAGGCGTAGTGCTCAAAGGAAAGGGGGGCAGAGAGGAGGCGAAAGGCCAATTCGCCAGGGCAATCCAGTGTGGATTGACACGGTGCGCGCGAGGCAAGCCCTTTCTGCGCGCGGCCCGAGGGCCAGCCAGACCAAAATCCCGTTTATTTTCTGCGCTCAGACGTTATCGCGCCGAGCTACCAGCCTTTGCGGTATTCGCGCTGTAGGTATTGATTGGCTTCGGGCACGTTGGTGACGCGCATCGCGGCCGGATCGTAGAGAATTTTCTTGCCGGCACGAAGCGCGACGACGCCGAGGAGCATGATTTCGGTGAGCTGCGCGGCGTAATCGAACGGGCAAGAGGCTTCGGTTTTGCCTTTGGCGGCGTCTACCCAGTTCAATTCGTGATTCTGGCTTTTGATGCGCGGCAGAGTTTGCGCCGGTTTCGAAGTGGATTCCGCGAGCGACTTCGGTAGAAGGCGCGGATTGAGGCCGTACGTGTCGTGCATCAATTTGCCTTTGCTGCCGACGATCATGACGCCGCCGTCTTTGTTCACTTCTTCGTTTTCGCCGAGTTCTTCGGGCTTGGGAGGCAGCAGGCCACCGTCGTACCAAGTGAGGCTGACGGCGGGCATTTTGTCGCGCGCGGGAAATTTGAAAAAGGTTTGTGTCGCGTTCGGGAAAGAAACTTTATTGAACGGAGTGCAAACGGTTTCAATGCTGGTGGGCAGGCCGAGCTTGAGCGCCCAGAGCGAAACGTCGAGAAGGTGCGCGCCCATATCGCCGATTGGGCCGCAGCCCCAGTCGACCCAACCGCGCCAATTAAATGGATGGTAGATGGGGTGATAGGGAACTTCGGGACCGACGCCGAGGAAAAGATTCCACGAGAGCGTATCGGGAACGGGATAATTGCCGGCGAAGGATGCGGCGAGCCGCGCGTCAACGCCCTGGCCGTTCCATTTGAGGCTGTCGGCAGGAACGGTAAGCGCTTCAGGACGCGGGATGCCTTGCGGCCAGAAGCCGAGCGGGCGATTGGTCCAAACGTGAATTTCACGAACTTCGCCGATGGCGCCGGACTGAATGTATTCGACGGAAAGGCGCGCTTCGTCGGAAGAGTGGCCTTGATTGCCCATTTGCGTGGCGACTTTGGTTTCCTTGGCTTTTCTGGCGAGCTGACGGGCTTCGGCGACGGACCAGGTGAGCGGCTTTTGCACATAGACGTGTTTGCCGAGTTCCATCGCGGCGAGGGCGATGGGCGTGTGCATGTGATCGGACGTGGCCACGACGACGGCGTCAATGTCCTTCTGCTTTTCGAGCATCTCTCGATAATCTTTGTAGCGTTTGGCCTTCTGCCAGTGCTCGGAGTAGAGGCGCTTCATGTTGGCAAGCTGCTGTTCGGGTGTGGAAGAGTTGAGACCGGTGCGAGTTTGCGATTGCGCCTGGCCGCTCGTGGGCGGTTGATTGATGCGCGCTTGAAGGTGTTCGATTTCGGGGCCGAGGCGCTCGAAGGATTTGCCGGCGAAGTCCCAGTCGACGTCGCAGAGCGCGGTGACGTTTTGGCTGGCGAGGGCGATCAGATTCGCGCGGCCCATGCCGCCGATGCCGACACCGGCGATGTTGAGGAGGTCGCTCGGGGGCGTCATGCCGCGGCCGAGGACGTGGCGCGGGACGATCATGAGGCCCGCGCCGCCGACGGCGGCGTTTTGAATAAATTTGCGGCGAGTCACGCCATTGGTTTCGGCCTGCGCGTCGTTTTTCGTATTGGACTTTGTGTCGCTCATCGCTTCGCTCCTGTACACCGCCGGACAGTATCGCGCAAGAACGAGAAGGGCGCGAGAGAAAGTTTGCGGAATTGCGGTGACGAGATTGTGCACACGAGGCGATGACCGCGCGAATCCGGGATTGAGCGGGAAGAAGCGGTGTTATAGACTCCGCACGACTGAACTAGCCGCACAACTTTAAAAATAACGCCGCAACGGTGCGCCGAGTTCGCTGCTGGTACCTGGAGAGACGAATTTTGTTTGCAAAGCGATTGCCACGAGGCATAAAGCGCTTGCGAACCTGGATCTGGCAATCATCGGCGTTTATTTTCTAATCTTTGCTTGGATTTTATAACGCGAGCAATGATTTGCCCTGCCGCGGGATGGACGCGATGCGGCGGCGCGAAAGCGCAAAGGCTTCCGCGTTTTTTGAACAATGGCTTGCGGCCTGAACCCTTCCTTCAGGAAACCCAAGAGCCCAATGGGCGCAGACGAATTCACGGAGGTCGTTATGTTTGGAAATGCTCGGCGGTACGTTGTGCTGTGTGTAATGTGCCTGGTTGCAGCCGCGAACGCCACGGCGCAGGGATGGCAGCATATTGGAAACGTACAACGCGTGACGAAATTAAGCGATGGCGTGGAGCTGATTGCCGGAAAAGCGAAGGTTCGCATCACGGCGTTTCGCGAGGGAGTGTTCCGCGTGCGTGTGGCCCCGGATGGAAACTTCCCGAAGGATTTTTCGTGGGCCGTAATCGAAGAAGCGGCGCCGCCCGCGGTGAAGATCGAGGAAGCGGCGGATGCGATAAAGATCACGGCGGGAACTGCGGCCGTGCGCGTGAAAAAAGCTCCGCTGCTGATCGATTTTCTGGACGCGGCGGGGAATGTCGTTGTCGCGGATGAGCCGGATTTACCGATGGCGTGGCAGGGCGGGCGAATTCACGTCTGGAAAAAGATGCCGGCGGACGAGAGTTATTTCGGATTGGGGGACAAAGCAGGACCGATGAACCGGCGCAACCGCTCGTTCACGATGTGGAATACGGATGAATTCGGCTGGCAGGAATCGAGCGATCCGCTCTACAAGACGATTCCGTTTTTTGAAGGGTTTCGGAACGGGATGGGGTATGGAATTTTCTTCGACAATACGTGGCGAAGCTCGTTTGACTTCGGAAAAGAGTCGCGAGACTACTATTCATTCGGGGCGGACGGCGGCGAGATCAATTACTACTATTTCGCGGGGCCGGCGCCGAAAAAAATCGTCGAGGACTACACGGCACTGACCGGGCGGCCGCCGTTGCCGCCGCTCTGGACGCTGGGATATCAGCAGTGCCGGTATTCGTACTATCCGGAGAAGCGCGCGTACGAGATCGTGGAGCGTCTTCGCGAAGACAAACTTCCCGCCGATACGATTTATTTCGACATCGATTATCAGCAAGGAAATGCGCCGTTCACGGTGAACCGCGAATATTTTCCGCACTTTGAAAAAATGATTGCCGATTTCGCGGCAGTGGGAATTCACACGATCCTGATTACGGACCTGCACATCAAACAGGACGAAGGGCACGGCTACGCACCGTACGAGACGGGAAGCAAACAGGACGTGTTCGTGAAGCGAGCGGATGGATCGCTCTACGTGGGACCGGTCTGGCCGGGACCGAGCGTTTTTCCGGATTTTACGCTGACTCGCGTGCGGGATTGGTGGGGCGGTCTGTACAAGGATTTTATCGCGATGGGCGTCGCGGGATTCTGGAACGACATGAACGAGCCTTCCGTTTTTCTGACGCCGACCAAGACCATGCCGCTCGATAACGTTCACCGCACGGACGATGGCGCGAAGCACCCGCACGCGGAGATTCACAACGTGCTTGGAATGCAGAATGTTCGCGCGACGTATGAGGGGCTTCGCAAACTGCAGGGAGACGAGCGGCCGTTTGTCTTGACGCGCGCCGCATACGCCGGAACGCAACGCTACGCGGCGACGTGGACGGGCGACAACAGCAGCACGTGGAATCACCTGGCGATGAGCACGCCGCAACTTTTGAGCATGGGAATCTCTGGTTACGGACTGGTGGGCGACGACATCGGCGGATTTGCCGCTTCGCCGCCGGCGGATTTATTGACGCGATGGTTTGAAGTGGGAGCGTTCAATCCGATTTATCGCGACCACACGGCGAAGGGAACGGCGGATCAGGAGCCGTGGGCGCATGGGCCGGCGCACGAAGCGATCCGGCGAAAATATATGGAAGAGCGTTACCGGCTGTTGCCCTACATCTATACGGGTATCGAGGAGATGAGCCGCACGGGAATTCCCCTGATGCGTCCGTTGTACCTGGAGTATCCGAAGGCGGATGGAATTGCGGGAAACGATCACGATTTTTTGTTCGGGCGCGATCTGCTCGTGGCGCCGGTGACGACGGAGAAAGTGGATCCGCAGAACGTGCAACTGCCGCCGGGAGACTGGTACGACTATTGGACGGCGGAAAAACACAACGGAAAGGAGCCGATTGTTTTGCGACCGGAGCTGGACCAGATGCCGCTCTACGCGCGTGCGGGTGCAATCATCCCAATGCAATCGCTGGTGCAATTCACCGGCGAAATTCCTGCGGGCGGATTGAAGTTGCGCGTTTATCCGGGGGCGGACTGCAACGGCAGTTTGTACGAGGATGACGGGCACACGTTTGCGTATCAGAAAGGCGGAGTGTTGCGAATGAAGTATTCGTGCGAAGCGAGCACGGCGGCGGTGACGATTGCGGCGAAGGTCGAAAAGAATGGATACAAACCTTGGTGGAAGAGCACGGAAGTGATCGTGTTTGGCGCGCCGGGAATGCCGAAGGGCGTGATGGTGGGAGGAGCCGAATCGCACTCGTGGAGTTTTGACGAAAAGTCTCACGCCGTGACGCTGACGGTAGACGGCGGACCGAACGATTGGGAGGCGGAAATCGCGTATTAGCCGCGATCAATCGAGCGAAAGAATGGAGAGTGTTTGCGCGGGCGCGTTGATCGAGAGCAACGCGCTTGGAGAGACGGAGGCCTTTGCGGGGCCATAAAGCGGCGTCGCGGAGGAAATGCCTGCTGCAGGCGTATCGAGAATCGGAACGGAAAGCGTCCGAGATGCTTTCGCATTATTGAAGACAACGAGAATGCATTCTTCGTCGGACCGCCGCATGAAAACGTAGCTCGAATCGTCGGAAAAAAGATGAATGAGTTTGCCGGCGGTGAGCGCGGCATGTTGCCGCCGGAGTGCCAGGAGTTGTCGGACTGTTTTAAAGATTTGTTGTTGCTCGGGCGTTCTGCCTTCCGACGTAAACCCGTTTTTTTGATCTTCCTTCCAACCGCCGGGAAAATCGTGGCGATTGTCTGGATCGGCGAGGCCGGTCATGCCGAGTTCGTCGCCGTAGTAGAGTTGCGGAATTCCACGCAGAGTTAAAACCAGGCCAAAAGCAAGTTTGAGTTTGTCCGGCGTAGCGCCGTCGGCGGTGGCGAAGCGCGGAATGTCGTGATTGGCGAAGAAGGGGACAAGAAATTCCGGATGCGGATAGAGCGAATCCTGGCGGAGAACGTTGGCGATGAGGCCGGCGGGCGCATTGCGAAGAAGGACGTCGCGGATGGCGAAGAAGAGCGGAAAATCGAAAACAGTGGTGAGGCCCGTGTCGATGTTGTCCCAGCCTTTTTTCCCACCGACAAAAAAGGAAGTGACGGTCGGATCGGGATGGAAGACTTCGCCGATGGTGGTGAGGCGCGGATAGATGCGGCGAAGCGTGGCATGCCAATCCGACCAGAATTTGCGCGAGACATAAGGAAACGTATCTTCGCGGAGGCCGTCGAGGCCGGTGGATTCGATCCACCAGAGAATATTTTGCTGAAGATACTGCGCGACGGCGGGATTTTCCGTGTTGAGGTCGGGAAGGATGCCGAAGAACCAGCCGTCGGTGAGATTGCGGCGAAGGCTTTCCGGCGCGTGCGGATCGGCCATCGCTTCGAAAGGATCGTTCGCGATCGAATTGTTCTCCGGGATGCCATAAAAAGATTTTTGTACGGGCGAAAAAGAGTTGAGGTGTTTTTGCGGTGTGCCGTGAAACCAGTCGGGCAGGGGAGGCCGCGCGACCCACGGGTGGCGCGGGCCGACGTGATTGGGCACGGAGTCGAAGAAAATTTTCATTCGCCGCTCGTGCGCGGCGAAGACGAGATCCTTGTAATCGTCGAGAGTGCCAAGATGGGGATCGACGGAATAGAGATCGACGGCGCCGTAGCCGTGGTAATCCTCGGTGGCGCCGTTTTTCACGACGGGCGTGAGCCAAAGCGCGGTGACGCCGAGATTTTGCAGATAGTCGAGGTGATCGCGGATGCCGCGGAGATCGCCGCCGTGCCATGCGCGAAGCTGTGCGCGGTCGTGGGAGCCAGGAAATTCGGCGGGCTCGTCATTGGTGGGATCGCCGTTGGCGAAGCGGTCCGGCAGGATGAGGTAAAGGACGTCGTCGGCGGCGAGGCCGTGGAAACGAGTCGCGGTCGGAGCGCGCGCGGCGATGGGAAGTTCGAAGTTCGTGTTGCCCGTGGGAGTAACGATTCGGCAAACGAGCGTGCCGCTTCGTACGTTCGATGCGAATTTGAGCCAGAGAAAAAGATAAGCGCCGCCGTGGGTGGCCTGTGTGCGCAAGACGGTGACTTCGGGAAGGTTGCACGAGACTTGCGTGGCTTCCAGGTCGTGGCCGGAAAGGAGCAGCATCAAATCGGGCGTGAGATTGAGCCACCAATTGGGCGGCTCGATTTTTGCCACCTGCGGAGCGTTTGTTGGCGCGTCTTGCGCAGTGCAGCAGAGCGCCAGGAACGAAGTGGCGAAAAGTAGCGCGAGCGGCCGGCGGTATCGCCGAACGCAACTCATTTGGATTCCGCCGGCGGCAGAAATTTTAATTTTCCGAAGGCGGTCGGGACATGAAAATTCGGCTGCGGAGTGTTGGTTGGCCGCCAGGAAGAATAAAAACGCGGATCGGCGGCGCCTTCCACTCGGAAAAAGTTCGCGCGCCACACCGAAGACGGGCCGAAATGGAGCGCAAGACTCCGAAGCGGGATGGCGACTTCCGCGGTCCAAACTTTTGCTTTCTCGTCGATGTGAGTGCGGCACTTCATTCCGGAATTCGGGTTGGAGCGTTCGCCATGTTCGATGTCGAGATCGATCCAGAAACCATTGGGACTCACTTCGAATTCAAAATAGTGGCCGGGATAGGTGGGGTCGGGCTGAAGAAAGACTTCGACCACGTCGCGGTCCCAGAGATGATCGCGGCGACCGGACGAATCGGCATCGGGGAAAAAAGTGAGCGTGCGATAGCGCGAACGAAAATGAAGATAGAGAGTTTCCGGAGTCCAAAGAAGCCGGACCTGCGTTTCGAGCTCGGGATCGGCATTTTTCCCCTGCCAATCGGCGTTAAAAACGGTGGGCTCGGCCAAATCCCAGGCCGCGGAAGGCGGATAGCCGTCGGGCGCGAGGGCTTGCGGGAGAGGAGCGGCGCTTGCGGTGTCCGAGACGGCCCACGGGCCGAGGAAGGAAAATAAAAAAAGCGGAATGGCCGCGAGCGGCGTGTGGTGGGGAACCTGAAATTGGTGATGGATGAGTGCAAGCGCCCCGAGCGGGGCGATTAAGAAAACAACAGGAAATTTTTCGACAAGCATTCCGACTCTCCGGCGCCGCCAGATGCGAAGCCAGCATAACTGGAAACGACGCGGGAAATCGAAGGAAAACGGAGATGGATTGCGAAAGGGCGGTGGCCGAAAACTCTTTGCGCACGGGGGCTCGAGCGAACGCCCGGCGGCGCCGAACCGCGTGTTAGCATCGCAATTACGCCGTTAAACGCGGTTTTTCCCGCGAGGAGAACTCTCCATGGTGGAAACAGCGAATCCGGAAGACTTTTCGACGCTGCGAAAAAAGAAGCGGCCGGAAGATTTTGAATACCTGAAAGTGAAACTTGAGGGCAGCGTCGCGCGCGTCACGCTGAACCGGCCGGAGCACAATCTATTGCATGAGCCGATGCTGCGAGAGCTGGCGGACAGCATCGACCTGATCGGCCAAAAAGACGAAATCAAACTCATTGTGTTGGATTCGGCTTGCAAAGTGTTTTGCGGCGGGATCGAAGTGGGCGAATACACTTCGCAGCGCGTGTTTCAGATGCTCGATGCGTTTCATTCCGCGTTTTCAGGAATTTTAGAGACGGCGAAGCCGGTGATTTGCGTGGTGAACGGGCCGGCGATCGGCGGCGGCGCGGAACTTGCAGCGTTTGGCGACATGGTGATTGCGACGCCGAAAGCGAGGTTTGCGCAACCGGAGATTTCAATTGGAGTTTTTCCGCCGCTGGCGTCGACGATTTTGCCTTACCTGGTCGGGCCGAAAAAGGCTTTGGAGCTGGTGCTGACGGGAGAACCGGTGACGGCGGAGCGCGCGCTCGAAATGGGATTGATCAATCGTCTGGTGCCGGAAGCCGAGCTGGAAAAATCCGTGAGCGAATTGATCGCTCGAATCACGGGACATTCCGCGCCGGTGCTATCGATGGCGAAGAAAGCGATTTTGAACGGGATGGGCCTTTCACTGAAAGACGGAATGAAACAGTCGATGAGTATTTTCCTCAATGAATTGTATAAATTGGAAGATTCGCAGGAAGGTCTGCACGCGCTGGTGGAGAAGCGAAAGCCGAATTGGAAAAACCGGTAGAATGGGTTTGCGCCCATCGGATTGACGTGCGAGGCGGCGCAGCTTAGACTCAAACTTCACATTCAAGACCGATTGCGAACGTGCCGCAATTGGAAGGCAAGCAAGGGAAGCGGGGAAGGCCGTGAGATTCGGCCGCGGTCCCGCCACTGTAATCGGCGCCTTCGCTCAATCGCAAAGTTGCCGGAAGCCAGGCTACCCTCCCTGCTGCGGAAGCGAAACTCTTCGCGAGAAAGAGAGTCGCGCAAGCCCTACGGGATCTCGTGGGGCTTTTTTATTTTTAGAAGTGAATTGGGTTGGCATGGAGCGGAAAGAGTTGAAACGAAGGCGGCACAACTGGGGTAGCGGCTTTGCGCGCACGGCGCTGGCGTTTTTATCGATTGCGATAGCGGCGAGCGCGCCGGTTCGCGCGCGCAGCCAGGCAAGCTCGGCGCCGGCGGTGCGAGAAGTTACCGACGAGACTGGACGTTTGGTAAGACTTCCGGCGCAAGTGCGGCGGATTGTTTCGCTGGCGCCGAGTTTGACGGAAACGGTGTACGCGCTTGGTTTGGAAGACAAACTCGTTGGCGACACGGATTATTGCGATTACCCGCCGGACGCGGCAAAAAAACACAAAGTCGGCGGGGCGATCAATCCGAACATGGAAGAGATCGCGGCGCTGAAGCCGGATGTTGTGCTGGTGGTGAAGAGCTTGAACCGGCTGGAAACGGTGCGCGCGCTGGAGCAGCTCGGGATTCCGGTGTATTCGGCCGATCCGCACACCGTGATTGGCGTGATCGAGTCGATGAAAAAGTTGTCGGAAGTATTGGGAGCGGAGCCGGCCGGCGCCGAGTTGGAAAAAAAGTTGCGAGACCGGCTTGCGGCAATGCAAACGAAGCTCAAAGACAGTCCATCGAAGCGCGTTTTTTTTGTTGTGTGGACGGAGCCCTTGCAATCGATCGGGAGAAAAACATTTATCGCCGACTTGCTGACGTACTCCGGTGCAACGTCGGTCGTTGATTCGCAGCAGGACTGGCCGAAGTACAGCATGGAAGAAGCGGTGCTCTTGCAACCGGAATATCTGGTCTTCGCGTCGAGCCATTCGGAGAATGTTAAAAATGACGTGGAAGCATTGGCGACAAAACCAGGATGGTCGGCCATGGAGGCGATTCAAAAGCGGAAGATCGCGGTGGTGAGCGATGCGATCAACCGGCCCGGGCCGCGGATCGTGGATGCGGTGGAAGAGTTAGCGCGGCAAATTCACCCGGAAGTGTTTGGAGGGAAGAATTGATGCAGCCTCTGACATTGAGCAAGGTGGCCGTGCGTTGCGGAATTCTGGCGCTGATTCTGTTTGTGGTGGTGGTGATCGCGTTAAAATTTGGCGCGGTTCCCGTGTCGCTGTACGGGCTTGCAAAAGATTTGATCGGCGTGTTGATCGGGCGGAGCAGCGATATCTCCAGCGAATACGGAATGATCATTCGCGAAATTCGTTTGCCGCGGATCGCGCTCGGAATTTTTGTGGGTGCGTCACTTTCCGTTGCGGGGACAAGTTTTCAGGCGCTGCTGCGAAATCCCCTGGCCGATCCTTACGTGCTCGGCGTCTCGTATGGCGCGGCGGTGGGTTCCGTGCTGGCATTGATCATCGAACCGCATCTGGCGCTGCGGCCCGAAATAGCGGCGGTGTTCACGCCGCTCGGCGGATTTATCGGCGCGACGCTGACGATCGCGGCAGTCTATCTGCTTGGCAGATACCACGGCGACATTGACAGCAAGACATTATTGTTGAGTGGCGTCATTGTCGGTTCGTTTTTCTCGGCGATGATTCTTTTGTTGATCACGATGCTGCCAAGTTCCAGCACACGCGGCGTGGTGTACTGGTTGATGGGAGACCTTTCGACGCCGATGCCTCCGGTGCTCGGCTGGGTGCTGCGCACGGGTTTTTTTGCGGGATTTGCGCTGATCTATCTCACTGCTTCCGATTTGAATCTTTTGCTCGCCGGTGAAAAAGAGGCGATGCATTTGGGCGTGGACGTAAAGAAGGTGCAGCTTGTGGTGTATCTGGCGGCGTCGGCATTGACGGGGCTGGCGGTTTCCGTGAGCGGTTCGATCGGATACGTGGGGTTGATCGTGCCGCACGTGATGCGGATGATTTTCGGCACGGACTATCGAATGTTGTTGCCGGCATCGGCGTTCGGCGGCGCGATCGCCGTCGTCATTGCGGACACCATGGCGCGAACGGTTGCCGCGCCGAGCGAGCTGGGAGTGGGCGCGGTCACTGCGATTGTGGGCGCGCCACTGTTTATTTATCTGTTGCGGCGGAGACTGGCGTGAGCATGGCGAGAGGAACTGTCGTGGAGCGGGGCACGCAAGATGGCTCGCGGACGAATGCGGACACGCGATTGAGCGTGGAGCAGGTGAGTTACGCGTACTCGCCGAATCCCTCGCAGGCGCCGATTTTCACGCTCGAGGCGACGAGTTTTCAGGTGAAGCCGGGCGAAATCGTCGCGGTGCTGGGTCCCAACGCAAGTGGAAAATCGACGGTATTGAAATTGATTGCCGGCGCGCTGCAGCCGCTTTCGGGAAGAATTTTGATGAACGGCGCGGAAACACATCTGATGGAGCCGCGGGCGCGCGCGCAGCGAATCGCGATGGTGCAACAGGAGAGCCCACTTTTGTTTCCGGCGAAAGTCTGGGAATTTGTGCTGCAAGGGCGGCATCCGCATGGAAAGTCGTTGCGGTTTGAAAACGACGGCGACGTGGCGATTGCGAAGAACGCGTTGCTTCAAGTGGGCGCCGACCACCTGACCGATCGCTGGATGGACGAAATTTCCGGCGGAGAAAAGCAGCGGGTGATTCTGGCGCGGGCGCTGGCACAGCAGCCGGCGCTGCTCCTGTTGGATGAGCCGACGCTGCACCTCGATATCGGAGCGCAAGTGGATTTTCTGCACACGCTGAAAAAGCTGACGAACGTGAACAAATACGCCGTCGTGATCGTGACGCACGAATTGAATCTGGCCGGGGAGTACGCCGATCAAGTGGTGCTGATGCAAAAAGGAAAGTGCTTGCGCGTGGGAACTCCCGCAAGCGTTTACCAGCGCGATTTGCTGGAACAGGTTTTTCAGACGCAACTGACGGTCGAACAACGAGTAAACGGACGGCCGAAAGTGAGCGTTGTGGAAAGTAGCGAATAAAGAAGTTTTGACAGACCGGCGCAGAGGTTCCGCGCCGGCGCCATGCCGCGGCTAGCGATGCGCGGCTTCTTGTAACGCACAGCGGGCGATCGTGCCCCCGACAATAACCGCAGGCTTCGTGCACGGGAAGACGGTGGGCCGCCGAAATTGCAGGCGGCCAGCAAACAAGCCGTCGCCGCCGCGCGACTGTAAGGCGGAAGCAGCACAGCGCAGGACACTGCAGCGAATCGTTCACAAGACGACGCAGCGGGAAGGACGCGCTGGTGAAACCGCCAAGCCAGGAGACCGGCGAAGCCCGCAAGCCACATCCTTGAAACCACGGGATGAGGCCAACCTTCAGAGCTCCCGCGCGAGAGGGAGCGGAGGATACTATGAAACGCGTTCGCTGCGAATTTCTTCTGTTGTTTCTGGCAGTTCTTTCTCCTGTTTTCGTTTCGGCTCAAAACGTTTCGTCGGATGCACGCGTATCGGGAAGCATCACCGACGGCAGTGGCGCGGGCGTTGCCGGAGTGCACGTTTCCGCGCAAAACGAAAATGAACCCAAAGCCAACGTTTACAAGGCAACCTCCGCGACGGATGGCGCATTTTCCCTGCTCGTTCCGCCGGGAAAGTATCGCCTTGTGCTGGAGCGATCGCCTTTCTCCACGCGCGAATTCGATGTTGCGCTTTCCTCGTCAGAACAAAAAACTCTCGATGTGAAAATGGAGCTCGAGCCGCTTTCGGCCAGCGTGATCGTTACCGCGGAGGCCGCGCCGCTCGAAATTCAGCAAACCACGGCTCCCGTGGAGACGATTACGAAGGCGGAAATCGAGGAGCGTTTGCTGCGAACTTTGCCCGATGCGCTGCTCACCTCCACCGCTGTCTCCATTGGAAGAACGGGATCGGAAGGAGGCACGGCATCGGTGTTTCTCGGCGGAGGAAATTCGAGCTTCACAAAAGTGCTTGTGGATGGCACGCCCGTAAACGAGCCGGGCAATGCGGTCGATTTCTCGAACTTCACGCTCGACAACGTGGACAAAGTGGAAATTGTGCGCGGAGCGGAGAGCGCGATTTACGGCACGGATGCGGTTTCCGGAGTTGTGCAGGTGATCACGCACCACGGAACAACGCGAACTCCGGAAGTCACATTGTTTGGCGAAGGAGGCACGTTTGCCACGGGCCGGGGAGGCGCGCAGCTCAGTGGTTTGCTCGGGAATTTCGATTACTCGGCCGCCGGTTCGTACTTCGGCACGGATGGTCCCGACAACGAAAACGCGTTCTACAATCGAACCCTTTCTGGAAATTTCGGCTACCGCATCAGCGAAGACAATCAGATTCGGCTGACGCTGCGCAACAATACGAGCAACGCGCAAACTCCCGGCCAGACGTTGCTGGAGCCGGCGAATCTCGATGCCCACACCGATTATCAGTTTTTTAGCTCGAACCTTCGTTGGGATTTTGCGACCGGCCAGCACTGGCATCATCAACTGAGCGGGGCTGAATCCTACAACCGCGAATTCATTGCCGATCCGATACAAAGCTTCTTCGCGACGGATCCCCTCGCACATTGTCAGCAGGACACGAATGCCCCCAACGCCGTGCCGACCGCGGAATTCTGCGATTTTCCAGGGATTTCGCGAAACCGCTTCAACCGCTCGAGTCTTAACGCACAATCCAGTTTTCTGCTGCCAAATTTCGCCGCGACCGGCGGGTACCAATACGAAGTGGAAAATGCGACCCTGCAGTTCACGCCCGTCGTCAGCAGTCCGCCGTTGGGACCGCATCTGAGGCGGAACAATCAAGGCGGATTTCTCGACTTTCGTTATTCGCCGCATCGCCGCGCGACAATCAGCTTTGGCGGCCGCGCGGAATCGAACGCCGTTTTTGGCACGCGAGTTGTCCCGCGCGCCGGTGCTTCGCTCGCTTTGCTGCAAGGCCGGGATTTTTGGGGCGAAACGCGCTTGCGTGTTTTTTACGGCGAGGGAATCAAAGAAGCTCGGTTCGACCAGACGAGCGGCACGGATCCCTGTTTTCCCGGCAATCCGCAATTGAAACCTGAATCCAGCAAAACCTGGAGCGTGGGAATAGACCAAAAGCTATGGGACAACCGAGCGAGGGTTGGCGTGGAATATTTTGCCAACCAATTTTATGACATCGTGAGTTTCGAATTTTTGGCGGCAACGGCGGCGTGCCCGGGCGGCACGGGCTCCTTTTTCAACACGGACCTGGCGAGAGCGCGAGGCGTGAACCTGACGAGCGAAATCGCACCCGCGCGCTGGATTCGATTTATCGGGAAATACACGCACGACGACAGCCGAGTGTTGAAGTCGCCGAACGCGCTCGATCCGGCGCTCGTGCCGGGAAACCACCTTTTGCGCAGGCCCGTTGATGAAGGGTCTTTGTCGATTGTTTCCGCGTTCCGGAAATGGACGGCGAGCGCGACCGGCTACTTTACGGTGCAGCGAACGGACACCGATTTTCTGGGACTCGGTCTCACTCGCACCGCCGGCTACGCGCGATTCGATATTTCCAGCAGCTATGATTTCAGCCGCGCCATCAACGGCTATCTGCGGGTGCAAAATCTGTTCGACAAGCAATATCAGGATGCGCTGGGTTACCCGGCGCTGGGCCGCGAAGTGCGTGTCGGCATGAAATATCGTTTCGGCGGCAAAGGTTAAGGTCAATGGCCGGGCCCACGACAATCCTTTTTTGCTGGAGTGGCGGCAAAGACAGCGCCATGGCGTTGCATGAGCTTCTTCAGCGGAAAGAAGTGAAAGTCGCAGGTCTGCTTACGACCGTCACGGAAGGATTCGAACGCGTGAGCATGCACGGGGTCCGGCGCGAACTCTTGCAGCGGCAGGCCGAAAGCATCGGCTTGCCGCTCAAAGAAGTTCGGATTCCGCCGCAATGCGTGAATCCGATTTACGAAGAACGCATGGAAACGGCCATGCGGGCTGCGTGCCAACAGGGAACCCGGCGCGTCGCATTTGGTGACATTTTCCTGGAAGATTTGCGCGTTTACCGCGAGAAGAATCTCGCGAAAGTGGGAATGGAGGCGATTTTTCCAATTTGGAAAAGAGATACTCGCGAACTTTCACGCGCGTTCGTCAAATTGGGATTCAAAGCGCGTGCGGTTTGCATCGATCCGCGAGTTCTGGATCGGAGTTTCGCCGGGCGCGATCTCGACCAGCGGTTTTTTGACGATCTGCCGGAAAACGCCGACCCGTGCGGCGAAAACGGTGAATTTCATTCGTTTGTATACGACGGGCCCATCTTTCGTAAACCCGTGCGGTGCAAAACCGGTGAAGTTGTGGAACGAGATTCTTTTGTATTTTGCGATTTGTTACCTGAAGAGGAGGTTCGGGCATGAAGAACGAAATGAACGAAAAGCAGGTGTTGTGGATGAAAACGGCTCTCGCTGCCGTTTTGGTGATGCTGGCCGCGACGTTGCGGATTTTGCCGCATCCGTGGAACTTTACGCCGATCGGCGCGATGGCATTGTTTTCGGGATCGGTATTTAAGGAACGATGGTTCCGGTTCGCGTTTCCCCTTCTGGCGCTGTTCGCCGGCGATGCGGTAATTGGATTTCATAAATTGATGCTTGTCGTGTATTTAAGCTTCCTCGCGAGTGTCGCAATCGGAATGTGGATTGGGGAAAAGCGCAAGCCTCTTCACATCGCGGGAGGCACATTGCTTGGTGCGACGCAATTTTTCCTGGTGACGAACTTTGCCGTTTGGGCTGTCTTCACAACGTATCCGAAATCCGTTTCCGGCCTGCTTGCCTGTTACGCGGCGGGGATCCCGTTCTTCTGGAATACTCTCGCCGGTGACGCGGTCTATGCACTTCTGTTGTTCGGCGGCTATGCACTGGCGGAACGATTCCTTGCTCACGAGAGCCGGCCAGCTTCACTCGCGGGTTGAGCCGCCTGCGCGGGTAGGGCCTGATGCTATAATTGCTGGTTCACCATGGCGAAGAACGCGACAGAGACGAGCATCGCGCCGGAAATCCTGGCGAAATACGAAGCGGTGGTCGGCCTCGAAGTACACGTTCAGCTTCTGACCAACACAAAAATATTTTGCAGTTGTTCAACGCAATTCGGCGATCCGCCGAATACGAACACTTGCCCGGTGTGCCTCGGTTTGCCCGGAACGCTGCCCGTGCTGAACAAACGGGCGGTGGAGATGGGAATTCGCGCGGCGCTGGCGCTCAATTGCACGGTCAATGAGCACTCGCGTTTCGCGCGAAAGAATTATTTCTATCCGGACCTGCCGAAGGGTTACCAGATTTCGCAGTATGAATTGCCATTGGCCGAACATGGTTGGCTGGACATTGACGTTGCGGGCGGACACAAGCGCGTTGGAATCACGCGCCTGCATCTGGAAGACGACGCCGCGAAAAATCTGCACGAAGGGTTTTCGCAGTCGGCCACGAAGGGTTACATCGATTACAACCGGGGCGGAACGCCGCTCGCGGAAATCGTGAGTGAGCCGGACATGCGGACGTCGGAAGAGGCGTACGCGTATCTGACGGCGTTGCGGCAAATTCTGCTGTACACGGGCGTCAGCGATTGCAACATGGAAGAAGGTTCGCTGCGTTGCGACGCGAACGTCAGCGTGCGGCGGCGCGGCGCGACGGAATTCGGCACAAAAGTCGAGGTGAAGAACCTCAATTCGTTCCGGTTCCTGCAAAAAGCGCTCGAGTACGAAATCGAACGGCACATTGGCGTGATTGAGGGCGGCGGAAAAATTTCGCAGGAAACGCGGCTCTGGAATCAGAACGAAAATTACACCGTCTCGATGCGCTCGAAAGAAAAGGCCCACGACTACCGGTATTTCCCCGAGCCCGACCTGCTGCCGATTCACGTCAGCACAGCGTGGTGCGAGCAGATCAGAAAGTCGTTGCCGGAATTGCCGGCCGCGAAACGGGAGCGGTTCGTAAGCGTGTATGGAATTACGCCGTACGATGCGGATGTGTTGACCGGAACGCAGGAGCTCGCCGGCTATTTCGAAGCCGTCGTGAAATCTGGCGCGGCGGGAAAGTCCGCCGCGAATTGGATGCAAACGGAGCTGTTGCGGCGGCTGAATGACAGCGGCAAGGAAATCGGAGCAAGTCCGGTTTCGCCGGCGAGCCTCGCGGAGTTGATTGGCCTTGTGGACGGCGGCAAAATCACGAACGCGATTGCGAAAAAAGTGTTTGCGAAAATGTTTGAGGGTGGGCAATCGGCAGCCGCCATCGTCGCCGCCGAGGGACTCGGCGCTCAAGTGAGCGACGATACGATCGAGCAGGCGGCCAAGGAAGTGATCGAAAAGAATCCCGACAAAGTGGCGAAATTCAAATCTGGAAACGAAGGTGTGTTCAAGTTTTTTGTCGGCCAGGTAATGCGCGCGACCAAGGGACAAGCAAACCCGCAAGCGATCAACGACGTGTTGCGGCGGCTCCTTTCTTGAAAAAGAACGTCACCGCCCCGGACGAAGCACGCAACGACGAAACACGCAATACCGACGAGGAACAATTATGCTGAAAGATGGACAGAAGGCGCCGGACTTTCGATTGCAAACCGAAGCCGGCTTGGAACTCTCTCTCGCGGACTGGAAGGGCAAGCGCGCCCTGCTCTTTTTCTTTCCCAAGGCCGACACACCCGGTTGAACGGTGGAAGCGTCCGAGTTTCGCGACGCAAAGAAGCAATTCGAAAAACGGAAAGTGGAGATTTTTGGCGTGAGCGCCGATTCGGTGCAGGCATTGGCGCGTTTCAAGGAAAAGTACAAATTCAATTTCACGCTTTTGAGCGATCCGGACCACAAAATGATCGAAGCGTACGGCTTTTGGCGAATGAAGAAATTCATGGGCCGCTCGTACAAGGGAATTGTGAGAAGCAGCGTCTTGATCGGCAGCGACGGAGCAGTGGAAAAGGTTTGGGACAGCGTCACGGCAAAAGGGCACGCCGCCGAAATCCTGCAATTCCTCGAAACGCCAAAGTAGAAATACGAAAACCAGAACAAACGCAAACTCACCATGAAAGATTCAGATGGTGAGTATAAGTTCCGCGGAATCCTTTTCCGCGAACTCGATTAGCATGTTGTCCAGCAAACGCGTTTTACCGAGGCGAGCGGCGACGAGGACGTAGCTCGTGCCGGCAACGCGAAGCGCCGGCTCAAACGTGTCGGCGGAAACGATTTCAGCGTAGTCAAGCTGCGCCAGCGGCTCGGCGCTGAACACGGCCCGCATTGCGGTTTGAATTTCTAAAACGTCGCGCACGCCTTCCGCGAGTTTTGTACGCGCCGCCTGCAGGGCGCGATGCAGCACCGTTGCGGCGCGCCGCTCTTCCGCGTTTAGGTAGGCGTTCCGGGAAGAAAGCGCCAAGCCGTCTGCTTCACGGATAATCGGGCAGACCACGATTTGCACGCTGAGGTTTAGATCGCGCACCATTCGGCGAATCACTGCAACTTGTTGCGCGTCCTTGCGCCCGAAGTAGGCATAATCAGGTTGCGCGATTTCAAAAAGTTTTAGCACAACGGTGGCCACGCCGCGGAAATGTCCAGGCCGCGAGCGGCCTTCAAGCCGGTCGCTCGTGCCTTCCACGTTCACATACGTCGAAAAGCCCGGTGGATAGATCTCATCCGGAGCGGGCGCGAACAGTGCGTCGACGCCGAGTTCCGCGAACAGCGCCGCGTCGGAGTCGAACGAGCGCGGATACTTGGCGAAGTCTTCGTTCGCGCCAAACTGCTTCGGGTTCACAAAAAGCGAGGCATACACGCGTGAACATTCCTGCCTTGCGCGGCGCACCAGAGAGAGATGGCCTTCATGTAGCGCGCCCATCGTCGGCACCAGGCCGACCACATGATTTTCGGCGCGGGCCTGGCGCGCGGCTTCTTTCATCCAGGAGATGGTGCGAATGGTTTCCACGAAAGAGAGAGTCTACCAGTTCAGGCTTTCGCCGCAGCCGCATGTTCCCGATAAAAGTGCATCAAATCGGTCGCGATCGGTTTTGAGCCATGCTGGCGAAGCATCGTGGCGATCTGCCCGCGATGGTAAGTGCCGTGGTTGGCGAGATGCTGCAACGATTGCCAAAGCGGATTTGTGTACACGCCAAAGTTGATCGTCTTGTATTCGAAGATTGTGTCGAGCTCCGCTTGCGAGAGGCCGTGCACAAAATCAAGCAGGGCTTTCGCTTGCGGCGCCCAATGTTCGCGCAGCGCTGCGATGGTTTGAATGTGTGAGAAATCGGGAATCGCAGAGTGCGAGCGGCCGTGGAACCGTTCGAACCAGATCCATTCGGCGCCGCAGATGTGCATCAGCGTGTTGCGCACGGAAGAAAAACTGGAGCCAAGCGGTTTGACGAATTGTTCCCCGGAAAGTTGGGCCGATGAATCGAGCGAACGCGCGTTCGCCCAGTCATTGTATTGAAATAGCGCGCGAGCTTCTTCGGGAGTCATGATCGTTTCCTGTATTTTGCAATGAAAGCGCGATCTCAGTCTGCGAGTTCCACGTCAATGTTTACCGGTTTTTGCCCTCCGCCGGCTTGCGGCATGTGGTAAGACTCGTTTTCAGAAGGGAACGAGCCGCGCCGAACGTCCAAACAGTATTCGCGCACCGCGCTCGAAATCAACTCGCTCAAATGCGCGTACTCGCGCGCAAATTTCGGAACGGGATGAAATGTCAGGCCAAGCAGGTCGTTCAACACGAGGATTTGGCCGTCGCAATCGGCGCCGGCGCCGATGCCAATCGTTGGAATCCGCAAATCCTTTGTGATCTGCGCGGCAAGTTCACGGGGAATTCCTTCTAGCACGATTGCGAATGCCCCCGCCGCTTCCACGGCGCGCGCATCGCGAATCAACTGTTCGGCGGCGGCGGGCGTTTTGCCCTGCACCTTGAAGCCGCCCAGTGCATTCACGGATTGCGGCGTCAATCCAACGTGGCCCATCACCGGAATTTCCGCTTCGGTAAGGCGTGCAATCAATTCGAGTCGCCGCTCGCCGCCTTCAATTTTCACCGCTTCGGCGCCGCCTTCTTTCACAAGCCGCACGGCGTTGCGCACCGATTCCGCAATGTCACCATGATAAGTTCCGTAGGGCATGTCCACGACGAGAAGCGCATTGCGCGTCCCTCGGCGGACGGCGCGCGTGTGATGCAGCATCTCGTCAAGCGTCACCGGAATCGTGCTCTCGTACCCAAGCACCACCATGCCGAGCGAATCGCCCACCAGCAGCACGTCCACACCCGCTTCATCCAGCAAACGCGCAGTCGGATAGTCGTACGCCGTCAGGCAAGTGATTTTTTGCGTGGATGAATTTGCTTCGGTTTTGCGCTGCAGCAACGCGGGCACGGTGACTTTTCCGCGGCCCTGTTCGCGGGAAACGCTCATTTTGGCCTCCGGTGCCGTTCCCTGACCACGGGATACAGCCCTGTACCTTTCCGAAGGATAGCAGATTTGCAAGCCGCGTGCCATTTGCGCACACGTGTTTGGCGAACAATTGCACTCACGTCGACGGCGAGTCTCCAACCCACTTCGTTCATTCTCCATTTAGGTTGTCACCGCTACTTTTAACTGCTTCCATCCCAGTGTGGGTAAGGCGGATTCGTTGTACAAAAGTTCCATTCCATCGCGTTTGCTGCGGGCCGCCGCTTGCCTGAGTTTCCTTTTGCTCGGCTCCATCGCGCCCAGTCAGACGACGGCGCAACACGCTGTTTCCGGCAGCGTATTGGACCCGGCCTCTGCGGCCATCAAGGAAGCGCAAGTGACGTTGAGCCGCCCCAACGGTTCACCCGTCGCCGCCGCCTCGACGGACGAAACCGGCTTCTTCAGCTTCGATAAAGTTGCTCCGGGGAAGTACAAGCTCTCCGTGATCGCCGCAAACTTCAAGAGCGTCGATCGCGAAATAGTCGTTTCCGGCAAAAGCCTGCCGCCGCTGCGAATCGTTTTGGAAATTGCCACGCAGAACGAGAGCGTCAATGTCTCCACCGGCGATGCGACGCCGCAGTTGAGCACCGACGTTTCCGACAATCAGAACGCCAATACGTTTGAACGCGACGCGCTCGATCGGGTTCCCGTTTTCGATCAGGACTACATCACCACCGTTTCGCGCTTTCTCGACGACAATTCCGCCGGCACAAACGGCGTTTCGCTGGTGGTCGACGGAGTCGAAGCCAATGGACCCGGCGTCTCTCCTTCCGGCGTGCAGGAAGTGAAAGTGAACCAGAATCCATACTCGGCGCGGTTTGCCCGCCCCGGCCGCGCTCGTTTGGAAATCACGACAAAGGGCGGCACGCCGCAATTTCACGGGACTGCCAATTTTTTGTTTCGCGATTCCGCGTTCGATGCGCAGAATGCGTTTGCGGCAACGAAGCCGGCCGAACGGCGCCAATTTTATGAGGGTTCCCTCACTGGTCCACTCGGCCGCGATCCGAAGAACACGTTTCTGCTTACTTTGGATCGCGATCAGAACGATGTGCAATCCATCGTCTCCGCGATTGGCGCCAACAATTTACCCATTCAAGACAATGTGCCCGCCCCCGAGCGCCACCTGTTCGCTTCGTTTCGCGCGTTCCACGATTTCGCGAATGGCGACCAGGTTTGGATCGGCTACTTCTTCGAGAGCCAGACGAATGAAAATCAGGGTGTCGGAGGACTGGTATTGCCGGAGGCCGGTTACACACAAATCGGCCGCGAACACGAAGTCAACGTCAGCTACCGCCATATATTTTCGCCAAAGTGGGTGAATCAGCTGCGATTCCTCGTGGGTCACAACGACAATCCGATCATCAGCAACAATGAAACGCCGCAAATGATCGTCGAAGGCTTTTTTACCAGCGGTGGCGCGCAAGCCGATTTCAACCGGACAGAATCCCACGTCGATGGCACGGATTTTGTGACGTACACAAACGGAAAGCACGTCCTGAATTTCGGAGTCGACATACCCGACCTTAGCCGGCGCGGATTCGACAATCACACGAATCTCCAGGGCACCTACACCTTCGGCAGTCTGGCCGACTTCAATGCAACCACCAAACGCCCCGCGACTTTCCTCCAGCAACAAGGCCCGGGCCACGTCGTTTTCTGGGAACGCACCGTCGCCGGTTTTTTCGAAGACAACATTCGCCTGAAACCAAACTTTTCCGTTTCGCTCGGCGTCCGATATTATTTTCAAAACTTCTTCCACGACGATCCCAATAATTTCGCTCCCCGCGTTTCCGTCGCGTACGCTCCATCCAAAACGAGCAAAACAGTGTTCCGCGCGGGCAGTGGAATCTTTTTTGACCGCACCGGCCCGCGGCCCATCGCCGACCTTCTTCTTTTCAACGGCGTGAACGTTCAGCGATTCCTCCTCTCCAGTACCCTTGCGAATCCGCTGCCATTTCCCGTCACATCCGCCAGTCTAACGGGTGTGCCCATCAGTACGGTCACGCTCGATCCAGCCGCACACATTCCTTACACAATCCAATACAGCGCCGGCGTCGAGCGCCAGATCACCGCAAAAAGCACCGCCAGCATCACGTACGTCGGCTCGCGTGGCATCGATCTCTTTCGCTCGCGCGACGTCAATGCCCCTCTTCCGCCGGACTTTCTTGCGCGGCCGAATGCGACCGAGGGCCAGGTGCGGCAGATCGAATCGCGCGGCTATCAAAAAAGCAATTCCGTCGAATTCAGCCTGCGCGGCAAGCCAACGAAATTCTTTTCCGGGCAAGTGCAATATACGCTCTCAAAAACGTACAACAACACCAGCGGCATCAACTATCTGCCCGGCAACAGCAATTTTCCGGCGCTCGATTGGGCGCGCTCCGATAATGATCGTCGCCACAAATTCGACCTTCTTGGAGCGTTTGAGGTGAGTGAAAACGTTTCGCTCGGCGCGGCGCTCTCCGCCTATTCGGGCAAGCCCGTCAATGTGATCACCGGCTTTGATAGCAACGGCGACGGCGTGACGAACGACCGGCTCGACGGCGGCCTCGCGCCGCGCAATTCGCTCCACGGCCCCGGTTTTCTGGGGCTGGATTTGAACGCGCAGCGCGATTTCAATTTCTCCAAGGACAAAAAAAAGGGCCCCAAACTGACCGTTGCCCTCAACGCATTCAACGTCTTGAATCACGTGAACTTCATCAACATCATCAACGTGACGGGCTCAACGATCGGCATTATCAATCCGCAATTCGACACACCAAATTCCGCAAATTCCGCCCGCCGCCTGCAGCTGAATCTAACTGTCAAATTTTAATTTCAGAATCGCCCGACGAGGGCTTTTTTGCTTGCGCGCGGCCTTTCCATTGGCCGCCGTGGCCAAGCCAGTAGCGCACGGCCGACAAAAAAGTGGCGTACGCGTAGAAAATCGCGGCGATTGGCAAAAACGGCGACCAGATCGGAGAGAGCCGGTAATAAACGACAGTCGGCAAGTAGGACGCGCACATCAGGCACCACGCGAGCAGCGCCGGCGCCCACACGATCGGATTCGTCGAAAGCGCCAGCGCAACCGGCGCAACAAACGTAAGCAACAGACCAATCAACGTGCCAAACAGCGGCAAAGCCGAATAATTCAGTTGCGTAAACGCCGTCCGCGCAACCATATCCCGCAATTCGCCGAAACCCGCGTAACTTCGCAAGCTCATGCTCTTGCGCGTCAGTCCCATCCAAATTCTCCCGCCGCTCTTCTTCACCGCTCGCGCCAGCGAACAATCGTCAATCACCTCGCCTCGAATCGCGGCCAGTCCGCCGATGCGCGCGAGCGCGGAACTCCTCAGCAGCATCGCGCCTCCGGCCGCGCCCGCCGTCCGGGTTTTCGAATTGGCAATCCAGCGAGGCGGATACAGCATCAGGAAAAAATAGAGAAAGGGCGGGATGATCGATTTTTCGGCGAACGATTCCGCCTTTAACAAAACCATAAGCGAAGTAAGGTCGAGCCGGTCGCGTTCCGCGCGAGAAACCAACTTGTGCAGTGTTTCCGGTGCGTGAACAACGTCCGCGTCCGTAAACCAGAAGAAATCCGGCGGGTTCGCCGCGTCCACTCCCGCTTGCAGCGCCCACAATTTTCCCGTCCAGCCCGCCTCAAGCGGCGGCGCGGCCCGCACGTCCACGTTAACTTGCGTCCCTGCCGCCGCCGCTGCCTTCTGGGCCAACTGGCTTGTGCCGTCCTCGCTGTGATCGTCCACCACGACGACGGAAAATCTCCCTGGATAGTCTTGCGCCGCGAGCGCCGCAACCGTTGCTTCAATGCTCGCGGACTCGTTGCGGGCCGGCACGATCGCCGTCACGCTCGGCCAGTTTTCCAGTGGCGGAACGCGCTGCGCATCCGAATCCGCGATCCAAATCTGCCAAAAATGTCCGTTAAGAAAAAAAAGATAGAGCCAAATCAGAAGCGATAGCGCCGCGAGAACCATGGCTGCATATTGTACACAACATTTTGCACCGGTTCGCCGCGGCGAAGCTAGGCGAGATCTTCTTTGCGAATTGGCAGGCGGCGAATGCGCTTTTTCGTCAGCGCGTAGATCGCGTTGCACACCGAAGCCGTTACGACCGGCAATCCCGGTTCGCCGATTCCGGTCGGCTCTTCTTTGCTCATCACAACGTGTACTTCAGTCTTCGGCGTATTCGCGATTCTCGGCATCTGGTAATTGTTAAAATTCGATTGCTCCACCCGCCCGTTCTTGATCGTGATCGCATCATGCAACGACGCGGACAATCCGTAAATCGCCGCGCTTTCCACCTGCGCGCGAATTCCGTCGGGATTGATCGGCCGTCCGCAATCGGCGGCATACGACAGCCGGTGAACTTTCACTTCGCCGTTCTTCACGCTCACTTCCGCCACCGCCGCCGTGTACGATTCAAACGAATAGTACGCCGCGATGCCGCGCGCCATTCCTTTCGGCAGCGGCTTTCTCCAGTCGCCCTTATCCGCCGCCAATTTCAATACGTTCTTCAGCCGCGCGGTATCGAGCGGTTTGCCTTCTTTCGGATTCGTGAAGTCCGGAATCTTCCGGTCATCGCCGATCAGCTTCAAGCGGAATTCATATGGATCGGCTCCCGCGGCCGCCGCCAGTTCGTCCACGAAACATTCCACAATAAATCCGCTCGTCGAATGTTCCACCGAGCGCCACCACGCGCGCGGCACGCCGGATTTCGCCAGCGTATACTCCACGCGATAATTCGGCGTGGCGTACGGAATGAACAGCGCCGTCGCAAACTCGGAATTTTCCGGATGCGATTCGCCTTCCTTGCTCCACATCGCGTCAATCGAAGTCGACGTCTGAAAATGTTTCCACGCCGCCAGGTTTCCTTGCGCGTCCACCGCGCCCGCCATCTTGTGATACGAAGACGGCCGGTAAAAATCGTGCTGCATGTCGTCTTCGCGCGTCCACAAAACCTGTACCGGCTTGCCCGTCGCCTTCGCGATTTGCGCGGCTTCCATCACAAAATCGCCCATGTACCGCCGTCCGAAGCCGCCGCCCATCAGCGTCGTATTCACAATCACCTTGTCGCGCGGCAGTCCCGAAATTCCAACGATGATGTCTTGCGCCCATTGCGGCGCCTGCGTCGGCACCCACGCTTCCGCGCCGTCCGGTCGAATGTGCACGGTGCAGTTCATCGGCTCCATCGTCGCGTGCGCCGCAAACGGAAATTCGTATGTCGCTTCCACTTTCTTCGCCGCGCCGGCCAGCGCCGCGTCCGCGTCGCCGTCATTGCGCACCGCTTTGCCCGCCTTCGCCGCATTTTCAACAAATTGGTTGTGCAGCCATTCCGTCGATTCCGCCGCATGTGGCCCTTCGTCCCACGTTATTTCCAGCGCCGTGCGCCCCTGCATCGCGGCCCACGAATTGTCGGCAAGCACGGCCACGCCCCCTGCCGTAAATGCTCCTTGGCCGTCGGCATCAATCGCAATCACGTCTTTCACGCCCGCAACGGCCTTCGCTTTCGCCGCGTCGAACGACTTCACTTTTCCGCCAAAAACAGGGCAACGCGCAATCACGGCATACTGCATGCCCGGCACGCGCGCATCGATTCCGTATACCGCCTTGCCGGTCGCCTTCGCCGAACCTTCATACCGCCGCTTGTCGTGCCCCACAATCGTGAAGTCGTCGGAATTCTTCAGCGCCACCGTCTTGAAATCGGGAATCGGCAATTTCCCCGCATCCTCCGCCAATTCTCCGTACGTCAAAAAATTCTTCCGCGCGCCGTGGAGCACGCCGCCATCCTTCGCTACGCACGTATCGCGATTCACGTTCCAGCGCGCTGCCGCCGCGGAAATCAGCATCTCCCGCGCCGCCGCGCCCGCCCGCCGCAACGGCAGCCACGACCCGGCAATACTTCCGCTCCCTCCGGTTCCGTGGTCGTAAATCGCCGGGTTCGTCGGCGCCTGCTCAATTTTCACCTTGCTCCAATCGAGCGAAAGTTCTTCCGCCAGAATCATCGGCAGCGCCGTCATGATTCCTTGCCCCATCTCGGATTTGCCGAGAATCAGCGAGACACGGTTGTCCGGCGCGATGTGCACCCACGCATTCAGCGGATTCGGAGTTTTCTTTTCTTGCTCTTCCGCCGAGGATGCAAACGCGGGCATGTGAAAACCGATCAGCAGTCCGGTGCCGGCAGCGGCTCCGGTTTTCAAGAATGCGCGACGGTCGAGCGACAAAGACGTCGTCATGGTGCACCTCGATTGAAATGGCGAATTAAACTACGCGGACTTGGGTTTGCTCGATTGCAAATCGGCGGCGCGGTGAATCGCCTTGCGAATGCGTTGATACGTACCGCAGCGGCAGATGTTGCCGCTCATGAAGTCGTCAATTTCGGCGTCCGTCGGTTTCGGTTTTTTGCTTAGCAGCGCCACCGCGGACATGATCTGTCCGGACTGGCAGTATCCGCACTGCGGAACGTCTTCTTCCATCCAGGCCTGTTGCACCGGATGACTGCCGTCCGCGGAGAGTCCTTCGATCGTGGTGATCTTCTTTCCCGCCACCGCCGATATCGGCGTAATGCACGAGCGAGCCGCCTCGCCATTTATGTGGACCGTGCACGCGCCGCACAGCGCCATGCCACAGCCAAACTTTGTGCCGGTCAAATTCAGCGAGTCGCGCAGCACCCACAGCAGCGGCATCTGCGGATCGACTTCAACAGTCTGGGATTTGCCATTGAGCGTAAACGTGACGGCCATAAGAACCTCCGGCGGAGAAACCGCACCAGCTCCGTTATCCTACCTCAAGTCCGGCTCTAGGTAAAAATATGCGAAAAGCCATCCACAAGCGCTTGCCCTCGGTGCTCCACGAGACGCAACGCGCGCAAATTCGCGCGCGGCGTCAATTGCCGGTGGCAGACGCAGGCTGCGGCGGGGCGGGCGAAGTCGTCGCACGAGGCGGCTCCGGTTCGACGCCGCGCCAGCCAACCGGCCGGCCGCGCACCGCTTCTTTCACCGACCGGAACAGCACCACGTACATCAACTGGCGATAATAGAATCGTTGCAAGAGCACCGGAATCAGCAGCGTCCAGTCCTCTTTGCGCTCCAGCGCAAACGCCACCGCGCACGTCAGCACATCGATGATGATGAAGCCGAGAAAGAAAAGCACGGAGCGCTCAACATCCGCCGCGCCCCAGTTGAACTGCGGCAGCCATGCCAGGTGCAATTGCATCACTCCCCACGCCGCAATCGAACCCAGAAACATCAGGTCGATAATCGGTGAAATCAGCGGAAGCAACAGTTGAAACACAAAAATGTTCGGCAGCGCGATCAACCCAAGCGTTCCGTATTTCGGCCGGAACAATGTGTCGCGATGTTTCCAGAAAGATTGCAGCGTGCCGAACGTCCAGCGGAACCTCTGGCGAATCAGCGCACCCGGCGTTTCCGGCGCCTCCGTCCAGGCAATCGCTTCTTCATCGTACCCAATGCGCCAGCCGAGCCGGCGGATCGCCACCGTCAAATCCGCGTCTTCGGCCACCGTGTCGGCCGTGATCCCACCCGCAGATTCGATCGCCGCTTTCCGCCAGGCGCCCAACGCGCCGGGCACGACCGTGATGCAGTTCAGCAAGTCGAACGCGCGCTTCTCCATGTTCTGGCTCGTAATGTACTCAAGCGCCTGCCAGCGCGTCAGCCAGCGCGAACGGTTTCCAACTTTCACGTTGCCTGCGATCGCCGCCAGTTTCGCATCGGAGAAATGCCGCATCAGTTTGCGTATCGCGTCCGGCTCGATTTCCGTATCCGCATCGATCGTGACGACGAAGTCCGTCGCCGCTTCCGCGATCGCCCGGTTCAGCGCCGCCGCTTTTCCGCGATTCACTTGATGAATGATCAGCACGCGCGGATCGTCGCCAAAATGCGCGTCCAGCAGCGCCCCGGTGTCGTCGGTTGATCCGTCGTCGACGACAATGACGCGCATCTCCGCATAATCGGAAGCGAGCACCGACGTAACCGTCTGCAGAATGACGCCTTCTTCGTTGTGCGCCGGAATCAAAACCGTAACCGCCGGCAGCGGATCGATCTCTTTCAGATGTTCCGGACGAAGTTTCTCGATGATCGCCAGAATCCCGATGATCGCCGCCCGCCCGCTCACCAGAAAAATTCCGAGAATGAAAATCGTCGCAATGCCCAGCACAAACCACCGGTACAATCCGAAAATAAATCCGTCGGCCCGCGCCTCAAGCCACTCTTTTGGCGACAGCGGAAACATCACGTCGGCCCGCGTCTTGTTCACCAGTTCCGGAACCGAAACGAATTCGTAGCCGCGCGCGCGAAGCCGATCGATGATTTGCGGCAGCGCCGCGACCGTCTGGCTGCGGTCTCCCCCGCCGTCGTGGAACAAAATAATATTTCCATTGCCGGCCTGGCGCAGAACGCCGTCGATGATTTCCTGCGCCGGCACCTGCTTGCCGTACGGCTGCCGCCAGTCGTGCGGATCGATCTTTTGCCCCACGATCAGGTAGCCCATCTCTTGCGCGATCGGCAATTGCGATACTTCCGACGCATATTCCGGCTGATGATCGATGCCGTATGGCGGCCGGAAAAGAATGGACTTCACGCCCACCGTGCTTTCGATCAGCCGCTGCGTCAGGTTCAGCTCCCACCTCACCTGCGTCGCCGATACTTCTTCGAACGCCGGATGCGTGTACGTGTGATTTCCGATCTCGTGCCCTTCCGCGTACTCGCGCTTTAATATTTCCGGCCATTGGCTCGCGTCGAGCCCAATCACGAAAAACGTTGCCGGCGCCTTCTTCTCCTTCAGCACGTCCAGGATTTTCGGCGTCCACCGCGGATCGGGCCCATCGTCAAACGTGATCGCCAGTTTTTTCTTCGCCGCGCCCATCTGTTCAATATCGTAGGAAATCGGATAGCTGTCGTATCGCTCGCTTGTGAAAAGATCCATCGCCGGTTCGTACGTAAAGCTGCGCGAGCCTCGCTTTGGCTGGCCCGTGAACCGCCACAAATCGCCGTCGCCTTCCAGAATCAAATCCGGCCCTGGTGGCACGTCCGCCAGCTTTTGCCGAACCGCGTCGTCAAGATGCGTCGTATCGAATATCTTCCATAGCGAAGCATCCGTCGATCCCAGCTTCCACAGCGCCGTACCCTGCACTCCAAGTCGCTCGCACGCCCTCAGTTGGTTGTACGCCGTGATCGCATCGAGGAACCACACCTGGTGCGTGTGGTCGTGCTCATCCAAATACGAATAGTGCGGGTTCAGCGACGCCTGGTCGAATTCAACCTGCGCCTCCGATTCGTACGCATGCAGCAGCGCTTCCTGCACGCTGAACTCCGTCGCCGGCTCTCGATCCTTTTTCGGCGCCTCCGACCAGTCGTACGCGTAATTCGCCATGCCGACGATTATTTTCGACGCCGGCACAACTTCCATCACGCGGTGCAGATTTTCCACAAACCAATCCTGTCCCGAAATCGGACCCGGTTCGGAATTCAGCCAGTGCTGGTCGTAGTTCAGCAGTACGATCGCGTCGCATTGCTTGCCGAAAAATTTGTAATCGTACTCGTCGTCCCGCGCCGGCAGCGCAATCATCATCTTCAATCCCACGGCATGCAGCGCCGGCGCCAGCTCGCCCACAAACTCCTCGTAGTCCGCCTGATTCTTTTCCGGCATCATTTCGAAATCCACCACGATGCCCGCTTGATGCGATTCCACCGCGTATTGCACCGTGTCGCGAATCAGATTCGCCCGCGACGACGGATTTTCCAGCATCTCCACCATTTCCTTGATGTGCCACGCCGCTCCGTCGTAATTGTTCAGCATCGCCATCGTCGGAATTTCCACGTTGATGCTGCGCATCCACTGGTGCAGTTTGTCTTCTCGCAGGCGTCCGTACGCTTCTTGCGGTCCCACCTTCACCGTTTCATACCGCACGTAATCTACAATCGTCAGCGCCCCATCCGCCGTCACCGCGTGCAGTTCTTCCGGAATCAAAAGGTCGATATCTTTGTAGTGGCTTTTCAGCGACGCAAGGCTGTTTGCGTCATAACTCACGTAAAACGCCGCCCGCAGCGGGTCGTAGCCGGACGGCACCGTGCCCAGGTTCGCCACGCGCCGGTGCCTGCCTTCCCGCACCGGCGCCGCTTTCGCATTCTTTTTCGTTTTTAACGCGCGATAGGGAGATTTCGCATCCGGAATCAAGCTTGCCGGCAGGTCCACGCTTACCGCAATCGTCACAAAAAAATAGACCAGCAGCAGCGTCAGCAGCACGCCGCTCACTTCCAGCGTTCTCCGCGTAAACCGCCAGCGGACACGCTCTTCGTCGTAAAAAATCGGACGCCGTTCTTTCATCGACCTGTTGAACCTGGCAGTGCTTCAGCGCGGACCGGGAGTCTGGGCGAATCGGTCACACCGGATTTTCTTGTTTGTGAAACACAAAGCGAAAATGCAAGCTGACCCGTTTCGACGCCACCCCGCCGATTGCTGAAATCACTCGAGTCTATTGTAAGATGCGAACACTCCATGAAGCGAGTACTCTCGCATCCCCTGGTTCCTTTGGCGTTCGGCCTCGCCCTGAGGCTGTTTTTCATTCTCAAGTATCCCGCCACCGCCGGCGACACCGCCCTTTACGAAGAGCTCGCTTCGAATTGGCTAAAACACGGCGCCTACGCCGTCAGCGTCAATGGCGCCATCACGCCGGTGGACGTCCGCATCCCCGGCTACTCGGCCTTTCTCGCGCTTGTTTACGCTCTCACCGGCCGCGAAGCCGAAGCCGCGCGCCTTCCCGTCATGCTCGCGCAGGCTGCGATCGATCTGTTCTGCTGCTTCGTCGTCGCCGCCATCGCCGCGCGCCTCGTCTCTTTTGTCGGCGGGCAAGCGGGCGGCAACCGCGCGTTTATCGTTGCGCTCTGGCTCGCCGCCCTTTGCCCCTTCACCGCAAACTACACCGCCGTTCTCTTGACCGAATCCTTAGCCACTTGCCTCACCGCCGTTTCCATCTATCTGCTCGTTCGCCTCGCCGAATCCGCTTCCGAGCTTTTCTCGCCTGCGCAACGCCTCAAAGCCAGTTGGGACAAATCGCCCGCGTATTGGGCCGCGCTCTTCGGCCTCGCCGTCGGCGCAACCACGCTTCTCCGCCCCGAATCGCCGCTCCTCCTGATCGTCGCGCTCCTCGCTCTCGCGCCAAGCTTCGCCTCCCGCGGCCACTTCGTTCGCTGGTTGAAGTTATCCCTTCTCAGTGGCCTCCTCTGCGCCGCAACTCTTTCTCCATGGATCGTTCGAAACGTCATCACCCTCCGCGAATTCCAACCGCTCGCCCCAAAAGACGCCACCCTTCCCGACGAGCGTCCGCCGCAGGGCTTCATGGCCTGGGAAAAAACCTGGCTCTACCGCATGACAGATTGTTACGCCGTCACCTGGAAGCTCAACGAAGAAAACATCAATCTCGACGACATCCCCGCCCGCGCCTTCGATTCCGGCTCCGAAAAAAAACTCGTCGCCACGCTTCTCGATCGCCACAATAAAAACAACAGTCTTTCCGACGAAACCGACGCCGAATTCGCAGCGGTAGCTCGTCGTCGCACCGCCCTCCACTCACTACGCACTTATATCGTCGTTCCATTCCAGCGCGTTCTCACCATCTGGTTCACGCCTCGGTACGAATTGCTCCCCTTCAACAGCAAAATCTTTCCTCTCGCCGAAGAATGGGACACCAACGGCACGGACCTCATCGTCACGCTCAGCCTCTTTTTCCTGAACATTTTTTTCTTGGCCGCGGCACTGTGGGGTTTCGTAAAACTCTTGCGTTCGGGCCCGCGCCTTCGGCTCGCCCTCGTCGCCATCGCCGCTTATATCGTCATTCGAACTGCATTCTTAACCACCGTCGAAGCCCCCGAACCGCGCTACGTCCTCGTTTGCTTCCCCGCGATTCTCGCGTTCGCCGCCGTCGCCTTCCTCAAGCGCCCTGCCTCCGCAAGCGCGCCGCAGCGCCCGTCGTAAATTCCCGCCGCAATCCTTATCGCTCTCCATCCGGCTCCGGATGAATGGTCACCCGAAAAATCTGCGGAAACTTTTCTTTCACGCGATCTTCCAGCGCCGCCGTCACGTCATGCACCGTCGTCACGGAAAGATCGCCCTTCATCACGCAGTGGCACGACGCCAAAATCCTGTGCTGCACTTGCCTCACCCGCACCTGATGGCAATTCACCAGCTCGTCGTACTCCGTCGGCAGCGAGTTCACGAATTCTTCAATCGACCTTTCCAGCTCTTTCATCTCTCCCGCCGAAGTATTCGTCGTCGCAATTCCGCTTCCCAGCGGCTCAATGTGAATGTTCACTTCCGCCGGATGTTCCGGCAGCGCCAATATCGCTTCTTCCAGCGCCGTCGCCTGCGCATGCGCTCGGCGCAAAGGCAGCGCTTCATTCACTTCCAAATGCAATTCCACAAAAAGCAATCCGTCCTGCTGCTGCACCGAAAGATCGTGAATCGCCTGCCCCATGCGCTGCGCCACCGCGCGAATCGACTCCAGCAGATTTTCCGCCGGCGGCGCTTGCGGCTCCGCGTGCACGATCACGTCCGCCGGAACCACTTCCGAAACGCGCCGCTCAATCGCGTCGCTCCATGCATGCACTTGTTCGAGGCTCGCCGTTCGCGGCACGCTCACCGTCGCATCCACAAAATACCGGTTCCCCGCCCGCCGCACGCGCACGCGCTGAACCGCCTCCACGCCCTCCATCCTTCGTATCGCTTGCGTAATCTGATTCTGCAAACCCACCGGCACCGCGTCCAGCAGCGCATCCAGCGTCCTCATGCCCAGCCGCGATCCCACCCACAAAATCACGCCCGCCACCGCTAATCCCGCCACCGCATCCGCATAAATCAGCCACGGCAAATTCCAGTATTCGCCGGCCCACACCAATCCAATCCCCGCGATCACCACGATCGTGCTCCACACGTCCGTCGAAAAATGCAGCGCGTCCGCTTCCAGCGCTTCGCTCGAATACCGCCGCGCGACGCGCGTTAGTTTCCTCGCCCGCGTCATGTCGATCGCCAGCGCAATCCCCAGCACAAAAAACGCAATCCACGTCGGCTGAATGTGCACGCTGCGAAAAAATAGCCGGTTAAACGCTTCGTAAATCACGTACAGCGCCGTCAGCACAAGCAGCCCCGTCTCCACGAACGCCGAAAAATTTTCAAATTTGCCGTGCCCGTAGGGATGCCGCTCATCCGCCGGCAAGTCCGAAACGCGAATGGACAAAAACGTAATAATCGCCGCAACCAGATCCAGCCCCGAATGCAGCGCTTCGCTCAACACGCCCAGGCTGCTCGTCCGGTAAACCAGAAATGTTTTCAACGACACCAGCAGCGCCGCCGAGCCCACGCTCAGCAATGCCGCCATTCTTTTTTCGTGGGTTTCGCTCGCGGGTGCGTCGTTCATATCTTCCCGCTTGGACTGCCGTAAACGCCGCCGCTCCCCGCCCGCCGATTCGTCTCTCGCGCCACTACGCGTTCTTCCGCTCGCAAAATCGCAGCGCCACCGAATTCATGCAATACCGCAGCCCCGTCGGGTCGGGCCCATCCGCAAAAACGTGCCCCAGGTGCGCGTCGCACAGCGTGCACTTCGCTTCTCGCCGCACCATCCCCAGGCTCGTGTCCCTTTTTTCACACAAATTCTCCGCCGCAATCGCTTCCCAAAAACTCGGCCAGCCCGTTCCCGATTCAAACTTGGCGTGCGAATCGAACAGCGCGTTGTCGCAGCAGATGCAGCGGAAAATCCCAGCCCGGTGTTCGTGCGTCAGCTCGCCCGATTCCGGATTTTCCGTCCACGCGCGCCGCGTCACCCGGTATGAGTCCACCGAAAGTTGCTTCTTCCATTCGTCTTTTGTCTTTCGAACTTTCTCGCGCTTCGCCGGGCCGATTCGCTGCCCGTCTTCGCCAAATTCGATGATCGTAACCGTCCCGCCCTTCGCTTCCGGCTCCGCCGGATCGGCCAGCGCAAAATTCGCCATTTCATTCACGGAGAAAAACACCGCCGCCGAAATGGCGCTCGCGCCGCCAAACAGAAACGCGCGTCTCGTGAATTCATTCATTGCAATTTATCTTATGCCAGAAGCCTTATTTCGTCGCGGTCAGCGTCGGCGCGGGCAACAATGGCAGTCGCTTTGGCTCTCCCCGCGCTCCCCGCACTTCCAATTCTTCAAACAGCAGCGACGGCGCCACAATCGACGACGGCAATCCGTTCTGCGCCGAACCAAACGCCCCGAGCGCCGTCCCCGCAAATCCCGCCGTCTGATTCTGCATGTAGTTGTACACGAAATCGTCGTTGCCGATTCCCGAGATGTTCCGCAGCGAACGCGCATTCAATCCGATAATCCGCGCCCCGCGCACGATCTCATCCGGCCTTCCATCCGTGAACACTTTGTAAACCACCGACACCAGCCGGTCGCCCGTTCCCGCTCCGCCGCCAAAGCTCGCCAGCAATTCCGAAAAATCGTCCTGATGCAGCAGGCTGATCGCCGGATTGTCCATCTCTCGCACCACCAGGCAATACTGCAATTTCTCCGCCTTGCACGCCTCCAGAAATTTCTTCTTCAGCTCCGCCGGCGAAATCGTCTCCGTCGAAGTCAAAATCAAATTGCTCATCGACGGCTTCGCATCGCTCAAAAACGCCGCCCGTCCGTGCCCGTTCGATTCGTTCGAATCCGGCCCCGGCCGCCGCGACATCAGCAATTGTTTCAGCACGCCGTTTTCGATCGGCGTCACCGTCGCCGCGCGCACTCCTTCCTCATCCACCGCATATCCGCCGATCAGCGGCGTGCCCTTGAATTGTTTCGCCGATGGATCGTCCACGATCGTCACGTTCGTCGGCAGCACCCGCGCGCCAAGCCGCCCCACCCAATCGCTCTTTCCGCCGATGTTGCTCAAAAATTGTTCCATCACCGGGCGAAACGCAATCGGCGGCCGCGCTCCATTCAAATTCGGCCCAAGCACTTCCGCCAGCAGCGGCGCCGCCGCGCGCGCTTCAAAGAGCACCGGTCCCGTGTAATCCTGCGCCGGTTGCGACGCGCGCAGCGCCATCAATTCCGCCGCCTCCACATTCAATCCATTGCGCACCGTTTCCACGTTCGGCAAATCCGCCGGCTTCGGCGCATACGCCGCATAAAAATGGCTCAGTTGCACGCCGTCCGTCGCCAGCGTGTTCATCCCGCCTTCCACCGCCGCAAAACTCCGGTTCGTGCGAATTTCCGTCCCTTCGCTCGTCAGCAGATATTCCGTCGCATACACCAGGGAGTACGTCACCCGCGATTCCTGCAGCAGCGAAAACGCCCGCAGCGTCCCGGACGCCTCGCGCGCCTCTTGCTCCCAATTGCGGCTCGACCATTCCGGCGTCGCCAGCGGCTCCACCAGCTGCACCGCTTGCGCTTTCGAAAAATCGTCGTACTGATTCTGATTCGCCAGGCTGTTCAGATACGCCTGCTTGCGCGAATAGCCTTCCACCGCTTCCTTAAACGCCTGGTCCGTCGCGATCCACAAATCCTGCCGCAGCGAATCGTAATCGCGGTCGATTCCCACCGATCCCGTCGACCCGATAAATCCGCGAAATCCTTCATCGCTGATAAAATTCGAACTGTCCAGCCGGTAATCGCCCACGCGCGCTTCCACGTTCATAAATCGGTTCCGCGTCTTCGTCGTGGAAATCAGCGCGCCGAATTGCGCCGTAATCTCGCGTACATCCAGGTCCAGCAGCCGGTATTCGATGTAATACGGCCGCACCGGCTTCCCGTTCGCGTCAATCGTCAATTCCAGCCGCTCTTTCGAACGCGCCATTTCATCCTGCATCGCGCGCAGCGTCTGGTCGTTGTCTTTCGCGCCTTGCGCTCGCAGCGCCATGGGACTCAGCAGCAGCGTCGCCGCAAAAACAAAAAGGGAAGTGCGAATCGCCGTTCTCACTGTTGGCCTCCCGCAATCCCGTCCGTCGCGCCCGCAATCCCCGCCCTTCGCGTGTCGTGCGCCGGCGGTGGAAGTATCGGCGGCCGGTCCGTGTCCGTCTCTTTCTTCTGCACTTCCAATTCCGACGTCAAAATCGCCGGCGAAGCCGCCGACACCGGAACCGATCCCGATTCCGCGCCGCAATATCCGTTAAAAACTTCCGGCGTATCGCCCGTCGCCACAATCTTCGTCAGCGCCGCCAGCGGCGTTCCCACAATGTCCACTCCGCGCACCAACTCATCCGGCCTTCCGTCAGCGAACACTTTGTAAACCACCAGCGGCTGCACCTGAAACGCTTGCGGTTGCCCGCGTCCGGTAAACGTAAATCCGCCCGCGATGTCGTCGATCAACAATCCATAAGGCTTGCCCTGCTGCTTCACCAATTCAATCAGCTTCGCGCGCAGCTCCGCGTTCGTCACCATCTTGCTGCTCTCCACGATCAGATTTCCTTGCCGCGATACCGGCGTCGCTCCCAATTGCCGGCGGCCATGCCCGTTCGAATGCGGAAATCCGACCAGCGGCGACCGCGACATTTCAAATGCCTTCAGCACTCCATGATCCACCAGCGTCACCTTCTGCGACGGAACTCCCTCGTCGTCAAACTGGTAGTAACCAAGCAAATCTTCATTCCCCAGCTTCTTCCGCGTCGTGTCGTCCACAATGCTCAAAAAATCCGGCAAGATCGGCTCGCCCACTTTTTTCGCAAACGTCTGTCCCTCGGTTATGTCCTTTTGCCGGTGCCCTTCCGCGCGGTGCCCAAACACTTCATGAAAGAAAACCGCCGCCGCGCGTCCCGTCAGCAGCGCGGGCCCCACCGTCGGTTCGTTGATCGGCGCCGCCACCAGCCCTTCCATCTCTTTCCGCAGCGTCGCGCTCGCCACCGCCACCGCTTTGTCGTCCGGCGCGTCTTTCGGGTCCACCCAGTCAAAGTTGTAGTAGCGCTCGATGTTCATTCCGTCCGGCGCTTTCCCTTGTATAAAAAGCTCCAGCCGGTAGCGAATCTGTCCAAATTGCAGTTGCGTCCCTTCCGTATTCACCTGAAACACGTTCTGCGCCAGCGCGCTGAACGTCACAATCGAATTCAAAATCGCCGGCGATTCGCGGAACGATTTCGTGTACGCCCTCACGCGCGCTTCCCACGGCGCCCGGTCCAGCGTGAACGAAACCTGCGGCCCAAACGATTTGTGCGGCGGCTCTTTCGAAAAATCCGGCGCTTGCCCTTCCGCCGTCTCCACTTTCACTTCGCGTCCCGTCTTGATCTTGATCAGCGCTTCCGCCGCCGCGCGATATTGGTCGTCCGTTTCCAGCCAAATCGCCCGCCGCAGCACTTCCGCGTCGTCGTCCACCGGCGCCACCGTACCCGGTCCGCCCGAAGGCAGTTGCCGCTCGCCCACTTTGTGCGTGTTGTCCTTGTTGTAGTCGCCCGTTCGCACCGCCACCTGCAGCCACCGGTTTCGAGCTTCGGAGCTCGAAAGCAACGCGCCGTTCGAACCCGAAACCTCCGCCCGCTGCGTATCCGTCAGCGTGTATCCAATAAAATAAGCCGGAATCTCCTGTCCGCCCAGCGTCTTGAACGAGCGGTCCAGTTCCGTCTGCATCGCCCCGATTAAGGGTGAAGGGGCCATCGTCGTCGGCTTCGCCGCCGGACCGTCCGGCGGTCCGGCCATCGCCTGCGTACAGCAAATGGTTATGCTGGCAACCGCCAGCAACGTTGGAATCAGACGCACGGAGAGTGACTTTCTCAAAGAGTGCCTCACTTAGAAGGAAAAGCAATTGCCAAACATTCAGTCTACCGTTACTGCCAGGGACCGCACAAATGCGGCTTTTGGTAGCACCGGCGCTCCTGCCTGTGCTCTTACGAAGACCGCTCCGTGTCGTCGCACGCGTCGAGTACGGAGCCTGGTCGGACCGAGCGCGAGTGTCTCGCGCCTTCTCGCCCCAACATTTGCATTCAACACCTAGTTCGACGGTCAGACCGCTCGTTTCGTTGCACGCAAAAAACGCGTGGCCCCATTCGCCACGGGCGCGCAGGGCAGCATTTCAAGCTGTTCAGAATTCTCGTTCGAGCGGTCGTTCACGCCGAATCAGCCACAGTTCGGATTCTTATTTCCTGGCGGACACGGATTCGGCGGCGCCGCCACCGGGTTGTGCGTGCTGTGTACCGCCACCGCCGGAATCGCAACCGCCAATCCCACCGACACGATGCCCAGCGTCACGCCCCAGCCCGTGCCAATGTGATGCCCCGCATTGATCGCGCTGCCCGGCTTGTCCGGCAAATTCGTCGTGTTTACCGCCGTCGTCAGCTCATCCAGCGTCGCCTGCGTCGGATTCAGCGGCGAAGAATTGTCTCCGTTTCGCACGCTGCTCATCTGCCCCGCCTTCGCGATCACGCAAACCCCCGCCAGATTGCACAGCTTCACCTGGCCTTCGAACACCACCAGGTTCATCTGCCCGCCCGCTTGGTCGTATCCAATATAAAAATCCGTTCCCACCACGCCCGCCACTCCCGCCGGCGTCCGCACTTCGAATTTTCCGTCCGTCTTCGTAATTTTCTGCGCCTGCGAACGAAGCTTTCCATACGCCAAATCCAGCTGTGTCTGCTGCGCCGCTCCGTCGCTCTTCGTCACCTTCAAAGACGAATCCGAGCCGACGTTCAGCACCGAACCGTCATCCAGCGCAATCCGCGCCCGCGCATTCGCTTGCGTGTTCACCACGTCCGCCCAATCCACCGCCGTCTTCGCCGACGCCGTCATCGATTTTGCGCCCCGCGCAATGCTCACCGCCGGAATCACGCGCGAAACTTCTCCCGCCCGCTGTCCGCCCGCTTGCGGCTCCGCCATCATGTCGCTCGGAATCAAAATCAGCAAAGATGCAAAAAACGCCAGGGCCATGGCGCATCGGGACTTCGTCTTCATGAGAGGACACTCCTGCACGCTTCCACCGAGACTTGCCGTACTACTGTAGTTACCGGAGCCCTCCCAACGTGTCAATTTATATTGAAGTCTGCGTTTCCTTCCTCGAACTTGGCCCATACCGCAAAACCGCCGCCGTGCGATCATCTTGCTGCGCCTGTCCTTTTGCATACGCCTCGACAAACGAAAACATCGTTCGCAAAATTTCTTGCGGCGATTTTTCCCGGCAATCCGTCAGCAATTCCATGATTTTCTCGATTCCCAAAATCTCCCCTTCGCCGTTCATCGCGTCAATCAATCCATCGCTCAAGAACACAACCGAATCGCCGTCCACCAACTGAATTTCCTTCATCTCGTATTCCGTATTCGGAAAAAGTCCCGGCGGAATTCCGCACAGCTCCAGATCGTCACATCCTCCCGGCCTTAGATGAAACGGTCCATTCATTCCCGCGCTCGCAACGCGCATCACTCCCGTCTCGGGATTCAAATGCGCGTACTGCATCGCCGCATACCGTACCGTCACGTTCTTCAGCAACATTCTTTTGTTCAATTGCGAAAGCACCGTGCTCGGCGCCGTCCCCGTTTTGTGCACGCCGCGCAGCGTTCCCACCGCCAGCGCCGCAAACAGCGCCGCCGGAAGTCCCTTACCCGTCACGTCGCCCAAATAAAGGCCGGCAGTGCCATCCGAAAGCAAAAAATAGTCCAGAAAATCTCCGCCCACTTCCGTCACCGGCTGAAATTCGCTTTCAATCGTCACGCGCGGCGTATGCAATCCTTCCGACGCCAGCATCGCCAGCTGAATCGCTCGCGCTTCCTGCAACTCGGTTTCACGCAAACTTTCAATCGTTGCCGTCTCGGACGGCGCTTCAATACCGATCATATTTTTTTCAGAGGGGTGGAGGACTACCGGAGAGGACGGCGTGCCAGCGAGTGTAGCAAAGCGATTCGCGCCCCGCCGGAAAAATTCTCGAAGGTTGTTTCTTTGGCAATCCTGTCCCGCCGTACTCTTGCCGCCGCCTTCGCCCAGGTCCAAACTCACGTTATGGGAAAGCTTGTTGGCTTACTCGTCTTCGTCGCCGTGGCCTTCGGCATCTTTTATTTCACCACCAAGAAGATGCCCGTCACCGATTCCGGCACCGCCCCCACCCAGGCCATCAGTCTCACTGGCGTTCGCAAGGACTTGCTTTCGATCGCGCAAGCCGAACGCAGCAGCATCGCCCTCGAATCCCACTGCGTTTCCGTCGAAGAACTCATCTCCGCCGGTTCGCTGACGATGACTCGCCCCGAGCGCGACGGTTACGCCTACGAAGTCCAATGCAGCGGAGATTCCGGCGAATTTAAGGTCTTGGCCCGCCATGCGCCCGCTCCCGAAGGCTCGCCCATCCGCTACCCAAACCTCGGCATCGATCAGAATTTACAGGTCGCCGAAGTCCAATAAGCAATTCCGCTGGAACTTTTTCCGTATTCCTTCCGTACCTTATCGCAGAGCAGCCTGGTACAAGGCTTCCCGGGCCGGGTCGATTTGACCCCGAACTCAGCCGCAGACGCGGCATTCGAAGGAGAACTTTATGGGCGGCGACGTGATTGGTTTGGTGGCAGTCATCCTTTCTTTGGGCATCCCCATTGCGGGCATGTTTACGTACTACCGCGTGCGCAAGTTGCGCTCCGAGGAACGCCTTGCGGCGATTGCCCGCGGCGTGGATATTCCCACGGAGCCGGAAGTTTCCCAGGTCAGCCGTTCGCGGCGCTTGGGCATTTTGTGCATCAGCGGCGCGCTCGGCTACATCGCCACCTTTGCGGTCATCTCCCGAGTCACGGAAGAACATGACGCGCTCGCCGCCGCTGCCTTCGGATTGATTCCTCTCGCCGTCGGCATCGGCTTTTTGATCGATGCGTATTTGCCCAGTCGCGAAGTTTCCGCTTAACTTTTTTGGCATCCGAAAAAGGAGCGAGCTGCGTCTCGCACCTTTTTTCATTTTTCGTTCGCCAAAAAGCCTCGCGTCCCCGTGTGCTAAACTCCTTCGGATGCACCCTGCAATTCCACAACTTCTGGAGCTCCAACGGCTCGATCAGCGCATTGCTGTGTTGCGCGCGGAGCTTGATGCGTTTCCGAAGCGCGTCAAGGACGCCGACGCGATGCTCAGCGGCGCGCGTGCCGTGCTTGCCGCCGCGAAAGAAAAACATTCGCACGCGCAAACCGAACGCAAGAAATTCGAGCTCGACGTAAATCAGTGGCGCGAACGCGCGCGAAAATACCGCGATCAGAGCGCTTCCGTAAAAACCAACGAAGCGTACAAAGCGCTGCAGCACGAAATCGCCCACGCCGAATCCGAAGCCGCCGCCGCCGAAGACCGCCAGCTCGAACAGATGATGGCCGTCGAAGAAACCGAGCGCGAAATCAAATCCGCCGAAGCCGCGCTAAAATCCGCCGAAGTTTCGCTTGCCGGCGAACGCAAACAGATCGAATCGCTCGGCGCCGAGAAAAAATCCGAACTCGATTCCGACGTGGCACAACGCGAAAAAATCGCCGCGCAAATTCCCGAGGAAATTCTTGCGATTTACGCGCGCGTCGCAAAACGCCATCACGGCGTCGCGCTCGCCGAAGCCGCCACCGAACAGTGCCGCGGCTGCGGCATGCGGCTGCTTCCGCACACGTTTCAGGAAATCCGCCAGCCGGAAAATCGCGAAATTATCCAGTGCGAAACCTGCAACCGCATTCTGTACGCCGTCGAACCGGTTCCGGCAAAAGCCCCTGACCTCAAAGAAGGAGCGGCGTCGAGCGCTTCCTGATGCTGCGCACACCGCAAAGTCCGCGAGGCGGCGGCCTCTTTGGCGAACCCGAACCGCAGGCAAAGCCCGCGTCGTATCGCGCGAATATCGACGGCGGCTCGCGCGGAAATCCCGGCCCCGCGTCTTACGGCGTCGTGGTTCGCGATCCGAAAGGCGAAATTATCGCGCGACTGAAAAAATACATCGGCCGCACGACGAACAACGTCGCCGAGTATTACGGGCTGATCGCGGCGCTCGATTACGCGCAAGCGAACAACATTCGCGCGCTGCGCATCGAAAGCGATTCGGAACTGCTGGTGAAGCAGATGCGCGGGCAATACAAAGTGAAGAGCGCGGATTTGAAGCCGCTCTTCGAGCGCGCGAAAAAAATGTCGCAATCGCTGGCGTCGTTCCGCATCGACCACGTTTACCGCGAGCAGAACGCGGAAGCCGATGCGCTGGCGAACGAAGCGATGGACGAAGTTTCCGGAAAATCTTCCGCTACTTCCGCGGCCGCTTCGCCCGTTGCAACTTCGTCACGCAGCGCCGAACCGAAAAAACTCAAAGCCCGCTACTACAAAGGCCTTCTGCAACTTTCCGAGCCGCTCGATCTTCCCGACGACACCGAAGTGGAAATTTTGCTTCGGCCAGTGAAACGCTCCTCGTTTTGATCCTGCAAGCCGAGAAACGGCCGGCTTCAGAAAGCCGGCCCTACAAAAGCACGGCAACGCAATCGCCTACTTTAGCGCGTAGGAACGATACAAAGTGTCGCGCTGGGCGGGGAGGAAGCCGGCGTCGGAGATGATGCGGCGGAGTTCGCCTTCGTTGGTGCGATTGCGCACGCCGGCGGCGTAGACGACGTTTTCTTCAATCAAAATGCTGCCAACGTCGTCGGCGCCGAATTGCAAACCGACCTGGCAGACCTTGATTCCCGGCGTGAGCCAGCTCGATTGAATGTGATCGATGTTGTCGAGATAGAGGCGGCTGACCGCGAGCGTTTTCAAATAATCGACGGCGGTGGTTTCCTCGACTTTTTTGCCCCACGCGGTATTTTCCGCCGCGAAAATCCACGGGATGAAGGCGGTGAAGCCGCCCGTATCTTCCTGAATGCGGCGAACGCGATCGAGGTGATTGACGCGATGTTTTAATTCTTCGCCGCAACCGAACATCATGGTGGCGGTGGTGCGCAGGCCGAGTTTGTGCGCGGTGCGGTGCACGCGCTCCCAATCGTCGCTGGTGCATTTGAGGCGCGCGATCTTGGAGCGGATTTCATCGTCGAGAATTTCCGCGCCGCCGCCGGGAATGGAAGCAAGGCCCGCGTCCATGAGGCGAAGAATCGTGTCTTCGACGCTGAGTTCGCTGACTTCCGCGATGCACAAAATTTCCGGCGCGGAAAAGCAATGTAGATGAACGGTGGGATAGCGCTGCTTGATGGAACGCAAAAGATTTTCGTAATACTCGATTTGCAAATCCGGATGCAAGCCGCCTTGCAGCAGCACGCCGTTGCCGCCGAGCTCGAGCATCTCTTCGATCTTGCGAAAAATTTCCTCGAAGGAAAGGATGTAACCTTCTTTTGAGCCGAGCGGACGATAGAACGCGCAGAAGGAACAATACTCCGTGCAGAAATTCGTGTAGTTGATGTTGCGATCGACTTGATAGGTGGCGACGCGCGGGTCGTTCTTCTTCATGCGCAGTTGATGCGCTTCCATGCCGATGCCGAGCAAGTCGTCGGACTCGAGCATGCCGAGCGCTTGTTGTTTGGTCAGAGCCACAAGGTTTCCTTTAGGCCTTTTATTCTAACCGAGGAGCGGTTTGGTCGGGAAATTTGAAGGGGCCGAAATGCGCGACGCGGCTGACCGGAAAGGACGAAACAGGGATGCGGGGCACGCTTTGGCATTTTTAAACATAGGCAATCCAGATGGTTATCAAAACAAAGGGGTTGCAAGCTGGCAAAAACGGATGGTTGTGAAAACAAAGGGGTTAAGAAAGTTGGCCCAAGTTGGGAAAAATGCAGAGTGGAGGATGATTGGGGGAGTGGGCGGAGAGTGGCGCTTGGCGAGGTCACGGAGTATGTTAGCACATCTATTATATTTGTCAAGTGATTACTGATAAGGTCTTTGTTTGCAGGGAGTTGGGCGTGCCGAGGAGGGCGGAATACCGACTTGTTTCATGATCGTGGCGCGATCGTAGTGGTCGAAGCTGCGGGAAATTTTGCCGTGTGTTGATTTGCCCAGGGTTCGGTCTTTAAAGTAAATGTCCGTAGGGAAAGAAGTGGCCAAGTGGACGGGGTCGTTGGAATTCCAGTATGTGCCGCGCCCCAGGCGCTGGCTTATGTGTCATTTAGCGTTGGCTGCGGTAGCTGCACGAGCATTGGATAGATCTATGGAGATTTGCCCAACCTGCGTTAGGTTGAAGGAGCCATGCCGGAACTGCCTGACATTACGATTTATATCGAGGCGCTGGAGAAGCGGATTCTGGGGCAGCGACTGGAGGGTGTGCGGATTGTGAGTCCGTTTTTGTTGCGGAGCGTGGAACCGCCGGTGGCGAGCGCGATTGGAAAGAACGTGGTGGAGTTGCGGAGGGTCGGGAAGCGGATTTGTATTGGGTTGGGAGAAGGCGGAAGAAGCGAAGATGGCCGGCTTCGGAAAGCCGGCCCTACAACTACAACTGGAGTAGAAGGGTACCTGGAACAAAAGCGCCCGCCTCAGAAGGCGGCCGCTACAACTGGAGCGGAAGGGCATGTGGAACAAAATAGCCCGCTTCAGAAAGCTGGCCTTCAGGATGGAATTGCAGGAAACGGAAAGCAAGAAGGGCCTGAGCAAGAAGAGCCAACTCGGAAGTTGGCCCCTACAACGGAGTGGGCGACGGCGGAGAAAGGGGGCGCAGGCCCTTACAGGGTAAACAAGAGCGCCTACGCTACGGAAGAGGCGGAGATTTGGCTGGTGCTGCATTTGATGATTGCGGGGCGGCTGCATTGGAAAGAAGGCCCGCCTCGGAAGGCGGCCGCTACCGGGAGCGCGAACAAAGGCGCGAAGCTGTCGAAGCAGCATTTGGCGGCGTTTGATTTTGCGAATGGAAGTTTGCTTTGGACGGAGGCGGGTTCGCAGAAACGCGCGTCGTTGCATTTGGCGCGCGGGGAAGCGGGGCTCGCGGAGCTTGATCCGGGCGGGCTGGAAATTTTGCGTGCAACGCTCCCGCAATTTTCGAAAGTTTTGACGTCGGAAAACCATACGTTAAAAAGGGCGCTGACCGATCCGGAATGGTTCAGCGGGATTGGAAATGCGTACTCGGATGAGATTTTGTGGTCGGCGAAGCTTTCGCCGTTGCTGCAGACACAGAAGATGAAAGAGGAAGAGATTCGGCGGCTGTTTGAAGCGACGCGCGAGTCGTTGACGGAATGGACGGCGCGATTGCGCGCGGAGACGGGCGAAACATTTCCGGAAAAGGTGACGGCGTTTCGTCCGGAGATGGCGGTGCACGGGAAGTACAAGCAAGCGTGTCCGCGATGCGGCGGGAAAGTGCAGCGGATCAAATATGCGTCGAATGAGACGAATTATTGTCCGACGTGCCAGACGGGCGGAAAGTTGCTGGCGGACCGGGCGATTTCGCGATTGTTGCGCGAGGATTGGCCGAAGACGCCGGAAGAGATGGAGATGAGATTGGGCCGCTACAGGAGTTCTAAGTTGTAAGTTCCAAGGGGAAAGTGGGAACAAGAAAGAGGGTTTTGATTTGGCTTGGGATTGGCCCGGAACGAATCATGCGCCAATTGAATTTCGTGGTCGTCGGAGCGCCGGCTGAAGCGTGTACCACTCGAAATTTAGATGGGATTGAGAAGTGGCAGGAGTTGGAGGTTGAAAGTGGAAGCAAGGGCAAACGCAAAGCAAAAATGAAAAGGAAAAGGAAAAGCAAAAGCAAAAGAAAAAGCAAAAGAAAAAGAACGGGTCTAAAGACCCGCCACTACATTTTGGAAGGGACTTTGGCCCAGGAGAAGTCGATGGTGCGGGCGGGGACGCCGGTGCGAGGGGCGATGGTGACGGGACTCAATTTTTCGATGAGGCCGAGTTTGACGGCGTGGGAATAGTAGGCGAGGAGGCCTTTGCGGTTTTCGTCGTCGAGCGAGTAATCGATGTTGGTTTTGAGGTAGAGCTTCAATTCTTTTTCGGGCAAATTCATTTCGGCGGCGGATTCCTTGCAAATGGCGCCGAGATGTTCGAGGCCGAAATTGAGCGACGCGAGGAATTCTTCGGCAAGCGCTTCGGTGGCAATTTCCGGGCGTGCGGCCCAGACGGCGAGGACGGCGGGGCGTTCGGTCATCTGCCACCATTCGCGGACGACGTCGTAAACGTGGAGCGTATTGAATTGCGGCAGGCCGACGGTGGCGCCATCGCAAAGCCATTCGCCGTCGCGGCCCGGTTTGGCTTTGGCTTCGGCGGCGATGGCGAGGCGAAGGGCGGGATCGCCGATGACGAGCGCGGCGTCGGAATCGGCGAGCATGGCGGCGACGTCCGGTTCGGCTTCGCGAAATTCGGGCGCGATGCTCCAACGATTGGCGCAGAGAATTTTGGTGAGGGCTTGCGTGCTGCGCGAGCCGCGGTCGAGCGCGAGGCGTTTTGCAAAGCGAATCGGCTCTTTGGAGACGACGAGAAGGCTGCGGACGCGCTCTTTTGAAGCGATGGAAAGATCGGGAAGAATTACGAGATTGGGAATGCGCTGATATTCGATGGCGGGAATGATGGCGACGTCCGCCGCGCCGGTGCGCAGGGCTTCGGCGCAGAGAGAGGGAACGGTGAAGGAGAGATCGTATTTGCCCTGCAGCGGGCCGTGCGTGAAGCCGCGCACAAGCGGCGCTGTGTTCAGGTATTGAACGACGGAAATACGAAGTTTGTTCACGTTGGGCTGGCTCGCGGAAATCGATTATAGCAGAGGGAAAATGATGCGCGGCGATTATCCACGAAGGCGCGAGACGGATTTGCGACGCGTCGTGGCGAGAAGCAAATAAACAATCGGGCCGGGCCGCATCTGGTGTAAAACGGTTGCGTTCGTTTGGAGGCGTCAAAGATGGCGAAGCGGGCGACGTTGGCAAATTTTTTGATGGTGCTGGCTCTTTTTGCAATTCCGTGCCGGGCGCAAAACCCCGCGCCCACTGCCGCGCCGGCGCCGCAAAGCATTGCGGAGAAAACCAAGGAGGCGCAAAAGCTGCCCGGCTACTTCAATCTTTATTGGGAGGCGAAGCAAGGGAAGCTGTGGCTGGAGATTGACAAGTGGGGCACGGAATTTTTGTATCAGAGTTCGTTGCCGGCGGGGATTGGATCGAACGATATTGGGCTTGACCGCGGACAATTGGGCGCGACGCGAGTGGTGCGATTCGAGCGGAGCGGGGCAAAAGTTTTGCTGATTCAGGAGAATCTGGAATTTCGCGCGATTACGAACGATGCGGATGAGAAGAAGGCCGTGCACGATTCTTTTGCGGAATCGGTGATTTGGGGATTTACGGCGGCGGCGGAAGAAGGCGCGCGAGTGCTGGTGGATGCGACGGATTTTTTTCTTCGCGATGCGCATGGCGTGACGAATGCGTTGCGGCGGGCGAAGCAGGGAAGCTTTCGCCTGGAAAATTCGCGGTCGGCGATTTATTTGGCGAACACGAAGAATTTTCCGCTGAACACGGAAGTGGAGGCGACGCTGACGTTTGTGGGAGACGATCCGGGCGCGTGGGTGCGGTCGGTGACGCCCGATCCGCAGGCGATTACGGTGCGCGAGCATCATTCGCTTGTGCAATTGCCGGCGGCAGGGTACAAGCCGCGCGTTTACGATCCGCGCGGCGGTTTTTTTGGGATTTCGTATTTCGATTATGCGACGCCGGTCGGCGAGCGCATCGTGAAGCGATTCGTTTCACGACACCGCCTGGAGAAAAAAGATCCGAGCGCGGCGATGAGCGAGCCGGTGCAGCCGATTGTCTATTACCTGGACCGCGGCGCGCCGGAGCCGATTCGTTCGGCGCTGCTGGAGGGCGCGCGGTGGTGGAACCAGGCGTTTGAAGCGGCGGGATACAAGAATGCGTTTCGTGTGGAGCTGATGCCGGAAGGCGCGGACCCGATGGATCTGCGCTACAACGTGATTCAGTGGGTGCATCGCTCGACGCGCGGATGGAGTTACGGCGCGGGGGTGATCGATCCGCGCACCGGAGAAATTATCAAAGGGCATGTGACGCTGGGTTCGCTGCGCGTGCGGCAGGATTATTTGATCGCGGAAGGATTGCTGGCGCCGTACGAAAAAGGGAAACCTGTTTCGCCGAAGATGCTGGAGATGGCGCTGGCGCGTTTGCGGCAACTGGCGGCGCACGAAGTGGGGCACACGCTGGGGCTCGAACACAATTATTCGTCGAGCACGGTGAACCGTTCTTCGGTGATGGACTATCCGCCGCCGTACGTAAAGCTGGGGCCGGATGGCGTGCCGGATTTGTCGGACGCGTACGCGAAGGGAATCGGCGAATGGGACAAAGTGGCGATTGCGTTTGGGTACCGGGAATTTGCGCCGGGAACGGATGAAACGGCGGCGCTCGACAAAATTTTGACCGACGCGTTCGCGCGCGGGTTGCGATTTTTGACGGACCAGGATGCGCGGCCGGCGGGATCGTCGAGCAGCGTGGCGCATTTGTGGGATTCGGGCGCGGACGCGGTGGAGGAATTGAACCGGTTGATGACGGTGCGCGCGGCGGCGCTGAAGCGATTTGGAGAAAACAACATTCGCGAGGGCGAGCCGCTGGCGACGATTGAAGATGCGCTGGCGCCGATTTATATGCTCCACCGGTATCAAGTGGAGGCGGCGAGCAAACTGGTGGGCGGAATGGATTATGTGTTCGCGCTGCGCGGCGATGGGCAAACGGCGACGAACGTTGTTGCGCCGGCGGTGCAACGGCGCGCGCTGGCGGCGGTGCTGGCGACGCTGAGGCCGGGAGCGCTCGCGTTGCCGGAAGACTTGCTGAAGACGATTCCGCCGCGGCCGACGATGTACGAACGCGGCCGGGAACACTTCAAGATTCGAACGAGCCCGGCATTTGACGCGCTGGCTCCGGCGGAAGCGGCGGCGCAGCTTGCGCTGCAATTTCTGTTTAATCCGGAGCGCGCCGCGCGGTTGGTGGAGTTTCATGCGCGGGATGCGGCGAATCCGAGTTTGGAAGAGGTGCTGGATGCGGTGATTGCGTCGACGTGGAAGACGCCGCGAGGCGCGGATTACGGCGGGACGATTGCGCGGACGGTCGACGACGTCGTGCTGTACGATTTGCTGGCGCTGGCGAAGAGCGATGCGGCGAGTGAGGAAGTGCGGGCGATTGCCGCGTACAAGACGCATCAATTGAAGGCTTGGATGAGCGAGGCGGAGGCGGCGGCTGTGGGCGAAGATGAGCTGGCGCATCGGGCGCAGGCGATTCGGGAGATCGAGCAATTCGAACGCGAGCCGAAAAAACTGGAAATGGCGGCACCGAACGAGCCGCCGGACGGGCCGCCGATCGGAAGCGGGCTGGTTTTTGGCGCCGTTGACGACGACGAGCCGGCGTTTCCGGGAATTTGGTAGCGATTTTCTCGAATTACGCACAAGACCGATGCGTCTCCCCGCTCGTCTATGGCTGCAGGAGGCTTGAACCATGCCTATGCCATCACGTTTCTTTGCCCGAACCCTCGGAGTTATCGCTTTTTGTTCTCTTTTTGCGCTGAGCGCCGCGGCGCGCGACCGGCATTCTCGAAACATTTCCACGCACGGCGACGAACCGGTGACGAGCTGCGCGGATTTAAAGATTGAATTCGACGGCCGGGCGGCCGTGATGCAGTCGGAAGAGCGAACGCTGACGAAGGCGGAAGCCCCGGTGTTGCGCGCGACGGGCGAAACGAACGGCGGAATTGAAGTTCTTGGCTGGGACAAGAACGAATATTCGGTGACGCTGTGCAAAGCGGCGGCGCCTTACGCGGATTCGGCGAAACTTTTGGCGGAAATTAAGTTGGCGACGCAGAACGGAGAAGTGCGCGTTTCCGGTCCGTTGCATGACGAAGATTGGACGGCGTACCTGCTGATTCGCGCGCCAAAGGATGCGGCGCTGGATTTGCACGTGAACAATGGACCGGTTGGAATTTATTCGGTGAGCGGAAAAATCACGGCGCGGGCCGTGAATGGTCCGATTACCGCGCGCGACTGCAAAGGCGAAGTGAAGCTGAGCGCACAGAATGGGCCGATCACCGCGAAGGGCACGAGCGGCGCGGTGGAACTGCACACGAACAACGGACCGATCTCTTCGGAAGAGACGAGTGGCAGCGTGGACATTCGCACGCAAAACGGGCCGATCGAAGTCGCGCTGAGCGGCAACAGCTGGAATGGCTCCGGCTTGCAGGCGCACGCGGAGAATGGTCCGCTGACGATTCGCGTGCCGCACGGATATCAATCGGGCGTTGTGATTGAGTCCGACGGGCGTAGTCCATTTGATTGCCGGGCGAGCGTTTGCGCGGAAGGCCGGAAGACGTGGGAAGACGACAAAAAGCGCGTGGAATTTGGCAGCGGGCCGACGCTTGTGCATGCTTCGAGCGTGAACGGACCGATTTCGATCGACTGAATTCGCACCGGCCGGCGGATTTGACCGGCCGGACAATTGGACGAGCGTAACGGCTTCCCGCTAAAATTCTGCGCACCATGCGAGAAGCGCCGGTAGCGAAACCCATCACGGAAACGGAAGCGGCAGAAATCGCGCGGCAGCTTTTCGGAATCGAAGCTGCCGCGCACGCGCTGGCGGGCGAGTACGACGACAATTTCCATTTGCGCACCGCCGACGGCGGCGAATTCGTACTAAAAATAATGCATCCGGACCGCGAACGCGGCTTCGTGGAAATGCAAGCGGCCGTGTTGCAGCATCTGGCGACAGCGGCGAGCGAACTGCCGTTGCCGCGCGTCGTTCCTTCCTTGCGCGGCGAAACGTGCGTGCAGGCGAAAGTTGCCGATGGATCCGAGCGAATCGTTTGGTTGTTGACGTACTTGCGCGGAAAGACGCTGGCCGAATTTCTGCCGCACACGCCGGAACTGTTAAGTGCGCTGGGCCGATTTTTGGGGAAGCTGAGCCGCAGTTTGGAGAAATTTTCGCATCCGGCTGCGCAACGCGAGTTGAAGTGGGACGCGACGCGAGCGGCGTGGATTCGCGATTATCTGCAGCACGTACCCGAGTTGCCGCGGCGGATGCTGGCGCAGCGGTTCGTTGGACTGTTCGAAACGGAAGTGGCGCCGAAGCTGGCGGGATTGCGCAAAAGCGTTGTGTACGGCGATGCGAACGATCACAACGTGCTCGTTGCGTGCGGGCCGGGCGAAGCGGCGCGAATCGCCGGCGTGATCGATTTCGGCGACACGCATTACGGAATCACCGTTTCCGAGCTGGCGACGGCGGTGGCGTACGCGATTCTTGGAAAGAAGGAGGTTCTGCCTGCGGCGGCGGCGGTGGTTGCGGGATACCACGCGGAATTTCCACTCAACGAAGACGAGATTGCGCTGATTTATCCGCTGGTGGGCTCGCGGCTCGCGGTGAGCGTGGTGAATTCGGCGCATCGCAAATCGCTGAGGCCGGACGATGCGTACGTTACGGTCAGCGAAGCGCCGGCATGGGAAGCGCTCGAACGTTGGGCGAAGATTTTTCCGCGATTTGCGAATTACACTTTCCGCGCGGCGTGCGGGCTTGCGCCGATTGCGAAGTCGGCGGCGGTAGAAAGTTATTTAAGAAAATCGGCGGCAAGCGCGGCGTCGATTCTGGATGTGGATCTTCGCGCGGAGCCGGCCGTCGTTCTCGATCTCAGCGTAGGAAGTACGTTGCTTGGCGCGGACCCTTTGTCGGCGGAAACGGCAAATCTTTCCGCGGCCATTGCAGAGACGCTGAAGAAATCCGGCGCGCGCGTTGCCGTGGGGCGTTACGACGAAGCGCGGCTGCTTTACAACGCGCCGCAATTTGGCGCGAGCAAGAATCCCAGCGATGAGCGCCGGACGATTCATCTGGGAATCGATCTTTTTGTTGAGCCTGGCACGCCGCTTCGCGCGCCGCTCGATGGCGTTGTGCACATTCTGGCGAACAACGCGATCCCGCTCGATTACGGGCCGCTTGTCGTCTTGAAGCACCTGACCCGTGCGGGCGATGAATTTTTCACGCTCTATGGCCACCTGGCCGAACATACGCTGCACAAATTGAGCGTGGGAATGCCGATTGGCCAAGGCGAAGCTTTCGCATACGTGGGCGAGGCGCGCGAAAACGGGGGCTGGGCGCCGCACGTTCACTTTCAGATTATTCTGGATCTGCTCGATCGCGGCGCGGATTTTCCCGGAGTGGCGCGCGCGTCGGAGCGAGAAATGTGGAAAGCGCTCTCGCCCGATCCGAACGTGCTGCTGCAAATTCCCGCGGACCGTTTTCCGGCAGTGGCGCGCGGCGCGGAGCAACTTCATGCGCGGCGCAAAGAGCTTCTCGGCGGCAGCTTGAGCGTTTCGTACGCGAAGCCGCTCAACGTCGTGCGCGGTTGGAGGCAATTCCTCTACGACGAAACGGGGCGCGCGTATCTGGACGTGTACAACAACGTTCCGCTTGTCGGGCACAGTCACCCGCGTGTGGTGCGCGCGGCGCAAGAACAACTCGCGCTGCTCAACACCAATACACGCTACCTGCACGAAAATATTCTTCGCTACGCCGAGCGCCTCGCCGAACTGCTGCCTGCGCCGCTCAAGGTCTGCTACTTCGTCAATTCCGGAAGCGAAGCCAATGAACTGGCGATTCGCATGGCGCGCTCCAAGACGGGTTCGGACGACATTATTGTCCTCGAGCACGCTTACCATGGACATACCAACACTCTGATTGACGTGAGCCCGTACAAGTTTGGCGGGCCGGGCGGAGGCGGCCAGAAGCCGTGGGTGCACGTTGCGCCGATTGCCGACGATTATCGCGGACTGTACCGGCGCGGCGAAGCGGGCCTCGGCGCGAAATATGCCGCGCACGTCGGCGAAATCGCGGAAAAACTTCGCAAGGAAAACCGCCGCGTTACCTTTCTCGCGGAGACGTTGCCGAGCGTCGCGGGACAAATTGTGTTTCCGCAAAATTATTTGGCGGAATCTTATCGGCATGTTCGCGCCGCGGGCGGAGTTTCAATCGCGGACGAAGTGCAAGTCGGCTTTGGCCGGCTCGGCACGCACTTCTGGGGATTCGGGACGCAAGGCGTCGTGCCGGACATCGTTGTCTTCGGCAAGCCGATCGGCAACGCATTTCCGCTCGCCGCGGTTGTGACCACGCCGGAAATCGCTTCGTGCTTCGCGAACGGCATGGAATTTTTCAGCACGTTCGGCGGCAATCCGGTTGCGTGCGCGGCGGGCCTTGCGGTGCTTGACATTGTCCGCGACGAGAAATTACAGCAGAACGCAAAACGAGTGGGTGATGACTGGCTTGCCGGCCTCGCTGCATTGCAGCAGCGTCACGAAATTCTCGGCGACATTCGCGGCGCCGGACTTTTTCTCGGCCTCGACCTGGTTCGCAACCGCGAGACGCGCCAGCCCGCGACGCCGCAAGCCACGTACATCGTGAATCGCCTGCGCGAACGCGGCATCCTCGCCGGCACCGACGGCCCGCATCACAACGTCATCAAGCTTCGTCCGCCACTTATCTTCACCGAAGCCGACGCCGATCTTTTCAACGCGACTCTCGACGCAACCTTCTTAGAGGATGCGGCGCAACCGGATTCCGTTTAACGCCCGCTCGGTAGGTCATTCTCTATGTAATGCAGGTCTCGAGATCCGGTCACTCAAACCTACGTGAAAAAAGTTCTTCCATACCCCAGACAATTTAGTAGCGGTCGCAAAAACAATCCTTCGCTAGCTTCGGACAACTCATTTGTAAACCCTCCGCCCGTGCCTTTGTCCAATCAAATCTTGCACTACGCGCTGTCATTTTCCGGGCGTATACTCAGGTCGTCAAACGCGCGTGCCGGATTAACGCAGTTAGCGTCTCAGCCCTCGCGCAAAATGTATTTGCGGAGAGGTGTCCATGTATCGCTCGCGCTTACTCGTCGCATTTATTTCTATAGCGGCTTTCGCGTGGCCAAACCTTTCGCTTGCGCAATCGGCAAGCTACGGCTGCCCGGAAGTTCCGCGGGAAGACGCGCTGCCGTCTCTCTGCGCTCCGCCTACGTCTGCGCTGGAGGCAATCAGTCTTCCGCCCGTCCAGATAAAGCTCGATGTTCCCGAAGGCACGCCGCTGCGCATTGCGCTCGATCGCCGCGCCCGCATTGCGCGCGTCGGTGAGCCGGTTCAGGGTAAAGTAATCGATCCGGTTTACGCGTTCGACCAGCCGGTGATTCCCGCCGGAAGCACCGTGAACGGGCGGGTAACTCGAATCGATTCCGTTCCGGTCATAAAGCGTGTGCTTTCCTACTCAGGCGGCAACTTAACGCCTTTTCGTAAATACGAAGTCACTTTCGATCAGCTCACGCTTCCCGGCGGCCAGGTTCTGAACATTAAAACAATCACTTCGCCGGGAACTTCCCAGGTTGTTCATTTGGTGACGAATAAAGGCAAGGAGGCGGAAGAGAAGAAGAAAAATGCCGCCGCGCGCGCCGCGAGCGATGTGAAGAATGAAGCCAAGGCGGAGATTCATTCCGGCATTGAACAGATCAAATCGCCCAACCTTTTGCAGCGAGCAAAAGCCATGCTTTACGCGCAATCGCCGGTGCACCGGCAGTTCATCGAGCAAGGAACCCGTTTTAACGCCACGCTCGAAAGTGCGCTGGCCTTCGGAGAAACCACGCGCACGCAAGAAGAGCTGGCAAGCCTGGGAAACGCGCCGGAGGCGGACAGCCTTCTGCAAGCGCGGCTCACTGCCGGCGTCAGCTCGGCGGACGCAACGCGCGGCGCGGCGGTGAACGCCGTTCTCACCAAACCTATTTTTTCCGCCGACCATCGTTTGCTGCTGCCCGCGAACACCAAACTGGTCGGATTGGTTCAGGACGCGAAACCCGCGCGCAATTTGCATCGGAACGGCGAACTGCGCATCGCGTTCAATCGCATGGAACTTCCGTCGGGTGCGATCCAGGCGATGCAAGGGACGCTAGAAGGCATGCAGGTGGATCGCTCGGATCATCTTGTGTTGGACGAAGAAGGCGGCACTCACGCGACGACCCCCAAGACTCGCTATCTTTCCACAGGCTTTGCGATCGTAATGCTCGCCGCAGCCTCTCATCCGGACACCGAGCATGGAACAACCGATGCCGCGGGCGACCCAAGTGTCCAGGCAGGGGCAGGCATTTCCGGTTCGCGTGTCGCCGGATCGCTCATATCCCTCGCGGTTCACTCGCAGCCTGTGTCGCTGGCGTTTGGCGCATTAGGAGCGTCGCAATCCGTCTATTCGAATTTCCTCTCGCGCGGCAAAGACGTAACGTTAATGGAAAACACGCCGCTCGAGATTGGCTTCGCGCCCGCGCACGACGAAACGAAAAAGTCTGCGCCTGTTACCAAGCCCTGAAGTGCTTCGATAATTTCGAGCCGTTTTCCCGCTCGGAGCCTGCCGTGGCATTTCGTGTCGATTGACTTTTTCTTCGCTCACACATAGGCTTTACTTGGTAACGCTTAAGCGGAGACATTGTGTCTCACTTTGCGCCACTTCCTACTCCGGCTTTACCGGACCTCACGAAAAAAACTGTTGATGCTTTTTTGACGAGTGCGCAGTCGTCTTTCGGGAACAATCTGCGCGCAGCCGTACTCTACGGTAGTGCAGCGGAAGGCAAGCAACGGCCGACCTCCGACATCAATCTGATTCTGGTCTTGTCAGCCTTCGAACAAACTGAAGTAGATCGAATCCGCCCAGCTTTGCGGCTTGCGCAGACCGCAGCGCAACTAAACGTGATGTTTCTCCTTGAGCAGGAAATCTCCGCCGCCGTGCGATCGTTCGCCCCTAAATTCGCAGACGTTTTTCGCCGCAGGACGATTTTATTCGGCGAAGACCCGTTTTCGGGAATTTCCGTTCCGCGCGATGCCGAGCTGCGTCAACTTCGGCAACAACTCTTGAATCTGACGCTGCGAATGAGGTCAACCTACGCCGCGCGAAGCCTCCGCGAAGAGCAACTCGCCTTATTTCTGGCCGAGACGGTCGGTGCGATTCGGAGCTTGGCGCAGAGTCTGCTCGAACTTCAAGGTCAGGCGGCTGGGTCCCCGCGGGAGGCATTTGAAAAACTTGCGGCGGCGCTTGATTTAACTAATTGGAGTGAGGCAGTGCAATCGATCGACAAAATCCAGTCAACGCAACTAGGGGAAGCCGGAACTGTTGCGAAAGTTTATTTGCAAGTTCTGGAGTGTGTTCAGCGTATGAGAGTAAAGGCAGAATCGATTGGCGGAGAGGCGCGCCATGAATCCATTTGATTTGCGGGGGCCGGAATTTCTCCTCTTTTATGTGATTTGTACGGTATTGGGATTGGCCGCGATTTATTTGTATCCACGGTTTGCGCGAACGAACGGCGAGAAGAGTCCAAAGATCGAAGACCCGTACTTGATTGCCTGTTTAAGAGGCGGCCAAGCCGAAGCAGTTCGCGTTGCCGCGCTGTCTTTGATGGACCGCGGACTGTTGCGCATCAAGAGTTCCGCCGGTTCACCGAGCTTTTCAATGCATGGAGAAAATCAGCTCGAGCTTTCCGATCCGGCCGCCGCGGAGATTGTTAAGCGGCCCATCGAGAAGCAGGTATTGGCAGCGTTTGAAAAACCGGCGCCCATCGGTGAGACGCTCGATTCGCTCGAATATTGCGGAGCCTGCGGCCAGTATGCCAAAACGCTGGAAAGACACGGCCTTATCTTTGTGGACGACTCGCTGGAAAGCATGGAGCGATGGCGTTGGATGGTCGGCGGCACGCTTGGTGTGCTGGCGGTCGTCAAAGTGTTCGTCGCGCTCAGCCGCGGCAGAACGAACGTGCTGTTCCTAATCTTACTGAGCATTGGAGCCGTATTGGCGGTGATGAAAATCGGCAAGCCGTTCCGCACGCAACGGGGCGAGAAATTGCTTCGAGAGGCGCGCTCGCTGTTTTCCGGTCTTCGAGCTCGCGCGGCGATGTTGCGACCTGGTGGCGCAAATTCGGATCTCGTGTGGTTGGCGTCGGCGTATGGGCTTGGCGAAGTTCCGACGATGGTTTTTCCGCATGTCACAGCGCTGATGAACCGTGGGGGGCCGCAAAGTTTCTTCAGCTACGGAGGCGGATGGGGCAACTGGAATCGAGGCGGAAGTTCTTGTGGTACGACTTCCAGCTGTTCGACTGGCTGCGAAGGCGGAGGTTGCGGCGGCGGATGTGGCGGCGGTTGTGGCGGGTGCGGGAGCTAAAATGGCGAAACAATTGTGCGACCGAGTCGGTATGGGCTGGCGGCCGGATTTGGCCGCGGGAATTATGTCTTATCAAGACGAAATCGATCTCGTCGAAGTAATCGCGGAAGACTATTTTGATTCGCCTGCGCACGTTGTGGGTGGCGTCGCGACGCTGGCGAAGCAAATTCCTTTGATGGTCCACGGAGTTGGCATGGGGCTGGCCAGTCGTGCTGCGGTGCATCACAAGTACTTCGAACGGATGGCTCGTCTGGTCAATCGAATAGAACCGGAGGCCTGGTCCGAACACCTGGCATTTGTTCGAGTAGGCGACCGCGAGATTGGTCACTTGGCCGCGCCGCCGCGTACGCCTGCCAATGTCGACGGTACTGTCGAGAATTTGCGTCGCGCTGCAGAAATTGTCGGAACCCAGCCACACGTCGAAAACATTGCCACGCTGCTCGATCCACCGGGCAGCACGTTAGCCGAGTCTGACTGGACGCGAAGAATTCTGGACGGCGCGCAGTGCGAACTGCTTTTTGATCTTCACAATGTGTTTGCAAACGGGCTGAACCATGGCTATGAGCCGACCGAATTCTTGCGGGCAATTGGTGCGGAACGAATCCGGTATATGCACATCGCGGGCGGCAAGATGGTCGCCGCTCCGGACGGGACAACCCGGCTGCTGGACGATCACCTGCATGATGTACCGGATCCGGTATATGACTTGCTCGAAGAAGTGGCTGCGACTACGCCCCATCCGCTAACGGTGATTTTGGAACGCGACGGCGATTTCCCGTCAATGGAAACGCTGCTTCAGCAAACACGCCGGGCACGGTCGGCAATGGCAAGGGGTCGCGCACGAAACAAGGCACGACTAGAGACGGCCGCATGAATTCCACGAAACTTGAGGAGTTCCTGGGAATGTTGTACGCAGACCGCGAAGCGCAAGAACGTTTTCGCAATAATCCGGTTTACGAAGCCGAACTTGCGGGCCTTTCGAAAGACGACCGCCAGGCGCTCATGAAAATGGATTGGGCAGGGTTTGAACTCGCATGCCGAAGCTTTGAGCGCAAGCGAAAGGCCAGAGCCGGCCAGCCTAGACGCAACGGTCTCCGTTTTTTCGTGCGTACCTTGCGACGCGTCTTCGGGCTTGATTGAAGCAGCCGGGCCTTGCATTCCCTTTCCATGCCAAGATTCTCGCAAATTGACTTGACAATAGAGTTACCGCCCGCATAGGCTGCCTCGCGTGGGGGCCTCTCGATGGAGCTGGATTCTTCTCTCTCCTGGATGGCGCTGACGCTGACGCCGGGAATCGCGGCGCGGCTTTCGGCGCGTTTGCTGAAGGAGTTTGGCTCGCCGGAGGACGTGTTTCGCGCGCCTTTGCGGCGCCTGGAAGCCTGCAACATCCCCGCCCCTTCGGCGCAAGCCATCGTCAAAAAAGATTCCTTCAAGCGCGCGGAAAAAGATCTGGCAAACCTGCGCAAGGTGGCCGCAGCCCGCGTCATCAACTGGACCGAACCCGAATATCCGCAAACGTTGCTGCAGATTTACGATCCGCCGGTGATGCTCTACGTGCGGGGCAATTCGCAAATTTTGAATGCGCCGAGCTTGGGCATTGTCGGCACGCGCAAACCGACGCTGTACGGTTCGCAAATGGCGGAGCGGCTGGGCCGCGATTTGGCCGCGCGCGGAATCGTCATCGTCAGCGGCCTGGCGCGCGGGATTGACGCCATCGCGCATCAGGGAGCGCTCGCCGTCGGCGGACGCGCGATTGGCGTGCTCGGTACCGGCATCGATGTGTGCTATCCGAAGGAAAACAAAAAGCTCTACGAAAAAGTTTTGGAGAACGGCACGATCCTGAGCGAATTTCCGATGGGCACGCATCCTTCGCCGGAAAATTTTCCGATTCGGAATCGCATCGTGGCGGGAATGCCGCTGGGTGCGATTATCGTCGAAGGCGCGCAGTACTCCGGTTCACTCATCACGGCGCGGCTGGCGATGGATTTCGGCCGGGAAGTGTTCGGCGTGCCGGGCAATGTGACGCAACCGGTGAGCTTTGCGCCGAATCAATTGATCAAGCAGGGCGCAAAATTGGTGACGTGCGCGGAAGACGTGATCGAGGAGCTGCCGACGCCGGTGCGCGCGGCCCTAACGCAGATCGTGCAACCGGAGACGGGGCAGGCGAATCTATTGATTGCGGCCTCGCTCAATCCCAGCGAAAAAAAGCTGTACGAAATGCTCAGCCCGGACGAGCCGCAACCGATTGACGACATCGTCGAACGGAGCGGCTTGAACTCTTCCGAAGTTCTGACTACGCTTTTTGATCTGGAGATGAAAGGGATTGTCCGGCAGTTGCCGGGTAAACTGTTCAGCAAGATTCTTCTGTAGCAGGCGAGTTGCGGCCGGAAGCCGGCTTGACAGCTCTGATATAAGGTAGCGAGAAGGACACAGCCCGCGCCTGCGGCCCTTCCCTTGGAAGATTACGGGGTAAAACTGCATCATGGCTCGTTCGTTGGTAATTGTGGAGTCGCCTGCAAAGGCGAAGACCATAAACAAGTATTTGGGAAAGAATTACGTCGTGAAGGCGTCGGTCGGCCACGTGCTCGACCTGCCGAAAAAGACGATCGGCATTCGCCTGCCCGGAGAAGAAGAGGGCGATGGCAAGAAGAAAAAGAAATCCAAAGCGAAAAAGGGCGGCAAAAAAGCCGCGAAGGTGAAAGAGAAACCCGCGGGAAAGATCATCCGAATGGATGACGAAAATATTTTTGAACCGACCCTGCAAATCATCAGCGGCAAGGGCAAAGTCATAAACGACCTGCGAAAAGCCGCAAGCACGGCGGACGCCATCTACCTGGCGGGCGACCCGGACCGCGAAGGCGAGGCGATCTCCGCCCATCTGGCAATGGTGCTTTCGAAGCCGTCCAAGTTTGAAGAGCAGGAGCCGACCGTTTCCCGGTTCAAGAAAAAAAAGGCAAATGTTCCGCCTCCGGTTGTCGTCGAAGAAAAGGAAGAAGTTTCGAAAAAAGAAGCCGTCGCGATTGATCCGAAAAAGATTTTTCGCGTGACCTTTAACGAAATAACCCCGAAGGCGATTCGCGCGGCCTTCGAACACCCGCGGAAGGTGGACGCGAATCTGGTGGATGCACAGCAGGCGCGCCGCGTTCTGGACCGCATTGTCGGTTACAAGGTTTCGCCGATTTTGTGGGACAAGGTTCGCCGGGGGCTTTCCGCCGGCCGCGTGCAGACGGTTGCGCTGCGTTTAATCGTGGAACGCGAATTGGCAATCCGCGCGTTCGTTCCTCAAGAATACTGGACAATCCACGCAAAATTGGATGCGGGCCAGCCGCCGCTATTTGAAGCGAAGCTCTTTAAGCACAAGGGCGAAGACGTGGAAGTGCCAAACCAGGCTGCGGCGGACAAGATTGTCTCGGCCGTAAGCAAGGCGAAATGGCAAGTGGCCAGCGTCACGCAAAGAGAGAAGAAAAGGAATCCGCCCCCGCCGTTTACCACCTCAAAGCTGCAACAAGCCGCTTATAACCGCCTGCGCTATTCGGCGAAAAATACGATGCGCGTCGCACAGGGTTTATATGAGGGAGTGGAATTGGGGGCCGAGGGTTCCGTTGCGCTGATCACTTACATGCGCACGGACTCCGTGAATGTTTCACAAGACGCGCTGGCCCAGGTGCGCGAACTGATTCCCGAAAGATTCGGTTCGGCTTACTTGCCGGAAAAGCCGAACTATTACAAGTCCAAGAAGGACGCGCAAGAGGCGCACGAAGCGGTCCGTCCGACGGAGGTCACGCGTACGCCGGAAGACGTGCGGAAATATCTGAAGGAAGACCAATTCAAGCTTTATCAACTGATTTGGCAAAGATTCGTGGCCTCGCAAATGATGCCGGCGGTGTTCGATCAAACCACGATCGATATTTCCGCGGGAGACTACACGTTCCGTGCCACGGGCATGGTGCAGAAATTCGCGGGATATTTGAGCGTTTATCAGTCCGAGGCGGTGGATATCGCCGACGACGACAAGAACGACGAAGGCGAAGGCAACGCGCTTCCTGCCGTCGCGGAAGGGCAAGTGCTGAAGCTCGAATCGATCCGCCCAGACCAGCATTTCACGCAGCCTCCTCCGCGCTTCAACGACGCGACGCTCGTCAAGGAACTCGAAGAAGACGGTATCGGCCGCCCCTCGACATACGCTTCCATCATTTCCGTGATCGTGGAACGCGAATACGTGGTCAAGGAACAAGGACGTTTTTCGCCGACCATGCTAGGCGAACGCGTGAGCGGGCTTTTGATCAAGAGTTTTGAGGATATTTTCGACGTCACCTTTACGGCGCGGCTGGAAGAAGAGCTGGACGAAATTGAAGAGGGCAAATTGCCGTGGCGCGAAGCGGTAAAAGAATTTTGGGAGAAATTCACGGTCGATCTCGATAAGGCCGGCGATGAAATGCTCTCGTACAAGGCCGGTATTCCGACCGGCAAGAAGTGCGAAAAGTGCGGCGAGGGCGAATTGCTCGAGCGCATCAGCCGTCTTGGATTCTTCCTCGGCTGCTCGCGCTATCCCGATTGCGATTTTATTCAGGATCTTTCACCGGCTGTCCCCGACGCGGCTCCCGGCGAAACGAAAATCGAGTATTGCCACAATTGCGGCAAGGAAATGTCCATCAAAGCGGGCATATTTGGGCCATTCCTCGCGTGCGCAGGCTATCCGGATTGCAAGACGACGAGGCGCCTGGTGGAAGGATCGCGAGTTGCCCGTCCCGCCGACGAGCCGCTCGACGAAAAGTGCCCGCTGTGCGCCAGCGGTTTGCTAAAAAAACACGGGCGATTTGGCGAGTTTATCGGCTGCTCGGCGTACCCAAAATGCAAGTATGTGCGCCCGATCACGATGGGAATTAAATGCCCGAAATGCAGCGAAGGCGAATTTGTGAAGCGCGGCAGCGTCGGCCGTGGCGGCCGTCCGCGCGTCTTTTACGGTTGTTCGCGCTACCCCGATTGCGACTTCACGACTCCTTTCCTGCCGATCGCGGAGCCGTGCCCAAAGTGCCGCGCGCCGTTCATCGTCGAGAAGAAATCGAAAATCGGACTCGTGCGAACCTGCATTAAAGAAGGATGCGATTGGGAAAAGCTCGCGCCGGAAGAGCCGGTCGCGCAGCCCGAAGAAGCCGCTCCCGTCGGCGCCAAGCCCTGAAGTACGCGCTCTCGGAAAATTTATTTCGCGCTTGGAATCGTGTAATTCTCGTCGGTGTACACGGTGAGCGGCGTGCCTTGTTTGATCTCCACATTTTTTCCGTGCTTAATCAGGCCAATCGGCCCGAACAAAACAGTCAGCGCCACCGCCGCGCCCTCTTTGCCTTCGCCTTCGCGGCCTTTGCTGCCGCGCAATTTCAACCGTCCGTCTTCCAAAAGCAGATACTCGAGGCGCATGTTCAGTTCGCCGGCGCGGCCCAGCATCCCCGCTTTTTTTGAATGAGAGATCGTGCCAACCGCTTTAGCCCCGGCCTTCGCCACGACTATGTCTCCGAGCTTGAGATCCTGATCCAGCACCAGGTTCACGGTGTCGCCTTCCGTCGCGGTTTTTGAATTCACGTCCTGGGCGAATTTCAATTGCACGTCCGCGCCCTCTTTCAGCACAAGTTTCTTATCCGGTGCGGCGGCCGGCCCAGTCGTCGTTGCCGCTGCCGGAGCTTGCGTATTTTCGGCCGGCGGAGGCTGCTGCCCGCTGGCAACTCCTAGCGACCCAAACCCGATAAAAACCGACACGAGCATGATTCTTGAAAGCATCGTTTCTCTCCTGAAAATCGTCTGTATAGAAGGACGCTTGGCCCAGCTCTCGCGTTTCATTCCCTTTTACGCAGGTTACTCCATTTCGCGGCCGTGTCCGGTAAGAATGACGCCGTGTGCCCTGCATGCCACTGCGCAACACCGGCGCAGGAATCCGCTTCGGCTTTTCTCCACTGGAATATAATTGCTGTCTTAGCCCACGGAAAGGCCGACCGCAGTCGCATGAAGAAGTCCATCTTGAAATTTCTGGAGTATCTGCAGTCGGTGAAGAACTCTTCGCCGCACACGATTTCGAATTACGGCAAAGACCTTCATCAGTTTCTGGCGTATCTCACGCCGCCGGAATCCGAACCGCCCGAACTCAAGGCGATTCACCACACGGTGATTCGCGAATTTGTCGGGCACCTGCACGACCAATCGCTCGAGAAAAGTTCCATCGCGCGAAAGCTCGCGGCGTTGCGCTCGTTTTTCAAGTATTGCGTGCGCGAAGGCATGCTCAAGGAAAATCCCGCGCGCCTCGTGCCGACGCCAAAATTGCCGAAGCGCATCCCTTCCGTTCTTTCCGCCGAGGAAATGAACGGTTTCTTGAATCAGCTTGCGGGCATGAAGTCCGATTCCGAAAAACGCGCCGCGCTGCCGCCGCGCCCGGCCGAAAGCGAGCGCAAGGCTCCGCGCGGCAATGCGGACGAAGAAGGCCTGCTCATCCGCCGCGATCGCGCCATCCTCGAATTGCTCTACGCGGCGGGCCTTCGCGTCAGCGAACTCACCGGCTTGAATATCGTGGACATGGACTGCAAAGACCGCATTTTGCGCGTGCGCGGCAAGGGCAACAAGGAACGCATTGTCCCGTACGGTTCGAAAGCGGAAGAGGCGCTGGATCTGTATTGGCCCGTGCGCGAACGAATTCTGGAGCAAAATTCCTCCGCGCGCACAAAGCGCGGCGCCGCTCCTCATACCGAAGCGATTTTTCTCAATTACGCCGGCCGCCGCCTGACGCAGCGTTCCGTCGGCCGCAT
>DATGEI010000030.1:0-82957 GCA_035310365.1 Candidatus Acidiferrum sp.
CTCGTACCCGTTGAAATGCGAGACTTGCACCATGTTTCCCTCGCCGCCCTTGCGTCCCGCGAAAATAACTTTTCCGCTGCCGATCGATTGCACCGGCGTGCCGACCGGAGCGCCGTAATCCGTGCCCAGGTGCGCCCGAACCGTTTTCAAAATCGGATGAAACCGCGCGTTGCTGAAATGCGAAGTGATCGCCGCGCCGAATTTCAAGGGAGATCGCAAAAACGCTTTCTGCAGCGATTTTCCGTCCGCCGTGTAATAGCCCGGCTGCCCCGCCGGATCGTGAAAAAGCAGCGCCTGATATTTTTTCCCGCCGTTGTTGTATTCCAACGCAAATATTTTTCCGTACGACGCCGTCTGCCCGTTCGCGTATTTTCTTTTTTCCATCACCACGCGAAACGTGTCGCCCTTCCGCGGGTCGGTGTAGAAATCCATGTCGTACCCGAATATCTGCGCCAGCCGCATCGCGAGCTCGGCTGTCTCTCCCGCCTCCTCCACCGCATTGAAGAGTGAATCCTCCAGCGTCCCGCTCACCGCGACGACTTCGACGCGCGAAGGAATCTCCTTTATTTCCGCCGAATAACCCGTATCTTCCGGAGTAATCCTGAGCATTCGTTCCGTATCAATCCTGTAGTCGATCTCGCGCAGACGCCCCTCGACCGAACGCCCAACCGTGATGGTGTTACCCGCCCGTACCTGGCGCAGGTTGAAGGCGCGCTGTGCCGCCGCGGACGCACCGGCGGCCTCGTCCGCGGAAAGTCCAAATTTTTGCAGCGCCGCGCGGAAATTTTCGCCGGCGCGGATGCGCTGGTCGGTGGGCACAACGGTATTTTCTCGGATGGTTGCGGCCAGATCGCGGGCGGTTCGAATCTCGCGGTTGAGATCGGCGGTGGTTTTCAGGCGCTGCTGAAATGTGTAGGCGAGCGTGGCGCCGCCGGCCAAAAGCACGCCGACCAAGATAATGATGAACCAGCGATTCACTATTCCCCCGAGACGCAATGGAGAGCGCGACATCTCAGACTAGCGCACCCTCTTGTTTAGTCTCAAGCCACAACGCCGTCAAAGGACGATTTTCTGATGTTTCCGAAAGTGCACCGGAGCGATGCAGGTCGCTCAGATCCGCAGCCGATAGTTGATTGCGCGCGCTGGCCAGCAATTTTGGGCATACTTGTCGGCATAGGAAACTTTGCTTCGCTCATGAATCGGTTTAACCGCCGTTTGCCGCGGAACGCGATTTTGAATTGGAAAGAGCTTTTGACGGTTTAATAGGAGGAGAGATGAAACGGCGCCTTTGGCTTTTTCTCGCGCTCTTATGCAGCGTGGTGTCCGGTTGCACGACGGTCTTGAGCCTTAATCCGCTCTACAAGAATGCAAAGGAGGAGAAACCGTACCTGGATCCGCGCATCGAAGGGGAATGGATTCTCGATAACTTCGAAGATGTAGACCAAAATGCGGTTGAATCGAAGCCTCCTTGCAAGGTGAAGATAGCGCAGAAAGAAAAGAACGACGATTCCTACGCAGTGGAATTTGCCTGTCCGGATTCAGATGATGGGCCACGCGATGAATCCAACTATGAGACACGGCGGTATGATCTCCGGCTGGTAAAGCTAGGTACGGCGACTTTCTTCGACGCTCAGTTCCAGGAATTGAAAAGCAAAGAAAAACACTTCGTAGTGCGAGATGTGATGGACTCGGGCATAGTCCCGGCGCATTTGCTCGGTGAAGTCTGGGCACAGCAAGATTTCGTGCGTTTCTCTCCGATGTCGTCCGAATGGATCGACAAGAATTGGCCTGAGGAACATCTGACGAAAGCCAATGATGGCAGAGTGTTCGGTGCGACCGTGGATGTATTAACGAATCCAACGGACTCCCTGCGCGCGGGAATCGCGCACAACGCCGAGTCTGCCGAGGCCTTTGGACTGCCGATGTATTTGTGCCGACCAGGCGCGGACTGCGACAAGATGGCGATTGAGGATGAACTCGCGCGGGCGCCAAACAACAAAGATGTTCTGGTTAGTGGAGGAGCATTTTACGCAAAAAGAGGTGATGCAACGAAGGCGGTCGCTTTGCAAAGACGCGTCGTCGCGGGGGAAACGGACGAAAACGAAAAGAAGGCCGCAGAGTTCGATCTAGGCTCTTATTTGTTGTTAGCAAAGGAGTTTGGCGCGGCCCGCGAGGAACTTGCCTCGGCAAAAGAGCCGAATTCCGCCCCGTCGCGCGAGGAATTGGTCGTGCGATCGTATTTCCTCGATGGCAATTATGAAGCCGTCGTGAAGGCGGCGAAAAGTGAGCCGAGTGATGCAAATCTTAGATCGGCAGACTCGATTTTACTTAAATACTTCGCGCTTTACCGAATTGGAAAAAGGAAGGACGCGGAAGCGTATTTGCGAGAGCAAGCGGCCACGTTTATCGGCCCCGCGAAGGAACACCTGTATCTGCTGGAAGCGATGGGCCGTGTTTCAGATAATTGGGACGGCCGAGACTTGAAAAGAAGCGCGTATTACAAGGCGCTCGAGAACATTCGAAAAGGTGAAATCGAAACGGCCAAAGTGCAGCTGGAGAACCTGCTAACCATGCGGCCGAAGAATGATCTGATCAGCATGGCGGCCGAAGTTGAACTGAAAAGGCTGAAATCTACGGCGAAGAAATGAGGCGATGACCAGACAAGAACAAGTTTGGTCGCACAATCACTGTTCAAATATGTTCAAGGGAAAGGCGGCAGCTTCGACGGCGCAGCCGGCGTTGTTGGGGTGGAGGTGGTCGCCGCTGTCGTAGGCGGGGAGAAGCTGGGTGGGGCGAGACGGGTCGCGCAAGACTTTGTCGAGATCGACGACGGAATCGAATTCGCCGCTACTCAGAATCCAGGAATTGACCTTCTGGCGTGTGGCTTCGCGTTCGGGCGTGTAGAAACTTTCCACGAAGCCTTCGAAGGCGGAATTTTCGAATGCCGGATTGGTGGTGCCGATGATGCGAATGCCTTTTTTGTGCGCGCGAGCGATGAGTTCGCGATAGCCGGCGATGATTTGCTCCGCGCCGACCGTTTCGCCGGCCGGCGTGAAGGGAAACCCGGGAAACAGGATGTCGTTGATGCCGAGGCCGAGCACGACATACTTCACGCCGGACTGGCCAAGCACATCGCGATCGAAACGCGCGAGGCCGGCTTCGCCGAGCGCAGGGCCAAATGGGTTGCCCGCGGCTTTCGGGCTGTCGTGCAACAGCCGGTTGCCGATGATGCCTTCGTTCAGAACGCCAACTTCCACTTTTCGTTCGGAATCTTTTTGTAAACGTTCGGCGAGGACGTCTGGCCAGCGGCCATTGGTGTCGGCGGTGGTGCCGTCGCCGTCGGTGAGAGAAGATCCGAAAGCAACGATCGAAAAGGAGCCGGGCGCGGCTTCGACGTCGACACCGGTGAGAAATGGCCAATTGTGAATGGGCTTCGCCACGGGAAAATTCGCGGCGGCGGTGGCGTCTCCGGTGGCGGGCGAAAGATAACTTGTTTGCTGGGCGAGTGCATGGACGGTTTTTGCCTCGGTGGATTGAGGCAGAAACACGCTGACGGCCAGGTCCGAGAGTGCCGGTACATCCAGTTCAACGGGATCGCTGACGGCCATCGCGCCGGCGGGAATCGTTACCGAGGCATGGCCGTGAAACTTGAGAGTGCGGTCGGAAGCGGGATCGATGTCGGCGGCGGAAGCGCGGCGGGCAATGTGCGCGGCGCCGATGAAGAGCGGCTTATCGCCATATGTATTCGAAAGTTTTATGCGGACTTTATGTCCACCGGCGCTGGTGTGAACGATGAGGCGCAGTGTCTCGTTGCGGAAAGTCTGGAGAGCGGTGGGAAGAGATGGTTGCGCGGCCGTGGCCCAAGCGCCGATCCAGACACGCGCGTTGTCCGCCTTATTGTCCGCGGCGATTGCTTGTGTGGCCAGCCCCGAAAGGGTCAGCGCAGAAATCGAGAGCGATGCCCAAAATGAAATTCTCAATGCGAAGTCCTCCAACGTTTGAAATCCGCACACCCGACCTGCGAGTTAGACGGAAGAAATGGGAGAAGGACGCTTGCCCGGGATGCAATTCGAAGGACGGGATACTGCGGCGCCGCGACTATTTCTTTGCAAGCCGGGCGCGAGCGAGTTTGAGCGCGATGTCGAGGGCGGCGTCGGCGCTGGCCTGGACGTTGGGCGCGACGCCGGCTTCGGCCCAGTCGCCGTCGGAATAAGGATTGATGGCTCTGACTTCGGGAATGCCCATGCCGAAATGGTCGTCGAGGCGATGGAAGACTCCTGCGTGCGCGGCGCCGGCGGTGGTTTCGCCAATGAGGGTGGCGCGCTTGAGCATTTTTAGGTTGTAGGAAAATTGTTCGGCGCCGGAGATGGTGCGCGAAGAAGTGAGAATAAAGACGGGCTTGCCGGCGAGATCGCTGCCGGGCACGGGAGACTGCGTCCACGATTGCGCGGAGGTAGCTTCCCGCGGGTTGTACCAATATTCGGGATGATCGAAAAGATAGGCGCCGATGAGCTGAACCATTTCGGCGGAGCCGCCGCGATTGTCGCGCAAGTCGAAGATGAGAGCGTCGGCGTGATTGACGTACGTCATCGCGGCCATGGCGGCGACGCGGCAGACGTCCGGATCGGGGAAGGAATTGAGTTTGAGATAACCGATGTTGCGCGGCAAGATTTCCACTTTTTCAAACGTGCAGTTTTGTTGCTTCATCGCTTCGCGATATTGCGGGGAAACTTCGGCGCCTTGCGCCACGGTCGGCGGCGGCAACGGCTCTTCGAAATAATCGAACGTGAGATGGCGGTCGGGCGTGACTTCGCGCAAATGCTGGGTCATAAGTGCGGCGAAGGCCGCTGGGTCCGCGACGGCGTTGTAGTCGCCGCGCTTTTCGTGCATCGCGAGGGCATCGGCCATTTTTTGCGCGGCTTCGCGATCGACATAGTGTTCTTTTACATTGGCGATTGCGCTTTCGACGATGCGACTCCGTTCCGATAAATCCGGAGTGCCGGGTTGAGCGGTGGTGCGAGCGGTATGCGAGGAAGCATAACGCGGAGCCGTCTGTCCGGATTCGGAGCGGCTGGAGCGGCTAAATTCCTGATAGTTGCGCGCGCCGGCAAATGGCGGAGCGGCGGAATTCGAAATGTTGTGCGCCTCGTTGAGCGAGACCCAGCAAGTGGTCAGCGCGACGAGCGACAGCGCTCCGCCGAATAATAACGCCGCCGGGCGCGGCGATTCGTTTTGCAAAACATAAAATGCCGGCAGGCCATTGAAGCGCGGCGGCGCAGCGGCGGCAACGCGAGGCGCGGGAACATGGAGATATTCGCGCGGGACGGAGATCGTGAAGTCAACGAACAGATCGAGCCAGAGGCGGAGACGCGGAAAAAATCCGCGTTCGTCGCGGGCGCGATCGCGAAAAAGGCGAAGCGCTTCGTCGCCATATTCCTCGCGGAAGTGGGCAGGGTACAGGCGAAGCAACCAGGCGTAGAGTTTTTCAGACATAACGCCCCCTTAGAATTTTCTTGGCGCGAGCGACGCGCAAGACGTCCGCGAGCCGTTGCGCTTCGGCACAAGCAAGTTTGCGGCCCGCGGAAGAAAGCCGATAGTAACGGCGGCGCTCGTCGCCAGTGTCTGCATCTTCCCGCGCGTCCAATTCTTCGATCAATCCGTTTTCGAGCAGCGAACGAATGGAACTATAAAGAGTGCCGGGGCCGAGGCGGATGCGGCCTTCGGTCTGCTCGGCGACCTGGCGCATGATGGCGTACCCATGGAGGTCTTCGCCGACAAGAGCGAGAAGGATTTGAAAGGCAGCGGAAGGAAGTGGATCGAGAGTGCGTTTGGGCATAAGCGCTCGATAATCGCTATATCGAAAAACGACTATAGTCCCGAGAGGGCCGGTTTGGCAAGAGGGCTCGCGCCGAAACGGATGCCGTTAGTCGGCCGGACGCGCCGGAATGCGGCGGTTGTGAAATCCGAATTGCGAAGAAAAGCTGTTTTACAAGCGCGCTGATTTTTCAGCGGCCGGAGCGGAGGTCGGCGCGAGGCTGAAGGCCGGCGAAATAATTTTGTTCGCGCAGGCGGCGGTAGATGCGGCCCGCGACGCCCGCGGCGAGAGGCCCCTTAATCAAGGAAGAGCGGCCGCGGATCAAAACGGCGAGAGCGATGCGCGGATGCGCTTCGTCGGCGTAAGAAAGAAACCATCCGACGTGCGATTGATCGTCGGAGCAAGTGCCGGTTTTTCCCGCGGGAAGTTCATCGCCACCGGAATCGAAGCTGCGCTTGCCCGTGCCATAAAGCACGGCGGCGAGCATGCCTTCGCGAAGTTCGGGAAGGAGCGGCGCGATATTCAGTTCGCGCTTGACGCGCGGTTCAAATATGGGCGCATCCTGACCGGGCACACCGGCCTGCGGATACTGCAAATAATAAAGCGTGCCGCCGTTGGCGAATGCCGCCGCAAGCGAGGCGAGCTGGAACGGAGTGACTTGAATGCCTTCGCCGAAGCTGGACATGCGCGCGACGCCGCCACGATGCGGAGGCGCCATGGGGAACGCACCTGGTTGCTCGTCGGCGAGGTTGTAGCCGGCAAGTTCGCCGAGGCCCAGCAAGCGGCCGTACTTCGAAACCGTTTCAAAACCCATGCGCTGGCCAAGCTGTTCAAAGAAAACGTTGTTCGAATGAGCCATCGCTTCCGTCAAATTCATGTATTTGCGGCGGCCGACTTTGAGCATCGTATCGCGCGTGATCACATTTTCTTCGAGCGCCGCAAGGGCGATGGTCGGCTTGATGGTGGAGCACGGAATCGCGCCGGCCGAATAGGCCATTTTTTGATTGACGACGGCGAGGATGCGGCCGGTCGTCGGCTCGACCGCGACGACGGAACCATTATATTTGCCGAGCGCGTCAACGGCGGCGGCGCGAACGATCGGATCGTCAAAATTGGTGTTGTCGCCGAGTGTGGGGTCGACGGATTTCTCGCGCGGCACATAACGATGGCGCGCGGTGCGAACACTGGGCTTCGCAACGGCGGTTGCGGCGGCCGAAGTAGGCGCTGGGACAACAAAACAAGCGGAGAGGAATAGCGCGAGTGAAGTTTTTCCGAGTCCGCTGGGTTTCAACATTTGCTTAGTGCCCCTAACTTTGATCGCATTCGCGGCGAGTCGCGTTTTTTACTTGAGTCACGCCCGGGTGTCAACGAATTTCCGTTGAGACCGCGAAGTGCCTCGCGAACCGCTACCGCAAATTGCATTCCGACTGCCAAATGCGGCGTGTTAGCAGCAAAGAACTTAGATGCCGCGAAGGGAGAGGGAGTGTAACTGAACGAAACACGCTCTCTCACTCTGAGACATAGTGTAGTGAGAAAAGGTTCCAGTGGACAATAGCGAAATGGGGCTAGTACGAGCTATGTGCTTTATTTTGAATGGCTGACCGGGAGTACAGGAAATGGAAGGGGCGGGCTGGACGGATGGCCAGAGAACGAGAAGAAAACCGGGCGCCCGCAGTTGCCGGCGCCCGGAACAATTTGCCTAAATCGCGAGCGAAGCTTAATTCTTGCTGGCGGACTGCGTCGGCGTGTCTTTATCCTGGCGCGGCGTCATCGAGACGACGGCGTATTCGCGCTCTTTTCCATCGGATTCGAGCACGCGGAGAATAAGCTTGTCTTTGTGAATGCGGAATTCGGCGACTTCGCCGATCGGCAAAAGTACGGGGTGCTTGTCGTCGGTCGGGCGAATCCGGTAAACGACGTGATCCGCCTGCAGAACGTATTCCTGGCAAAGCAGTTCCTTGGTCTTGCGGCTTTGCGAGTCCGTGCCGAGAATTTCGCCGGCGACGCTCTTGCCGCCTTTTTCCTGCGAGCCGCAGGAGCTCGAGTCCATGCGGACGAGAGTTCCCTTCTGGTAGTCATGCTCTTTTGCCACGCTGACGCCGGCAAAGAGCAAGCAAATAAACGCAAATTTCATGGCTTTCATGGGTTCGATCGTCCTTCCTCAGTTGAAAAAAATGCGAAGTGGCCCGTACAAATGGAAGCGTAACGAGCGGAAATGGGAAGAAAAATAGGACAAAAGTACCGCGTGCGCGATGAAGAAACCTGTACGAAGGGACAGGAAAGAGCGCGTCAAAACAAGAGGGGTGCTCGTTTTGGCGAGCACCCCCTTCGGACTTACGTTGCGCCCCAGATCTAGCGCGCGTTCACTGGCTTTGTTGTTGGACGCGCGGGACTTGCCGAAGCTGCGGCTGCATGAGCCGCCGGCTTTTCGCCGTGCGTCGCGCCATTGGCAACCGTGCTTCCGTTGGCGCCAGTCGGCGCGGCGTTGCTGTTGGGGCCGGGGATTTCCATCTTCTTGCGCAAAGCGTTTTCCAGTTTGTCGCGGAGGTCTGTATTTTCCTTGAGGAACGTGCGGGCGTTTTCGCGGCCCTGGCCCATGCGTTCGCCGGCGTAGCTGATCCATGTGCCGGATTTTTCAAGCACGCCTTTGTCCACGCCAAGATCGATCAGGTCGCCTTCGCGTGAAATGCCTTCGCCGTAAAGAATGTCAAATTCGGCTTCGCGGAACGGCGCGGCAACTTTGTTCTTTACCACTTTGGCGCGCGTGCGCGAGCCGACCACTTTGTCGCCGTCCTTGATGGCCTGAATGCGGCGAATGTCCACGCGCATGGACGCGTAGAATTTGAGCGCGCGGCCGCCGGTGGTGGTTTCCGGATTGCCGAACATCACGCCGATCTTTTCGCGAATCTGGTTGATGAAGACGAGGCACGTGCGCGATTTCGAAACGATCGCGGTCAGTTTGCGCAGCGCCTGCGACATCAGGCGCGCCTGCAAACCCATCGAAGGATCGCCCATGTCGCCTTCGAGTTCGGCCTTCGGAACGAGCGCGGCAACGGAGTCGACGACCACGATGTCGACGGCGTTCGAACGGATCAATTCCTGCGCGATTTCGAGCGCCTGTTCGCCGTGATCGGGCTGCGAGACGAGAAGATTGTCCACATCCACGCCGAGTCTGCGCGCGTAGATGGGATCGAGCGCATGCTCCGCGTCGATAAACGCCGCCTGCCCGCCGAGCTTCTGCGCTTCGGCAATCACCTGCAGCGTGAGCGTGGTCTTACCGCCGGATTCCGGGCCGTAAATTTCGATGACGCGTCCGCGCGGAAAGCCGCCGACGCCCAGCGCGGCATCAATCGAAAGGCATCCGGTGGGGATGACGTTCACGGGCACCAGAACGTCTTTGCTGCCCAGCCGCATAATGGAGCCCTTGCCGTACGACTTTTCGATAACGGATATCGCGTTTTCCAAGTTCTTTTGCTTCTCGTCTGCCATGTCGCACCTCGATAGAGAAAATTGGGAAAATTGCCCTCAGGGGCCGAACGGGTCTGCCAGGGACTTAGCGGAAGAGGGACTTTATCACTTGTGCCACTCCCGCGCCAGGTCTTTCTGGGTGCTACCAGCGCTGGCAACGGTGCTCGGCCAGGTGCTCCTTCAAGCGGGCGATGGCCATGGCCACCCGATCCGCCAGTTGCCGTTCTTCGGAGGGAAACAGTTTGCGGAGCCGCATCAGGTTTCGCATGCGGTCGCGCGCCTCCTGGAACTCGCTTTCGAGCCTAGCATGTTCCGGGCAGCTTATGGCTAGGGTCGAAGGGGAGCACATCAGGCACCTGTTGAAAACGCCGAGGAGGAAAATAGCAAATAGGCGAACAAAAGGCAAACACTATTTTCGCTCTTTATTCGCTTCTTGGCCTTCCTTATAGCCGCGGATATATCCCTCTCAATCACCGACACTACGTCCGTGTCGGTATAGCAAGTAGGCTAGCAGAACGATGAATGCTGCAAAGACGATAGTGATGATGATCAGAAAATGTATCGGAAACTCCACGAAGGACTCCTTTTATTTGCACGAGGTATTGTCCAGAAACTACTCTGCTAGGCCAATTCGATGGCTACTTGATCGACCGGAACCGGTTCACACGACTCAATCAAGTCCTGCACGTAGAGATCAATGGCTTCGCGAACGTTCGCGAGCGCTTCCTCGTAAGTGTGGCCCCATGTGTGGCAACCCTTGAGGGCGGGGCAAGAGGCGTGCCACGCCGCGCGGCCATCTTCGAATTTGTCCGGATCGACTCTGACTTTGAAAACGTAGGATTTCATCGCCGGCGCCTTTCGCGTTGCGAGCCGCGAACTAATCACAAGCTTGCTTCGAAAACTATACCACCGGGTGGCTACGTGTAGCTGTAAAACCCGCGGCCGGATTTGCGGCCGAGCCAGCCGGCGGCAACGTATTTCTTGAGCAGCGGGCAGGCGCGATATTTCGGATCGCCGAGGCCTTCGAGCAGCACATTTAATATGTCCACGCAGACGTCGAGTCCGATGAAGTCGCCGAGTTCGAGCGGACCCATCGGATGGTTCATGCCGAGCTTCATCACGGCATCGACGGATTCGGGCGTGGCCACGCCTTCCATCACGCAATACGCGGCTTCATTAATGAGCGGCATCAGCACGCGGTTCGAAACGAAGCCGGGCGCGTCGTTCACCGCCACCGGCGTCTTGCCAAGCTTCTTCGCCAACTCCATCGTCAGGTGGAATGCCTCATCGCCGGTTTGCAGCGCGCGAATCACTTCGACCAACTGCATCACCGGCACGGGATTCATGAAGTGCATGCCGACGAAACGTTCCGGGCGCTTGGTCAGGGCCGCAAGCGCGGTCATGGCAATCGACGAAGTATTTGACGCGATGACGACGCCTTCGCGAAGGACTTTGTCCGCTTCCGTCAGAACGGCGCGCTTGATTTCCATTTTTTCCGGCACCGCTTCGACCGCGAAATCCGCCACCGCGATGGCGGACATATCCACAACGGGCTGGATGCGCGCGAACGTACTTCCCTTCTCCGCTTCGTCGATCTTTCCTTTTTTCAATTCGCGCTCGAGATTTTTGTTGATCGTTTCCATCGCACGGTCAAGAAATTTGCGTTCGACGTCGCGCAAAATCACCTTGTAACCGGCGCGCGCAAAAACGTGTGCGATGCCGTTGCCCATCGTGCCCGCGCCAAGCACGCCAACCGTTCGAATCTGTTCCATGGAAGTGTTCGCCAAGCAATGCCCCAGTGCGTCTTGAAGTGATTAAATCTACGGTGTCACAGAATGCACCGCGCGCGAAGCGAGGTCAAGGTGAGGACGGCGAAGAATTCAGAATTTCACGAATCAATTTGCGCGCTCTCTCGTCATCTTGCGGCAGCACAAAGGCTGTCCACTTTCCGTCGCTCCATTGCCACCGCGTCAGGATTTCGTGCTCGCGTAACGACGTTTCGATGAATTCTTGCAACGCAGGCCTGTCGCCCGCCCACACTTCCACGGTGGCGTCTTCGGGAGACCAGTTTTGCGGGTCGTATGGCACCGGACCTGAAAATTCACGCCTGGGAACGTACGGCGCCAGCAAAAGCTGTACTGCGTCTTGCCCGGACGCTTCCTCGATGCCAAAAGCTTCTTTCACGGCGAGCTCCGCTTTTTCGTAAAACGACGCCGGCACTCCCAGCTCATGCGGGATTTCCGTTGGAAAATGGAACAGGTGATCCGCTCGGTGTACCGTTCGGTGCGGAATGCCCGCTTCGTCCAAAATGGAGCAAAGTTCCGCGCAAATTTGCGCGTCGTCTCCGCGCCAAAACGAGCAAAAAGGATCGAGATTGGGGTCACCCGGCTCGGGCAGCGCTTCGGTCCTAACTTCAGGAATTGGCTGGTGCACCAAGAAAACGTTGCAATCCGCGCAGGAGGTGTAGCCGTGGCGATATTCAACCCCGCATTGTGGGCAGTGCAGCATGCCCGTAAGTGTACAGCAACATTGGCCTTAGCCGCATCCCAGCGCCATGCGTCTTTTTTCGCCCGCCGCTCGTATCCCTTGTAGAATGAGCGCGACACTTATAACGACCCGTACCACGACCTGGGCGGCCAGCCTCGAACAGGGGATCCGCTTTTCCAGCCTGATGACCGATGACGCCAAGCACATTGCACGCGGCCTGAAGCAGCGCGACCCCGAGCTGCTCGATCTGCTCATCGAGCAGTATCAATTCCGTTTGTTCCGCTACCTCCTGCATTTGACGGGCAGCCGCGAACGCGCCGAAGATTTTTTCCAGGAAACCTGGGTGCGCGTGCTCGAGCGCGGCGCGCAATACGACGGCCGCTGGAAATTTGAAGCATGGCTCTTCACCATCGCGCGCAACCTGGTGCTCGATTGGCACCGGCGCAAAAAACCGCAAAGTTTTGAATCGTTGCGCGGAACGGAAGAAGACGCTCCGGCGTTCGACATTCAGGATGAAAAAAATGTTACGCCGCTCGAATCGTTCTTGAACAAAGAACAGCGCGAAGGGGTTCATACGTCGCTCGGAAAAATTCCCGCCGTGTACCGCGAAGTGCTTGTGCTGCGTTTTCAGGAAGAGATGCAGCTCGACGAGATCGCGGGCGTTTTAAGCGCGCCGGTTTCGACCGTAAAATCCCGGCTCTACCGCGGATTGGAAGCCTTGCGCGGAGCGATGAGCGGAGGTGCGGCGTGAACGGCAATTTTCACACGCGCGCGATGCAGATGATCGCGCAGCAACGAATCGAGGGAATTTCCGCCGAAGAGCAAACCTGGCTCGCGGCGCATCTCGCCGAATGTGAATCCTGCTCCGCCGCGCAAATTCAGACCAAGCACGCTCTGAACGCGCTTCGCAGCCTGAATATCGAGCTTCCGACGAATCTGGCGGCGCGCACCCAACTGCGTGTGCGCCTGCGCGCCGACGAACTTCCGGCACACAACCCCGGGCGCTTCGTGCTCTGGGCCATTGCCGGAGTTTCCTGGCTGCTCGGTCTTGCCAGTGCGCCGCTGGTTTGGCGCGGCTTTGCGTGGGCTGGCGGCGAACTGGGACTGCCCAAGATTATCTGGCAGGCGGGCGTGGTGTTTTGGTGGCTTGTGCCGGGCATCGTGGCGACGGGCGCGATCTTGCTGCAGAAGTGGGCCCGCGCCGATGTTGCCGAGTGATTGATCAGCACCGAGTGGCTTTGAAGGAGAAAGTATGAGCACAACCGGACCGAGCATTGGACAAAGCTTTGGCGATTCCTGGAACGAGCGCCTGCGCATGATTCGGTTGCGGCGCAAGAAAGAGGCATTTCGCTTTTCGGATGAGTTCCGCATCGTCCCGAAATGGCTGAAAGTCCTTTGCCTCCTTTTGTATTTCATCGCGATCGGCATTGGCGTCACCGTCATGGTCCGCGTGCCGGATGCCAGACCCGCCGGCCTCCGAGATGAAGTGGAAGTATCCGTCCTGGCCATCTTAGGCATCGTCACCGCCATGTCGATTCTGATTTCGGCCAGTATCTTCATGATCAGCTACGTAAACCGCGACGCGCGCCGGCGAGGCATGAACTCCGCTCTTTGGACCTGGTTTGTGCTTATCATGCTTCCGACTTCCGTAGGCGTCATCGGCTTTGTGATTTACCTGCTGATGCGAGAGCCGCTTCCCTATCCGTGCCCGCGCTGCAACAATCTCGTCGGGGCGCGCTTTAACTTTTGCCCAAGCTGCAAATGCAACCTCCACCCTTCTTGCCCGAACTGCAAAAAAGAAATTGCGGAGACGGACAAGTTTTGCCCCTACTGCGCGAACGAATTGAAGCCAGCGGAGTTAATCCAAAGTTCGACTAGCTCGCCAGCGTGAGCCACGCCGCAAGCGTCGCGAGCTTTTCATCCTGTGTCCAGGGGGGCCCGAGCGCCTTGCCAAGTGCGGTGACGTGCCGATTCAGAAACTCCGGCCGCTTGTTCAATTTCTGCGAGGCGGCTGCCAGTACATCCCGTGCTTTCACTTCGGCCAACGGCAGTTTGGCGCGGGCGCAGGCCTTTCGGATCGATTCGCGAAACAGTTCGCCGTCGGCAGTGTGAATCAGCGCATGGGAGGCGAGGATTTTTTCGAATGCAGGAAGTTTGCGGCCGGATGCCAGAAGAAGCGCGCCGCCGCGGATGCTGAAGCCGGCCTTGCCCAGTTCTTCCCGTAACGCGCGGATTCCCTCGAACGCCAACTCCCGCGATTCTTTTTCCACACCAAGCACAAAATCTCCGGCGTCGCCGAGTGGCATTTTTTCCGCCGTATGGTAGGGCTGGCGAAAGGTGTAACTGAACGTTTTTACGAGTTGCAACTTCCGTCGCTGCAGAACGATCAGCGCGCCCTCTTCGAGCGACACCGCCACCATCGCGGCCCAGCCGGAGTGCACGCGAAACCCGATCGCCGCTCGATTCATAGTGGCTTACTGCTCGCTAAACTTCCCGAAATTCTCAATTGCCCCGGAGAGATGCATTCGAACCAATCACACCCTCCTCTCTAATTCAGGATGGACATCGATTCCCGCGGGTGCATTCGCAAAAACATGACGGTCAGATCCCTTTGCGGCACGAAATTCTTCGCTTTTGCCACAAATCGTCCGGAACCGTCTCTATGAATTTCGCCATTCCAACAAAAGCTAACATACCAAGACTTTCCAAAACTGGGTTCAGGCTTTTCGACGATCAATTCAAATTCTTTTATTGGCGTCTTCCAGAAATTCGCAGTTTTGATAACGAAATCCACCCAGATCGTATCAACATAATTGTTGGCTACCGCTCTCGCTGTCTCCGTCGGAAATGCAACGGCGTTGTCTTTATTCAGCGCCTTTAAAAGCCCTGGCTCCAGGCAAGCATTCTGAATTGGCTCTAACATTCCAAGTTCGAATTTCTTATCCTGCCCAGCGCGTGATGCCTCTCGAGCTGCTAGCGTCTGCCGCTGATTCGCACCGGGCTCTAGATCTTTCAATAAAGCATATTGAGATCCGATAACTGGACGGTATTCATGTCGAATAAGGATGGTTTTTCGAGCAGGGAATTTCTGCGTCCAGTGAAACAGGCGATTGACTGTCCATTGCGGAACACCGTCTTTGTCAAGGAGTCCGTGAGAAGCAAGCTCGCGTACTTGCTGCGTCGACAGCTTGAAATCTCCACCATCACATTTTTCCGCAGGTCCCCAGTAATCGCCGAAAGTCGCAATGTTGATGCCTAGGTTGCGAATCAGCAGCGTGTAATCAGTTCCCGCAAGCTTCGCGAGATCCTCGGTTTCGTAGTGAATTTCCTGTCCATCCACCCATAGCCTAAAATCATTGAACGTAGAGCGAGGCCCACAGTCTGAATCAAAAACGCCCATCGGTGGAACGGGAAAAGCCAACTCGGTAGTGATGTCTTGAACGGATTCATTAAGAAACTGGTATTCAACAGCCACTTTCTCCCGGCTGATTCTTAGCACCTCCTTTTCCATGGAGATGCGCGGTTCGTGTTTGAACTCGATCCCACCCGCCTTAACAGAAACCGCGGCATCGTCCGCCACCGATCTCGGTGCAAAAGAAAGCAAGCTGACACATAAAGATAGAAAAACAACATGGTAAGAGAGCCTATTTCGCATTCCAAGACTCATTTCTCCGCCGCCGGAGATATTGTTAATAACGCTCCACTGCCAGCGCCACGGCATTCCCGCCGCCGAGGCAGAGCGCCGCAATGCCGCGTTTCAAATTGCGGCGTTGCAATTCGTGGAGCAGCGTGACGAGAATGCGCGCGCCGCTTGCGCCGATCGGGTGGCCAATCGCCACCGCGCCGCCGTTCACATTCACTTTTTCCGGATTCAACTTCAGCTGCCGCGTCACCGCAATCGCCGCCACGGCGAATGCCTCGTTCAGTTCAACCAGATCGACATCCTTTTCGCGATCCCAGCCGGTTTTCTTCAGCAATTTCTCGACGGCATCCACCGGCGCCATCATCACCCATTTCGGTTCGACGCCGCTCACGGCCTGCGCAACGATTCGCGCGATCGGCCGCTTACCAAGATTTTGCGCCACGCGCTCGCTGGTTACGACAAGCGCCGCAGCGCCGTCGTTCGTCCCGGGAGCATTCCCAGCCGTCACCGTCCCGTCTTTTTTGAACGCGGGTTTTAATTTAGCGAGCGCCTCCATCGACGTATCCTCGCGCGGCGATTCGTCGTATTTCATTACAAGCGGCTCGCCTTTTTTCTGCGGCACTTCGACCGGCAAAATCTGCGACTCAAAAAAGCACGATTTGCGCGCATTCACCGCTTTCTTGTGCGACTCCACGGAAAAACGATCCTGCTCCTCGCGGCCGATCCCATATTTTTCCGCAACCAATTCGCCGGTAAGCCCCATATGAAAATTTTCGTACGCGTCCCACAATCCATCGTGAATCATCGAGTCGACCAGTTTTCCGTCGCCAAGCCGGTAACCCGTGCGCGCGCCAGGCAGCAAGTACGGACAATTGGACATGGACTCCATGCCGCCCGCCACCACGATTTCCGATTCGCCGGTTTGCACGGCTTGCGCCGCCAGCGCCACTGCCTTGAGGCCCGATCCGCACACCTTATTAATGGTCATTGCCGCCACGCGCGGATCGCAGCCGCCCTTGAGCGCCGCCTGTCGCGCCGGATTCTGGCCAAGTCCGGCCTGCACCACATTGCCGAGAATCGCTTCGTCAATCTGTTTCGCTTCGATTCCCGCGCGGCGCGCCGCCTCCGCAACCACTTTGCCGCCAAGCTCCGGCGCGGAAAATCCGGCCAGCCCGCCCTGGAATTTTCCAACGGGCGTGCGAACGGCCGACAAAATAACGGGAATCTCCATAAAGCCTCCGAAAGCGTGAAACACCATTATAGCGACTTGCGCGATGGGGTGCTTCTACGCCCGGCGCGAGCGGATTGAATCCGCTCCGCTCGTCTACGACTCATCGGCCGAGGGGCCATACAAACCGGGAACCGGAATGTTGAGCAGCCGCAGATAAACCGTGAGCTGCCCGCGGTGATGATAAAGATGATTCAGGCACATGCCGCGCAGGCACGCGAGGCGCGACATCGTAAAAATCTCCTGCCCGCCCGCAAGCAGCTTCCAGCTCAGCATAATTTCCGCGTCGCTCACGCCCGCAAGCGCCGCCCGCGCATCGGCGGCGCACTTATCAAACGCCGCCAACAGCTCTTTTTTATTGGAGATTTTCGGCGGTTCGTAAGAAGGGCCGTTCACCGGCGCGTAATCGAGCTCCCTCGTCGTGATCGTCATCGTAATCCACTCCGGCACCGTGCCCACGTGCGCCGCCAACCAGCCGAGCGTGCCGGATTTCTCATGTGGCTTCCAATTCCACTTGTCGTCGGCAACGCGCTCGAGCGTCTTCCGCGTGTTTTGCATTTCGCTGTCGAATTCACCCAACATCGATTGGCCAATGCTCATGCGTTCCTCCCAAGAATTGCTGTCGTCGCGCCGCAATATCCTAGGCGAATAAAAAGCGAATTGTCAAGAGCTTTCTGCCTCCCCTAGGCGCCACCCTCTCTTCCCCGCACATCCGGCTGCGACTTCGCTAAAATTCGATTCTATGCCCCTCCAACGCACGGACTCTTATCTGAAAGATTCCCTCGAAGTTTTTCGTTATTACAAGTCGCTCGCCGAACGCGCCATGCAGCAATGTTCCGACGAAGCGCTGTTCGTGGCAATCGACAAGGAATCGAATTCCATCGCCATCATCGTCAAACACATGGCCGGCAACATGCGCTCGCGCTGGCGCGACTTCCTCGATACCGACGGCGAAAAACCCGACCGCAATCGCGACACGGAATTCGAAACGCCGGCAACGACGCGCGCCGAGCTGATGGAACAGTGGAACGCCGGCTGGAACTGGGTTTTCGGCGCGCTTGAACCGCTCTCCGACGCCGACCTGGCAAAAACCGTTTTCATCCGCGGCGAAGCCCACTCCGTCATGCAGGCAATCAACCGCCAGGTCGCTCACTATTCCCACCACGTCGGCCAGATCGTTTTCCTCGCAAAGCACCTCAGCGCCGGCTCGTGGACTTCTCTTTCCATCCCGCGCAACCATTCGGCATCTTTCAACGCCGACGTCGCCTCCGGCAAAAAATCGCAGCGGTAGAACACGCGTCTATTCGGACGTGGGTCAGTTTGGTTTTGCCCGCCAAATGACCCGCATCAGGATGAAAATAACAGAGGAGTAGATGGCAGCGTTAATTGGTAAAGCTATCAATACATAGTCCATCTTAGTAGCAGCATGGATGCCCCGCAACAGCACACAGACGTAGAAGCCGATAAGCTGTGGCATGGCTAAAGCATCACTGCGTGTAGAATAAGCTAAGTTAAACAGCGCCGCCGAAACAGCGAAGCCGGTGACAACTGCAATCCACAGCTGCCTCTTATGGTTCCTCACACTGCGACTCCTTCGGTTGTTGCTCCAATAATGTCACGGGCTCACGCAGAGTCAAAGAGTTCGGCGATGATCTTCCCATCGCTTCAAACCGACCCAAAACTGCCTTTTCTCATGAATTGCGAGGTGCAGCCGAGAGTGTCGCGCTGCTTCGAAAGAGGACCTATGCCACCTGTCCACGTCAGCGAACTGGTTTTCGAAGTCACCTAGGAAGCCGAAGGCGGCTACTCGGCGGAGTGTCTCACCGAGCCGATCGTCACACAAAGCGATACCTGGGACGAGTTGCGGGCCAACGTCAAGGAAGCAACGGAAGCCTACTTTTTTGATGGACCCAAGCCAAAATACATCCGACTGCACTTAGTCCGTAACGGAGTTTTAGCGATGGAATGAAGTTACCGCGCGACTTGAGTGGCAAGGATTTGGTGAACGCGCCTTGCCGCCGCTGGGATTACCGTGTTGTCCACCAAGTTGGCAGTCACGTCCTCTTGTCGACAGAAACTCCACGTCAGCAACGAATCGAAATTCCAGTGCATAAAGCCCTCGCCGTCGGAACCCAGGGAAATGTCCTCCGCACCGTCGCGGAGCATAAGGGCGTTTCGCGAGACGCAATTTTGTCGTCGATAAGGTAAACGCGTCTTCGCTTCCTCTTCGCTGCAATTCGCGTTACCCTGCTTACGTGACCCGCACTTTATTTGAAATGGATCCTGCGCCGCGCGGCAGCGGCCTGGCGATGAATCCCGCGCAGAAGCGCGCCGTCGAACATCGCGACGGTCCGCTGCTCGTCATCGCGGGCGCCGGCACCGGCAAAACGCGCGTCATCACCGAGCGCATTCGCCACTTGCTGGAAACCGACGATTCCCTTTCCGGCGAGAATATTCTTGGCCTCACCTTCACCAACAAAGCCGCCGGCGAAATGAAAACGCGCGTCGTGAAATCCACCGGCGAACGCGGCAAAGACGTCACGCTGAAAACGTTTCACTCGTTTTGCGAATCGCTCCTCGCCGGCGCCGCGCCAGACCGGCTCATGCTCGACAAAGTCGATCACTGGATTCTCCTCCGCCGCAACATGGCGCGCTTGCAACTCGAAAAATACCGCCGCCTCGCCGATCCCGGCCAATTTCTCAACGACTTCGTGGAATTTTTCTCGCGCTGCCAGGACGAACTCGTGACCTCGGAAGATTACCAGCGCTACGCCGAAGATATTTCCGCGCAACTCGAAAGCGAACGCACCGCGCTCGACGACGACACCTGCAACGAGCGCCTCGAAGAAGTGCAAAAGCAGCTCGAAATCGCGCGCGCCTACCGCGCCAGCGAAGAACTGCTGCGCGAGAAAAAGCGCGTCTCGTTCGGTTCGCTCATCACCGGCGCGGTCGATCTGCTTGAAAAAGACGCCTCCCTTCGCGCCACGCTCCAGGAAAAGTTCCGCTACATTCTCGTCGACGAATTTCAAGACACCAACATCGCGCAACTCCGCCTGCTCGAACTCCTCGCCGGCAACCGCAAAAACATTTTCGCCGTCGGCGACAACGATCAAGCCATCTATCGCTTCCGCGGCGCGTCGTTCGGCAGCTTCCAGCTTTTCCTCGAACGTTTCGCGGATTGGAAACCCGGCGAAGACTCAACGCCTTTCCGCGTTTCGCTCACGGAAAACTATCGCTCCACTCCGAATATTCTTCGCGTCGCCACGCAGGTCATCGCGCAAAACGCCGTCAGCGCCGACTTTCCAAAAAAATCCTTGAACGCCAATCGAAAAGAAGGCGAAAAAATTCGCATCGCCGAACTCGAACGCGAAGAAGAGGAAGCCGCCTGGGTCGCCGGCGAATTGCAGCGTCTCCATTCCGCCGGACGCAAATGGCGCGACTTCGCCGTGCTCTATCGCCAGCACGCGCATCGCGACGAACTCGTCACCGAACTCTCTCGCCGCAAAATTCCCTTCGTCATCTCCAAACTCTCGATTCTCGATCATCCACTCGTCAAAGACGTCATCGCCTATCTGCGCCTCATCGCCACGCCATTTGACGACATCGCCTGTACGCGCGTCCTCGCCGCGCCCGCCTGGCATCTCGAGGCTTCCGATCTCGTGCGTTTCGCCGAACGCGCCAAAAAAGAAAAAAAATCCATCTACGACCTTTTGCAACTCCCGCAAGGCCGTCTTGCTTTCGACGCTTCGCATGCCGCGATCCAGGAGCTTCTCGAATTCGTCACCTCGCAGCGCAAAACCATGAAGCGCCGCACCGCTCGCGAACTTCTCGCCGACCTCCTCGAATGGCTCGAAGTTCCGCAGCGCGCCGCCGAACAAGACCGCAAATATGTTGGTCGCCTCACCGAATTCGCAAAAGAATGGGAGCCCAAGAGCGAATCGCGCGCGCTTCCCGAATTCATCGAATATCTCGATTATTATTCTCAAGCCGGCGGAAAAATCAGCCTGGAAGACGACGCACCCGGCGACGCCGTCCAGCTCATGACCGTTCACGGCGCAAAGGGCCTTGAATTTCCCCACGTTTTCCTTCTCCGCGTAAATAATAAGAAATTTCCCGCCACCGAACGTTCGCGCACGTTCGAATTTCCCGCCGCGCTCATGAAAGAAGGCGAGCCCGCCGAACAATTTCACATTCAAGAAGAGCGCCGCCTCTTTTACGTCGCGCTCACCCGCGCCGAAGAACGCTTGACACTCACCACTCTCACCGAAAAAAAAGGCAAAGTTCCCGTCTTCATCGAAGACATGCTGCTCGATCCCGAAGTCAAGCGCCGCGACATCTACATGCTCGCGCCAAAAATTCCGCCCCAAGCCGAAACGCCGCGCGAACCGCAACAATCCGACACAAATCTCTTCCCTGCCTCGTCCGCGCCACCAAAAATCTTTTCCCGCATCGCAGCCTGGGCCGAACAATTCCATCCGCCCTCGCCCGAACCCCTCACGCTCAGCCCAAGCGCCGTCGGCGGCTACCGCAGTTGTCCGCAACAATATTTATTCGGCCATTTGTGGTCTTTGCGCGAAGGGCCGCGCGCCACGCTCACCTTCGGCGCCGTGATGCACACCACCATCAAGCGTTTTATGGACCAGCTTCGCAAAGGCATCCGCCTCCCCTGGGACGACGTCGCGCGCATTTACGACGCAGAATGGAAGTCCGCCGGTTTCGAGGACGATTATCAGGAGCAAGGCTACAAAAAAGACGGCCTCGAACAGCTCCGCGTCTTCCACGCATCGGTCCTCGAAAATCCGCCGCAAATTCTCGAACAGGAAAAAGCCTTCGAACTTCCGCTTGAAAACGACGTCATCCTCACCGGCCGCATGGACCAGATCAATTCCGCCGGCGGCAACAAAAAAGACGTCGAAATCGTCGACTACAAAACCGGCAAGCCGAAAAAACCCGCCGACGCCAAAAAAGACATTCAGCTCAGCATCTATTCGCTCGCGGCAAAAGAAATCCTCGAGCTAAATCCCGTCCGCCTCGTTTTCCATTATCTGCAAAACAACGAACGCCAGGAAACCGCGCGCGATTCGAAACAGACCGACGAAGCGCAGAAAACCGTCCAGGAAGTCGCCTCGGAAATCCGCTCTGGCTCGTTTCCGCCCAATCCCGGCTTTCTCTGCAGAAATTGCGCCTATCAGCCCATCTGCCCGGCGCACGAAGAAAATCTCGCAAGCCAGTAATCCAATAGAACGCTTGCCCAATAAAAAAGGCGTCCCGACCAGGTCGAGACGCCTTTTTCTGAATCCCAATTTCCCGCGGCTACTTCTTTTTCCCGCCCTTTTTCATCTCTTCTTTCTTGGCCTTTTTCTTCATCGCGTGCCTCCTTCGATTCTTCCGGCTGGGCCGAGGCGCCGCCGCCCGTAGCCCGTTGCTCGCTTGTATACGAGCGTCCGCCGCACCAGTCAAGCAAAATCCTGCAATTCGCGCAGCGCCGCGCGCGGCGCCAACCCTCATTTTGCGATCAGCGCCGAATAATACCCTTGGCGCGTAATAATATTCAGGCCCGCACGCCGCACGCGCACTTCCACCGTGTGATAGTCCGCTCCCTTGTCGTTCCCTTGCGGCGAATACGCCAGCGTGTATTGATTCCGTGCCTGTTCCGTCACGCGCGAATAGAGCTCTTCGAGCGTATTTCGCTTCGCCGCGTAGTACACGTCGCCGCCCGTGTCGTGCGCGTACGCTTGCAGCCGCGTAAATTTCCGGTCGGCAAATCCGCTTCCCACTCCCAAGCTGTACACCGAAATGTTGTATCGCAGCAGCTCTTTCACCACCGTCTCGTAGTTGTATTTGTTGTTCTTCGCGTTCTGCCCGTCGGAAATCAGAAAAATAATCTTGCGCCGACCGCGGCCGCGATCGCTCAAAAGCTGCGCCGCTTCGTACATCGCGTCGTCCAGCGCCTTGGTCGGCTGATTCTTCAGAATTTTCGTCGATTGCGGCGTGGAAGGTCCGCCACCAATATTCTGCCCATTCACCGTCGCGCCACCCGAAAACGGATCGCCCGGCGGCGCCACGTCCGTTTCGGAATCCAGGCGCACTCGCTTCAACTCCGTCACCAGCTTGTCCTGATCCCGCGTAAATCCCTTGCCCGGGTGCATATTCACGTCGAACCGGCAGACGTACGCTTCATCGGTCAGGCTCAGCCCCGCCACAATTGCCTTCAAGCTGGACTCCACCATCACCGAATCCTTGCCCTTCAAATCGTTGTCGATCAGCACAACCGCCGACAACGGAAAAGCCTCCGCGGAAAACAACGAAATCCTTTGTTCGACGTTGTCGTCAAAAACGCGAAATTCCTCGCGCGTCAGGTCCGGCACCAGCCGCCCGCTCGAATCCTTTACCGTCACCGGCAAAATAACCGTGTTCACCGTCGTGATGATTTTCGCCGTTGTGTCGTTCTGCGCCGCCGCACCGCTGCTTTCCTTTGCCGCCGGAGCCGCCGCTCCCGCCGCCGCATCCGGCTTTGGCACCGGCGCTTGCGGCGGATTTTGCGCCCAAATCGCCGCCGCCCAAGCCAGCGTCACCGCCATCACCGCACCGCTCACCGCGCCCATCACCGGCCTTTTTCCTCGACTTTTGCCCTTTGACACGCCAAACTCCCTCTTTGCGGGTTTGCACGCCCAAACTTCTGCCGGGACAATTTGAATTTCCTTCTTCGTCACAGAATAAGGCAAAATTCAAACTGGTCCCGCCGGACTTCTACAAGGTTAGACGCATCCGAAAGCCTGCTTGGGCGCATCCCACTTTACGAATTCTTCCTGCCTTGGACTGGCGCGGCCGGAAAATCCTTAACGAGGAAAGTATACATGCCTTTTTTCTATCGAATTGCGGCCTTCGCCGCATGCGGCGCGATCTCTCTCGCAAGCCTCGCTCCTTCCGTCGATCGGCTCGCGGCGCAAGAGCCCGTTCAGTCTGGCGGCACCATCTCCTCGCAGGTTTCGCTTGTCAGCCTGTTCGCCACCGTCCGCGACAAAAACAAGCGCATCGTCACCGACCTTTCGCAAAACGACTTTCAGGTTTTCCAGGACAACGAGCCGCAGAAAGTCGCCTTCTTCAGTAAGGAAGTCACGCTCCCCGTCACCATCGGGTTGCTTATCGACACCAGCGGCAGCGAACAGAACCGCCTTCCGGCCGAGCAAGACGCCGCAACCCGCTTTCTCGAACGCGTCATGAAAAAAGGCGACGAAGCCATGGTCATCAGCTTCGATCTCGACGTCGACTTGCTCAGCGACTTCACCGACGACAAGCACATCATCGAACGCGCCATCAACAAGGCGCGGATCAACGCCGTCGGCGGCGGCGGCGTGGTCACGCCCGGAACAATTCCTTCCCACACCGGCGGCACGCACTTTTACGACGCCGTCTATCTCGCGTGCGCCGAAAAACTCGGCACCGAAGCCGGAAGAAAAGCGCTCGTCATCATTACCGACGCGGACGACCAAGGCAGCAAAGTCCGCCTCGAAGAAGCCATCGAAGCCGCGCAGAAATCCGATACCGTCGTGCACGTCTTGCTCGTCCACGACCCCGGCCAGGGCTGGCGCCCCGACGTCGCGAAAAAACTTTCCGACGAAACCGGCGGCCGCACCATCGAAGTCTCTTCCGAAAAAAGGCTCGAACAAGCCTTCGATCAGATTTCCGAAGAGCTTCGCAGCCAATACCAGATCGGCTACTACTATCCCGCCGGCAAACCCAAAGACGGCGGCTTCCGCAAAATCAAAGTCGACGTCAACAACAAAGACTTCAAAGTCCTCGCCCGCAAAGGCTTCTACGCCCCGAAGGAATAGCGGCTTCGCGAGTCTGCTATCCGGAATGTGACGGAGGGTCTTTCGACCCGTTCTATTCAATCAGTGTCGGCGGAAATCCGTCTTATGCCGTAGCCGGGCGAAACTTCCTCCCCGCCGCAATCCCCACCAGGCTCAACCCCACATGCACCATCGTCAAGGTCGACATTTTACTCCTCCGTCATCCCGCATTGCGCCAGATGCCTTTATCCATCCCGTTGTCGGCAAACGATACATCCATTTTCCGAAAATTGCAGCCGCGTACGAAAAAACCGGCAACTTACAACCAGCGCAACTCGAATTGACCACCCTCCTCAACGCGGCTAACATCTTTCGTTCGCCATGAATTCAAATGGAGAAACAACGGTGCGCGCGAAGCTGACTGCCAACGATGTGCAGCGGCATTCGAGCCGCGCCGACAAAGTTAGGAAGCAAATTCGATGAAAATGCAAAGAACCACATTCACTCTAGCCATCCTCTTTTTTTCGCTGGCGGCGCATACCGGCAGCGCGCGTTCAAAAAATACTTCCGCCGCGCTTCCGGCAGACTCCGACGCCGCCTTCCTCGGCCGGTGGGATTTGACGCTCAGAGCGCCGGATCGCGAATATCCTTCCTGGCTCGAACTCACGCGTGAAAACGGCCAGCTCAAAGCGCAAATGGTCGGTCGTTGGGGCAACGCCCGTCCCCTGCCGCACGCCGAAATCACAAACGGCCATCTCAAATTCATTTCGCCCAAGGAAGAAGAAGACCGCAAAGACGACATGGTTTTCGAAGCCACGCTCAGTGCCAATCGCCTTTCCGGCACCACCACCGGACCCGACGGCGCCGTCTGGCCCTGGACCGGCGAACGCGCGCCCTCTCTGAAACGCACCGCCACGCCAAAATGGGGCAAGCCCATCGCGCTTTTCAACGGAAAAGATCTCTCCGGCTGGACCATGTCCAAATCGAGCGCCACGACCGTCTGGAAAGTCGAAAACGGTCTCCTCATTACTCCCGGCGAAGGCCCCGAACTCATCCACAACTCCAAATTCCAAGACTTCAAGCTGCACGTCGAATTCAAAATCGACCCAGCTTCCAACAGCGGCGTCTACCTCCGCGGCCGTTACGAAGTGCAAATCGAAACCGATTCCGCCGCCGAACCGCCCAGCCATCACACCGGCGGCGTTTACGGCTTCCTCGCACCGACGCCCGAACTTCCTCGCAAATCCGGCGAATGGCAAACGTACGACATCACTCTGATCGGTCGCACCATCACCCTCGTCCAGAACGGCCAGACCGTCATCGACAACAAGGAAATTCCCGGCATCACCGGCGGCGCCCTCGACAGTCACGAAGCCCTCTCCGGCCCCATCTACCTCCAAGGCACCGAAAAAGGCCACGTCGCCTTCCGCAGCATCGTCCTCACTCCTGCCGAGTAATCGGCCGTCAAACTGCCGGTCGCTAGAAGTCTGCTCGGTCCCTCCTCGTTCGTTTGCGCCAAACCCAAGCCGCACCCGCTCCAAATTCTCGCCAGCCTACCTGCAAGCAACTTGCATCTGATATACGACCAAGTTAGTCTTATATGGCGCTTTCAAATTACTTGTCTGGAGACCTTCTTGCTTCGTCGATTCAGCTTCCTTCCCATTCCCCTTTTTCTTGCACTTTGTTTTGCTTTCTTCCCGTCCCCGCTGCGCGCGCAAGAAAAGCCTTACATCGTCACGTACGATCAATTCTTGGAAGAACCTCGCAGTCTTGAAGTCGAATATTTCTCCACCGTGGGCACGCAACGCGGCGGCAACCAGTTCCATTCCTATTGGCTCGAGCTGGAATACGGCGCAACCGCATGGTGGACGACCGAGTTTTATCTCGACGCGCAATCCACCTTCAACGACAGCACGGTCTCGACCGGCGTTCGCTGGGAGAATCGCTTCCGCCCCCTCCGCCGCGAACACTTCCTCAATCCCGTTCTCTACGTTGAATACGAGCATGTGAACGGCGCGGACAAACTGCTCAAAGAAGTCGAAGGACACGACGTTGAATCCGATTTCGCGCTGCCAAACGCCATTGCGCGCCGGGAGATCAAGAACGAACTCGAACTAAAACTCATTCTCGGCAGCAATTTCAAAGGCTGGAACATTTCGGAAAACTTTCTTTCCGTGAAGAATCTTGCCGGTGAACCTTGGGAGTTTGGCTACGCCGTCGGCGCGAGCCGCCCGCTCGCGCTCAAAGCCGCCGCGAAGCGCTGCAACTTCTGTCCACAAAATTTCGCCGCCGGCGTCGAAATATATGGCGGCCTTGGAAATACCGCGAGCTTCGGTCTGCAGGAAACGTCTCAATACCTCGCGCCAGTCGTCGCGTGGAACCTGCCGTCCGGCTGGACGCTGCGCGCTTCGCCAACCTTCGGCCTCAACGGCAACAGCCACCGGTTCCTCATCCGCTGGGGAATTGCCAAAGAGTTCTCCGGCTTTGGCGACACGCTCGGCAAATTGTTCCGAGGCCGCTCGTGAAGCCTCATTTCGTTGCTCTCGCAATCTCCGGCATCCTTCTGTCGGTTTCCTTGTGTTTCGCACAAAACAAAACAAGAACGGAAAAATCGCCGCAAACCATTCCGCACGACTATTCCGAATTGGCCAAAGCTCCAGAAAAAGCCCGTCTTCGGCCAAATCCCTTTGAAAAGGATCCCGACGCCGTCATCGCCGGCCAATTTCTTTTCGAAAATCATTGCGCGGAATGTCACGGCGAGGCAGGCGTCGGCGGCAAAAAAGCGCCCAGCTTGCGAGCGCCCGAAGTGCAAAATGCTTCTCCCGGCACATTGTTCTGGCTCCTTACGAGCGGCGTCACAAGAAAGGGCATGCCCGTCTGGTCAAAATTGCCAGAGGCGCAGCGTTGGCAAATTGTCCGCTACCTCAAGTCTTTGGGTCCCAAATCCGATTCCGCCACGGAAACGTCGAACTCCTCGAGGTTTCCTTCGTCGCCGCCGTATCTACGGCCCACAATTAATACACATCTCCGCTTCGGGCCTTCATCGCTTTAGCGTCCCAAATCGGGCGGCGGCAAAACCACCCCGTCGCCACGGCCGTTCCGCGTTTGTCCAAAATTCTTGCTTCAATTGACCGCCATGCGCGGGACGGATAACATCTTCCCTCCAGCAATCCAATGGAAGATCAGAGCATCGGCCACTACAAAATTCTCCGCAAACTGGGCGGAGGCGGCATGGGCGTTGTCTATGAAGCCGAAGACACCCGGCTCGGACGCCGCGTCGCGCTCAAATTCCTTCCCGAAGACAAGCACCATGATTCCGAGAGCCATCAGCGCTTTCTCCGCGAAGCGCGTTCCGCCTCCGCTTTGAACCATCCCGGCATCTGCACCATTTACGCCATCGAGGAACACGACGGCAAAACCTTCATCGCCATGGAACTCCTCGAAGGCAAAGCGCTCGACCAGGTCGTTCGCGCCGGCTCGCTTCCTCTGAATCGCACGCTTGAACTCGGCGTCCAGATTGCCGACGCCCTCGACGCCGCTCACAAAAAAGGCATCGTTCACCGCGACATCAAACCCGCCAACATTTTTCTCACCGACCGCGGCCAGGCAAAAATTCTCGATTTCGGTTTGGCCAAACTCGTTGCCGGCCAGGGCAACGATGCCACCATGCACGACATGGACGCGACGCACCTCACCAGTCCCGGCCTCGCCGTCGGCACCGTTGCGTACATGTCTCCCGAACAAGCCCGCGGCGAAGATCTCGACGCGCGCACCGATCTTTTTTCCCTCGGCGCCGTCCTGTATCAAGTCACCACCGGCAAGCATCCCTTCCCCGGTTCCACGTCCGCCGTCGTCTTTGAAAATATTCTGCGCAGCACGCCGCCGCCCGTCACTCTCAATCCCGAAGTCCCGCAGGAGCTCGAACGCATTCTCGGCAAGGCGCTCGAAAAAGACCGCGATTGCCGCTATCAAATCGCGGCCGAACTTCGCGCCGACCTGAAGCGCCTTCTCCGCGAAGTCGACTCCGGAAAAGTGATCACCACTTCCGTTCCCGCCGCAAGCGCCTCGTCGCTTCCGCCGGCTTCGGCGTCCGCTTTTGAGCCGGCGCCCAATCCCGGCAGCGGTTCCGTCTTGATGGAAGCGGCCAGAAAAAATAAATTCGGCGCCGCCATCGCGATTTTTATCACGCTCGCGGTTTTGCTCGCGGCCGGTTACGGTATTTTCACGTTCACCGTTCCGCACAAGGTCGCCCACGTTCCTTTCGAACATTTCTCGGTCGAAAATCTTTCAAACAACGGCCACACCGTCCTCGCCGCCATTTCTCCCGACGGCAAATATCTCGCGCTCGTTCTCGACGAAAATGGTTTGCAGGCCCTGCAGCTCCGCCACATTCAAACCGGAAGCAATACGCAAATCGTCGCGCCCGCCGCCACTCGCTATATCGGCATCACGTTTTCTCCCGACGGTAGTTATCTCTATTTTGTGCGCCGCGACGAAGCCGAACACACCATCTCGCTTTTGTACGAAGCCCCGGTGCTTGGCGGCACGCCGCGCGTCCTGATCCGCGACGTCGACAGCCCCATCGCTCTTTCTCCCGACGGCCAGCATCTCGCCTTTCTCCGCCAGGATCACGATTCGCCGCTTTTTGATTTGTTGATCGCGAAAAGCGATGGCACTCCCGAGCTCGCGCTTTTCAAGGGCCAGGCAATCGCGAGCGATAGTTACACACTTACCTGGTCGCCCGACGGAAAAACCATCGCCATCCCCATCGTGCAACCCACTCCCGACGACATCGGCGGATTCATTTCCATCGACACCAGAACGGCGGCGCGCACGAGTTTTGGAAATTCGCGCGCCAAAGTTTTTTACGATCCATCGTGGCTTTCCTCCGGCGCCGGTTTGCTCGTCACCGACGCCGAAATCTCCGCGGGAAAACTGCAGCGCCAGCTCGGCATCGTCGATTACCCGCAAGGAACGTTTCGCGCGATCACGGCGGACACGAACACGTACGTTCGGCCGAGTCTCGCGGCGAATTCGCAGAGTTTCGCCGCCACGCAGATTCAATCGCGCGTGGATTTTTCCATCGCACCGGCCGACGCTCCGGAAGAAGCGCATCCGCTCGTGCTCTCGTCGAAGCAAACCGTCTGGCGATGGGACTGGACGGTGGACGGAAAAGTGGCTCTGCCGCAAGGCGGCGAAATTCGCATCGTGGATCCGGCGGGCGGAGAATCGCTGGTCTTTTCCGATCAGAATGCGATTCCGGATCAAGTTGCGTCTTGCGGCGAAAAATATCTGGTCGTGCGCCTCATCGGGCGCGCCGGAAAGGCCGCGGCAAATTTGTGGCGCATCGACGCGACCGGCGGAAATCAGGTGCAACTCACTTCCGGAAAAAGCGAAGCCGATCCGCGCTGCTCGCCGGACGGAAAATTCATTTACTTCATCGACCGCGCCGACGGAAATCACGTGAAGCGGATTTCGATCGACGGCGGAACTCCCGAAGCGATGCTGAACGCCGGAGTCGGCTTGTTCGATCTTTCGCCCGACGGAAAATTCCTGCTGACGACGGAAGTGCGCGAGTTCGACCACAAATTGATGCTGCGCGAAGATTCGACGGAAACGAAAGCGACGCAGTATCGCGACATCGACCAGCGCGCGCAGGAAGGCGCGAAATACGCGCCGGACGGAAAATCGGTCGCGTACATCGTGCGCGAAAAAGGCGTCGACAATTTGTGGAAGCAGCCGCTCGACGGTTCGCCGCACAAACAGATGACGCATTACAAAACCGACCGCATCGGCACGTTTGGCTTTTCGCGCGACGGATTAAAACTGGCGATCGAGCGAATCCACGTTGAATCGGACGCGTTTCTTTTCCGCGATTCGCAATAATAAAATCCCGAGAAAAATTCCTTCCTTGCGGCGAAATTATTTTGGCGGCTGCGGCGCCGCGGCCGGCGGATTCGCCGCCGGCGTATTCACGGGGCCGATGCCGTTCGGCCGCGCGTAATAGCCGCGGCGCGCGCGAACCTGATAGCCATTGAATTTCGGAATTTCGATCTTGATGCGGTGATATTTTCCGTTGGGAACGAAGTTCGACGGGTTGTAGGTGATCTGATACTGATTGCGCAGCTCGTCGCCGATGTCCTGAAACGACTGATCTAAATCGTCCACGTGATACGGATAAAAAGAGCGGCCGCCGGTTTCTTCCGCGAGCCCTTGCAAGACTTTGTCGCCGTCGGTGAGGTGATATTTGCAGGTGCCGGTGGCGCGGCAATCTTTTTCCGCGGTGGTGGTCACCCACTGAATGCTGGTGCTGATGGTGTAAATCACAACGCCGGTGCGCTGCGCCATTTCAATGGCTTCCGAGCGCGTGTGATCGGAAAGATTGTCTTCGCCGTCGGAGATGAGAATCATGACGCGGCGCACGATGTCCGGCTGATCGCCGGGCGGGCGCGGCGGATTGCTCAAATGTTTTGCGCACGCTTCGTAAATGGCGTCGTAGACGGCGGTGCCGCCGCCGGCGTGCGTCTTGACGATTTGATCGCGCAACAAACCGGTGTCGCCGGTAAAGCCCTGCACCATTTGCGGCTCGTCGTCGAAGGTCATGGCAAAGGCTTGATCCTTGCCGCGGCGAAGAACGGTGTAGAGAAAATTGACGGCGGCGTCCTGCTCAAACTTGATGCGATCGCGAATGCTGTTGGACGTATCGAGCAGCAAGCCGATGCGGAGTGGAATGTCCGACTGGCGGCTGAAATACTTGATCATTTGCGGGGCATTTTCGTCGAGAAGCTTGAAATCTTCCTGCGCGAGATCGGGCACGAGTTTGTTGCGGCGGTTCAGGACGGTGGCGAGCACGTCGACGAGGTTGACGGGAACTTTAATTGTGGTCTGGCTTTGCTGCGTCTCTTGCGGATTCGACGGCGCAGGTTGCGGCTGCTGTTGCTGCGCGCTTTCCGAGACGGGCAAAGCGAAAAGGATGAAAGCGAGAAAGAGTGCTGTGATGGCCTGGCGCATGGTTAGGGATTATAGGAAGCCGGCAAGCGAGGCGTCAATTTTTACATCGCCTGCGGCGGCAGCCAATTTCTCCAAATAGAGTTTTAGATCCGGTGCGAGCGGCGCGGTGACGGCGATCGGTTTTTCCGTGCGGGGATGCGCGAACGAAAGACGCGCGGCGTGCAAAAACTGCCGGCCGAGCGCGGGCAGTTTTGTTTTGTCGACGACGAGATTCGCGGCCGCGCCATACAGCGTGTCGCCGACGACGGGATGTTTGAGGGCCGAGAAGTGCACGCGGATTTGATGCGTGCGTCCGGTGTGCAGTTGGACCTCGACGAGCGTGGCCGGGCCGAACTCTTCGAGTACGGTCCAGTCCGTGCGGGCGGCGCGCGCGTTTGCGGATTTTCCCGCCGGGCGCGCGGACATTTTGATGCGTTGTTTGGGGTCGCGCGAGATGGCCAGTTCGATGCGGCCTTTTGCGCCGGTAAGTTTTCCCTGCACGAGCGCGAGATAAATTTTTTGCATGGTGCGCGCCTGGAAAGATGCGGCGAGCCTGGCGTGCGTGAAATCGTTTTTGGCGATGACGATGGCGCCGGAAGTGTCTTTGTCCAGTCGGTGAACGATGCCGGGACGCAACGCGTCGCCGCCTTGCGAAAGAGATTGGCCGCGGCCAAGGAGCGCGTTGACGAGCGTGCCGCTGGAGTTCCCTGCTCCGGCGTGGACGGTCATGCCGGCGGGTTTGTTGATGACGATGAGGTCTTCGTCTTCGTAGAGAACGTCGAGCGGAATCGATTCGGCTTCGGCTTTGAGCGGTGGACGCGGCTCCGGCTGCACCGTGATGCGTTCGCCGCCGCGAAGTTTTTGGCTTGGCTTGGAAGGCTGGCCATTGACCTTGACGAGGCCGGAATCGATCAGTTCCTGCACGCGAGCGCGAGAAAGTTCGGCGGCGTGCGCGGTGATGAAGCGATCGAGGCGCGTGCCGGAATCGGCGGCGGAAACAAGAAGCTCGATGGGAGCGGAAGACACGCGACGATTGTAGCAAGGGCGCAGGGAGCGGGGAGAGAACACTAAAGCGGTGGTGGCGGAGCTTGCGCGAGTTCCAGAATAGGAAGAGTTTGTGTACACCCGGTTCTTCTCGTAAGAGTGGCAAATGCAGGACTTAGCGGTGAAATAGGGGGTAGAACTGCGTCGAGATGGGAGGAAAAGGTGGATTGCCACCCCCACCCCCCAGGGAGTTTGTATGAGTATCAAACGAAAGGGGTTACGAGCGGAGGCGTTTGCATGAGTAGCAAAACAAAGGGGATAGGGATTGGCGGGCGGAGCGGCGGGAGCGGGGTGGAGTTTGTGAGGCACAAGCAAGGGTAGCAAACGAAGAGTATAAAGTCAACAGTTAATTGATTGTGTAATTCGAATGGCTGTGGAAATCTGTTCGAACGGAAAGAAAAGGCAAAAGAAAGAACCCACCCTTTGCAAAATTCGGAAGCGCAAAGGATGTGGCACCCTAGAATCGCAACGCGCCGGCCGCGTCGACCTGCACTTCGTTAGCCGCACACGGCGTTTGTATTACACAGTCACCTCCTTAGAGTAGCCATGAGACTGAACAGCGCACCGCAAACTACCGTCATGGTTACATAATAGTGAAAAGCTAAGTCCCACAAATCGAACTCGGTCAGCGACACTGCTTGATTGGCATGTCCTATCATCTTTTTTGCCCGACGATAAACCTTTAAAAGATCAAATAGAGGTCCGGCAACGAAAATTGGAACCAGAAAAATAAGAAATCGAACATGCGATGACACATTAAATTCGGTTATCTTGATCACCGCCATAATCGCGATGAATTCTATACACAAAAATAAAAGAATTGCCGAAATTGAATATAAATAGAAAGTATAAGGTTTTGCGCTTCTGATGTCTCGCCCGGTTAAGTCCATCTGATTCACCTCAAAATAAATATTTGCAACACAAACATGGCGGGTGGAACATAGATTTTCTGTTCTTCTGGTTGCATGGCGAGAGTATATCATTTGGGTACTAAGCTTGAGAGGAAGCGAATTTTGGAAAGGGTGCCGCACCCTTCGGGGTTAAGGGTGCGGGTTTTGACGTTGGGTGGAAGAGATGGAAGGCAGACGCAATCCGCTGAAGAGATATTTTGGGAAAGGCGATCTGCACTTTGTGACGTTTAGTTGTTATCGACGCAGGCCTTATCTTGGTACGGAGCGGGTGCGGAATCGGTTTTTAAAGATTCTGGATGAAATTCGCGTGCGACATGATTTTGCGCTGGTGGGATATGTGGTGATGCCGGAACATGTGCATCTGTTGATGAGTGAACCGCGCGTGGGGAACCCTTCAAAGTCGCTCCAGGTATTGAAGCAGAAGGTATCGCGTGAACTGCGGAAGGAAAAACAAGACGCCGGTGGCCAAAACGAATTTGCGTTTGGCGGAGATCTGGATACGGATTCGGCGTTCTGGCAACCGCGATTCTATGACTTCAATGTGTGGAATGAGAAAAAATTTCAGGAAAAATTGGAGTACATGCACCGGAACCCGGTGGACAGAAATCTTGTGCAACATCCGAGAGATTGGCCGTGGAGCAGTTGGAGTTTTTATGAGAATGGCGGAAGTGGACCGATTCGGATTGATGTGATGAAGCCAACGCGCTGAGAAAGTCAAAACCCGCACCCTTGAAACCGAAGGGTGCGGCACCCGAGTTTACCTTTTGCCTGTTGGTTGCGGCGCTTACTGCGGTGTGGATTGCGACAAGACGCAGCGGAAGGCAAGAACCACACACTTGACACCGAAGGGTGCGGCACCCGTGTTTGACACTTGCTACAAACCGGAAACGAGTGCTGGGCTTACGTTGTACCGAAGAAGAAAAACTCTAATCGCCGCGCGCAGAAAACAGATTCACCGTGAGAGTTCCAGAGGTTCGGTCCTCGGCTTCACTGGTAATCACGCGGTGCTTCACGGCATTGTAGAAAAGAAGTGTCTTTTGACAAGGCCTTACATCTTATCGGGTGGCACCCCACAGTTGCTTAATTATTCTTTTTAGGCGGTTCCGATCGAGCGCGCCACAAGCCAGTGAACCGGCCAGCCGATCATCATTGTTATACTCACGTAAGTACGGCATTGGCGGAGTTTAACGGGGATTTCCAAGATGCAGGCGTCATCGCAGCACGACAGGACACACAGGGAAGAAGTTGTTGTTTACCACTCGGCGTATGGACTCAGGCCGGCCGTGATTGACTTTGCCGACAAACTACGTTTGGCCGGGCATACAGTTCACACTCCCGATCTATATGACGGCGAAGTGTTTACCGATCGCAATGACGTGGTCCGCAAGATCCAGGAACTCGGGTTCGATAAGCTGCTTGAGCGGGCCGTTGCGGCCGTGGAGAAGCTACCGCACACTTTGGTGTACGCCGGGTTTTCAAACGGCGGCGCTTGCGCGGAGTTGCTGGCCGCGACCCGCGGCGGAGCGCGGGGAGCAATCCTGATGCACGCACCGCTGATGGTGCGCGACCTCGGGTGGAAGGTGTGGCCGTCCAATGTCCCCGTGCAAGTGCATTTTGCCGATAAGGACCCGATAAGAAATCAAGCAGTGGTCGATGCCCTCGGGGCGAAGGTGCGTCAATCCGGGTCGAACTTCGAGCAGTTCGAATATGACGCACCGGGACACCTGTTTGCCGATCCAAACCTTCCCGCCTACGACGCGAATGCGGCTGAGTTGATGACGACGCGGGTGCTGGATTTTCTCGGTGGGATCGGAAGATTAGTGGCTGATGAGAGCACACGCGAATCCTAATTGTTGCTCACGGGCATTCTCGCAAACAATCACGACATTGTTAACCGCGCATTTTCCCTGACGCATACGGTTGGGCATGGATATTCTGTTCTTCCTCTTTGCTGGACGTGAGCATCTCGCATGACAACTTAGCTTGAGAGGGAGCAATCGTTGAAATTTGTGCGGCGCCCGGGTTGACACTTTCAAGAAATCGGAAATGTGTGACGGTCTTACGTTTCACTTACGAAGATAAAATCTGCTCGCCGCTCGGCGGAATTTGCTAGCCAGGGAAAGCAGAATACGATCAGGCCGCCGGATTGGAATCGGGCGGGGGCGCGGAGCCCCAGCGGGATTGGCAGGCCTGGCGCCATTTTTCGCGTTCTTCGGGGGACATGCCTTCCCAGCGGTCGCGCATTTTGCGGCGGAAGCCGGAGCGATTGCCACCGCCGTGATGGCTCATGCCGCCGAAGAGGATGCGGCAAAGAGCGAGGAGGCCGAACGCCTGCCAGAAGGTGATTTCTTTCCAGCCGAAAAGCGACGGCACGAGCCAATTCCAAAGATGCATGACGATTTCGCCGCCGATCCAGACGATGGCAACCATCCCGAGAATGCCCAGCGGGACGATCCAGAACAACTTTTTTTTGTTTCGCATGGTGCGCTCCTTACTTTTCGAAAAATTCGTCGTACATATTTTGCAAGCGTTCGCGGAGATGCAGGACGGCATAACGTTTGCGCGCGAGCAACGTATTGACGTTGACGCCCGATTCGGCCGCGAGCTGTTTGAAGCTGCGCCCTTCGAGTTCGTGCGCCACGAAGACTTCGCGCTGCTCGGCGGGAAGTTCGCCCAGCGCGTGCTCCAGCTCATCGAGCAGCGCATTGCGGAGGAAAAGCGCTTCGGGGCCCGCGTCGGGCGAAGGCAAAAGATCCTCGATGTGCAGCAGTTCGCCTTCGTCTCCTTCGATGGCGGCATCGCTGAAGGCTTCCGCCTTTTTCTTGCGAAAGAGATCGGTGATGCGATTGCGCGCGACGCGGAAAAGCCATCCGGTGACGTGGCCGATGGGCATGAGCAGGCGATTGGCTTCCACAAGTTCGTAGAAAACTTCCTGCACGATGTCTTCGGCGTCGGCCGGATCGGGCACGCGGCGGCGAATGAAATTGCGCAGGCGCTTGCGCTCGCCGGCGACGATCTCGGAGATTTGTCGATCCTGCTCGGTCATCGCGGCGATGCTCACGGGCCCATCCGTCCAGTTATGAAGACGGACGAGGGGCGGAAATATTGTAAGGATTTAGTGCGTTGTAAGTTTCATGGCGTGGTGCGAACGGTCGGATACGTGATGCCGAGTTGTTCGAGATAGGTTTTGTATTTGGATGGGTCGAAATAAAACTTTTTGAGTTCGGGCTGGAATTTCTGCATTTTCTCTGCGTTGAATTGGGTGGCGGGCTGGTCGGTGGGCGAAAGGAACGATTCGTAGTGAACGTCTTTGGTTTGCACGTTGCGGAAATAGTCCCAGGCTTCGGCGACGAGTTGCGGCTGCAAGAGAAAATCGAGCGCGGTGAGCGCTTGCACTTTGGCGCCGGCGGTGGAGCCTTTGTGCGCGATGGGCGTGGCCATGGCCACGGCGTTCGGCCAACTGTGGCCGGGAAGATTCGGAATATTGGCGGGGAACATGAGATAAACCATCGGGACGTTCCAGGAGATGTCGCCGACGTCGTCTGACCCGCCGCCGGTGAGGTTTTTTGCGGGTTCCTCGAGCGGCTCGACTTTTTCATTCAGGCCTTCCACTTTTGTTCCGATCTCTTTTTGCAAAGCTTTGGCGAGCGTTTGATCGGCTTCGGTCCATGCCGGCATGCCCACGGATTCGATATTTTTCTGCTGCGCTTCGGCAATCACTTTGTTGAAGAAGGGCGGCCAGGCGGAGCCGACGAGTTTGTGATCGACGGTGGTGCCGGTGCTTTTCGCGGCGGAGTCCGCAACGGTGTTTCCGAGTTCATAAAGCGATTTGATGTGCGGAAAATCCATTTCGCGGAAGTAATACCAGACGGCGGCTTCGGAAGGGACGACGTTCGGCTGATCGCCGCCATTGGTGATGACGCGATGCGAACGCTGCGCGAGGCGGAGATGTTCGCGGTTGAAATCCCAGGAGACGTCCATGAGTTCGACGGCGTCGAGCGCGCTGCGCCCGTCCCACGGCGCCATGGCGGCATGCGCGGCTTTGCCGTGGAAGAAATATTGAATCGAGACAAGGCCGCTCCAGTCGCCTTTGCCGGTGCCGTAGGACGTGGAGAAATCGCTGCTCACGTGGGAACCGAGGACGATCTCGACATCCTTGAAATATCCGGCGCGAACGTAAAACGCTTTTGTGGCGACCAGCTCTTCGGCGATGCCGGGAAAAAGTTTGATCGTGCCGGAAAGATGATATTTCTCCATCTGCTTTTTGAGGACGAGCGCGGCGGTGACGTTGACGGCCATGCCGGAATTGTGTCCTTCGCCGTGGCCGGGTGCGCCTTCAACGAGGGGAGCGTGGTACGCGACGCCGGGTTTTTGCGAAGCGCGCGGAATGCAGTCTTCGTCGGTGATGAAGGCGATGACGGGTTTTCCGCTGCCGTACGACGCGACCCAGGCGGTGGGAATGCCGGCAATTCCCTTTTCGACCTTGAAGCCGTTTTTTTCGAGAATGCCGGTGACGTATTTCGAGGTTTCGACTTCCTGGAAGCCCAGTTCGCTGAAACTGAAAATCTGATCGACCATTTGCTGCGTAAACGTCTGCAATTTTTCGGTTTCTTCGGCCGCTTCGTGCTTGAGGGCGTCCAGCGGCGGAAGCTGCTGGGCCCGCAGAAAGGGCGCTATAATAAGGAGGAAAGCGAGCGTTACGAGGCGCTTGCGCATCGGGAACCGTCCTGGGCCAAATGGGCCGTGAAATGACGCAAAAATGATGCGTAGTTTACCTCAAGCGCGGAAGAAGTGTGGGTTCGCGGCGCGTCTAAAAGAACGAGCGCGTTGACTTGAAGCCGGCGGAAATTTAAGATTCCGTCCAAGTGACCAATACGCAAGAAAGCGACGAAAAAATGGAAGGCTCTTCGAACGAGCCGCAGCGTTCCGGCAGCGGCCAAAAAGGGCTGCTTGCCATGGCGGCGGTGGTGGCGATTCTGGCGATCGCAACGGGTGTTATTTTCCTCAAACGGCCTACGACGGGGAAGGGCTTCGATGTAAACGCGATGCGCGTCGAGCGAATGACGCGGAGCGGAAAAGCTGCGGCCGTCGCAATTTCACCGGACGGCAAAAGCATCGTGTACGTTCTGCGCAGCAACGGCGAACAAAGCGTGATGCTGCAGCAAGACGGCGCCGCGGGCGAAACGCAATTGATCGCGCCGGATAACATTAATTACGGCGGGCTGGCGTTTTCTCCCGACGGCTCTTTTCTCTATTACACCGCTTCTTCGAAAGAAAACCACTTGTACAGCGCGCTTTTCAAAATGCCGGTGCATGGCGGCGCGCCGGTAAAACTTGTCGACGACATCGACACCGCCGTCAGTTTTTCGCCCGATGGAACGCAATTCGCCTTCGAACGCGGCGTGCCCGATAAACGGGAAGTGGACTTGATGATCGCGAACGCGGACGGAAGCGGCGTGAAGGCCGTGGCGAAAAAGGCGGGCCAGGTCTATTCGGCATCGCTGATTGCTCCGGCATGGTCGCCGGATGGCGCCACCATCGTATTTACGATTTATCAGGCGACGAACCGCAGAACTTTGATGGCGGTTGCGCCGGGCGGAACGGGACTGCGCGAGTTCTACCGAACGCATGACGATTTGGGAAGGCCACAGTGGCTGCCGGACGGTTCGGCGATCATTGTGCCGGTGCGCGAAGGAAAATTGGGAGATCGCGGACAACTTTGGAAAGTGGATTTCGCGTCGGGGCAGGCGGAGCGGATTTCGAACGACCAGCGCGATTACAACGCGATGTGGTTCGAACTGAATCGCGACGCAACCGAACTGGCCGCCGTCGAAACGACGATTACCGGCGACCTGTGGCTTCTGCCGAACGGCAACTCGGAAAACGCGCGGCAGTTGACGACCGACGGAACGCTTGTTATCTACGTTTCGAATTTCGGCAAGAATAAGATTATTTACGAGAACCGGGAAGGACACGTCTATACCGCCGACCTCGATGGCGGAAATGTGAAGCAAGTGAACATGGGCAACGCGGGTTTGCGCGAAGTGGCCGCGTGCGGCGACGGCAAACACATCGTGTATTCGGAGACTTCCGGCGAAACGCCGCAAATCTGGCGCGTGGATGCGGATGGTTCGCACGCCATGCAGATCACCAACGGAAAATCGGCGACGATGCCGCACTGTTCGCCCGATGGACAATGGATTATTTTCTGGAACGAAGAAGACCGCGCCTTTTTTCGCGTTTCGATTGACGGCGGCTCGGTTTCAAAAACCGATATGGCAAATCCCAGCGATCCTTATGTGCAGTTCTCGCCCGACGGTAAATCGATTACGTACACCTCGGAAACCATGCGGAATCCCCAATCGCCGTACAACGTCGTGATTGCGCCGTCGAATGGCGGGCCCGCGACCTCCACTTTTCCGATGGTGCCCGGAATGGGAATGGCGCCGCCGCAATTCTCGCCGGATGGGCACGGCCTCTGCTTCAATCTGATGCGGCAGGGCGCTTCGAACATCTGGAAGATGGAAAAACCAAACGGCGAGCTGAAGCAGATGACCCATTTTTCCTCCGGCTTGATTGCGTCGTACGCGTGGTCCGAAGACGGCAAGACGCTCTACGTCGCGCGCGCCACGCGCAGCAGTGACGTCGTGGTCTTAAAGTCACCGAAGTAGTTTTTCGCTTTGCGCCGGCGCGGCTCTGCCGGTCGCTTCCGTCACATCGCGAAGTTGCTCGAGAATCGCCGTGGAAAGCCGGCCGCGTTCGAATCGCCACGCCCAGTTCCCTTTTTGCCGGCCGGGAAAATTCATGCGCGCTTCGCCGCCGAGGCCGAGCACGTCTTGCAGCGGAACGATGGCGAGGTCGGCGCGCGATTCCATGACGGCGCCGATACATGGCCAGTGAATTTCCGCCGCATCCGTTTGTAAAAAAGTTTTCACGCGATCGAGCGTTTCCCGCTCGCCGTCTGCTCCCGAATGTTTCCCGCACTCCTGCAATTCGTGCCACCAGCCATTCGTCGTGTTGTTGTCGTGCGTGCCGGTAAACGCGACGGTGTGTTGCGTGTAGTTCGTTGGCAAGTGCGTGCCGTCGCCGCTAAATCCGAATTGCAAAACCGCCAGGCCGGGGAATCCGAATTGATTTCGCAGCGCTTCGACGGCCGGGCTGATGTCTCCCAAATTTTCAGCGACGATCGGCGCGTCGCCCAGTTCTTGCTTCACCGCTTCAAACAATCGGGCGCCCGGGCCTTCGATCCACTTGCCGCCGCGCGCGGTTTTGTCTTTTGCCGGCACCGACCAATATGCTTCGAATCCGCGAAAATGATCGACGCGAAGCAAGTCCAGATGTTCGAAAGCGAAGCGGAACCGGTCAATCCACCAGCGAAATTCCTCGTCCGCGATGCGGTTCCACTGGTACGTCGGGCTGCCCCAGCGCTGCCCGTCCGCGCTGAAATAATCGGGAGGCACGCCGCCGACCGTGCGCATGTGATGATTTTCGTCCAAATCGAAAAGCGTTGGATGGCTCCAGACGTCGGCGCTGTTGTATTCCACGTAAAACGGCAAATCGCCGAGCATCGAGATACCTCGCGCGCGACAATACTTTCGGAGCCGCGCCCATTGCCGGAAGAATTCGAATTGCACGAACGCATGGTAGCGGGCGATTTGCGCCGAAGGCTTGCGCCTCGCGTCGAATGCGTTCCAGGGCTTGTAGCGATTCGCGTGGCGCAAGGCCATGAAGTTCGCGTAAGGATCGAGCCATGCGGCGTTGCTTGCGGAAAATTCTCGAAATTCATGCGTTTCGGTGAACGCGAGAAACGCGCGCCGCAGCAGTTTGTTCTTGTAGCGCGTCACGCCGGGATAGTCCACTCGGCCGGCGGGAAATCGCGGCGCGTCCTGCAAATCTTTTTTAGACAGGTACCCGCGCTCCACAAGTTCTTCCGGGCTGATCGCCAACGGGCTGCCCGCAAACGCCGAGCAGGATTGGTACGGCGAATTAAACGGACCGGGCGGACCAAACGGCAGGATGCACCACACGCGCTGCTTCGCCTCGGCGAGTGCGTCGGCAAAATCACGGCTTTCCGGCCCGAGATCGCCGACGCCGAAACGGCCGGGAAGAGACGTCAGGTGCAGCAGAATTCCGCTCGAACGCTGCAGTTTCACGGGAGGCAATTCTCGCAGCCGATCGGGAGACCGGTTTTAGAAATTTGCAAAGGCATTTCAGGAATTTTCATGCGCGCTTCTAGAGTAACTTTTTCTTTCCGTTTCCACCAAGACTTGCGACGCGTGGCGGTGAGAACGCCAACCGTCCGTGCGAACGGAAGCCGGTGCGCGGCGATCGGCCGAGCGGCCGAGGCGGAACACAAGCAATCGGCGCCGCGTTGCCTTCCACTCGCTACATTGCGCGCTTCTTCCGAAAGCGCCGCCGCTCACACCTTCACATTCAAAATGCGCTCCGCGTTTTCGTAATAAACTTTCTTAAGAATCCCATCGGGAAGGCCGATGCCGTAGATCCGCCAGCGTCCCTGCGGAGGAATCGGCGCCGGCGCATAGTCGAAGTATTCGTCTTCCGTCTCGAGGAATCGAAAATAGATTTCATACAGTTCGTCGCCAAAAATCTGCTGCGGTGTATCCGTTCCGTTTGGAACCGCGTCCGTGCCGAAAATAATTCGATCCTGATATTTTTCAAAGAATTTGCGCGCCGTCCGCGGCTGGCGGCCGAGTTCTCCAACCCTTGCGGCCAGCTCAACCACCATGTTCGGAAATCGCTCCATGCACTCGCCGACGTACCGAAGATTCTCGGCGTTATTCCCCACGTGCAACACAACGAATTGCGTCTTCGCGTGCCGCGCGATCACGCGATTGCGCGCTTCCAGCAGCTCCGCGTTACTCGGAAAGTCTCGCCCGTGGAACGACCAGTCCGGGTGATTATTTAATTCTTCAAATCGTTCGTTGGTGCGATCCGTCGGAAGGAAAAAGGCTTCCGGATCGGAAACATGGATGGCCACGGGCATTCCAAGCGCTCCGCATGCCTCCCACATCGGATCGAATCGCGCGTCGTCGATTTTCACCAGCGGCCCTTCGGAAATATTCTCGCGCAAGTAAAGACCCAGCGTCTTGAGCACTTTTACGCCACGCGCGCCCGCATCGTGCGCACGTGCAATCTCATCGGCTTGAAACTTTCCGTACCCCGGCTGGTTGGCGCGCTCCCACGTCGGCTCGGTAAACGTCAGGAATCGGTCCGGGTGCGGACGTTGAAATCGCTCCACTGCTTCGTTCAGTCCTTTTCCCGACCCGCCCGTGAGATTCACCATGATGCGAATATTTTTTCGATTCATCACCGGCAAGAGCGATTCCGGCGTCGCCAGAAATTCCATTCCTTCGCCCACGCCCACTCCATTCACGGACTTTGCCCGTATGGAAAGATGGGTGTGAATGTCGATGACCGGGTAACGCGATCGCGGAACTTTGTTTTCCGGCACGTGCAACATGCTTTTCGGCTGAAAATCGGCAAGGTCCAGTTTCATTTTGCCGGAGCCTTCGGGAGACTTGAGTTGCGCTCCGTTGACCGGTTCGGAAAATGTTGCCGCCGCCACAAACGAACCCATCTTTTCCAGCCAGCTCCTGCGATCCATTTCGCTCATCAGTTTCTCCCTCGATAACTTCGCGGCAAGATCGGTCGTCGAAGTAACGCGTCTTTCTTTTGGCTTCTTTCTATATCGTTTGCTTTCGTATGTCAAAATCGTGGCGCGGCGCCTCGTCGCGCCCGGTGGCGTTCGCGTTGCACCAAAAATGTGCCGGCGCCGGGTGGCAATCCGCCCACGCTTGCTGATTCTCCGCGAAATTTCGAGGTGTAAGCGGAGATCAGGCGCTTTGCACCCGCGGTATCTGCATCGAACGCTTCAGGAATCGGCAATGAGTTGGAACTCGAAATACCGTTGCAAGAGCAGTAGAATGAAAACAGTTGCCAAGGATGCGCCCGTAGCTCAGTTGGATAGAGCATCTGCCTTCTAAGCAGAGGGTCGCGTGTTCGAATCACGCCGGGCGCGCCAGAAATTCCCGCAAATTTCCCGATTAGCGCTACGCCGGTTTTTGCCCGGCTTCCACCGGAAGTTTTGCCAGCTCCCATGCGGCGAGACCGCCGGCGATTTCGGCCACATTGGCAAAGCCCGCTTGTTCGAGCAGGCTGGCGGCGATGGAGGAGCGGTAACCGCCAGCGCAATAAACGATCACGGCTCGCTGCCGATCCAGTTCCTTCGCGTGTTCCACCAGGTGATTGAGCGGCATTCGAACGCTGCCGGCAATGAACTTTTGTTCGCGTTCGCGCGGCGTGCGCACGTCCACGAGCTGCGGCGCGCGCGGCGACGCCAGTAAATCCGCGGCGAGCGCCGGACTGTACCGCTCCGAACTCTTCGTCAAGTCCGGGCGCGAATCGAGACTCCGCATTCCGTCTTTCAAATAGCCCGCGACATTGTCAAAACCGATGCGGCCAAGGCGCACCGCCGATTCCGTTTCGCGTCCCGGATTCGCAACGATCACGATCGGCTTCTCGCGGTGCAAAATCGTTCCCGCCCACGTGGCGTATTGGCCGCTCAAACCGATGTTCGTGCTTCTCGCAAGGTGCGCCGCAGCAAATTCTTCCGGCTCGCGCGTATCCAGCACTTGCGCGCCCGCCGCCTGGAGCGCAAGCACATTCGTCAATTCCAGCGGCATCAGCTCGCGTTGCAACGCTTCGTCCAGCGTTGCGCGCTCTTTGCCGTTCAGCACCGCGTCGTACACAAAATACGGCGGCGCTTCCGGCTGATCGGCCGTAACCAATTCGATGAACGCCCGTTTGCTCATCGGCTGCAGCGCGTAATTGAGCTTTCGTTGTTCGCCAATCGTCGAAACCGTTTCCTTGCTGATCGCCTTTCCGCAGAGCGAACCCGCGCCGTGCGCCGGATACACGAGGCTCGCGTCCGGCAACGGGAGAATTTTATTTTGCAGAGAATCGTAAAGCAGCGCGCCCAAATCGCTTGCGGACCAGCCGAGCGCCGCGCGCAAATCCGGCCGGCCGACGTCGCCGACAAACAGCGTGTCTCCGGTCAATACCGCATGCGGTTCCGTTTCGCTTTTCGCAAGGTCGTACACCGCAATCGAAATGGATTCCGGTGTGTGGCCCGGCGTTTCGATCGCCTTCATTCGCACTTTGCCAAATTCCACCGCGCCGCCATCGCTGAGCGGCGTGAACTTGTACTCCGCGTGCGCTTTCGCGCCCAAATAAATTGTCGCGCCGAGCCGATCGCGCAACTCCAGATGGCCGGCGACAAAATCCGCGTGCAGGTGCGTCAGAAATACGTGTTTGATTTGAAGTTTATGTTCCGCCGCGAAGGAAAGATAAATGCCGATATCGCGCTGAGGGTCAACCACGGCCGCCGTCCCTGTCGTTTCGTCGCCGATCAAATACGACGCATGCGCCAGGCACGGCAAATAAAATTGCTTGAGGATCATGGCTGACCCCCTCTCGCGCGCGAAAAATTACTTCGGCTGTTTGACGGTGCGAAGATACGGCTTCAGCGTCTTGAATCCTTCCGGATATTTTTGCTTCGCCGCATCGTCGGAAACCGAAGTCGGAATGATCACGTCGTCTCCCGGCTTCCAGTTCACCGGCGTCGCCACGTTGTGTTTCGCCGTCAATTGCATCGAATCGACGACGCGCAAGACCTCGTCAAAATTGCGTCCCGTGCTCATGGGATAACTGAGCATCAGCTTGATTTTCTTGTCCGGTCCAATCACGAATACGGTGCGAACGGCCGCGTTGTCGGCCGCCGTGCGCCCTTCGCAGGATTCGCCCGCTTCCGCCGGCAGCATGTTGTACAGCTTCGCCACGTTCAGTTGCGGGTCGCCGATCATCGGGTAATTCACCTTGTGCCCTTGCGTCTCTTCGATGTCTCCGGCCCATTTCGTGTGGCTGCTCACCGGATCGACGCTCAGCCCGATGATCTTCACATTTCGCTTCTTGAATTCCGGTTCCAGCCCGGCCATGTAGCCGAGCTCGGTGGTACAGACAGGCGTGAAATCTTTCGGGTGCGAAAACAGAATCGCCCAGCTGTCGCCAATCCATTCGTGGAAGTTGACGACGCCTTGCGATGTTTCCGCCGTGAAGTTGGGTGCTGTATCGTTGATGCGTAACATGGTGTTTTTTTCCGCTCGCGCGGCTCCTTCTCCTGCTGTCATGACTTGCCTCCTGGCGCCCCGCTCTGCCTGTCAGAAAGGTGGCGCCTCACTAAAGATGAGCCCACAGTGTAGCAAGATGGCGCGAGAATCGAAAAATGTGGCCACCTCGCCGTCGCAAGCGATATGATGAGTCAATCAGGCTTCGACCGATGACCACATCTCGCATCCAAATTGACCCTTCGATCATGATGGGCAAGCCGGTTGTTCGCGGAACCAGAATCACCGTGGAACTCCTTCTCCGCAAGCTGGCGGAAGGGGCTTCTGAATCAGATATCCGACGCGACTATCCCCATATTACGACCGAAGACATTCGTGCCGCCGTGGCATATGGCGCTGCCAGCGTCGCCCACGAAGAAGTGGTGTTTCTTCCGGATCCTCAAGTCACGCCGAAATCGTAGCCTATGCAAATCCTGGCCGACGAAAGTTGCGCAAGGCCTGTCATTCAAGCCTTGCGATTAGCCGGCCATGACGTTGTATCCATCGCCGAGGTTGCTCCCGGAACGTCCGATGAAGCTGTCCTCGCACGCGCCGTCACTGAAAAGAGAATCCTTATCACTGAGGATCGCGACTTCGGGGAGTTGATCTACGCACAAGGCAATCCATCTCCCGGCGTGATACTGATTCGATTCCAAGGTCCAAGCTCGACCGCAAAGATGGCAGCTGTCGTCGAAACCGTTGCAATTCTTGGGACGCGACTCCTTGGCGCATTCGTCGTCGTCGAGCCCGGCCGCTTGCGCGTGAGTACGCGACCCGCGCCATAGTTACCATTCATCTCGCTACCAGCTGTGCATCGTGCCGTCGAGTTTGCGGTTCACCGGCAAATACGCGCGGTGATACGGATATTTAGATGCCAGCGCTTCATCGATATCTACGCCCAGCCCCGGCTTTTCCCCTGGATGCATAACGCCATCCTGGAAAGAATATGCATGCGGAAAAACGCGATCCGTCTCCTCGGTATGCCGCATGTACTCCTGAATTCCGAAATTGTGCACGCTCAAATCAAAATGCAGCGCCGCCGCCATGCACACCGGACTCATGTCCGTCGCGCCGTGGCAGCCCGTCCGCACGTGATACAGTTCGGCCAGGCTGGCAATTTTTCGCAGGTGCGAAATTCCGCCCGCATGCACCACCGCCGTCCGAATGTAGTCGATCAATTGCTCCTGAATGAGCTGCTGGCAATCGTAAATGGAATTGAACACTTCGCCGACGGCGATCGGCGTCGTCGTGTGCCGCCGGATCAGCCGGAAGCCTTCCTGCAGCTCGGCCGGCGTCGGATCTTCCAGCCAAAACAAATGATACGGCTCCAAACTTTTTCCCACGCGGGCCGCTTCATTCGGCGTCAGCCGGTGATGCACGTCGTGCAAAAGCGGAATGTCTTCGCCAAATTCTTTCCGCAGCCGCGCGAAAAGCTGCGGCACAAAATTCATGTACAGCTCGGAACTCCACACATCTTCCTGCGGCGCGTCTTTCACCGCCGGCTCGTAGTACATTTTTCCTTTCCCGACGCCGTACGTGCTCGCGATGCCGGGAATTCCGCTCTGCGCGCGAATCGCTTTGTAACCAAGCGATTGGTAATGCGCCACCGCCTTCACCGTATCTTCAATGTCCGCGCCGCTCGCGTGCCCGTACACCAGCACCGATTCGCGCGACGCCCCACCGAGCAATTGATACACCGGCACGTTCAAGGATTTGCCTTTGATGTCCCACAGCGCCATGTCGACCGCGGAGATCGCGCACATCGTCACCGGCCCGCGCCGCCAGTACGCGCCCTTGTAAAGGTATTGCCAGATGTCTTCGATCCTCCGCGCGTCGCGGCCAATCAGGAGCGGAACCACGTGATCGGTCAAATAACTCGCCACGGCAAGTTCGCGCCCGTTCACGGTCGCATCGCCGAGCCCGTACACTCCGTCTTCCGTCGTGATTTTCAGCGTCACGAAATTTCGTCCGGGGCTGCACACGATCACTTTCGCGTCGGTGATTCGCATTACGCAATTGCTCCTTCGTTGCTATAGAATCGGAACGCTTTTTGAACTTCGGTCAGGAGCGAGAACACGTGGGCCATCCTCGCCTGGAACTCGACAAAAAAACCGCAGTGGTCATCGGCGGCACGAGCGGCATCGGACTTGAAATCGCCAAAGGCCTGGCGCAAGCGGGCGCGGACGTGGTTGCCACCGGACGCCGCGTGGATTTGGTGCGCGCAGCCGCAAAAGAAATTCGCGCCATCGGCCGCCGCTCGCTCGAAGTCGCTTGCGACGTCACCGATGAATCCACCATCAAACATTTGCTCGACGCGGCAATTGCGGAATTTGGCGGCGTGCAAATTCTCGTCAACTCCGCCGGCCGCACCAAACGCACGCCAACTCTCGAACTTTCCGACGCCGAATGGAACGGCATCCTTGAAACGAATCTGACCGGCACGCTGCGCGCGTGCCGCATCGTCGGCCGGCACATGATCGAACGCGGTTACGGACGCATCATTAATATCGCGTCGCTCGCTTCGTTTGTCGCGCTCCACGAAGTTGCGGCGTACTCCGCGAGCAAAGCCGCCGTCGCTTCGCTCACAAAATCGCTCGCGATCGAATGGGCCGGAAAAGGCGTTTGCGTGAACGCCATCGCGCCCGGCGTCTTTCGCACGGAGCTGAACGCCGGCTTGCTTGACGGCACGGAACGCGGCAAGGAATTTCTCACGCGCACGCCGATGGGGCGTTTCGGCAAACTCGACGAACTGGCCGGCGCCGCCGTTTTTCTCGCGTCCGACGCGGCAAGTTACGTCACCGGCCATGTGCTTGCCGTGGACGGCGGCTTTCTTGCAAGTGGCGTGAATCGCTGAACATTGCCGAAGAATTTAGCATTTTGAGGGAGGATTCGGAAATGGCGTTTCGGCTTCGCTTGAAAATCCCGCTCGCGCTTCGGATTCGGCCGGCTCGTGGCATCGAATTGGCCATCGCGGCAATGTGCGCGCTCTTTTGCTTTGGCGGCCGCTTCGCCGCCGCGGAACCGCCAAAAGCGTTGCTCGTCTATTTCGTCGACGTCGAAGGCGGACAAGCCACGCTTTTCGTTCTGCCCGGAGGAGAATCGTTGCTCGTCGACACCGGCTGGGACGGGTTTGGCGGCCGCGACGCGGAGCGCATCGCCGCGGCCGCAAAGGACGCCGGCCTCGCCAAGATTGATTACGTTTTGATTACGCATTACCACAGCGATCACGTCGGCGGCGCCGCGCAACTGGCCGCGCGAATTCCGATCGGCGCGTTCATCGACCACGGCGAAAACTCCGATGCGAAAGACGAACCGACTTTGGCCGGCTGGCGCGCGTACCAAAAATTGCTCGCGGAAGGAAAATACAAACGCATTTCCGTGAAACCCGGCGACACGCTTCCCCTGCGCGCCGCGCAATTTGTAATCGTGAATGGCGGCGGAAAAGTTCTGGAAAAACCGCTGCCCGGTGCCGGCGAAGCAAATCAGAATTGCGCCGCGACCGCCCTTCCTCCCGCCGATCATTCCGAAAACGAATTTTCGCTGGGATTCGCGATGAATTTTGGAAAGTTGCGGCTGGTGGATCTTGGCGACCTGCCTTGGGCGAAAGAACTGGAACTCATGTGTCCCGCGAATAAACTTGGCAAAGCGGATATTTATGTGGCGACGCATCATGGATTGTTTTTCAGCGGAAGTCCGGCGCTGGTTCGCGGCATCGCGCCGCGCGTGGCCATCATGGAAAATGGCGCGAAAAAAGGCGGCAGCCCGTCGGCCTGGGACATTCTTCATTCTTCGCCCGGCCTGGCCGCGATATATCAACTGCACTGGTCGGAAGAAGGCGGCGCGGCGCACAATGCTTCGCCGGAATTTCTGGCGAATCTTGCGGGCGCGGACACGGGATATGATTTGAAACTGAGCGCCTTTCCAGACGGAAGCTTTGACGTCTTCAACGGCAGAACCGGCAAAACGGATCACTATTTGCCGCAAAGGTAAAACCTTTGTCTCCGCCGTCGTTATGGTTGCAAGCATAGGCGCGCTACGTTTCCAAAAATTCCCGCAAGAGCATGTGAAAGTGATGGACGCCGTTTTCGCGTTTGACGGAATAGCGGCCGCGGTCGTATGTGGACGACTTCAATCCTTTCTGGACGTTGGTGCAGAGCAGGATGTCTTCCTGCTGGACTTTGTCGCTGAAGGCGACGGCTTTTTCGATTCGTTCCTTCGATGATGGCGATTCGGTGTCGTGGAAAAACCACTCGAAGACGGTGAGGGTTTTGTCGTGCGAAAGCGGAACGATGAGGTTTGTGGAGAAATTGTCGGGATAAATGTTGAGCATGAGGTTGGGAAAAATCCAGAAATAGAGCGCTTCTTTTAAGTTGCCGCTGCCGGGAGCGTACGCGCGATCCGTATCGCCGCCGGGCTTCATGGCGCGAATGGGCGCGAACTGCTGCGAATAATAACGATACGTGTCGGTGCGATATTGCGCGTAGTCGATCTCTTTCATGAGGCCGGGATGGGCGATGGGAATGTGGTAGCCCTCAAGATAGTTGTCGACGTAAACCTTCCAGTTGCAATCGATGACGTACTCGCGGCGCTCGGCGAGTTTTAAGTTCTCGAAGTCGAAGCCGCGCGCTTGATTGGGAATTTCGCCGAGAACTTTTTCGAGCGGTTCGGCGTTGCCATCGAAATTGACGAAAATCAAATCGCCCCAGGTTTCGATCCGGAGCGGAACCATGCCCATGGTGCTGCGATCGAAAAATTCGACGCCCTCGACGTCGGGCGTGCCGATGAGTTTTCCTTCGAGCGTGTACGTCCAACCGTGGTATTGGCAGCGCATGACATTTTTGCAGCCGCTGCCGAGCGCGATGGGGCCGGCGCGATGGCGGCACACGTTGCTGAAGGCGCGAAGAGTTCCCTGCTTGTCGCGAATGATGAGAATCGGTTCGCCGGCGATTTCGGCGGTGAAATACGTTTCGGGATCGGCGATTGTTTTCTTTGCGCCGTTCGATTCGCCGCAAGGTTGCATCGTGGTGCCGACGAGTTGCCAGGTGCGACGAAAGATTCTTTCCTTTTCGATTTCGAGGACGGTCGGATCGGTGTAAAAGCGCGAGGCCAGGGTGAAGGCGCACTCGATCTGTTCATTGATATCTAGGCGAAGGGGCATGTCGAGGTGGAGTGGTTTGGTGTTCATGGGCAAGTACTTTAATGCAAGTGAACTGTGAATGGTGACTAGTGACTGGCCGAAGTCGCAGATGGGCTCAGGGAGGGTGAGTTGAATCGCTGGATGGTCGATCGATCGGGTCGCGCGTCCATCGTGGGATGCCTGGTTAACCATAATCACCCCCCTCCCCCCTATTTTTTGTAAGTGTTGAAAACAAAGGTACTTTAAGTCCTTTGCGCCAGAAGTGTTCATTCTGCAGGGGTTACCGGCGCATTTTTTGTAAGTGTTCATTTCAGAGGACTTACGGGATTTTGGCGGAAAACCGAGAAGGTGGGTGTTCGCCGGGAGGCACAAGGAAAGCGTCGAACAAAGCACAACGCAGCCTATCACATGATGGTTATCACGTCAATACTTATTAACATTGTCATTCGAATGGGCTGTGGAAAACAGTTCGAATGAACTGCGTGATTTGGGCAGGAAGCTAACCGTTTCTCGAGCAAACGTTCCGTCGTCCCCGATTTCCCGTCCTGATTTCCCTTCGCCGACGGAGAAACCAAAATGCGCGCTTGACGCCTAAGCGTGCGTCACCCGGCGGGGCAAGTGGAGCGATGAGCGGGCCTGGCATGGAACTCATCTACCGAAATTTTGCGGCGTGGGTTGCGAAGACCCGGTCGAGCCAGAACTTTCCGTGCACTTTGTCACGCGCGACGAAGAATGCTATATACCACGCTGCGACAGCGACAAAGCCCAAGGCGCATCTTGCGACGGCCATCCAGAAACGAAGTGGAACGCCTGAATCGGAAACAATTTGATAGCCCAAGATGCATGCGCCGGGCGAAGGCTTGACCTTGAGTAGCGGAAATAGAAAGTAAAAAAACAACGCAGCAGACGCAAGAAGCAGACCAAGCAGGGAAAGAAGTAGATCGCCTTTAACGTATTCAGTGCGCTCGATCGTCCACGCAAACTCGCCGGTGCGACGCCATTCGCTTAGAACAGGGAGGATGCCAAAGATTGGAGTGACAATGGTCATAGCCAAGAGGAAGTCGATCCAAAACGCGGCGAATCTTCGAAAAAGCCCCGGCAGAGTGGCAACAATTGCAGCAGGCTCGGCGAACATTAGAAGCAGGTAGAGTCCAGCACCGATTGCGGCTAAAAGTAGTCCAAGTGGATGGGTTCCGCCGGAAAAAAGGTACTCACCGTTTTTCCATTCTGCGGAAACACCCATAGTAGGGACGGAGCCCTTGAAACTGATAACAAGAGCGCCTGCGAACAAAATCAGCAATAACCACCGAACTTCAGCGACCTTCATAGCTCCTGGCATGACGGCAACAACTTCGATTTCGATTTGAGCTTAGCACGGAGGTTCATGGCCGAAAAAAGCAAAACGCCGATCGGAAGATCGGTCACTATAATGGCAAAGATGAATTTGAAATCGAAGAGAGGTCTCCCCACTCCGTAGCGCGGCGTGCACCCTTTTCAAGTAAAAGAGGGCGCACCCAAGAAAAAACCGCGGTACACAGGTTGGCGTTTGGGTGAAATCGAAGAGGCCGGCTTCGGAAAGCCGGACATACAAGAGCAAAACCGGGAAAAGGCTAGCGACGTGTCATCGCCGATAGCGCGGGAAACGGGTGGTGTTGCGGCGACCGGTGGGATTCGAAGAAAAACAAAAGCAGATTCCGAACCCGTCGGAAGACGACGGGTTTGGAATGACAACCAGTGTGGACGGAGGAATGCGCGCGCGACGGGGCGATTGTGGTGTGGGCAACATCGAAGAGGCCGCCCTGGAGGGACGGCGCTACACAAGAAAGAAAAAGAAAGAGGCCGGACTGAAGTCCCGGCCCTACACAGCCGGGGTTGAAGTTGAAATCGAAGAGGCCAGCTTACCGCCACGGCGGGCAGGCGGAAAGCCGTCCCTATACATTCGGCGTTGTGGCGGAAATTGGAGAGAGAGTCTGGCCGCGAGCGTGGGCTTCAATCGGGTTCGCGCTGGGCGTGAAATGTACGATACGCGAGCCAGGCGAGGGTGGCGAGCATGCCGAGCCAGCCGAGGAGGCGGGTGGTGTGGCCGATTTGGACGTCGTGGAGGAGGAGGTTCCATTGGGTGAAGAGGATTTGCCAATCGTGATCGCCGGAGCCGACGAGGGGGAGGGAAAGAGCGCGGGCGTCGGCCATGTACGTGCCGATATAGAGGAAATTTTCGAAGAACCAGAAGGCGCAGAAGGCGACGCCGGTGGTTTCGCGTTTCGCGAAGAAATAAGAAAAACAGGCGAAGGGAGCGATGAGTTCGGCGAGAGTGCCGCCGAGAATGGTGAGGGTGTAGCCGAAGGGGCTGAAGAGCGCATGGCCGGCTTCGTGGATGGCGAGATTGGCGAAATCGAGGATGAGGAAATTGGGCGCGTTGAGCGCGGCGTAGAGGAGAAAGAGAGCGTAGAAGACGAGCCAGGAGATGCCGGCAAGTTTGGAGACGGGCTTCCAATTGCCGAGATAATCGGAGGAGAGATATTCGAAGGGCGTGGGCACGAGGGAAGCGTAGCAGCGGGACGTTGAGGGGAAAAGTGCGGGAACGGGCGGAGTTTCCATTGAAGGTGGTTGTCAGTTATTGCGCCGAGTAATACGGAAGTTGTTTCTTCAGGGGCTAAAGCCCTACTTTTCCTCGCCTCACCGTGGGGGCTAAAAGCCCCCACCTCCTAAAGAACCCACTTCGTAAAGCCTGCACTTCTTAACCCTCCACGTCCTAGAGAACCATTTATGAGATGACTTCGAGCCTGTTCGTGGATGCGCACAGGATGACGAAGTAATGCTTTGCGAGGCAGTGCGAGTGGCGTTGTGTGCGGCGAACGACGGAACATTTTTACGTTGTCGCGCGTAAAGGAAGGAGGGAGGAAGGGATGATGAGAGTTGGGCGAATGGGAACGACGGCGATTGTTGCGGCAATGTGGGCGCTGACGGCGGGAGCGGTTTGCGCGCAAGAGGCGAAGGGCGCTTCGAATGCGGCCGGCGAAACGAAAAAGGCGCACGTGATGGTGCTGGGCGTCTTTCACATGGACAATCCGGGGCACGACATTTTCAATCTGCAGGTGGACGACGTGCTGACGCCGAAACGGCAAAAGGATATTGCGGAGACGATCGCGATCCTGAAGAAATTCCGCCCGACGAAAATAGCGATTGAAGCGAGTGTGGAGAGCAAAAAGGTTCCGCAGGAATACCGGGATTATCTGGACGGAAAATACACGCTGACGAGAAATGAAGTCGATCAACTGGGTTACCGGCTGGCGAAGGAGCTGGGACACGACCGCGTGTACCCGATCGACATCGGAGGAGAATTCCCTTTTGACGCGGTGCAGGAGTTTGCCAAGACAAACGGAAAACAAAAAGAGCTGGACGAATGGATGGCGGCGATACCGAAGCAGCTGGAGAAAGAGTCCGCGATTCTGAAGAACGGGACGATAACGGATTTGCTGGAATTCATGAATCGCGAGGAGCAGGTGCGCGTGGACCAGGAATACTACATGGACTTCGCGCAATTCGCGGGCGGGGGAAAGTACCCGGGACCGGATTTGCTGGCGGAGTGGTACCGGCGGAACGCGCGGATTTTTGCGAACGTGCGGAGCTTGATCCAGTCTCCGGATGAGCGCGTGCTGGTGATTTACGGCGCGGGACATTTGTACTGGCTGCAAAGAAGCGTGCTGGATTCGCGCGATTTGAAGCTGGACCGGTTTGGGGATTTTGCGGGGAAGGCGAAATGAGGTCGCGACGAGCGCGGCGGCGAGCGAAGAGAGAATGTACGTAAGACGGTGTTGCGGTGACGAGCGAGCGAGATGAAGAGCGATTGAGGCTAGGATTACATCGAAGAGGCCGGCTTCGGAAAGCCGGCCCTACAACTTCAAGACCGGGAAAGTGTTTGGCGGACACGGAAAAGCAAGACTAAGAAACTGCGTGGCGGCGATGGAAAAGAAAAATCGGGAAAAGGCGGTGCGCTAGGAAAGCGAAATCGGGAAAGGGCGCGGCGGCCATCGTTCGGCTGGTAGAGGTTTAATCTCCGCGACACGCATGATGCGGTTTAGCTTTTGATGAGGCGGAGCGCTTCGTAGGCGGCGCCGAGCTGCGGCGCGTTTTCGTCGAGGATGACGGAGACGGGCATGTTCTTGAGCAGATTTTCGAAGTGCCACTTGTCCTTGAAGGCGTTGAAGAAACGGCCTTCTTTCATTTCGTCGAGAATTTTTACGGCGATGCCGCCCGCCACGTAAACGCCACCGAGCGCGAGAACTTTGAGCGCGAGATTGCCGGCTTCGGCGCCGTAGATGTCGGTCCAAAGGTCGAGGGTTTCGACGCAAACGGGACACGTTTTTGCGAGGGCATTTTTGGTAATTTCGGGCGCGGGATCGGCGTCGGGATCGTCAAAGGCGGCGTGTTTGACGGTGGTGGAAAGAAATTCGTGGAGGGTGCGGAAGCCGCGGCCGGAGAGAATGAGTTCCCAACTGACTTGCGGGTAGCGGCGCTTCATGAAGCGGAGAAGCTCGATTTGCTGCTCGGTGTGCGGAGCGAAATCGGAATGGCCGCCTTCGGAGGGGACGACCTGATAGCGCTTGCCGTCCCAAACAAGAAGAGATTCGCCGAGGCCGGTGCCGGCGGCGAGAAGCGCGCGCGTGCCGCCGGGCTCGGGTTTGCCTTCGTTGAGCACGCAAAATTGTTTTGCATCGAGATATTCGATGCTGTGTCCCCAGGCGCCGAGGTCGTTCAACAGAACGATCTGCGCGACGCGCAATTCCTCGGAAAGAACGGCGGCGTCGATCATCCACGGAAGATTGGTGGCGCGGACGCGATTATTGATGACGGGACCGGCGATGCCGAAACCGGCGGCGAGAATTTTTTCACCGGCGAGATGCGACGCGGCCTGGCGCGCAAATTCCTTGACGATGAGATCGAACTGCGCAAAATCCTTGCTGCGAAAGCGCTGCCGGAAGACGGGCGTGAGCTTGCCGTCATTTTCACGAAAGAGCGCGAGATTGCATTTTGTACCGCCGACATCGCCCGCAAGGATCAACGTGGTCTCCTGTAGACGCTGAATCGAATTAAACCTGCAAAAATTGCACTATGGGTTGTACCACTTTCTGCCGTCGCGTTCGAGCAGATTGTCCGATTCCCGTGGACCCCAGCTGCCGGCGGCGTACTCCGGAACGACGGCGCTTTTGGCGGCGCTCCAGACGTCGAGGATTGGATCGACAAGAGACCAGGCGGCCTCGACGCTGTCGGCGCGGTCAAACAACGTGGCATCGCCGCGAACGCAATCGTTGACGAGCGTGGCGTACGCGCTGCGCGTGGCTTCGCCGAAGCCTTCGCGATAGCTGAAATTCATGGTGACGTTGCCGATGCTCATCTCCGTGCCGGGACGCTTTGCGCCGAAGGAGACGGAAATTCCTTCGTCGGGCTGGATATTGAGGACGAGGCGGTTCGGTTCGACTTCCTTGCCGCGAAAGACGACGTGCGGCGCGCGCTTGAACTGAATCATGATTTCGGTGGTGCGCTTGGCGAGACGTTTTCCGGTGCGGAGGTAAAACGGGACGCCGGCCCAGCGCCAATTGTCGATGAGAACGCGCATGGCGACGAAGGTTTCGGTGCGGGAAGCGGCGCTGACGCCGGGTTCCTGACGATAGCCGGGAAGTTTTTTGCCGTTGAATTCGCCGGGGGCGTACTGGCCGCGGATGACGGCTTGCGCGACGCCTTCGAGATCGTACGGCCGGATGGATTGCAGGACTTTCAGTTTTTCGTTGCGGACGGCGGTGGCGTCGAAAGAAGCGGGCGGTTCGACGGAGCAAAGGGACGTGAGCTGCAAGACGTGGCTCTGAATCATGTCGCGGAGGGCGCCGGCGGTTTCGTAAAAGCCGCCGCGGCGTTCGACGCCGAGCGTTTCGCCCGCGGTGATTTGCACGTGGTCGACGTAATTGCGATTCCAGAGCGGCTCGAAGATGCCGTTGCCGAAACGAAGGACGAGAAGATTTTGCACGGTGTCTTTGCCGAGATAGTGGTCGATGCGGTAGACCTGGCGCTCTTCGAAGACGCATTGCACTTTCTTGTTGAGTTCCCTGGCGGTGGCAAGGTCGCGGCCAAAGGGTTTTTCGACGATGACGCGCACCCAGGAATTGTCGTTCGCGGGTTTGGAGAGGCCGGCTTTGCCGAGCTGTTCGATGATGTCGGGATAGACTTCGGGCGGCGTCGAAAGGTAGAAGAGGCGATTGCCGCCGAGATTTTTTTCCGCTTCGAGTTCGGTGAGGCGCTTTGCGAGCGCCAAGTACGCTTGCGGATCGGAGTAGTCTCCGGGATTGTAGTGAAGATTCGAGGCGAAGGCGTCCCATTTGGCGGGATCGATGGGACCGACTTCGGAGATTCCTTTTGCGGCTTCGCCGACGGTTGCGCGGAAGCTGTCGTCGCTCATCGGCGTGCGGGCAAAGCCGATGATGGCGTAGCGCTCGCCCAAAGAATTGTGCACGGCGAGGTCGTACATGGCGGGGATGACTTTGCGTTTGGCGAGATCGCCGGATGCGCCAAATAAAATGACGGCGCAGGGATCGGTGGCACCGCCGTACGAGACTCCGGAACGCACAGATTCGGCAGCCATGCTCTCTCCTTGATCTAAACGCGCACACGAGCGACGTTGCGTAAAGCCAGAAAAACTATACCTCAACCCCGAGGTTGCGCAGATCGCACTTCAATTGCTCGGGGTTCTGAAAGTGAACGGTGTGAAAGCCGAGCTTCCGGGGACTCTCGAGGTTGAGCGGGCGATCGTCGATAAAGATACATTTTTCGGGGTTTCGCTGGGTGACTTCGAGCGCGACGCGAAAAATGGTTGGTTCGGGCTTGCGGGAATGGACGTAACACGAGCTGAAGAAGACGGAAAAGTTGCGGCGAAGGCGGAAGGCTTCGATGCGGTATTGATTGAGCTCGAGCGGTTCGTTGTTGATGGCGCCGACAAAATATTTGCCGGAAGAGGAGACGGCGTCGAGAACTTCGCGCGAGCCGGGAAGCGCGCGCGATTGCGCGAACATGAAAGCGATGAACTCTTCGCGCGTGAAGGAGCGCGGACGATAGAAGAGCGTGCGGTTGAGATATTCCTCGAGAGTGATTTGGCCGCAATCGAAGGCGGGAAAAGAGAGGTCGTGGCGGTCGGAGAAATCGGCCCAGTCGAGCTGAAACGCTTGCGCGGCTTCCTTGCGCGAGCCGCGGTCCCAGCCATTGGTCAGGATGACGCCGCCGATGTCCCAGAAGACTGTGTCAATATCGGCCAAGTGCCCCTCCGTGGCGCGGGCGGTTGAGAATTGCGACTGAGGCGCGCCCATGAAAATACACGAAATCCTAAAAGTTTGCTGGCGGGCGGTCAGTGCGGTCGGCGGCAGGATTTCAGCGCGCGCGTTATCAGGGATTCGAGCTCGGCGAGGGAGGTTGCGGGCGGACCGGCAAGGTGCAAGCGCACGATGTGGCGACGGCGCGCGACCATGGCGTCCATATCGCCCAAAGCCAGCGCCAAGCGCAGGTCGGCGAGCGTGTAGCCGGCGCCGGGGACGTCGGCGCGGTCGATCGGATCGCCGGTAAGCATCAGAGCAATGCCGCCGCGCGGGCCGCCTTTGTAACATTGGCCCAAAAGATGGAGATAGCGGGGGCCCGGCGAAGACTGGACGGGAATGCCAAGCGAGAGGCCAACCTCGGCGACGAGCGAATCAATGCGCTGCGAAACGTCCGGAGTGTCCCACAGAAAATTCAGGAACGCGCAGTAACCGCCGGCGCCGGGGAGCGCAAAAAAGGAAGCCAAGGCCTGCTCCAGATTGAGGCTGGAAAGATCGTGGCGGAGGTCGCCCTCCACGAATAAGGAGAGACTGCCTTCGACGATCCGCGCGCGGGAAGTGTCGGGATTTTTTCGTTGAGAAATTAGTTCGATGAATTTCATGGCGGCGTCGCGGCCATCGAGATAATCCGGATCGGCAAAGGGATTCAGGCCGAGCAGGCTGCACGCGAGGCTGACGGCGAGTTCCCAACGGAAAACTTCACCCGGAATGCTTTCGATATTTTTTAATGGAATGGAGAGGAAGGGGACGTGTGCAGGCGGCGGTGCGCCGAGCGATTCGTCGTTCCACTGAATATCGCAAACGGCGCAAAACTCGTCGAGAATCTTTGCATCGGCGATCTGCGAACCGGCAAACGGCAGCAGTCCCGTACCGTTTTTACACGAACTGGAACCAACCAAGTGTCCGAGCCTGCCCGCGAGAGGCGCCAATGGCGGCGGAGCGCGGAAGACGAGGCGGTAAAATCCGGATTGAACGAGGGCGGCAAGGAACGCGGCGAGCGTGGCGGCGGGATTCCGCTCGATGGGCCGATCCTTTACGCACTCATCGCGAACGGACTGAATTCCCGCGAGGATTTCCGGAAGGTCGAGTCCGCAAAATCCGGCGAGCAAGAGTCCATAATGTTGAACGCCGGAAAAGCGGCCGCGAAATCCGTGCGACTCGGTGAGCACGGCCTGAAAGCGATATTGCGTGGCGAGCGCGGCGAGATAGGAACCATCTTCCGTGATGGCAACAAAGAGCGAGCCGGGCGACGACACACCGGCGGATTTCACCTTGGCGAGAAAATAAAGAAGGAGAGCGTGCATTTCCAGATTCTTGCCGCTCTTCGAAGCGACGAGAAACAATGTGCGCGTAAAATCCAGCCGGCTTTCGAGCGCGCGCAATCCCGAGGGCTCCAGGCTGCTGACGGCGTGAAAACGGACGCCGCGCGTGGAAAGCCCGAGGGCGGGAATCAAATCCGCGGCCAGGCTCGAACTGCTGAGGGCCAGGAAAACGACATCTTGTATCCCGCGAGTGCTTAATTTGGAAGCGAGTTCGACAATCCGCGTGACGGCCGGCTCGAGGTGGCCGGAAAGGTCCAGCCAATTAAGCGTTTCGGAACCGGAATGTTTCCGCGAGCCGTTGGCTGGCCAGAGGGACAAATCTTTTTGCCAAAGGCGGGAGACGGCGCGGCTTTCCGCAAGCGCGCTCAAATTGCGCTTGTAGGCCTCGGCAACGGCGCCAAGCTGGAAGCACGGCACGGACATGGGTACATCCACTCTCTTGAGCTGGTGCGAAGCAGCGACAGTTATCCAATAAATAAACGAAAAATGCAACTGCCTGTTTAGAAGACTTCTCGCCTCCCTAGGAAATTCGCGGGAGTTGCAGTAAGGTGGATGTTTGGAGAACTTCGGAGGACTTTGATGGCGGACGATAGCTGCACTCCAGCGCCTTCCGCGGAACCGGCAGCGCCGGGGACGCGAATGGTGAACTGCATAAAATTTGGCAAAGAGCTGCCCGGATTGGATCGTGTGCCCTGGAGAGGCGAAATCGGGAAGCGCGTTTACGAAAACGTTTCGAAAGCGGCGTGGAAGCTGTGGATCGAGCATTCGAAAATGATCATGAACGAATACCGGCTGAATCCGCTCGATCCGAATTCGCAGAAAATCATGGAAGAGCAGCTGGAGCAGTTTTTTTTCGGGCCGGGCGCGAAACTGCCGGAAGGGTACGTGCCGCCGAAGGCGAAGGGCTGAGGCAGTTGGCGATTACGATCCGGCGGAGCGCATCTGGCCGGTGACGGGATGGCCGACGGGAAGCGCCGATTGGATTTTGAATTCGAGCGACGCATGCGCGGCACGAAGCGATTTCTCAGCGAGCTCCGGTTTTTCCGCGCGAGCAAAAATAAATCCCAAATAACTTGAACCTTCCGGCCACGCGGCAATCGCGTCGTGTTCGCGCGCGGTGATGAGAATGTCTTCGACGCCGCCGACGGCGCGCGCGGCATCGAGGCCGCTCACGCCTTCATAGATTCCACTGCGCGGAACCGGGATCATCATGACGGCGGACGCGAGTGTTTCGCGTTGAAATTCATCGACGGAAAATTCCGCAGCGTGGCGGAGCAACAGTTCTTCCAGGCCAATCTCATTGGGAGCGGCGGGCGATGCAAATCGCAGCGCGCGGGCGCAGAGGCCGCCGATGGGCCTCGGAGCGACTTCGAGCGGCCAGACGCCGGATTCGTGCAAGCGGAATTCAGCGTGCACCGGCCCGTGCGAAAGGCCCATGGCGAGCACGGCGCTGCGCATGCAGCGTTCGATTTCTGCCTGCACCGAGGGCGAATGGCGTGACGGAGTGACGTAAATCGTCTCTTCAAAGTAAGGGCCGGTGAGCGGATCGGGCTTGTCGAAGACGGCGAGCACGCGAAGAGCGCCATCGGTGAGCAGGCCTTCGACGGCAACCTCTTCGCCGGGAATATAGCCTTCGACAATCATGTGCTCGAGATTCGGTTCGCGCGCCGCCTGCAAATCCGGCGACTGGAGCAATTTTCCGATTCGTGCCGCCGCGGCGAGAAACTCTTCGCGATTGTTCGCTCGAATGATCCCCTGGCTGGCCGAAAGCGAAAGCGGCTTGAGCACGCAAGGATACGTGATGCCGAGCAGCGCCGGTTCCGGCGCGGGATGAACGGGCAATTTGCGAAACCAGGGCGTACGCAATCCCGCATCGCGAAAAATTTCTCGCATGCGGAGTTTGTTGCGGCACGCCTCGACGGCCAATGGGTGGTTATAAGCAATTCCGAGTCCGCGCGCGGCGAAGGCCGCGGCCACGACGGGGCGATCGCCGATCGCCAAGATGCCATCGATCGGCGTTCCGCGCATGCGCTCCATCACGTCGTGCGCCGCGATCTCCGGCGATTCGAATTTCACGGGAAGCGCGCGATCGCCCCACGGGTCTTCCAGTTGATGGCAACGGTCGGTGACGTAGATGAGTTCAACGCCAAGTGTTTTCGCGGCTTCTTCGAAGCTGCGCGTTTGATAGCCGAGTTTCGCGGCAAAGAGAAGGATTCGTTTCCCGGGCATGGCGGAGGGTGAATTCATTTCAGACAAAGCTATCCGCGGTCCGCGCCATCGGTTGTTTTTGCGGTGCGGGAGCCACGCCAAGCGAAATAAGCTGGTCCTTGGTCGGCTCGGCACAGCAATACCAGGGCTCGCTTAAAAATGGCACGCCCTTCGCCGCCGCTAACTTCAATTCCGGGACTTGCAGTTCCGCCGCTTCGTGGGCCGCTTTCCAAATCGCGGCAAACGTCTTGGCTCTTGGCCACTTGGCTGCGTCGGCAGCGGCCGCGATGGTCTGCACTTCCGCGCTGAGCGCGTCGAGCCTCGCGTCCGGATTGCTCCAGGGATAGACGAGCGATTCGGCGTCAAACGCACGCACGGTATTTCGCACGTCGCCGAGCTCGAGCAGGCGCGAGCCTTCCGGAATCAAAAGCCGGATTCCGAGCTGCACCGGCGCGACATTTTCAATCAATGCTTCCTCGCGAAGGACGTGCAACAAATCGAGGTAACTTGCAAAAGTCGTCCAGGGAGTGAACGGCACAAAGGTCGGATGCAGCGCGAGGCCCAGCTCGCGGAATTTTCCGGCCACAACCAAAAAGTCCGCGCGCGTGTGGCCTTTTTCCAGTTTCGCAAGTACCGCGTCGTCCGCGGATTCCACCGCGCTGATAATGAAAAGACATCCGGTCTCGCGGAGTTTTGAAAGCAGAGCTTCGTGCTTGCGCAAATGTTCGATCTTGATGGTCACATCGTAGGAAATGTTCGGAAATTCCTGGTGAAACTCGTCAATCAATTTCACGGCGTGGCCGATTCCGTTGAAAAAATCCGGGTCGCCGAAGGAAATGTGCTGCGCGCCGGCCGCCACCTGCCGCCGCACGTCTTCCATCACAACGTCGCGCGAGACGATGCGAAACACGCCCTTATAAACCGGAACGATCGGACAATGGCGGCACAAATGTTTGCAGCCGCGGCTCGCTTCGGTGGAACCCACGACGCGGTAGCCGCCATCGGGCAAAACAAGATGCGCGTACTTTTCGATTGCGGGCAGACCGGTGCGATCGGGAACGCGAAACGCGAGGCGGTCCATGGAAGTTACGCTGGATTCGCGCGCAACACCGTTCGCTTCACCCGCCCAGGCGGCAAGTTCGGCTTCAAATTCGCCGCCGATCAATTTTTCGACGCCGAGCGAACGCAAATACTCCGCATTCATTGGGGCATAGAGCCCGTAGCAGCAGAGCCGCGCGCGCGGATTCTTTTCACGCAATTGCGGAATCAGCCGCGCCGCCAATCGCGTTGCCGTATGCATCGGCAGATAGATGGCGATGCGGTCGGCGGCGAGAATCGCCACTTCGTCCAGCTGCTGCCGCGTCAAATCGAGGCACACAACTTCATGGCCGGCGGCACGCAACCACGCCGCGGGGGAAACCAGCCCAAACGGCTGGCGACCCAGCTCATACGTCGAAATCAAAACGACCTTCACGATGGTTCAAGTATAGCGTCACGGCGCGCACCAATCGAATCCACCTTCAGCGCGCGCGCCGTCAATTCGGTTATCATAGATGGTTCTACCTCATTCGAAAGGAAGACGAGATGACCATCTCGGCGACAAACTCCTTCAAGACGCGCGACAAACTGAACGTGGGCGCGCAGGCGTTCGATATTCAGCGGCTGGAAATTCTCGAAACGCAGGGCGTGGGGACGATCGCCAAGCTGCCGTTTTCTCTCCGCATTCTGCTCGAAAACCTTTTGCGCTGCGAGGACGGCCGCTCGGTCCGCGCCGACGACATCAAAGCGCTTGCCACGTGGACGCCGGGCTCGAAAGACAAAGAAATTGCCTTCATGCCCGCGCGCGTGCTTTTGCAGGATTTCACCGGCGTACCGGCGATCGTGGATCTTGCGGCGATGCGCGAAGCCGTCAACAAGATTGGCGGCAATCCCAAGCGCATCAATCCCCTTTTTCCCGTCGAACTTGTCATCGACCACTCCGTGCAGGTGGATAATTTTGGAACGAGCAATTCCTTTGCACTGAACGCCGAACTCGAATTTCAGCGCAACGTCGAGCGGTATGCCTTCCTCCGTTGGGGCCAGACTTCCTTTCAGAATTTCAAAGCGGTTCCGCCGGGCACGGGCATTTGCCATCAGGTGAATCTTGAATATCTCGCGCGCGTCGTTTGCGCCATGCCGACCGGCAATCGCGTCGAAGCGTATCCCGATTCTCTTGTCGGAACGGATTCGCACACGACGATGGTCAACGCGCTCGGCGTTTTCGGCTGGGGCGTGGGCGGAATTGAAGCGGAAGCGGCGATGCTCGGCCAGCCGTCGTCGATGCTGATTCCGGAAGTGGTCGGCTTCAAGCTGAAAGGCCGCTTGAGCGACGGCGCCACGGCGACCGACCTTGTGCTGACCGTTACGGAAATGCTGCGCAAGAAAGGCGTCGTCGGAAAATTTGTGGAATTTTACGGCAGCGGCCTTTCGAGCCTGAGCGTTCCCGACCGCGCGACGATCGCCAACATGGCGCCGGAGTACGGCGCGACGATGGGCTTCTTTCCGGTGGACGCCGAGACGCTCGCCTATTTGCACTTTACCGCGCGCTCGCACGAGCAGATCGCGCTGGTGGAAGCTTATTGCAAGGAACAAGCGCTTTTCCGCACGGACGCGACGCCCGATCCGCTCTTTTCCGACACGCTGGAACTCGACCTCGGCACGGTGGAACCGACCGTGGCCGGCCCGAAGCGCCCGCAGGATCGCGTGCCGCTGACCAAAGCCAAGGCATCGTTTACAAAAGTGATGGAAGGTCTGCCGGTAAAACAAGCGCATGTAAAAAACAACGGCGACTCGTTCGATCTTTCGAGCGGCGCGGTGGTGATCGCGGCGATCACCAGCTGCACCAACACGTCGAATCCTTCGTTGATGCTCGGCGCGGGATTGCTGGCGAAAAAGGCGGTCGAGCGTGGATTGAGCGTGAAGCCGTGGGTGAAAACGTCGCTCGCGCCCGGTTCGAAAGTCGTCACGGACTATCTTGCCGCGTCCGGCTTGAACGTTTTTCTCGATAAATTGAAGTTCAATCTGGTCGGCTACGGTTGCACGACGTGCATCGGCAACAGCGGTCCGCTCTCGGACGCGATCGGCGCGGCCATCAAGGAAAATAGTCTTGTCGCCGTGGCGGTATTGAGCGGCAACAGAAATTTCGAAGGACGCATTCATCCGCTGGTCCGCGCGAACTATCTTGCTTCGCCGCCGCTCGTCGTTGCGTATGCGCTTGCGGGCCGCATGGATCTCGACCTCACCACCGAACCGCTCGGCAACGGTTCCGACGGAAAGCCGGTTTTTCTGCGCGACATCTGGCCGACGCCGCAAGAAGTCGAAGCCACGGTTCGCGCTTCGGTCACGAGCGAGCAGTACCGCAAGGAATACAGCGCGGTCTACGAAGGCGATGCAATGTGGAAGTCCATGCCCGTGCCGAAGGGCGATCTCTACCAGTGGGACGCGAAGTCCACGTACATCAAGCTGCCGCCATATTTCGAAAACATGGCGAAGACCGCGGCGCCGCTGGCCGATTTGCACGGCGCGCGCGTGCTGGCCGTTCTTGGCGACAGCATCACCACCGATCACATTTCGCCGGCCGGTTCGATCGCCGCGGATTCACCCGCCGGAAAATACCTCGTCGCGAATGGCGTGAAGCCGCACGATTTCAATTCGTATGGCGCGCGGCGCGGAAATCATGAAGTGATGATGCGCGGCACGTTTGCCAACATTCGTTTGAAGAATCAGCTGGCGCCGGGGACCGAAGGCGGCTGGACGACGTATCAGCCCGGCGGCGAACAGATGACGATTTACGACGCGGCGGTGAAATATCGCGAAGCGGGCGTTCCGCTGATCGTGATCGCCGGGAAAGAATATGGGTCGGGATCTTCGCGCGATTGGGCGGCGAAAGGACCGCGCCTGCTCGGCATTCGCGCCGCGATCGCGGAAAGTTTCGAACGCATTCATCGCAGCAACCTGGTCGGCATGGGAATTCTTCCCTGCCAATTTCTGAACGGCGAAACGCCGCAATCGCTCGGCTTGACGGGCAAAGAGACGTACTCGATTGAGGGAGTTTCTTCGCTGACGCCAAAAAAGACGGTTACGGTTGTGGCAAAGTCCGACGACGGCGGCGAAAAGCGCTTTTCCGTCGTTGCGCGCGTGGACACGCCGGAAGAAATTCTCTACTACCAGAACGGCGGAATTTTGCAGTATGTGCTGCGGCAGATGATTTAGTTTTCTTGCGGCGCGCCGCGGAAACCCCACAGCAACGCCAAGCCCAGAATCACCGACGCGACGCTGGCCGTTTGCGCGTTGGACATTCCAAAGAACGAACGCGGATTGATGCGGATCATTTCCACCAGAAAGCGCGCCACGCCGGTGAGAATCAAATAGTAAAAGAAAATCCTGCCGCCCGTTCGCTCGCCTTTTTGAATCGCACCGCTGCCGAGCTTCCAGAGAACGAGCGCGATCAGCATCCATCCGATGAATTCGTAGAGCGGCGTTGGATGCACGCGTTCCGTCGTCGGCACAACGCCGTTCGGAAAACTCATTCCCCAGGGCAGCGACGTGGGAATTCCGTAATCACCGTCGCCCGAAAGCAGGCAGCCGATTCGTCCAATGGCGTACCCGACGCACGCGGCGGGCGCGCACGCATCCAGAAATTCCAATATGTAGATTTTTTCATTGCGCGCAATCAGGATGAGCGCAACAAATCCGCCAAGCAGGCCGCCAAACCACGCGAAGCCAAACCGGCTGAAGAGCTGCGGCCATGGGTCGGCAAAAAATTCGCGGGGCGCTTCCAGCACGTGATAGAGCCGCGCGCCGACAATGCCCGCAAGGCCCGCGATACCGATAATCAGAAAGGCGTCGGTTTTTGTGTCTCGCCGCGCAAAATCCGTTTGCAAGACGTACGCCGAGACGAAAAGCCCGGTTGCCACCATCAGACCAAACGTCGGAATCGCGAGCGGACCAAGATGCAAAAATGGAATCATGTGCGTTTCATTTTCCTGAAGCCTTCCAAAGTATACATGCGCCGCTATTTTTTCCGCGCCGCGATTAAGTAAAGCACGAGCCCCAATGCCAGCCAAATCGAAAGGGCAATCCACTCTGCCCTCGAAAAATGGCCGGGAAACGCCGGCACGAGCTTCATCAAAAACAAAAGCAGCGCCACGGTGGCGCCCGCGCCGGCAATGATTCGCCTCCGCAAATTCTTTTCGATCGCCAAAAAGGAAACGCAAGTCGCAAGCCAACCGAAGGCGGACGCCATCGAACCGACCTCCGTCACCGGCACGAGCAACGAATCGCCGAGCAGGAGTCCGACGACGGTCATCGTCGCAATGGCAACGACGGCGACGTAAGGCGTTTGATGGACCGGATGAACCGCGCTGAACGGCCGCGGAATCGTGCCGCGGCGCCCAAACGAAAAAAGCATTCGGCTCGCCGCCACAAAATTTCCGTTGAAGCACTGAAACAATCCCAAAAACGCCATCGCCAGAATTACGCGCACCGGCCACTGCGCACCCAGCGCGCGTTCGAACGCCACTGCCGTCGCGAATTTCTGGCCGAGCAATCCCTGCCACGGCGTTGCAAATGCCACCGCGCCGATCGCCAGCACGTAAAATCCGGCGCCGACGAAGAGCGCCATCGCGATCGCGCGGAAGAATCGCTTCCCGCCGAATCCCGGCGCCGCTTCTTCCGCCGCTTTCGGCACGCTTTCAAAACCCGTCATGAAGTACGGCACGATCTGCAGCGTCAACAGCACGGACGCAAGCGGCGCCACGGGAAATACGGGCCGGAAGTTTGCGAACGATCCGTGCGCCGCGCTCGTCGCGACGATGACGCAAAACAAAAGCAATACCGCGCTCGTGATCCATTTTTGAAACGATGCGCTCGCGCGAATGCCTTTGTAGTTTAGAAACGCAAGAAACACGGTCATGGCAATTCCCAGCGCGAGCCGCGGCAGAAAAACGGCGTGACCGCCAACGCGATACACTTCGAAGCGATCGAGCGCCGGATATAAATACGCGGCCAACTTTCCGATCGCCACCGCTTCCCACGGGCACACGATGAAATACGCAAGCAGCATGATCCAGCCGGTCGCGTAACTGAAAAACGCGGGAAACACTTGCGCGGTGTACGCGGCTTCGCCCGACGCATCGGGCAAACGCTCCACCCATTTGCCGTACACCCAGCCCACCGGGAGCAGCAAAATTCCGCCAATGCCGAACGCCAGCATCGCGCCCGCCGGACCGCCGCGGCCGAGCCAATCGTCCATCACCACGAGCCAGCCGGCGCCAATCATCGTGCCGAACGCCAGCGCGAAATAATCGCGCGCGGAAAGTTTGTGGGCCAGTGTAATCATCGGATCGGCACGGCAGATTCTATACGTCCTGCGCTCCGCACCAAAATGGTCGTTCGGGCGCGGGCTTCTGTACTACACTTTCGCCCGGCCATGAACAATCAAAAGCTCGCAAAATCCTCGGCAAAACTTGCCGAACCGTATCGAATCACCGATGGAGAACGATTTCGATTGAAGGATTTCGATCCGTGCGACACCGGCAAGCTGCACTCGAAAGAAGCGGCGGCGGAAATGCTCGACGACGGCGTAAAGCTCCTGAGCCGCATGCAGGAAAAACTTTACGCGCAGGATCGATACTCCCTGCTCATTGTGATGCAGGCGATGGATGCGGCGGGAAAAGACGGCGCGATCAAACACGTCATGTCCGGCGTGAATCCGCAGGGTTGCGACGTTCATTCCTTCAAGGCGCCGAGTCCGGAAGAGCTGGACCACGATTATCTGTGGCGCGCGCATAAAGCCGTTCCCGAGCGCGGCAAAATCGGCATTTTCAACCGGTCTTACTACGAAGAAGTGCTCGTCGTGCGCGTGCACGAAAATCTTCTGGGCGCGCAAAAACTTCCCGCGCCTCTCGTTACCAAAAACATTTGGGAAGAACGATTTGAAGACATTCGGCGGTTTGAGCGTTACCTTACGCGCAACGGAGTCGTCGTCGTCAAATTCTTCCTGCATCTTTCCCGCAAGGAACAAAAGAAACGCTTTCTCGAACGCCTCGACGATTCGAAAAAGAACTGGAAATTTTCCATGGCCGACGTGAAAGAGCGCGGCTTCTGGAAAGACTATCAAGCGGCGTACGACGAAATGATTCGCAACACGGCCACCAAGTTCGCGCCGTGGTACGTTGTGCCCGCGGACAACAAGTGGTACACGCGGCTCGTCGTCGCCTCCGCCATCATCGACACGCTCGAACGATTGAACCTGCAATTCCCCGACGCCGGCGCCGAAGTGAAAAAGGAATTGCAGAAAGTGCGCGCCGGCTTGCTTGCCGAAAAATAGAAGCCGCGTGTCGCGCGGACGTCTACATGGGGCTCGCGCATTTCGCGTGACGATTTTTCTCTTCTCGGCGTAAAATGCCTGTTCGTTTCGCTCGCAAAATCTTCCTCGGGGAGCCGCTCGCATGAAACATTCCGTCGCCATCATCGGTCTTGGCTTTGTCGGCCGCGCTCACCTTGAATCGCTTCGCCGGCTCGGCATTCACGTTCGCGGAGGCATGCTCAGCACCGCCGAACGCGGCACTTCCGCCGCAAAATCGCTCGGTCTTGAAAAATCCTACGCAACTCTCGCCGAACTCGCCGCCGACAAAGAGATCACTTGCGTGCACATCTGCTCGCCGAATCACCTTCATTTCGAACAAGCCAGCACATTGTTGCGCGCCGGAAAGCACGTTCTGTGCGAAAAACCGCTCGCAATGGATTCGCGTGAATCGCAAACGCTCAAAGCCATAGAAAAGGAAACGGGTTTTGTCGGCGGCGTCGCGCACAATCTTCGTTACTACCCGCTTTGCCAGGAAGCGCGCGCGCTCGTGAAGTCCGGCGCCATCGGCAAGCCGCTCCTCGTACACGGAAAATTTCATCAAGACTGGCTGCTCTTCCCTTCCGATTGGAATTGGCGCCTTGAATCGAAACTCGGCGGCGATCTCCGCGCCGTCTCCGACATCGGCACGCACTGGATGGATCTCGCCATGTTCGTTACCGGCAGTCGCATCACGGAAATTTGCGCCGATCTCGCCACGATTCATCACACGCGGCGCAAACCGCGCGGTCACGTCGAATCCTTCGCCAAAGCCGGCTCCGGCGCGTACGACGAAGTTCCCGTCTCCACCGACGACTACGCTTCCGTGCTCGTTCATTTCGAAAACGATCTCCGCGGTTTTTACAGCGTTTCGCAGGTCAGTGCCGGCCGCAAATGCAGCCTCGGCTTCGAAGTGAACGGCAGCGAAGGTTCGCTCGCGTGGAACGCGGAAGATCCAAACACGCTCTGGATCGGCCGCCGCGAAAAAGCGAACGAGTCCTTGATTAAAGATCCATCACTGCTCGCTCCCTCCGCGCGCGGTTACGCCGCGTATCCCGGCGGGCACGCGGAAGGCTATCCCGACACTTTCGTTCAACTATTCAAAGACTTTTACGCGTACCTCGATGCCGGCGATTTCGAAGCGCCGCGATCGTTTCCAACGTTTTCCACCGGCCACGACGAACTCATCCTCTGCGAAACCATCGCCCAAAGCGCCGAAAAACGCGCCTGGCTCGAAATTCCGTGGGACTAAGGGCCATGGCACGCGTTCGTACGGTTCTGTTCGCCGTTGCAACGGTTCTCGCGGCAATTCTTTTCTCTGGCACATCGCTTCGCGCGCAAACGAACGCGACCGGCGTGACTCTTGTGCTCACCCACGTCGCAACGGTCGACGTGCGCACCGGCGTTCTTCACCGCGAGCAAACTGTCGTCGTCGAAGGCAATCTCATTCGATTCGTCGGCGCAAGCGCTTCGGCCAAGCCGCCGCAAAATGCGCGCACGATCGATTGCACCGGCCTTTTCCTGATTCCCGGCCTTTGGGACATGCACGTTCATCTCCTGTTCGGCGATTGGTTTCCCGGCGCGAAAGAAATTTCGCTTCCGCTTTTCATCGCCAACGGAGTTACCGGCGTGCGCGACATGGGCAGCGAACTCGAAATCGTGCAAGGCTGGCGCAAAGAAATGGAAGCGGGCCAACTCGCCGGCCCGCGAATCTTCACGTCCGGCCCCATGCTCGACGGCCCCAAGCCGCGCTTTCCCAGTTCCATCGCCATTTCCACTAGTGATGACGCGCGACGCGCCGTCGCCGAACTAAAAACGCGCGGCGCCGATTTCATCAAGCTGCAATCGCTCATTCCGCGCGAAGCCGTCTTCGCCATCGCCGACGAAGCAAAAAAACAGCGCATACCGTTCGAAGGCCACGTGCCCGATTCCGTCCGCGCAAAAGAAATGTCCGAAGCCGGAATGAAAAGTTTCGAGCACCTCATCGGCATCTTCGAAGGCAGTTCCCCCGCCGAAGACGATTTCCTCAAAGGAAACAAAACCGAAGCGCGCTTTCTTGAAACCTTCGATCCCGCCCGCGCCGCCTCGCTGGCCGAACTTCTCGCCAAAAATCACACCTGGCAATGTCCCACGCTCGTTTGGGAACGCGGCGGCAATTTGATCGACGTCACCGACTTCTCCAAAGACGCACGCGCAAAATACGTCCCTTCCTCCTGGAAAACGGCAACGTGGAAGCGCTTCACCGACGAAATCACCGAAGGCTACGGCAACGACAACCTGGCCGTCCGCAAAAAGTTTCTGGAAAAAGAACTCGAGGTCGTCCAACTGCTTCACAAAAAAGGAGTGAAGTTCCTCGCCGGTACCGACACGCCGCCCGGCGTTTACATCTTCCCCGGCTTCAGCCTGCACGAAGAACTTCAGCGCTTCGTCGCCGCCGGCTTCACCCCGCTCGAAGCCCTGCAAACCGCCACCATCAATCCCGCGGAATTTTTCGGCATGGAATCCCGCCTCGGTTCCATCGAAGCCGGCAAATTCGCCGACCTCGTCCTCCTCCGCGCCAATCCTCTCGACGACATCGCCAACACCCAGAAAATCGCCGCCGTCATCGCCAACGGCCGCTATTTTTCCGCCGGCGATTTGCAAAAACTATTAAAGCAAGTCGAAGCCGCCGCGGAATAGAATCGCGCGCACGTTCCGCTGGCCGTTATTTTTGAGGATAGTGATATTGCAAATCGGCCGGCAACCGGTCCGACCGCTCGCGCGTGTTGTATTCGAGCTGATATTTCCGGTGCTCCGCATCTTCCGGATACGCTTCCCCGTCCGCGTACGGATACGGTTTCATTCCATGTTTAGGCAGCGGTTCCACGGTGAACGCATGCGCCGCGTAAAAATCCATGTCCTTTTCGAATCCATCCGCATAAAAGAAATAGTCGCGCACCCATCCCGCCGGCAGCGGCTTCAAGCCGCTCGGATCGAAATCCAGTTTCAATCCTTCGCCCGAACTGAAAATCACGAAGCGGTCGTCCGCATTCTTCAGCAGGCTCTTCACGTCGCCATACCGCGTGTAATTTCCCGCCGCCCGCGTGTACGGCCCCGTCATGCTTCGCGCCGACCAGGAATATTTCGTGTCGCTCGCCGGAGTCAGCCTCGTCTCCTTCGGATATCCCAGAAATGCGAGATTCGCATTCTCGAGCGGAACGTTCTGCACACGCGCATCGCGCGCTTCGCCCGTCTGGTCAATCCGCATCGCGTCCCAATAAATTTTCAGATTCGTCACGATGCGAATCCGCCGCGTCCCGGCAGGCAATTTCCCCGTCAGATCCGCAACCATCGTGCGATGCAGCCCCGCCGGAAATCCCATGTCTTCCATCACGCGCTTCCAATTCCCCGCCGCGTCTTGCACTTCCACATACGGCGCAATCACTTTGATTCCCGCCTGATCCGCCGCATACATCGAAGTCGCCGTGAAATAATCCGTGTAGCCATCCGCGATCAATCGCAACGGCTTCGACGCGTCCCATTTTCCCAAATCCAATTCCACCCAATGCAGCTTCGCAAATCCCGCAAACGGCAATTCCTCAAAACTCGTCACGTATTTTCTGTCCGCCGTCGCAAGCAATTGCAAAACGTCGTTTCCCTTGTCGTCCCACGCGCCCGCCGGCGGCCGCGCGCCGCGGCTCGCCACCACGCGAAACTCCGGGAATGGCGGATTGCTCGCAAACCGTTCGTTCGGAAAAACGTCATACGCCGCGGGATGGTCGACCGCCAGCAGCTGCACCTGGTCGAGGTAAACCGTCTCTTCCATCGGCTCCATAAACCGAAAGCTCAGTTTCCCGTCGCGCTCCTTCACACTCTTACCCGACACTTTCAAATACTCCGTCGGGTCCGGCACATCCCGCTCGCCCGGCGCGATCCAATGTCCCACCACGCCCGGCCCAATAATGTCCGCAATAAATTCGTACTCTTTTCCATTCCACGAAAAAAGCGCCGGACACGAACTCCCTCGCCGGTCAAGTTCCGCCACCACCTGCGTTTTTTTCGCCGTAAGTTTGATTTCATCTTGCGGCACGCCCGTCGGCCAGAGCAGCCGCACCACGTCCGCCTCTTTCTGATTTCCCAATCCCACGTGCAAAATCGCCGCGCTCTGCCCCAAATATCCCGACGCTCCCGGCACTTCCCACTTTTGAACCAGCGGCCCGGCAAACACTTCCACTTTCGTTCCAATTCCGCTCTTGTTGTCGTTCAGCGCTTTCAAATCCAGCGCCAGCCAGTTGTTCGCCGCCGCGCCTTCGCTCTTCAATAAAACCGGCGGCCCGTCCGCCTGCGTAATCACCAAATCCGTTTCGCCGTTGCCGCGCAAATCCGCCGCGACGATCGCGCGCGGCTCGCCGAACTTCACTTTGTCCAACCCAACTTCCTTCGTAACGTCCGCAAATTTTCCGTTGCCCAAATTCCGCAGCAGTCGTACCCATCCGCTGTCCACGCCTTCGCCAACAGCCACTATGTCCAGCCAACCGTCGTTGTCGTAATCAATCGCCGCGATTCCCCAACCTCTCTCCCAACCAAAATCCGGCAACGCGACGCGCTCCAGATGTTTTCCATCCACGTTCCGCCACAAACTGATTCCCGGCGCGCCGGTATGCGTGAACGCCAGATCCATCCATCCGTCTTTGTCGAAATCAAACGACACCACGCCCACCGCCGGCGGCAATCCCATTTTCGTAAAATCAATGTCGCCCAGCGGCTGAAACGCGCCCTCGCGCGGATTCAGCAGCACCAATCCACCCGCCGCTCCTCCCGCCAAAATAAAATCAATTGCGCGGTCATTATTAAAATCGCTCGTCGCAATTCCCCCTCCCGTCGCTTCCGCGCCGAGCCGCGTTTCGCCCGAAACGTCCGTAAACGTCCCGTTGCTATTGTTCCGCCACAAAACATTTCCGCTTGCCGCTCCCGGCGCCATCGTCACGTACAAATCCAAATCGCCGTCGTGGTCGTAATCCACAAACGTCAACGCCACGCAGCCCTTCTCGCGTTTGATTCCCGCCGCTTGCGTCACATCCAGAAATTTTCCATCGCCCGTATTGCGAAACAATCTCACGCCATCCGCAAAACAGACCGCCAAATCCGTTTTGCCGTCATTATCGAAATCCCCCGCCGCGCATCCCATTCCCTTGCCGGTAATTTTCAGTCCCGCCTGCTCCGTCACATCCACAAATTTTCCGTCACCCAAATTTCGCAACAATCGGCTCGTTCCGCCATCCGTCGCGCTCACAAGAAACAGCCCCGGCTTTCCATTTCCCTCAAAATCGAAAAAGCACGCGCCCATACTCGGCCCCGGCGATTTCCAATTGCCGCTCACGCCCTTCATCTCGGCGTTGATCGCCTGCGACGAAAATTTCACCGCAATCGCCGCTGGCGCCATCAACACGCCATTCTGCGCATACTCCGCCAGCGAAAATTTTCCCTGGTCTCCATATCCCGCGCCGAATGGCGTGCCCGTCTTGTTCGCGCTCATGTGCGTAAATTTCTGCAAATGCTCTCGCGCCGAATCGCCATCGCCCTTGCGTTGAAAAGCCTTCGCAATTCCAAATTCCGCCGACGCATGAAACGGAAAAATGGCAATCGCCTTCTGATACGCCGCAATCGCCGCGTCGTATTTCTGCAGTTGCGTGTTCAAATATCCGATGAAGTAAAACGCATCCGGCTCGTTCGGCGCAATCTGCGTCACTCGTTCGAACGCCGCAATCGATTTTTCCAGTTCTCCCGTATCCTTCCGCACCAACCCGAGGTTGTACCAGCCGTACGGATCGTTCGGCCGCTTTTCCGTCGCCTGCGTCAACGCCGCCATGGCCGCTTCCGATTTCTGTTGCGCCATCAGCGAAATTCCCAGGTTCAAAGTCGCCAGCGCGTAATTCCCATCCGCCGCCAGCGCCGCCTCAAATTCTTTCTGCGCATCCGCAAATCGCTGTTGCCCCATAAAGGCCACGCCAACGCTGTTCCGCTTTGCCGCCGCCGCGTGGTCCGCCGGCTCGGTTGCCGCGTTTCCCGGCTCCGCCCTCCGCGGCACGCGATTCTCCGCGCGCAATCGCGCGCTTTCCACACACACGATCACCGCTGCTGCCCCAGCCAGAATCACGCCGGCACGGCGAAGCTTCATCCCCATGTTCTGTGTTTCCTTGTCTGCGCGGAGTTTGCCCCGCGCTCTCACAAACGCGCGGAATCCTTCGATTGTGTCACACCCCAAACTTCCCTCGCCACTCTTCGCATGGTCGGCCGCATCGTCTCTCGCTTGACGCTCGCCCCTCCGCCGCATACTCTCAAAAAATCCATCTCATGCCGCCGCTCCACTACTCATCCCTCTCTCAACTCGCCGATCTTCTCCGCACCAAACAAATTTCTCCGGTCGAAATAATCGATTCCCAACTCGCCCGCATCGCCACTCTCCAACCGAAAATAAACGCCTTCGTTCATCTCGATCCGGAAGCCGCTCGCGAAAATGCAATCGTCGCGGCCCAAGCCGTTGCTCATAACAAAACCGTCGGCCCTCTTCACGGCATCCCGCTCACCATAAAAAGCTGCTTCGACGTCGCCGGCTGGCCCAATCCCGCCGGTTCGCTTCTCCGCGCCGACGAAACTCCTCGCCGCTCCGCCACCGTCGTCGAGCGCCTTCGCGCCGCCGGCGCAATCCTCCTCGGCAGCACGAACACTCCCGAATTCCTCATGGCCTACGAAACCGACAATCGCCTCTCCGGCCGCACCAGCAATCCCTGGAATCCCGCGCGCTCCAGCGGCGGCTCCAGCGGCGGCGAAGCCGCTGCCATCGCCTCGGGTTGTTCCTTCGGCGGCGTTGGCAGCGATGGCGGCGGCTCCATTCGCGTCCCCGCCCATTTTTGCGGCATTTGCGGACTAAAACCCACGCCCGGCCGCATTCCCGGCACCGGCCATTTTCCGCCCGGCAACAATTCCTACGGTTGGATCGGCGTCGTCGGCCCCATGGCGCGCACCGTCGCCGACCTTCGCATTCTTTTCAGCATTCTCGCCGGGCCGGACTCCGCCGACGCGCTCACCGTCCCCGCGCCGATCGAGGAAATTTCCTCCGCGGCCGCGCGCCAAACCCGCATCGGCATTCTCGATTGCTCCGCAGTCGGCGCCGCCACGCCCGAATCCCTCGCCGCCGTCTCTCAAGCCGCAAAACTTCTCGAACAATCCGGCTTCCGTGTCGAACCTTTTCAAATGCACAGTCTCGACCGCGCCCTCGATCTCTGGTGGTTTTTCTTCGGAACTTTTATCAGCCAGCTCTTCGCGCAAGCCGTCGCCGGAAAAGAATCGCCGCTCAGCCCTGTTTTTCTCGATTACATGCAAGCTGCGCGCCCGTCCGCCCCGACCACCATGCTGGAATTCGTCGCAAAATCCACCGCGCGCGATTTCGAACGCGCCCGCATCCTCAACGCCATGGAAGATTTTCCCGTCCTGCTATCGCCAGTTTCTTCCGCGCCCGCCTTTCTCCACGGCGAAGGCACCTGGCGCTCGCCCAGCGGTTATCGCGAAACCATGCGCCACTCGCAGTGGCTCAATCTCGCCGGCCTTCCCGGCCTCGCCATTCCCATTTCCACTTCCTCCGACGGCCTCCCCATCGGTGTCCAGCTCATCGGCCGCCCTTTCTCCGAAGAACTTCTCCTCGCCATCGCCGAAACCCTCGAACTCGCCCGCGGCCCCTGGCAAGCCCCGCCTCTCCCGTAAGCTCGATCCGATTCAACTCGTAATTAATTATTTTCATTCCGACCGGAGTGACCCGGCTTTTTCTTGCGCGCGCCCAATTGCCTTAAACAAATAACGCGCGCCGGGTCACGCCGTGGAGGAACCTCTCTTCGATTTCAGATTGGGTCTCCACGCGCCCGTGACCCTAGACTTGTCTTTTTTCCAAGTCTACTCCGCCTTCTCCACTTCCGGATTCGGCACTCGCTGCTCATCAATCTTCGCCTTGTCCTTGTCCAGCACTTGATCAAACAACCTCTTCGACTCCGCCAATTCCGCGCGCCCCTCTTCCGTCCTTCCCAACTTCAACAGCACCTGCCCGCGCAGCAGCCGCACTTTGTGGCTCTTCGGCGCATATTTTTCCGCCACATCCAAATCCTTCAGCGCCTCCGCCTCTTTCCCATCGCGATGCAACAGCCGCGCCAGTTCCAGCCGCGATTCCGGCAAACGTGGTTCAATCGCCAGCGCCTCACGAAATTCCTGCACCGCCCGCACGTCCTGACCCGAATTCAAATAAAGTTTCCCGAGCTGTTCGTGGCTGTACGGCAAATCCGGCGCCGACGCAATATCTTTTCGAAACTCCTCCTCCGCTCGCGCCGCGTTCTGCAAATGCAAATACGCAAATCCAAAATTAAAATGCAAAAACGGCAAATTCGCATCGCCTTTCTCCGCCTTTTCCAGCTCTTCCAATGCTTTCGTGTCGTCGCTCCGCGCCAGCAATGCCTTCCCCATCAAAAGATGAAACTGCGGCGTATCGCCGCCCACTTCAATCAACCGCGCCAGCGCCTTCTGATCCGTCGCTTCATCCTTTGCATAAAACGCCGAATTCCCAAGAACGTACAAATACACAAATTGATCCGAGAACCGCGGCCACAATGGTTCCAGTGTTTTCACCGCATCCGCGTGCCGCTCCACGAACGAATAGCTCAAACCAAGCAAATAGCGCGCCTGCACCGAATCCGGCCGCTCCTTCAACACGCTCTCTAACGGCGCGATCGCGTCCGGATAATTCCCCCGCTTGTATTCCACGAGTCCGATATTCAAGCGAATGCCCGGCTCATTCGGCTGCAGCCGCCCCGCCTTTTTCAACAACCCCAGCGCTTCATTCCACTTCTTCCGCCGCATCGCGATCACCCCGAGGTTCGTGTACGCCGGCCCCGCTTTCGGGTCCGCCGCAAGCACCGCCCTGAAATCGCGCTCCGCCTCGTCCAAGTCTCCCTGCGCTAGCTTCGCTTGCCCCGCCGCAAATACTCTCTGCAAATCCTTGCCCTGGCCTGCCGAGACGCGAGAACTAAACAGCGCCACCGCGGCGATCGCCAGCAACACCCTGCCACGCTTTGTCCCGCAATTCGTCACGAAGTCCCCTTCGCCGCTTTCTAGAAATCATCGTCAGTTTCTGGTACGCCTCTCTCATTTGCAAGTCATCTCACCCTCTAATTAACGTTTCCCGTTCCTGCACACCGCTCCAATATCTCTCGGTTCCCCCGCCGCCTTCCGCCGCAAAATAGCCCCACCCTAAAATTCCCGCTTGACACAAGCGCGAATCTGCCTTATTAACTCGTTTTAATAGCCGGGGGTTCGGGGTTTGTACTTGCAATCCCTGAGCGTAAAAAGTCGGGTGCGTTTCAGTCGAGTGGGCAGGGGTTTCGGGGTTTGTACTTACAAACCCTGAGCGAACAGGGTGGCCTGTGGCGATCATTGCGTTCTTTTGTTTCCGCGCTTCCGTCTATCCGCCTTCTTCCCATCGGTCTCGTTCGACAAAGATTTCAATCTTCCTGGAGGTTGCACCGTGAAAGCATTTCATTCGCGCTCGATCCTTTTGCTTCTCGCAGTTCTCTGTTTGCCGCTCCTAGCCGGCGCTCAGGATACCGGCTACATCGGCGGTACCGTGATCGACAAAACCGGCGCGGCCATCGCCGGCGCTGAAATCACCATCAAAAACCTGACCGGCAGCTTGAACCGTTCTACTATTTCCAACGGTGACGGCGCCTATGTCATCCCCGGTCTTCCCGGCGATACCTATGACATGACCGTTTCCGCAAAAGGCTTCCAGAAATTCACGGCCAGGAAAATCGCCCTCAGCGTCGGCGAAAAGGCCCGCATTGACGTCAGTATGACCGTCGGCGCCGTCACCGAAGAAGTCGTCGTCACCGGCGAAAGCGTCGCTCAGGTCGAAACCACTTCTTCCGAAATCGGTTCCACCATTTCCGGAAAGCAAGTCAGCCAGCTCGAACTCAATGGCCGCAATTTCACTCAGCTGGTCACCCTCACTCCCGGCGTCGTCAATCAGACCGGCCAGGACGAAGGCAAGGTCGGCGTCTACGGCAACGTCGCCTACTCCATCAACGGCGGCCGCACCGAATACAACAATTGGGAACTCGACGGTGGCGACAACTTGGACAACGGTTCCAACTCCACGCTCAACGTCTATCCCAACGTCGAAGCCATCGCCGAATTCAAAGTCCTCACTTCGACCTACGGCGCCCAATACGGTCGCAACGGTTCCGGCACGATCGAAGTCGAAACCAAATCCGGCGGCAGTTCCTTCCACGGCAGCGCGTTCGAATATCTGCGCAACGATTTCTTCAACGCCAACGAATATTTTGACAACGCCTCCGGTATCCCTCGTCCCGCTTACAAGAAACACGACTATGGCTACACCATCGGCGGCCCGGTCTACATTCCGAAGCATTACAACTCCGAAAAGAAAAAGACCTTCTTCTTCTTCTCGGAAGAGTGGCGTAGTCAGAAGGATCCCTACACATCGTCGCCGCAAAACGTTCCCTCCGACGCCGAGCGCGGCGGAGACTTCACCGACGTTTGCACTCCTGCCACCGCTGATTGTCCCAACGTCGCAAACTTCAAGGCCGTACCCATTACTCCCGAGGCGCAGGCCCTTCTTAATCTGATTCCTCACGCCAACACGACGAACGGCAATTTCAAGCTGCTTAGCGATGGCAACGGACCGGCCACCGGCGCTCCCATACCCGCCTTCATTCAAACTGTCTCGCTCCCGACTACTTGGCGTGAAGAGCTTGTTCGCATCGATCACAACATCACCAACAACTATCGCCTCACCTTCCGCTACATTCATGACTCCTGGAGCACCATTACGCCGAATCCTCTTTGGGGCAATGGCAACTCCGCCTTTGAAAACATTCAAACCAACTTCGTCGGTCCAGGCACCAGCTTCGTTGCTCGCTTGAATGCCAACATTACCCCGACGCTCCTGAATGAATTTGTCGCCAGCTATACCGCTGACCACATCTCACTTACTGCGCTGAATAGCCCGGCACTCCCCAGCGGATTCGCCATGGGCGCAATTTTCAACAACGGATTCGGCGGCAAACTCCCTGCCATTCAACTGAACGGCAACGCCGCTTACGGCACCAGCCTCGGCCAAGACACCGGCTACTTCCCCTGGAACAACGCCAATCCGACCTACACTTATCGCGACAACGTCACCAAGATTATCGGCAATCACACGTTCCAGTTTGGCGCCTATGCCGCCTTTGCTCAGAAAAATGAGGATAACTCGCCCAACGTCCAAGGCATTTTGACCTTTGACGCCGCCTCGGGCGTCACCAGCGGCAACTCTTTCGCCGACTTGCTTCTCGGCAACATCGGCAGCTACAAACAATGGAACCAAATCCTCAAGTATTACAATCGCTATAAGATCGTTGAACCATACTTCAACGACGATTGGCGCGTCACCAAGAGACTTACTCTCAATCTCGGCCTTCGCATGAGCCTCTTCGGCACCTACCGCGAGCGTTATAGAAACGCCTTCAACTTCAATCCCGATACCTTCGTCGCCGGAAATGAGCCCGGCTTCAATGGCGATGGCTCCTTGAACGTCGGCGCAGGATCGGGTAATCCCCTTAACGGTATCGTTCAATGCGGCGGCAAGGGCGGCAACCTGACTCTTCTCCCCGGTTCTGCATTCCCCACCGTCGCTGTGGGATCCTCCCCCAACGACGGCTGCCTCTCGGGCCATCTCTTCAATCCCGCCCCGCGCATCGGGTTTGCCTTTGACCCCAAAGGTGACGGCAAACTCGCAATCCGCGGCGGTTACGGCGTTTTCTTCGAACACACCAACGGCAACGAGGGCAACACCGAATCGCTCGAAGGCTCTGCGCCTCTCGTCCTGGCCGCCACGCAATCCAACATCACCGGCTACCAAAACGTCGGTGCCGGTGCTGGCGCCGTTCCGCTCTTCCCCTTGACCGTCGTCACCGTTCCCAACAAAGCCGTGTGGCCCTACGTCCAACAATGGAACCTGAACGTCCAGAAAGAGCTGCCTTCCCACACCATCGTTTCTGTCGCCTATGTCGGCAGCAAAGGTACGCACCTCACTTTGCTCACCAACGGGAATCAGATTCTGCCTACGGCACTGGCCGCCAATCCCTATAAACCGGGCGAACAGATCTCGCAGCCACTGCCCAATCAATCCAATTCGCCAGATTGCGGAGCTACTTTCGACGCGAACGGTGTGCCGACCAACGCCATGACGCCGAGCGGCGTTCCCATTACCGGCCAGGCCGCAGTCAACCTTGCCGTCGCCGCTTGCGGCGCGAACGCGGACATCCTGCGCTCCGCGTTCCCTGGCTTCAGCAACATCACCAAGTTGCGGGACGAAGCCAACTCCATCTACCACGCGCTTCAGGTTGGTGCGAATCGCACCGTCGGCGACCTCACCCTCAGCGTCGCTTACACCTATAGCCACTCCATTGACGACTCCTCCGACCGTTCCGACACCGCTTTCGTCGATTCCTACAACGTCAAAGCCAATCGCGGCAACTCCACTTTCGACCAGCGGCATAACTTGACCTTGAGCTATGTCTACGGCTTGCCCTTTTTCCGCGCCTCCGGCTTCACCCACAATGTTCTCGGTGGATGGCAAATTTCGGGCATCACTACCGTGCAAACCGGAACGCCGTTCAGCATTACCAATGGTTCGACCTTCGGAGACAACGCCGGCGTCGCCAACGGTGCCGGCACTGGCTCTCGTCCGGACCTCGTCGGCGACCCGCACGGCGGCTTCACTTCCAATCAGGATCCAAGCGTAATCGGGCCACTCTTTTACAACCCGAACGCCTTCTCGATTCCCACTGGCCTCACCTTCGGCAACGTCGGCCGCGACACGCTTTTCAATCCGCGCCGCACCAACTTCGACTTCGGCCTCTTCAAGCGCTTTACCATCAACGAAAAGACCGGCTTCGATTTCCGTTGGGAGACCTTCGACCTCTTCAACCATCCCGAATTCAATTCGGTCAGCTCTTCTCTAGGCGCTTCCGACTTTCTGCACGTTAACGGCGCTCACTTGTCCCGCAAGATGCAGTTCGGCTTGCGCTTCTACTTCTAATTTCTCCCGTGACCACCCGGGCGGCGCATTTTTTTCAATGCGTCGCCCCTCTTTTTTGTATACTCGCTCACGTCTTTAGCGCCACATGTAGGGCCGGCTTTTTGAAGCCGGCCGTTCTTAACCGTCGAGGAGATCTCTCATGAATCGCCGCACTTTCATCGGTACATCCGTTGCCGCAACTCTTGCCGCAAAATCTTCTTTCGCCGCTGGCATGCCAAAAATGGTTCGCCCCATCGGCGTTCAGCTGTACACCGTTCGCGATGCCATGAAGTCCGATTTCGAAGGCACCATCGCCAAGGTCGCCGCTGCCGGCTACAAGGAAGTCGAATTCGCCGGCTACTTCGGAAAAGATCCAAAAGACATCGCTGCCATCGTCCACAAAAATGGCCTCACCGCCTCGTCCTGCCATGTTCCCTACACCACGCTCGAAAAATCCTGGCCCGAAGCGCTTGACGCCGCTCACACCATCGGCCACAAACTCATCGTCAATCCCTGGATCGAGCCCGCCCAGCGCGATTCCGACGACGGCTGGAAACGCGCCGCCGAACTCTTCAACAAGTGCGGCGAATCCGCCAAAAAAGCCGGCATCCAGTTCGCTTATCACAATCACACTTTCGAATTTCAGGCCGCCAAGTCCTTGGGCGGTGGACTTCCCTACGACTACCTTCTGAAAAACTGCGACAAGGACCTCGTCAAAATGGAACTCGATCTCTGCTGGATCACCGTCGCCGGAAAAGATCCCATCCCTTATTTCAACGCCAACCCCGGCCGCTTCCCTGCCTCCACGTCAAAGACATCAGCCAGCTCCCCAGCCCCGAAGACGCGCCGACCGCAAACCCCGACCGGAATATGGGTTTCCTCACCGAAGTC